>CAJXNY010000032.1 GCA_913057435.1 uncultured Oceanospirillaceae bacterium | reverse complement strand
ATGGTAGTGTGGGGTCTCCCCATGTGAGAGTAGGTCATTTCCAGGCGCCTATTTAAGTGACAAAGCCACCTTATTAAGGTGGCTTTTTTGCGTTTGGGATTTTAGAAGTTTGAAACTTCATTTTCCGTATTGAATTTATTACAGACAGGTGGCTTATCCACTTAAGCACGTACGTGCAATGCCTACCTCGATGTCGACCCGCCGCTAAGCGGACTCCCCAGTTCAGCGACTTCGTCACTTCTCGCTACAAAGCAGCTGAATGCTGCGCATCCAATACACTACTTTTTCGCCCCCATGTGTCCCCTTCGGGGATAATAAAGAGTAGGGCGAATATTGCGATAGCGATGTGCTTATGAGCGCGAAGCTTTAGCGTAGCTGGCCATGACAGGCGCCTATTTAGTATTTAAGCAGCGGGCTTTTTTACGTCTGCAATTTGTCATTTCCAGGCACACAGCTGATTTAATAGTAAGAGAAGCCACTTTATTAGGAGACCTTTGTAGCAGGATAGAGATTCTGGCTTAATCTCTGTTGGCTTATGTGTCAGAATTTAGCCTGCTAATATTTTCTCTTCGGGAAATACGTTACAATAGTGCTTTTAGATTTGAAGCTAATCTCTCTTATGCTCGCTGAACAATTCCATTCTTTGAAGGCTTACAATACTTTTGCGATTGACCAAGGGTGTATTTCGATCATTGAAGTAGACTCGAAGCAGGCGTTAATTCAGTCTTGCCTTGGGCTATATCAGGAACAAAAACCATTTCTTCTGCTTGGCGGCGGCAGTAATATCTTACTGACTGAAGATTATCTGGGTTCAGTTGTACACATCTTGACTAAAGGAATAGAAGTCAAAGATGATGGCGAAAGCTATCTAGTGGCAGTTGAGGCGGGTGAAAATTGGCACGAATTGGTCAAACACTGCTTAAGGCTTGGTATTGGTGGCTTAGAGAATCTGGCCCTCATTCCTGGAACGGTTGGCGCTGCACCTATTCAAAATATTGGTGCGTATGGTGTCGAGTTTGAAAATGTATGTGATTGGGTCGAATATCTCGATCTTTCTGACGGTAAATTAAAGCGATTAAGTGCTGCAGAGTGCCGTTTTAGTTACCGTGACTCGATTTTCAAAGCTGAGCTTAAAGGTCTTGCTGTGATCACTTCGGTAGGTTTTAAGTTCAGTAAAGTATGGCAACCTAAATTAGGCTATGGCCCATTACAAAAACTTGATAGTAAAACCGTGACGCCTTCACAAGTTTTTGATTGTATTTGTGAGACGAGAATGTCAAAACTTCCCGATCCTAAGGTACTAGGTAACGCCGGCAGTTTTTTTAAAAACCCGATTATTATCCAGGAACAGTTTCTGATACTACAAGAGCAGTACCCAAGCATTGTTGGTTATCCTGTCGATAGTGGCGTTAAGTTAGCGGCTGGCTGGTTAATTGATCATGCTGGACTTAAAGGTTTTTCGATAGGTAAGGCGGCGGTACATGAGCAACAAGCTTTAGTATTGGTCAACACTGGGGAGGCGACAGGAGATGATGTTGCGCGCCTAGCAAGGTATATTATTGAGAAGATTTCCACTCAGTTTTCTGTCAAGTTAGAAGCTGAGCCGAGGGTTATTGGCGCATATGGCGAAAAGGAACTGATAGATGGTTGAGCAGTGGCAACGTAAAAGAGAAATTTTATTGGCACTCGATTCTGAGCAGTTTGTGTCGGGCGAAAGTTTAGCTTCTCAGCTGGGAGTATCGAGAACGGCGATAAGTAATCACATTAGTACGTTAGAAGAGTATGGTGTTGATATCTTCAGTGTTAAAGGCAAGGGCTATAAGCTTGCTAATTCACTTTCTTTGATTGATGAAGCGCAATTGAAGAGCGCGATTACACAACGATGTTTCTATTATAATGAGATCCCGAGCACTAATGCCTTTTTGCTTAAGCACTCTGAGGAGTTATCTTCAGGTGATATCTGTATCGCAGAATACCAATCTGCAGGACGAGGCCGAAGAGGCCGTACATGGGTTTCTCCTTACGGATGTCACTTATACTGTTCTATGTATTGGAACTTACCGCAAGGGATGGCACAGGCAACAGGCTTGAGTTTGGTCGTTGCTTGCTCTTTAGTGAAAGTATTGAACAGTTTTAATATAGAGGGGCTTGGTGTTAAGTGGCCTAATGATATTTATCTGGATAATAAAAAGCTTGCCGGTGTGTTGGTTGAGATGAATGGTCAGGCGGGTATTGAATGCCATCTAGTGATTGGTATCGGTATAAATATGTCTATGTCTAAGTCTCAGGGAGATAAGATAGACCAACCCTGGAGCGATCTATCTCAAAGTCGTTCATTACCGAGCAAAACCGAACTGGCAACGGCATTACAACATCAACTTTATGAAGACCTTACTTTGTTTGAAAAAGAGGGCTTATCTGCATTCCTAGCTCGCTGGAAGCAAGTTGATATTTTTGATGGTGAAAAAGTGAAGTTATTACTAGGCGATAAGTGTATTGATGGAGTCTGTCAGGGGATAGATGAAACAGGGTCAATTTTATTGAAAACTGACAAGGGAATAGAAGCCTTTGTCGGAGGTGAGATAAGCCTAAGAAGCGCAACTTAAAGGTATTTAAGCAACGCTTCGATAATATTACTTACGCAGCAATACTTGGCTCATTAAGTGATCATCGCCTTTTTGTAAAATCAAATGGGCACGATCGCGGGTCGGCTCTATATTCAGTTTTAGGTTAGGGCCGTTGATACTATCCCAAATGTTTGCTGCTGTATGTCGCGCTTCTGCATCATTAAGTTTTGAATAGTGGTGAAAATAAGATTTTTCATCACTAAAAGCGCCACCTCGGAATTGCAAAAACCTATCTATATACCACTTCTTTAATAACTGCTCTTGAGCGTCAACATAAACAGAGAAGTCGACAAAGTCTGATACGAAGGGTTGCTGAATACCAACAGCAGCATCTTGGCCCGTTTGAAGTACATTTAAGCCTTCTATGATCAAAATATCTGGTTGCTCGATTGCTTGATGCTGATCAGTGATTCGGTCATAGCTAACATGTGAATAAAGCGGAGCTTCTACATAAGGGTTGCCAGCTTTAATATTCGAAATGAATTCAACCAGCATTTTCATATCATAGCTTTCAGGAAAACCTTTACGCTGTAATAGTCCCCGACGCTTTAATTCTGCTAATGGGTATAGGAAGCCATCTGTGGTGACAAGGTCGACCCTAGGGTGTTCTGGCCATTGGCTTAAAAGAGCCTGCAATATACGCGCTGTGGTACTTTTACCCACAGCGACACTGCCAGCAATACTGATAATATAAGGACGCTTAGGTGGCGTTCTGCTCAAAAACTCGTTGAGTACTACACCACTTTTCTGTCTAGAACCCACGATCAGGTTGAGTAAGCGGCTAAGGGGGAGGTAGATATCCGTTACTTCAGTTAAAGATAGCTTTTCGTTTATACCTTTAAGATCAGCAAGCTCTGGTTCACTTAATGTTAAAGGTACCGATTCTCTTAATTCGGCCCACTGCGATCTTTGAAATGCTAAATAAAGTGCAGAGTGAATTTGATTTCCGGATGTCATTGATTTTCTCTCCTGTGAGGAGGCACATTACACTAACGAATAATTTTGAACAATCAGAAAGATAATTTTGAACTGGATGTATTTAGTTTGTCTGTTTGCGCGGTGGAATAATAAACGTAAAGCTGTTTTTGTAAGCGAAAAAACAAATAATATCGTTTTTTTTCATTTTTTTTGTATTTTGCTATTGCACTTGTGCCGACATTTCCATAATATCCGCTACCGAAATGACACGCCGGCATAGCTCAGTTGGTAGAGCAACTGACTTGTAATCAGTAGGTCCCGAGTTCGACTCTTGGTGCCGGCACCATTTCTCTTCTTTTCGTATAACTCCTCTTATCTATTCCATACTCGATTATTCTTTTGTACGTTTGTACGTTTGTACGTTTGTACGTCTGTACTGGTGTCGATTGCTGGCTTACGGCATAGTGCCGGGCATCGACAATGTTTATGCAGAGGGATTGTTATGACGCCGGTTATCGAGTTGCTGAAAGCCCACCGTTCTATTCGCAAATTTACTGACCAGGCTGTTGATCAGTCTGTGGTTGAAGAGCTGGTGATCGCCGGTCAGGCGGCCGCTACGTCCAGTTTTATTCAGGCCTGTACTGTCCTTCAGGTAAATGATCCCGCTAAACGTGAAAAACTGGCGCAATGGGCCGGACCGCAGCCGTATGTGGAACAGGCACCGCAGTTTCTGGTGTTCTGTGCCGACATGAAGCGCCACCAGCTGGTGTGCGAGATGCATGACGCGCCGATGGCGAGCGGTTTTACCGAGCAGTTTCTGACCGCCTCACTGGACTGTGGTCTGTTTGCGCAGAACTTGGTCGTTGCCGCCGAGTCGCTGGGGCTGGGTGTGGTGTACATTGGTGGCCTGCGTAATAAGATCGCTGAGGTTGCTGATCTGCTGGACCTGCCCGAGCTGGTGTACCCGGTGTTTGGCCTGTGCCTGGGGTATCCCGATCAGAATCCGGAAACCAAGCCCCGGTTGCCATTGTCAGTGGTTCTCAAGCAGGACAGCTATGATGACAGCCAGGATGCGGCAACGATTGCTGAGTATGATGAAACCGTGCGCGACTATTACGCCAGCCGTACCGGTGGCACTAAAGAGATGAGCTGGAGTGAACAGATCTCCGGCATGCTCAGTAAGGAAGCTCGCCCGCATATGCTGCCATTCCTGCAGCAGCGGGGTTTTCTGAATAAGTAAGCGTCGTTAACCACTGCAGTCGGGGTGGCGGGATCGCTGCCCCTGTTTGAAGTTATCCACCGTGCGTCAGGGAGTGAGGCCGGGTGAGAATGTTCTGGTTGTTCACAGCCCATGTGGTATCCCGTTGTTGTGGTATTGGGATGGCTGTTGATGGTTCTGCCCGCGCAGGCTGCACCACCTTCATCATTTAGCAAAGCCAAAAAGGTGGCGGCCGGTATCTACCGTGATCGCCCAACAAGTTTCTATTGTGGTTGTACCTACCAGTTAAAAGGTAAAAAGCTGATTCCGGATCTGGCCAGTTGTAATTACAGCCCCCGGAAAAATCGTAAACGTGCCAGTCGTATCGAGTGGGAGCATGTCGTACCCGCCTGGCAGCTGGGGCACCAGCTACAGTGCTGGCAGGATGGCGGTCGCAGAAAATGTCGTAAAGACAAACGGTTCAAAGTAATGGAATCGGACCTTCATAATCTGGTTCCGGCCATTGGCGAAGTGAACGGCGATCGATCAAATTACCGCTTTTCGATGTTGGCGGGCGAACCTCGCCGCTACGGTCAATGTGACTTTGAGGTCGATTTTAAAGGCCGTAAAGCGGAACCCGCACCGGCTGTTCGCGGTGATATTGCGCGGATCTATTTCTATATGCAGGATCAGTACGGGTTCAAGTTGAGCCGACAGCAGCGGCGGATGCTGGAAGCCTGGCATAAGGCGGACCCGGTGGATAACTGGGAGCGTGCGCGAGATCAGCGTATTCGCCGAATCCAGGGTAACAGTAATCCCTGGGTGGCAGACTGAGCTAAATCTGTGTTGAGTAACCGGGGTGTCAGGCCTCGGTTTGTCCTGTGGATAATGGCTGAAGCCGAGAGGAATAGCTGACCCGCAGCGCGGGTCAGCTGTGCAGGATTACTGCAGGTAGCCTTTACTGAAGGCTTTGAACTGGGGTGCATCGGCACGTTTAAGCCACTCGAAAGCGACCATTTCACGGCTGACGATACGGATGCCTTCTTCACGCAGGCGGCTGATCGCCAGCTCGGTGTCCAGCGGATTGCGGGCGGAGATGGCATCGGCTACTACGAACACCTGACGACCACGGGCTTTGAGGTCCAGCGCGGTCTGCAGTACGCAGACGTGAGCTTCCATACCACAGAGCACCCACTGTTCCCGGTTCACGGCTTCCATCTGTGGATAAACATCCGGTGCCTGAACGCAGGAGAAGTGCGTCTTGCCGAAAAACTTATCCTCAGGCAGCAGGTTACGCAGCACATCGGTGGTTGGACCGACACCCTGTGGATACTGTTCCGAGGCCAGAGTCGGGATCTCCATCAGCTTGCCGACTTCCAGCAACCAGCGACAGTTATCCACAAACTGATCTTTTTCATGGATGCCAGGCAGTAACTTTTCCTGCACATCAATCAGCATCAGCGCACAGCGGCTTGCATCAATCATCATCATGCGGCTCCTCAGGCGGGTTTACGATCAACCATATTGGTCGCAACGCCTTCGGCAACCACGGTGTCACCGACTTTTACCACGGTTTCCAGTTTCACCCGGCGACGCTCCTGGTTGATTTCAACCACGGTCGCCATGGCCGTTACTGTATCACCGATATGAACCGGCGCTTTAAATTTCAGGCTCTGGTCGATGTAAATCGCGCCAGGCCCTGGCAGCCGTGTGCCCAGTACAGCGGAGATCAGCGCTGCGCTGAACATGCCATGCACAATGCGCTGGCCAAACATGGTCTGGGCGGCGTATTCAGCGTTGATATGTACTGGGTTGTTGTCGCCGGAGATACCCGCAAACATCACCACGTCGGCTTCGGTTACAGTTTTGGCGTAGCTGTCGCTCATGCCGACTTCGAGGTCTTCCAGGTAATAACCGTGCAGATCCTGCATAAAGTGCTCCTTGTTGTTTTTATTGCGCGTTATAAGCAAATGCGGGTCAGATCATATGGCTATGTTGACCAGATTTTCGCCATATTAGCGGGAATAGATTGATAGATGCAATTTTATATAGGGGTATCTACTTAGCTGTTTTCTTGGCAAATCCTTGCCAGGTTGGTACCGTCGAGGCATAACTGAGTCGCCTGACCACAGGCCGGGAGGGGTAGGGATATGGCTGTACAACTGGGCAGTAGCTTTCTTGATCGAACAATGCAGCATCTACGTAAGGTCTGGCATGGGATTGGTGATAGCCGCAGTGATGACATTGAATTACGGCCTGATCTGCCGGATGAAGACCTGCCCGTACTTAACGACTGGCTCCGTGCCTGCCTGAAAGCGGAGGGAGGGGAAATTGCGGCCCGCGCCCGCACGGCAAAGCTGGGCGAGGCGTACCTGCTACTGGATGATAATGGGCGTCGTCGCTTTCTGCTGCAGCTGGCAGAGCAGTTTGACTGTGATGATCAGGTCATTGAGCAGGCCATTGATGGCTGGCGAGGCAGTGTCGGGCTGGAGCGCCAGCAAGCGCGACAGCAGTTGCAACGGACGCTGGAGCCGTCACGTTTACAGCTGTTGCGCCAGTTTACCGAGTTGCCTGAAGGGGTGAAGTTTCTGGTTGATATGCGCGCCGAGCTGTTGCGCTTGCGCAAGGCAGAGCCTGCGCTGGCGGCGCTGGAAGCCGATCTTAAGCGCTTGCTGATCCACTGGTTTGATATTGGTTTGCTGCGGCTGGAGCAGATCAGCTGGCATTCGTCGGCTGAGCTACTGGAAAAACTGATTGCCTATGAGGCAGTGCATGCAATCCAGAGCTGGGAAGATCTGAAGAATCGGCTGGACTCGGACCGTCGCTGTTTTGCCTTTTTTCATCCCAATATGCCGGGTGAGCCGCTGATCTTTGTTGAGGTGGCACTGGTGAATGGGCTGGCGACCAGTGTGCAGGCGTTGCTGGATGAAGATGCGCCGATTCTCGATCTGCATCAGGCGGATACCGCGATCTTCTATTCCATCTCCAATGCACAGCCGGGGCTGGCGGGAATCAGTTTCGGTAACTTCCTGATTAAACGGGTGGTTGGTTTATTACAGCGGGAGTTCAGTAATCTGCAGCAATTTGCGACCTTATCACCGGTGCCGGGTTTCAGCCGCTGGCTGGCAGCGCAGGAAGACGATAGCTGTAAGGCGTTGCATAGCCAGCTGGTGCTGCCGCACTGGTGGCAGGATGCAGATCTGGCGGAGGGTTTACGGGGGCCGCTGATGCAGCAGGCGGCACGGTATCTGGCCCAGGCGCGGCGTGGGCAGCGTGCGCTGGACCCTGTCGCGCACTTTCACCTCAGCAATGGTGCCGAGATGGCGCAGTTGAACTGGCTGGCCGACTGTTCGGAGAAGGGTTTACAGCAATCTGCCGGGTTGATGGTGAACTATCGCTATCAGTTGGCACAGGTAGAGCAGAACAGTGAAGGCTATCTGAATCACGGTGACGTCTGTACCAGCACATTGGTTTCAGCGTTGCTGACGCGACCTTGAATGATCGATTAACGGGGCGGAAATGGATAGTTTTTCCGCTTCATTGATGGCTGATCTGTGCCCGATGATGATAGCAATTTTTCTAAACAGGCCAGATTACAGGGGGTTGCAGGCTGGCAAGGATTTGTCAGGCGGGGTAGTTATATGAAAGTTTTTCATCCCGTCTGTCGCCAGGTAAATCGTGGCTTTTAGCTGCGAAAGCGGGTGCCAGGCCTTTACTTCATGCATATCCATACTGAAGCTGCCAATTATCTTCAGACTTATTTTTCATGTCCTAATTCTTCATCGGTCTAATCAGGCTTGTCTGCTATAAAGCCCGCTATCATTGGCTATCCCCGGTGATAGCGGGCTTTTCAAGGTGATGCTAATAGATTATTGCCACTCTATGACGTTTCTGTCGAATTCCAGAAAACCTGTCTAAACTTCTCTCTAACCGGAAAGCTGAGGTCGTCAACTTACTTCGGGTTTGTCTGGCTGGAGGGGGCGAATGACGGATTTGACAGGACCAGCAGACGATGTACGTGCATTGTTATATGTACGTCCATCGATGCAACAGGAAGATTTAGGTGGGCTCATACGTGCCAATGGCTGGCAGGTTGATACCGCATCTGATATTAGCCATGCAAGTCGGCTGCTGGATGATAACCAGTACCGTGTCGGGCTTGTTCATATTGACGGGTTTAATAAGCAACTTATTGATGCTGAAGAACTTTTTGCTGAGCGTGAAGGGGTGGCCTGGGTTGCTTTGGCACACTCGGAATCGCTTAAACAGGGCAACTTGTGCCGCATTATCCACGAGAATTTTGTCGATTACTTCACCTTGCCCATAGCCTCCGGCATGACCCAGCTGTTCTCTACGCTGGGGCATGCCTATGGCATGGCATGTCTGCGTCAAACGGGCCAGGCAGAGCCGTCATTTGATGATTATGAGATGGTGGGCGCATCTGAACATATGCGTTCATTGTTTGTGTCGATCAGGAAGGTGGCTGCGGTGGATGCGCCGGTGCTGATTTCGGGCGAAAGTGGTACGGGTAAGGAATTGATAGCGCGGGCGGTGCATGAGCGCTCACGCAATAAGAAAGGGCCTTTTGTCGCCGTTAACTGCGGCGCTTTGCCTGAGAATCTGATCAATTCGGAACTGTTTGGCCATGAGAAGGGGGCTTTTACCGGGGCGACTCAGCGCAAGATCGGCTGGATTGAGGCGGCCCATGGCGGCAGCCTGTTTCTGGACGAGATTGGTGATTTGCCGCTGGATATGCAGGTGAACCTGCTACGTTTTTTACAGGAAGGCACCATCGAGCGTGTCGGGGGCACACAGTCCATATCGGTGAAGACGCGGGTGGTGGCAGCAACCCATGTTGATCTGGCCCGTGCTGTTGAGGAGGGAAACTTCCGGGAGGATCTGTTTTACCGCCTGAATGTATTGAACCTGCATTCACCACCGTTACGTGACCGCGGTGAAGATATTGAGTTGCTGGCGAAATTTTACTTTAATCGTTTCCAGGTTGATGCGGGACGGCAGGTCAATGGTTTTACCCGCAAGGCGCTGGAAGCGATTCATGGTCATGGCTGGCCCGGTAATGTTCGAGAGATGATCAACCGGGTGCGCCGGGCGCTGGTTATGTGTGATGGCCGGATGATTACGCCAACGGACCTGGGGCTGGTTGACAGTACTGATAATGGCCTGGTAATAACACTTGAGCAGGCGCGAGAGCAGGCTGAAGCACAGACTATCCGCTATGCTCTGGCGCGTAATAACCGCAATATTTCCCGAACGTCCCGTGAGCTGGGCGTGTCCCGGGTAACGCTTTACCGGCTGCTGAGTAAGCATGGTCTGACAAGTGATAGCGAGAGTTAACCACTGATTTTTCTGTTGTAGTCCTGAGTGCCCGTCACCGTTCTGGTTGGCGGGTTTTTTTATGCCTGTGTTTTCGCTTTATCTCCACCTTTACTGTCTGCCCCGTCACCTCGGTCGCTGCTTGTGGCGATGTCTGTAGCGTTGATCTGGCGCGAAGCTTCTTCCTTGAACTCCTGCCCACCAGCGCGCTCTGCGATCGCCCGGAGCGAACTCAGACTTATGCGTAGAGGTAATCACGGCTGTTGTGCGCTGGCCACGCAGGGTCGTAATCATGCTGCCTTTACAGCTATGGGGCTGATTACTACAGCTGTCACAGTCGCATTACACCTTTTCTATTTCTCTTAATCTTTCAATATCAATTAGTTACCTCTGTCATGTTCGTTGTGCGTAACGAAAACTTTACAACTTTGGTCGGGTATTCTTTGCCTTTATCTGTCGAGTTGTTGACTCTCTGAATATACGCGATAAAAAACATTAAATATCAATATGTTATGCATGTTGGCACTGCCTGTGCTCTATGTAATTACAAAAGCTCACTAACGGGATGAAAGCATGACCCAGAAGCTGAAACAGAACCCGCTGATCAGGACCGCCAGGCGGCTTGGTCAGGTGTTAGCAGCATCGCTGCTGACATTGGGGCTGAGTCAGTCACTGGCCAATGCAGATGATGTTGAGATGGGTCTTCCCTCTGGTTCAGGAATGCAAAATTCAGACCTGAATAGCATACGCGGCCAGGGCGTAGATCAGCCACAACGACCTAAAGTGGACTGGGGCGTGATTCTCTGGGACGAGGATGGGCAAGACCGAAACGGAGCACCGGGTAGCCGAGACTCCGCTGTTTACATCCGAATCGAAATCGGGACACAGCCATGAACAGACAGCATTTAAACCTGTGTGCACTGATCAGTGCGCTATTACTGGCAGCGCCGACCCAGGCCGCAGGCCCGCTTTTTGACAACGACTCGTTGATTGACTCTCGAGTTTTTGCCAACAGCACAGGGGTCATTGGACTGAACATGGTCGCCGGTGATGGCAATGCACAGTTGAATGCCGGAGCGCTGGCTGTCGCGGTGGGGCAGGGAGTGGCCTCTTTGGTAACGGCGCAACAGAGTGTGCAGCTGAATGAGATAGCAGCTTCAACTTTACAGCGCAGCACCATCGCCACAGGAGCGCTGGCGAACGTCTCTGGTCTGGTTTCTATAAACCAGGTCAGTGGAGAAAGTAATGCACAGGCAAATGGCTTTGCCATCGGGCTGGGGTTTGAAGGACAGATATTAGCAGAAGCGGATCTGGCTGCGGAGGTAACGGGCAACCTTACCTACCAGGAAACAGCCGAAGGCGCTGCTGAGCGAAGTCTGGAAGCACGGATCGAGAACGGTGCATTCAGAGCTGCCAAAGGGTTAGTCCAGATCAACCAACTGGCAGGCGCAGGGAACAAGACGGCGAACAAATTTGCACTCGAGGTTTCCACGGGTGCGTCAAACGGGCAGTAGAACAACCAAATTTGCGTAACGCATGAGGAAGAAAACGATGAAAGCATTCAAAATCGCGCCACTGGCGCTGGCAATCAGCGCACTGACCTTTGCTACTGTAGCGTCTGCTGGTGGGCATGGGGGTCATCATGGTGATGGTGCTCAGATCCAGAAGAAAGTCAAAGTAAGCCTGGAAAACAGGATTTATGGTCGGGTTCAAACGGGTGGTTACATTGGTATTGACCGTCTGGGTATGGCGGTTGTGGATGATACGCAGTCTTCCACGGGTAATGAAACCTATAACGAAGCCTTCAGCAACACCTCTGATATGGGTGATGGGGCATTGCGAAATGCTTCCGGTAACATAGGCGTCAACGTGTCTGCTGGTGATAACAACGTGCAGGGTAACTCTGCTGCACTGGCTGCTACCGATGCTGGTTTTGTTTTCGGTGAAGGTAAAGGCAAAGGGCGTTACTACTCCCACGGCTCATCCGCAGATGCTGAGATCTTTGTTGATCAGACGACTTACTACAACTGGACGGATAACTACGCGCAGCGTAACCGTGCCTCTATGGGTAGCGGCGCATTACAGGGTGCCAGCGGTAATATCGGTGTGAACATAGCCTCTGGTAACAACAACGTGCAGAAAAACGCGTTGGCTGGTTCTGTCGGCTTTGGTGCCATGAGTGTGGCGACTGTCAATGTACAGCAGCATGCGCATGACAATTACACCAATAACCTCGCACTGAACGAAACGCGCGAAGACACTATCAGCTTCTCCCTGTCGCCAACAGAAGGGGATGGTCTGTACTTCGGCCTGCCAGATGTCAGCTACAGTGGTCAGTCTGACCAGATTGGTGATGTGTACCCTGATGTATGGGGTGGAACAGGTCATCCTGGTGGTCCTGGACTCGCCCATGTTGACCTGGATACAGATACCCAGGGTGGTTCTGACCTGAATGGTGATGGTGGTGCGCTGGCCTTCAATGATGATGGCGAAGTTCTGTTCTCTGAAGCTGGCCCAATCCAGTTGATGGGCTCTCTCAGTGGTACTGCAGTCATTCAGACTCAGGTGATTAACGAGCGTGGCTGGAACCGCAGCACCATGGGCAGCAATGCTCTGGCTAATGCCAGCGGTAACATTGGTGTGAACATTACAAGTGGTACCAATAACCTGCAGAACAACAGCCTGGCGATTGCCGCGCTGCGTGGGCCTAGCATGGGCGACATCGGTGGTGAAGGTGGTATGCCTCCAATGCCAGGTACTGGCGGCGGTGAAGGTAACTGATCGAAGCGAAGCTGAAATAGCTTGATCGTTTGCTGGCCACCTCCGGGTGGTCAGCTTATCACCGGAGGGATACATCATGAATACAGCCCGATCTGCACATACCTTTTTGACAGCTCTAACGCTGTCTGCGCTGGCAACGCTTTCCCCATCGACTCAGGCAGCGCCGTTTTATGGCCATACCCTCAGCCAGGGGTTCGAAGAACGTAAAGTTGTCAGTATGAAAGGGCGCAAGTTTCAGCATCTGGTCCGTCAGGAGACTGATTTCAGTTGTGGGGCTGCTGCGCTGGCAACGATTTTGAAATATGCCTATCGCATTGATGTAGATGAAGGGGATGTGCTGGAAGGCATGTTTGCTGTCAGTGATATAGAAATTGTTCAACGGCAGGGTTTTTCACTGCTGGATATTAAGAATTATATCAATGGTGTTGGCATGCGTGGCCGTGGTTACAAAGTAACGGTCGATGCACTGGAAAATATACGGGTACCGACCATCGTGCTGCTTGATCTACAGGGTTATAAGCACTTTGTGGTATTGAAAAAAACAGATAAAAATCTTGTCTATATAGCGGACCCGGCTCTGGGGAACAAGATCGTTAAAAAAGAGGATTTCAAAGCACAGTGGAACGGTATCGTGTTCGCTGTCATTGGTAATGGAATAGATCGTACATCTCCCCTGGTGGACCCGGCTCCCCCGCTGACTGCGCGTGCTTTGCACAATGTCCGTGCGCCGCTCAGTGACGCGGAACTGATCGATTTTGGCTTCAGACATGCTGATCTGTTCTGAACATTACATTCTGTGAGGTCCTGAAAATGCGCCATTTCAAACATTGCATACTGAGTCTGGCGACGACGGCTTGGCTAGCATCCCCTGCCTGGGCTGTCATGCCTGATACCGGGATATTCGGCGATGAAGTCAGTGATACAGTGCTGGCCAATATGCGAGGTAAGTTTGTCGATGGCAGCCAGGTTGCCTTTTTTGGCGTCACGATGTCGACAAGTTGGGCCTTGGCCGATGGCAGCCAGCATATGATGGATATGCACCTGAATGTTGATCTGGCCAACCAGTTTGCGCCCGTACTGACTGTCTACCATACTGAGCCGGGCCAACAGGTTTCGGCGGATCAGTTATCAGGTGCACAGCTGGCCCATGTCTCCAATGATGGGCTGGATGATGCCAGTGGCGTGGTTCAGGCAATTCAGGTCGCAGGTGATGGCAATGATGTGACAAACGATGTGCTATGGAGTATTAATGGACGTGGCGTTGATGAGCCCACGGGCAGTGCCAACCTGGTCACAGGCTCAGGCATACAGACTTATCAGGCCGAAAATGGCGCAGTAACTCAGGTGACTGTTGCACGTAATCAGATCGGTTACGAAATACAGATTCCAGGGGTTGGCCGCGTGGTTCAATCGATAAATGGCAATGACATTCGTGGGTTGCTGCAAAGCGCTCAGCTGGATAGCAGTATGAACCGGGTAACTAACGGTACATCTGTGATAATTGAAACCCGAGATCGAGCGATTCGGCCCAGCATGACGCCGACTCGCCGCATTCTTTCAACGCTTTTGGGGGTACGATAAGCCTGCTCTGGCTGCTATGCTGTGACGCAACAACGCAGGAAGCCGGGTAGTAGCCTGTACTCGAAAGTTATTCAGACAGGGAATATTCGATGCGTGACCTAGCCAAACGTTCCTCGCTGTTTTTGTCTGTAATCGCGGCACTTTATGGTTCCCATAGTGCGGCAGCGATGACGGAAGGGGAAATGCAGGAGCTTAATCAGCTTCGCTTTCAGGTAAAGCAGCTACAGCTTATTAATAAGCGCCAGTCAGGCCAGCTTGATCAGCTGGATAGCCGACTGAACAGCCTCGAAGTGCCCGGCACTGAGGGCACTCCAACGCAAGCGCGCCAGCCTGACAAGGCCGCTGCTCAGATCGCTTCAGGCCCCTCCGATGAGGTTCAAAAAGAAGCGGCGCCCAGCCAGAGCGTAGAAAACTTCCTGCAGGAAGAGCATGCGCTGTTTTCCCGCCCATTAACCCTCGAATTTGGTTTTACTTACAGCCATTACGATCGTAAAGAGCTGGTGCTGGATGGTTTCCTTGCGCTGGATGCGATTTTCCTTGGGGCAGTGTCGGTAGATAACGTTGAATCTGACATTCTCACCTTTGATATCGGCGCTCGCTACAACCTGACCGATCGTTGGCAGGTGGGGGTTAGTGCACCGTTTATCTCGCGCTGGACTTCCTACACCAAAGACCCACAGGCCGGTACCCCGGACCCGGCGGTTGAAGCTGATGTTGATGAAACGTTCCAGCTGGGTGATGTTGAGCTGAGTACCAGTTACAAGGTGTTCGCTGAGACGCTGAGCTGGCCTGATACGGTCTGGTCGTTGCGTGTAAGAGCGCCCACGGGTAAAGATCCTTACGGTATCAAGCAGATCGAACGGACGGTTGAGAGCACTACTTTGCTGTTCCCGGAAACCTTGCCATCGGGTAGTGGTGTCTGGGCGGCGAGTACGGGATTCTCGTTTGTGAAAACAACGGACCCAGCGATCCTGTTTGCTAACATGGAATACACCCATCACTTTGATGGATCCTTTGATGATATCTCCTCGGTACCAGGGGTAACCAGCCCAGGTGAAGTACGCCTTGGGGATGCGCTGGGTTATGGCTTAGGTGTGGCCTTCGCTATCAATGATCGTATGAGTATGAGCTTCTCCTATTCCCAGCGATTCCAGACTAAATCGGAAACCCGGGCACCGGGTGGTAGCTGGAATGAGGTGACACATTCGGATGCCAATGCCGCGACGTTCAGCACCGGTGTGACCTATGCACTGGGGCCAAAGTGGGCGATGTCTACGTCGCTGGGGATTGGTCTGACGCCGGATGCACCTGATCTGAGTTTGTCGGTGAAATTCCCTTACAGCTTCTAATTCAGTTACAACGGCAGCGATACGAACAGCGCCGACTGATGCTCTCAGTCGGCGTTTTTGTCTGTGGGGCTTTCGCTTTACTGAAGCTTTCAGAGGTGGCGCTTTGTGTTGATGGCATCGGGGTATGGAGCGGGCGTATAATAGCTGACTTTATTTCCTGTCGGGTTTCGAGAATACAGTGATTGGTTATGTGGCAGCCCTCTGGGGGCTTACAGGTATTGCTGTGCTGCTAGGCAGTGCAATTTACCGACTTGGGCTGGCGGCACTGGATCTGATGGCGCAACCTTTAAGTGCTCTTCATTGGGCAGCGTTGCTATTCAGCCTGGTCTTTATGGGCTTTGCTGAGGGTTATCGTGGCTTTCAGCAGGCTTTCTCACCCCGTGTGGCGGCGCGTATCCGTTATCTATCGGAGAATGTAACGCCGTTACGTCTCGCGCTGGCACCGATGTTCTGTATGGGCTATTTCCATATCAAGCGCCGTCGTCAGATTGTGACCATCTGCCTGACGTTGGGGATTGTAGTGCTGGTACAGTTAGTTCACCTGCTTGAGCAACCCTGGCGAGGGATTGTCGATGCAGGTGTGGTGCTCGGCTTGATATGGGGATTGACGTCGCTATTACTGTTTACGGCGAAGGCTTTCTTCAGTCAGAGTTTTAACCACTCGCCAGAAATGCCCTGATACGCATAAGACATAGAAAGACCGCCAATCGGCGGTTTTTTTATGTCTTATGCGTCAGATCAAATAGAACATACACGGTGCTAACTGAAGAGTGTTCTGCAAGTTTTTGGTAATGGCTATTCCTCGTTTTGTCGAGAATTTCATGCTCTTTTCGTTTGTTATTATTCAATAAGTTTCCAATATCAGTGACTGAAACAGTTATCCATGCCTAATGCCGGTCAGTTTGATATGCATCAACGTATATCCTGGCTGGAGTGGCAGGATTGATGGTTTGGCCATATTGAAGAATGCTGAGTAGTTCACCACAAGAGTGAGCATCTACAGCGCCGGTGTGTCGCGATATAACTAGAATACAGGCCTTGTTGCCTGTCAATAAAAGCTGCGACCTCCCTCATAAGAGGGCTGGTAAAGGGATAGGAATTGCGCTGATCTTCAGCTTTTTGCTGTAAATTGTCGTCTTTCCGTCAGCCGTGCAGGTGAACATGAGGCTCCTCCATCATGAAAAAGAATATGCCCGTTACCGGGGTAGAAGAGGACTATTCAGAAAGCATTAATATACTTTCTACGACCTGTCCGAAAGGTATTATTAGATACGTTAATGATGACTTTAAAAAGTTGTCTGGTTTCACTGAAGAAGAGTTACTGGGAAAGAATCATAATGTTGTTCGTCACCCTGACATGCCGCCAGCCGCATTTGCAGATTTGTGGAAAAACATAAAGCAAGAAAGCCCCTGGATGGGTGTCGTTAAAAACCGTTGTAAAAACGGTAATTACTACTGGGTTAATGCCTACGTCAGTCCGATTATTCGTGACGGCAAAGTAGTGGAATATCAATCAGTTCGTCGTAAGCCTGATCGAGAAATGGTGGGGCGTGCTGAAAAGCTGTATGGCCAGTTAAATGCGGGGAAATCTCCTCGGGTTTTGAAAGATGGTATGAGTCTGACGGCACGGCTGTTGTGTTTCTGGGGGCTGTTGTTACTACTTGCAAGCACGCTGGGCTGGGCTGCAGGGTTGTATTCACTGGTGCAGCTACTGCCCTGGCTGGCGGTGCTGCTGGTCGGGATGATCGGTACCTGGGTGTTGATGGGGCCTCATATGCAGCTGGTCAGGAAGGCGCGCAATATCAGCAATAACCCGGTTGCCCGTTATGTTTACAGTGGCCGCAATGACGACCTGGGCTGGCTTGATCTGGCCATGCAGCGGCTGGAGTCCGATGCTGTCGGCATTGTGGGCAGGCTCAGTGATGCCTCGAAGAAACTGTCGGTGGACACGCTGGGGGTTGCGAAGGAGGCTGAGCATACCAACTCTGAAGTAGGCCGCCAATATGCTGAGACAGAACAGGTTGCTGCAGCCATCACGGTGATGTCGGCCAGTGTGCAGGAGGTGGCGGGTCATGCCGGGCAGACGGTTGAAGCGGCGAAAGGGGCCAGTGCCAAGGCTGAAGTGGGTATCTCGCTGGTGGACGGAACCGTGTCGCGGCTCCGCGAACTGTGTGATCAGATTCTTAATACTGCCAGCTCTGTTCAGCAACTTGCGCATGAAGCCGACGGCATCTCCGATATTGTCGATACTATTACCGATATCGCCGACAAAACCAATCTGCTGGCGTTGAACGCGGCAATTGAAGCGGCGCGGGCCGGTGAGCAAGGCAGAGGTTTTGCGGTGGTGGCCGATGAGGTGCGGGAACTGGCAGTACGAACCCGTGAGGCGACCAGTGAAATTGAACAGATGGTGGCTAACTTGCAAAGAAAGTCGCAGCAGACCGTTTCTGCGATGGAGCAGGGTGCCGAACATGCGCAGGGCACTGTGGAGCAGGCAGCGGAAGCGAACCAGGCGTTAAGTGAGATCTCAGGGGCAATGCAAGATATCCTGGACAGGAACCAGCAGGTAGCCACTGCAGTGGAGCAGCAAAGTGGCGTGGCAGACGATATTAACCGTAGTGTCTGTGAAATCCGGACAACGTCCGAACAGACCATGGAAGGTGCGGCGCGCAACCGGGATGCCACCGGTAGTATCAATGCCATGGTCTCGGAGCTTGAGTCGCTGGTGATGCAGTTCTGGCGTAAGCGTAAAGGCCAGCGTTGAAAGCCTGTAAACACAATCAGGTCACGCCTCTGTAGCAGCTCGCTCCGCGAGCGGCTGGTTTGCAGCGCTGCTTCTGACGTCCGTGAAACCCTGATAAAAACGCCTGACAGGGAAGCCTGCCAGGCGTTTTTTATGCTGGGTGACGGGAAACGGTCAGCCTAAAAACAGTTTGTAAGCCGGATTCTGAGACTCGTCCCAGTAGTGGTAGCCGATCTCATCCAGGAACTGCTCGATCGCTGGCCGTTCGGTTTCCTCCACCTGCATACCGACCAGTACTCGGCCAAAGGCTGCACCGTGGTTGCGGTAGTGGAACATGGAGATGTTCCAGCGTCCGCCCAGCTTTTTGAGGAACTTCATCAGTGCACCCGGACGTTCCGGGAATTCAAAGCGATAGAGGATCTCATTGCCCAGTGCCGCCGGTGCATGGCCGCCGACCATATAACGCACATGCAATTTGGCGGTTTCGTCATGGGACAGATCCGTGACTTCATAGCCCTGGTCCGACAGCTCGCTCAGCAGCTCTTCCCGGCCATCGCCCCCGGTTTTAAGCTGGATGCCGGCAAACACAATGGCTTTGTCTTTATCGCTGAAGCGGTAATTGAACTCGGTGATATTGCGTGAGCCCAGTGCCGAACAGAACTTGAGGAAGCTGCCAGGCTGCTCGGGAATTCGGGCGGCGATAATGGCTTCACGCTTCTCACCGATTTCGGCCCGTTCAGCGACATGACGCAGGCGGTCAAAATTGACGTTGGCGCCGGAGTCGATTGCAATCAGCGTTTCATCACGGCACTGCTGGCGCTCCACATAGCGCTTGAGGCCAGCCACGGCCAGCGCACCCGCCGGTTCACAGACTGAACGGGTGTCATCAAAGATATCCTTGATGGCCGCGCAGATCTGATCGGTCGATACCGTAATCACCTCATCCACGTACTGGCGGGCGATTTCAAAGGTATGTTCACCAATCTGGGCTACGGCCACGCCATCGGCAAAAATACCCACCTGATCAAGCACTACCCGCTTATCGGCGGCCAGTGCAGCCTGCAGGCAGTTGGAGTCTTCCGGCTCGACGCCGATGATCTTGATCTCTGGACGCAGGTATTTAATGTAAACAGCAATACCGGCAATTAAACCACCACCACCCACCGGTACGAAAATCGCATCAATGTGCCCGGTGTGCTGGCGCAGCAGCTCCATGGCAATGGTGCCCTGGCCGGCAATGACATCCGGGTCATCGTAGGGTGGGATGTAGATCAGTCCTTTCTCTTCCGCCTGCTCCAGTGCATAGACGCGGGCGGCATCGAAGGCATCGCCAACCAGTATTGCCTTGCCACCCAGTGCGCGGACGTTATTCACTTTCACATCCGGGGTGGTTTTTGGCATGACGATGGTGGCGTCCACGCCCAGCTTCTGTGCGGAAATAGCCACGCCCTGGGCGTGGTTGCCCGCCGAGGCGGTAATCACCCCAATGGCTTTTTCCTCGTCCGTCAGCTGAATCATTTTGTTATAGGCCCCACGCACTTTGAACGAGAACACGGGCTGTTCGTCTTCACGTTTGAGCAGGATGTTGTTACCAATGCGGGAAGAGAGCATCGGTGCATGATCCAGAGGGGTTTCTTTGGCCACATCGTAGACGCGGGCTTCGAGGATTCGCTTGATATAACGGTGTGGCATACCAGGAACTTCACAGTGAGTGGGAGAAAGGACATCACTGTCCATAAAAAGAACAGGAAAGCATAAATGCAATGTGCAGTTGCGTCTATAAGCGAGCGGGCACTGGGCGTATAATTCGGCCAGATTTTCCATAGCTTCTAATTTCAAGACCACCGGGGTGATGCTGGATGACACAGGATGAAATGAAACAGGCGGTAGCGCAGGCTGCTGTGGCGTATATCAAGCCGAAACTGGGCAAAGACTCGATTGTCGGTGTGGGTACAGGCTCTACTGCCAACTTCTTCATCGATGCACTGGCTGATATCAAAACGTTTTTTGACGGTGCAGTTGCCAGCTCGGAAGCGACGGCTGAACGGCTGAAAAAGCACGGTATCACCGTGTATGACCTCAATAGTGTCAATGATATGGAAGTCTATGTTGACGGCGCAGATGAGTTTGATGGTCAGCTTAATCTGATCAAAGGCGGCGGCGGTGCGCTGACGCGTGAGAAAATCGTGGCAGCGGTGGCGAAAGAGTTTGTCTGTATTGTTGATAGCAGCAAGCGCGTTGAGGTGATGGGTGAGTTCCCGCTGCCAGTGGAAGTGATTCCGATGGCGCGCTCTTATGTGGCGCGCGAGCTGGCGAAGCTCGACGGTATGCCGGTATGGCGTGAGAACTTTGTCACCGATAACGGTAACCTGATCCTGGATGTGCAGGATATGGAAATTACTGACGCCAAAGCGCTGGAAACTCAGATCAACGGGATTATTGGTGTTGTGACCAATGGTCTGTTCGCGAACCGGGGTGCCGATGTGGTGCTGATGGGGACGCCGGACGGTGTAGAGACGATTACGCTGTAATCGCTTGCCAGGTGGGTGTTCTTGCCTGCCTGGTACTTCAGCTGTCTTTAAGAAACTCCAGAATCGGGCAATCCGAGACCGGGCCGTCACCACAGCACAGGTCATTCAGCTGATGCAGTGACTGATTAAGCTGCTGTAACTGGGTTATTTTCTGTTCCACCAGACTGATCTTTTCCTCCACCCGCTTTTTGACTTCAGCCGAGCTGTGCTCCGGCTGCAGTGTCAGCAGTTCCAGAATTTCATCCAGAGAAAAGCCCAGATCTTTGCAGCGCAGGATAAAGTGCAGCCGTTGCTGGCTGTTGGGGTGGTAGGTGCGATAACCGGAGGGCAGGCGTCCGACAGGAGAAATCAGGCCTCGACGCTCGTAGTAGCGGATCGCTTCTACGCTGAGGCCTGATTGTCTGGCGAGTTCGCCGATGCGCAGATAAGCGTTCATTGCTGAAGCTTAGCGCACAGGATCAGAACTGGATACGGCTGACCATGATGCTGGCTGGCATTGTGACCCATGCCATTGCTACCAGGTTGATGATGATCCAGCTCCAGCCCGCCTTTTCGCGAAACTCTTCGTTGTGAGATGCCATGATATGTTCACCTTGTTATTTATGCACAGAACGGTCGGTCGGCGATCTTAGCAGGGGAATCGAGATATTGACAGAGGTCAATCTATAATGCCTGGTTATCTAAATCTGTCGGAGTATGTCGGTAGATTGATATTAACCGTCAACTTTCTCTACAAACGGCTTGTACACCCTGAGCAAACCTTAATAATCAGTAAAGGCTTTCAGGATAGTCCAAGAGGGATGGTGCGTGAGAAAACTGTGGATGAGTCTGGCGGGATTCTGTCTGATCGTTGTGGTGGCGTTACAGACGCTGCCGTATGTGGTCCGTGATCAACTGGTTTTGTGGTTGTATGAACAGGGGGTTGAGGACGCCCGGTTGCGTACCTTGTCGGTTAACTGGTGGCGAGGGCAGCTGCGGCTGGAAAAACTGTCGTTGCAACGCCAGGGTTATGAGTCACTGCAGCTGGAGCAGCTGGTGCTTGATGTGGACCTGGCCGCTTTGCTGGACAAGCAGTTACGGGTCGAGCAGTTTCAGCTGATTGGGCTGCACGGTGGGCTCAGTGATGCCAGCGGGCAGCTCTGGCTGGGCCCCCTGCCATTACCGGCGGCTGAACCGGAGTCGGAAGCGGCACCTTCTGAGCCACTGGACTGGCAGGTGGGGCTGGACGCGCTGGTTATCAGTGATCTGGCCTGGCTGACACAGTGGCAGGGCCAGCAGTATCCGTTACAGATCGATCAGGCGCGCATTGAAAGCCTTTATCAATGGGCACCACTGACAGATACCCTGCTCACCCTGCAGGGGCGGCTGAACAATGCGGCGCTGGTGCTGGATAGTACCAGTCAGCCACTGCAGCCTGCGCCACAGTTCAAACTCAGCCTCAAGCTGGACAAGCTACCGCTGGATGGCCTGATGGCCATGCTGGAGCAGCCGCTGCGTGGCCAGCTCAGCAGTGATCTGCAGATTACTGCACAACTGAATCCGCTGCAGGTTAAAGCCAGGGGCACGCTGGGGCTGGATACGCTGGCCTGGCAGGCAGCACCCAGTGCAGCGGTTGGCAGCGTTCGCTGGTCCGGCGATGCGGGCTGGTCGGGGCCGGATGCCAAGGCTGTCTTTGAAGGCAAGCTGAGTCTCAATCGCACCGTCGCTACGGTGCCGGATCAGCTGGCGCTGAAACTGGCGAAACTGGGCTGGACAGGCCGAGGCACGGTTTCTCTGGCGCAGGGGCTGGCTGGCACGCTGGATGGCACATTGTCGCTGGCGAACCTGGCTGCTAAAAGTGCAGACAAGGCCGCGGGCCAGTCGTTGAGCCTTGAGCAGGCCGCATGGCGTGGGCAGGCGACGTTTTCTCAGCTACAGGATAAGCCGCTGAGTGTTAACAGCCAGCAGCAGCTGACGCTGACTGGGCTGGGTGCGACACACCAGAGCCTGGTGGCTTCACTGGCCAGGCTGGAGAACCAGAGTCAGTTTGAGCTGAACGGTGAACACTGGCAGCTGGCGCAGCCCGAGCTGGTGCTCAAAGGTTTAAAAGCCGCCAGTGATCAGTATCCGCTGATCAGCGCTGACCAGATCCGGCTACAGGAGCTACTGGCCAACGCCGATTCTGCTCAGCTGGCCAGGGTCGAACTGACTGAACTGAAGCTGGCGGCAGTGGTGGATGATGAGCAGGATCGTCCGCTCAGCTACTGGCCACAGCTGAAACTGACCAGTATCCACTGGCAACCGCAGCAGCTGCTGATTGACAGTATTGAACTGAACGGCGGTGAGACCCGGTTGCGTCGTGGTGCCGAGGGAGAGCTGGTGGATATCGTTGCACTGCAACAACAGCTGGCGTCCCTGGTGCCGGCGGAGGCAGAGACTGCCGCTAAGCCGGTTGCCAGTACCGAACAGTCTCCGGCGATGCATATCCGGCTGGGTGAGCTGTCGGTGCGTCAGCCCCATCAGCTGTATTTCAGTGACCGCAGTGTCAAACCGCGTTTTTCCTTCAACGGTGAGCTGAGCCAGCTGGCGGTGGGGCCTTACGATACTCAGGGCAAGCGGCCAACCGATCTGAACCTCAAGGCGAAACTCAACGGCGACGGTGAGCTGTCATTACATGGTGTGCTGGATACCGCGACGATGCAGAGCGGTGGCTGGACGCTGGATCTTAATGGGGTGGAGATGCCTTACCTGAGTCCCTACAGCATGGAATATACCGGTTACTTTCTGCAAAGCGGCCAGTTGAATCTGACCAGCAAAGGCACACTGAAAGCGGGTCAGCTGGAGGGGAAAAGTACTGTCAAATTGCACAACTTCAATGTAGAGCCACGTCAGCAAGACAAGGTGGGTCAGGTCAGTCAGCGGCTCTCGATGCCGCTGGAAACGGCGGTGATGATACTTGAAGATGATGACAGTAATATCGAGCTGGACCTGGATCTCAGTGGTGCGCTGGATGATCCCAATTTTGGTTACCAGAGTGTGATCAACTCGCTGGCCGGACGCGGGCTGAAAAATGCGGCGGTCAGCTACCTGACTAAATCGCTGCAGCCTTATGCCACCCTGGTGTCACTGGCCAAAACGGCGATCGAAGCAAATGAGAAAGGTACCTTTATCAGTCTGCAGCCAGTGCAGTTCGCGCCGGGTAAGTCTGCACTGAGCAAAGATATGCAGGGCTATATGGGCAAGCTGACCGAGATGCTGGCCGAGCGTCCGGCGATGCGGCTGAAGCTCTGTGGCACGGCGGTGAAAGCGGACCTCAAGGTGTTGAAGCCGATACTGACGAAAGAGAACGCCAAGCGTAAAAAACCACGTAAGCCAGAAGCATTGGCCGAACTGCTGCAGCAGCGTCTGCAAACACTGGCAGTACAGCGGGGTGAGGTGGTGAAAAAACAGCTGGCCAAAGGGGTGCCTAAAGACCGGCTGTTTATCTGCTACCCAACCGTGGATAGCAGCAGTGACAAGCCGCCTTCGCTGAGTGTTGGTATCTGACAGACTGGCATATCACCGGAGCGATAGATAAACAGGGGCGCGTTATGCGCCCCTGTTTTTTAAGGCGAGAGACTCAGGCGAGTTACCGGCCCTGGCGGGCTTTGAGTTGCTCCCAGAGTGAGGTCGGGTAGCGTCGGCTCAGGCTGCCCAGCAGGCTGAACAGCACCATGCCCGTCAGTGGTAGCAGTAGCCAGCTCCATGGATGTATCACCATCTCAATCTTCAGCGCCTGCTGGTGGATCGGCCAGAGTGCCAGTTCGGCCAGCAATGCCGCCAGTGCGCCACAGACCAGTCCGGTCAGGCCAAATTCCAGTCGATCCAGCCGCTGACAATCGTTGGCAGTGGCCCCCAGCGCCTGCAGTAGTGCATTTTCATAACGTCGCTGGCCGCGTTCCTGGCTCATCAGGGTGATCACCAGCACTGTGCCTGCCAGCAAACTCAGCAGCATGATCAGTGATGAAGCATCAATCAGGTGAGCAATCAGCTGACGAGCCTGAGCCAGTAACTGGTCGATAGCGATCAGGGTCAGGGTCGGGAACTGTTCGAGCAGTGCCGGGACCAGCCGGCTGTTTTCCCGGGGCAGGTAGAACGCGGTGATATAGCTGGCAGGCAGGGCATCCAGCGCACCGGGGGCGAAGATCATAAAGAAGTTGGGCTGGAACGAATCCCACTTCACCTGACGGATGCTGTCGATACGGGCCTCAACGGGCTGGCTGCCCGCATTAAAACTCAACCGGTCTCCCAGTTTCAGCCCCAGCCGCTCCGCCAGTCCACTTTCCACTGAGACACTATGGCCCTGCTCGTTACTGATGGGTGGCCAGGTGCCGGACAGCAATTGATTGTCCCGTGCCAGCTGCGTGCTCCAGGTCAGGTTCAGTTCCCGGTTCAGACTGTTGTCTTTCTGCTGTTCCGCATTGAAAGCCGCGTCGACCGGCTGGCCATTTTTACCGACCAGTCGAGCGCGTACCATGGGGTACAGATGGCTGTCGACGCCCTGGTTGTGCATAAACTCAGCCAGTAGCTGTTTTTCCCAGGGCTGGATATTAATGACAAAGTGATTGGCGGCAGTGGCGGGCAACTGCTCCGCCCAGCGATTGAGCAGGTCACCCCGGGCCAGCCAGAGCAGGGCCATCAGTGCCAGTAACAGGCTCATAACCGGGATTTGCAGCCGTTGCCAGCGCCGCTGTTGTTGAATGCGCAGCACCAGCAATCGCCCCAGCCGCAGCCGGGGTGCCAGCTGCTGGCCAAGCAGGCGGGTCAGCCATTGGCCCAGCAGACCCAGCAGCCAGCTGACACCGACCAGTACGGTGGTGAGCAGCAGGGCCAGGGTCAGGCTGTCGAGGTAGTAGCTGATCCAGCCGAGGAGGCTGAGCAGCGCCAGTCCCATCAGGCCCCGGCCCATATTCACGGTGGCCGGTTCGCTCTGGCGCAGGAGCTGCATTACCGAAACCCGGCTCATGGCCAGGATTGGTGGCAGGCCCAGGGTGATCAGCAGGATTAACCCCATCAGTGGGCCCTGTAGCCAGCTCAGTGATGTTGCCGGGGGCAGTGCGCCATTGAGCAGTGGCGTCAGTAGCAGGTTGACCAGGCTGTTCAGCAGCACGGCTGCCAGGCTGCCCAGCACGGCACAGACGCTCCATAGTTGTAGTAGTTGCAGGCTGAACAGCTGCACCAGCTGGCGCGGCTGCAGGCCCATGTTAAGTAGCAGGGCTGCCCGGTTAAGATTGGCATGGCTGTAACGGCGCAGGCTGAGCAGGATGGTTAGCGCGCACAGTAACAGAGTCATGACGGCACTCAGGCGCAGGTAGCGGCTGAGGTTCTGTTGCAGGTTGCCCTGCATATTATCATCGCTATTCAGGCTCAGTAGCCGTTCGGCATTGCTCAGCTGTGGCTTGAGCTGGCGGTAGAAGCGGTCAACGCTGTCCACTGGGCCTGCCAGCAGTAATCGATAGTTGACCCGTGCGCCAGGGCTGATCAGCTTTGTGGCTGCCAGGTCAGCGGTATTGATCATCACCAGCGGGTTGAAACTGCCGAAACCGCGGCCCCGGTCCGGGCTGCTGATCAGTTCGGCGCTGATGGTAAAACGCTGGTAACCCAGGCTCAGGCTGTCGCCTACGGCGAGCCCCAGCCGTTGTAATACGCTCTGCTCAGCCCAGAGGGTGCCGGGTACCGGGAGTGACGGCTGTGAGGGAGTCGTGATGACGGTGCCGCGCAGTGGGTAGGGTGCGCTGATCGCTTTGATGGAGCCCAGCACGAACTTTTCGTTACCGCTGAGCATGCTGCTCAGCTGAATAACGGCACTGCTATTCAGCCCTGCATCGGTGGCAGCCTGGCGGCGCTGCGGGTTGAGTGGCCGACTGCTGGACAGTACCAGGTCGCCACCGAGCAAGGCGGCGCTTTGCTGTCCCAGGCTCTGTTCCAGCCGGTCACCGGTGACGGCCAGCAGAGTGCTGAGGCTGATGGCAATCAGCAGGGCGGCGGCCAGTGCACGCCATTCCAGCCGTCGCCAGCTGGCCCGGCTCTGGCGCAGGGCCAGCCGGTTGAGTTGGCGCAGGGTCATTGGGAGCGCTCCTCATTCAGCCGTGGCTGCAGCTGGCCATTGTGTAATTCAAGGGTGCGGTCGCAACGGGCGGCCAGGCTGTTGTCATGGGTGATCAGTACCAGAGTCGTCTGGCGTTGCTGGTTGAGGCTGAACAGCTGGTTGATAATCGACTCGCCGGTCTGGTCGTCCAGGTTGCCGGTGGGCTCATCGGCAAACAGCAGGGTCGGTTCCGTGGCAAAAGCGCGGGCGATGGCGACGCGCTGTTGCTCGCCGCCGGACAGGGTGGTGGGGTAATGATGCTGGCGGTCTGCCAGCCCGACCCGGTCCAGCCAGTGGCAGGCCTGGGCGGCTGCGTTTTGCTGGCCGCGAATTTCCAGTGGTAAGATAACGTTTTCCAGTGCGCTAAGCTCTGGCAGTAAATGGAAAGACTGAAAGATAAAGCTGAGATGCTCGCTGCGCAGGCGAGCGCGAGCAATGTCATCGAGCTGGGTCAGCGATTGACCCGCGATAATCACATCGCCCGTGCTGGGGTTATCCAGCCCGGCCAGCAGGCTGAGTAAGGTGGACTTGCCACTGCCTGACGGGCCGACGATGGCAACACTTTCACCCTGATGGATCGCCAGCCCCAGTTCGCTGAACAGGCTGAGTGAGCCGTTGTGACTGTCAAACTGCTTACTTAATCCAAGGGCCTGGATAACCGGTTCTGATTCAGGAGAAATCATGTTGCGTTCCTTGTTGTTGTGTCTGTTGGTGCTGTTACCCCTGTCCCTCAGGGCGGAAACCGTGCTGGTGCTGGGTGATAGCCTGTCTGCCGCTTATCGTATGCCAGTTGAACAGGGCTGGGTATCATTGTTACAGCATCGTTTAGTGTCTGATATACCAGGTTACCAGGTTGTAAACGCCAGTATCAGCGGTGAAACCAGCCAGGGTGGGCTGAGTCGGCTGCCAGGTCTGTTACAGCAGTATCGGCCAGAACTGGTGGTGATTGAACTGGGTGCCAATGATGGTTTGCGCGGCACGCCACCGGCCCGGTTACGGCAAAATTTACGTACCCTGATTACGCTGTCCCAAACGGCGGGCGCCAAAGTGCTGATGCTGGGCATTCGTTTACCGCCTAATTATGGCCCGGTGTATAACGCCCGGTTCGAAGTGATTTTCAGTGAGCTTAGTACTGAAATGAAGGTGGGGCTGGTGCCATTTTTTATGGCCGGGGTGGCATTAAAACCGGAACTGATGCAGAACGATGGTTTGCACCCCAACGCCCGGGCGCAGCCAGTATTATTGGAGACTGTGTGGCCACGGTTACTGGAGCTGGTGCAGTAAATACGCCACTGCAGAGACAAAAAAAGCGCCGTCAGGCGCTTTTTTAAACCGGAAATCGAGGCTTAGCCTGCGAAGTTCTGGTTAACGAAGTCCCAGTTAACCAGCGCCCAGAAACCGTTCAGGTAATCTGGACGTACGTTACGGTAATCGATGTAGTAGGCGTGTTCCCACAGATCAACGGTCAGCAGTGCGGTGTGGCCGTCAGTCATTGGCGTACCCGCGTTGGAGGTGTTTACAATCTCCAGTTCGCCCGCGCTGTTTTTAACCAGCCATGTCCAGCTGGAACCGAAGTTGTTCACAGCTTTGTCATTCAGTGCTGCTTTGAAGTCTTCGAAAGAACCCCATTTAGCGTTGATGGCATCAGCGATTGCGCCGGTTGGTGCGCCGCCAGCGTTAGGTGCCAGGGAGTTCCAGTAGAACGTGTGGTTCCAGATCTGTGCTGCGTTGTTGAATACGCCGCCCGCTGGAGCAGACATGATGATCTCTTCCAGGGATTTGTTTTCGTATTCGCTACCTGGCAGCAGGCCGTTCAGTTTTACAACGTAGGTGTTGTGGTGTTTGCCGTGGTGGAAGTCCAGTGTCTCAGCAGAGATATGGGGTTCCAGGGCATCTTTTGCGTACGGCAGGGCTGGCAGTTCAAAGCTCATCGTTCTCACCTTTATGCTGGGTTGTATTTTGCGTACAACTCTTGTCTGTCGTTACGCGTCATATCGGTGTCGGCCATTGGCAGTCGCCGCTATCACACGCAACATTTTTTAGCGAAGTGGGCCAATCATAGCACCCCGTCTGGCCGTTTTCATGGTACAAAAAGTGCTGGAATTGGCATTTTCTTGCTGCTACCCGGTTTATATAATCCGTCGGGTATGCGACCAATGTCTTGAGAATTCAGTGGGTTAAGCCCCTAGAATGATTGTTCTTAATTTTGTCAGGTGAGTATCAGCGATGACTAAGGCTTTTCTGTGGATTGGTATTGTGGCACTGGCGGCCTTTGTAATGAAAAGTCAGTTTCTGAATTCGCAAACCTGGGAGCCGTTCAAGCAGGGCTGTATGGCTGGTGGTACGGCCACTGAGCAGCAGTGTGGCTGCCTGTCTGATTATGTGCATAAACACTTCTCCGATCAGGAAGTGCGGATGATTATGAATCAGCAGCTGGGCGACAGCGTATTTAAAGCGAAAGTCGAAGAAGTTGTGCAGAATGGTTCTCAGGCCTGTGCCGCTGAGAAATAAGTCGGCTGCCGACAGGGGTTAACTGCTGGCGCGAGCAAGCTCGCGCCGGTGGGGTGTCAGATCTGTAGCTGGAGCAGCGGAAAGGCAGGGTCACCAATGACGATAAACCAGGGGTTTTCCAGCGACGCTTGTCGGTTGTACTGCAGTGGCTGCAGGGTACGGGCGTCGACCAGCAGGCCACCGGCGGCTTCAATGATGGCCTGAGAGGCGGCGGTGTCCCACTCACTGGTGGGAAACAGCCGGGGATAGATATCAGCCAGGCCTTCGGCGATCAGGCACATTTTGACCGAGCTGCCTTTGTTGACGGTCTCTATCTGACTGAACTGGCTGGCCAGTGGGCCTAATAAGGCGCTGTTCTTTTCCTGGCCATGACGGCGGCTGGCGATCAGGGTAAGAGACTCGCCCAGTGTCCGGCACTGGATACGTTCAGGCGCATTCAGCCCGGTCTGCTTCCAGGCGCCGTTGCGATCGCCCCAGTACAGCTCGTCACTGATCGGCACATAGATGATGCCAAATACCGGCTGGTGCTGGTCAATCAGGGCGATGTTGACGGTGAATTCACCGTTGCGATTGATAAATTCTTTGGTGCCATCCAGCGGATCGATACACCAGTAGCGTTGCCAGTGCTGACGGCTGCTGAAGGGGATGTCAGCTGCTTCTTCGCTGAGCCGTGGCCAGTCCGGGGTGAGTGCGCTCAGGCCCTGTTCGATAACCTGATGGGCGGCCAGATCGGCGGCAGTCAGTGGCGAGTTATCCCCTTTGTGCTGCACTTCGAAATCATCGCGCTGATACACGTCAAGGATTACCTGCCCTGCCTCACGGCTGATTTGCTTGAGGCTGTCGAGCTGGGTCGGGCTCAGGCTCATAATTTGCCTTTGTTGATCAGGTCGCGGGTCAGCAGCAGGGCGGCGATGGCGCGGGCTTCACTGAAATCTTCCTGCCAGACCAGCTCATCCAGCCGGTCGAGAGGCCAGCGTACCAGTTCCATTGGTTCGGGTTCGTCGCCTTCGAGTTTGCAGGGGTAAAGTTCGCGGGCAATAACGACGGTCAGCTGGTGGCCCATGTAGTTGGGAGCGGTGGTCAGTACCCGTAACGGTTTGATCTGGTGGGCACCGTAACCGGCTTCTTCTTTGAGTTCGCGGTCAGCCGCCTGCAGCGCATCTTCGCCTGGATCAATCAGCCCTTTGGGCAGAGTTAGCAGGTAATCTTCCAGCCCGGCGGCATATTCACGAATCAGCAGCACTTCGTTCATGGCCGTCAGGGCAATCACCATGACTGCGCCACGACCCCGGTTGCTCAGCCGCTCATAGGTGCGCTCCACGCCGTTGCTGAAGCGCAGCTCCATCTCTTCTATCTGAAACAGGCGGCTGCGGGCGGTGGGGGTTACCTTCAATATCTCAGGTTTTACGGGCATACTTCAGTCTCTACGTTGTATTCCTAATCTAAAGTCGAGGCCGCCGTGTACTGGTCTGAAATTGATACTGTCCTGCTGGATATGGATGGCACCCTGCTGGACCTGCATTTTGATACCTACTTCTGGCTGGAGCACCTCCCTTTGCGCTATGCCCAGATTCACCAGATGGAGCCGGGCGAGGCAAAGCGCTGGTTGCATGAGCGTATCATAGCCGAGCGGGGCACACTAAACTGGTATTGCTTGGATTACTGGAGCCGTGAGCTGCAGGTGGATATCGTCGCGCTGAAGCGGGAAATTGCCGACCGGATCGGCTTTCGCCCCCATGTACAGGATTTCCTGAGGGCGCTGAAAGCCCAGGGTATCCGCAGTGTTATTGTGACCAACGCTCACCGTGGCAGTCTGAATCTGAAAGTGGAGCAGACTGCCATTGATCAGTGGGTGGATCATGTGATCAGCTCGCATGATTATCAGCTGCCCAAGGAAGATCAGGGGTTCTGGCAGCAACTGCAACGCGAGGAACCGTTTGATCCGGCTCGCACGCTGCTGATCGACGATAGCCTGGCGGTGCTGGAAGCGGCCCGCGAATATGGTATCGGTCATCTGCTGTGCATTGTGCAGCCGGACAGCCAGCAGCCGCGTCGTGAGATCGAGCAGTTCAATAGCATTGATCATTTTGATGAACTGAAACCTGACAGGAACGTATGAGCGAACAGTCTGATAAAGTCCGCCTGGATAAGTGGCTCTGGGCGGCGCGATTTTTTAAAACCCGAGGTCTGGCCAAACAGGCGGTTGAGGGCGGCAAAGTGCACTACAACGGTGACCGGGCCAAGTGTAGCCGGATGGTGGAAATTGGCGTCGAACTGACTATTCGTCAGGGCTTTGATGAGAAAATCGTGGTGGTCGTGGCGTTGTCAGATAAACGCGGTGGTGCCCCCCAGGCGCAGCTGCTGTATGACGAAACCGAAGCCAGCCTGAAGGCCCGTGATGAGGCGGCTGCACAGCGTAAGCTGACCCGGACCGAGCCGAGCCGACGGCCAACAAAAAAGGGCCGTCGACTTATTCGAGGTTTTCACGACCAGATCACCGACTAGGTAATAGATCGGTGATCTGCTTTATGAATGAAAGAACGGCAACTGACCTAATACGGGTATACGGCTAAATAGCCGTACCACAGGCTGCAACAGTCGTGTCAGCATATCGGTTACCTGTTGTACCAGAGGTGTGTGGAACGCCCAGCTCAATGTCAGCAAAGCAACAAAGCCTCCCCCGACCAGAATGTCGCTGGCCCAGTGGGCTCCACCCACCACGCGCGGCAGCATAAATGCGACTGCGATGGCCACGGGCACCAGACAGAGTGCCCGCTGTTTCATGTTGTAGATAAGCACTCCGGCCCAGCACCAGAGTACCGCAGCATGATCGCCCGGGAAGCTGTGCAGAGAGGCGTCTTTAGCCGGGATGTCGGGGGCCAGTTCGCTGAGTCTGAATGCTGGCTCCAGGGTCAGTGATGCACTTGGGCCGGTCAGTTCATACACTGCTGCCAGCATATGCAGGGCATAGCGAATAGGGAACATGACAAACAGTAGCAGGAAGATAAAACCGATAAAGGCCCCCTGTAGCTGCGCACGACGCATACCCAGTCCCGGGAATGTGAGGCTGATGATCATTACCATCCCGGTGGCAATATCACTGCTGCGAACATTCGTCCACGCCCAGAAACGCGCCCAGCTGGTGCTGCCTTCAAGCGAGCCGTTGAGGATGAAAAATATGCTCTGATCCAGTTGCCGCCATAGCGCCTGCCCCTCTGGCAGAATGAAGCTGCCGAGTAGCAGGAAAGCCAGTATATGGTTACGAAGCAGGGCAGATGGATTCCACTGACGTGCAAAAACAGTTGCGTTTTCGGGGGGCATTGGGTCGCTCACAGCTGAAGGCTAAAGACTGAAATCTATATGATATAATCGGCGAAATTTTAGCATTCCTGCTGCTTTCACGCCAGATTGCCACGCCGACGTCAAACCGTTCCTGGCCTGTCTATTACTGGCCGTAGCAGTCTAATTTCAGGGTGAGATCTACCAGATGAGCGATAGCGATCAGATTCAACGTATTCTTTTCGATGAACTGGATGTTCGAGGTGTGCTGACCGGACTGGACAGTGCTTACACTGAAGCGTTGTCCAAACATGATTACCCGCCGGTAATCCGCAAGATCCTTGGCGAGATGATGGCGGCCGCTGCAATCCTTAGCGCCAACCTGAAGTTTGAAGGCCGGTTGATTCTACAGGCGCAAGGCAAAGGGAACGTTCAGGCATTGATGGCTGAAAGTACCCACAAGCAGGAACTGCGTTCTATTGCCCGGTTTGACGGGGAAATTGATGAGAATGCCAGCTTTACCGAGTTGATGGAAGGCGGTGCGCTGGCGATCACCATTGATCCGGCGAAGGGTCAGCGCTATCAGGGCTATGTACCCCTTGAAGGCGATAATCTGAGCGACTGCCTGGAAACCTACTTCCGTTATTCTGAGCAGCTGAACAGCCAGCTACACCTGGCATGCGATGGCGAAAAAGCGGCGGGTTTCCTGTTGCAGGTGCTGCCTGCTGGCGGAGGCATTGCTGAGGACTGGGAGCATATCAGTCAGCTGGGGGCGACCCTGAAACAGGAAGAGCTGCTGCAGCTGGATAACCAGACATTGCTGTATCGACTGTTTCATGACGATAACTGTCGCTTGCATGAGTCGTCACCGGTGGTGTTCCGCTGTGACTGTTCCCGCGACCGTACGGCGCAGAGCCTGCGCTTTATGACGGAAGATGAACTGCACGAAATTGCAATAGCGGAAGGCGCGGTGGAGGTTGCGTGTCAATTCTGCAACACCCATTACCGTTTTGATGATGCGGATATCACCGCAATGTTCTCAGTAACCGGCTATGCGCCGGGTTCTGATGCGACCCATTGATTTGAACCTGCGACGATAGTCGGATGATAAATGAGAACGGTTAACGCCGCATAGCGCTGTGCCTGATTTTTATGCGATAATGTGCGTCCCTGATTTCCTGACGCGGGCTGTGGACAGGGGCACAGCCAATCCCATATTGCTTTTCAGGTAACGTTATTGGCACCTAGCCAAGGGAACCCAGTAATGACCAAACAGAACACCGAAAAATTTAATCTGAGCCGTGCTCAGCTGGTTGAAGCAGCCGTTGCACGCGGTGAAGGTACACTGGCTGACTCCGGTGCACTGGTTGTCACCACCGGTCAGCGTACCGGCCGTTCACCTATGGATCGTTATATTGTTGAAGAGCCTAGCACTTCAGATGCGATCGACTGGGGCAACATCAACCGTCCATTTAGTGCTGACAAATTTGATGCACTGTGGACTCGTGTTGAAGAATATCTGGCTGACAAAGAGCCGTATGTCGCCAATGTTCATGTGGGCTCTGACCCAAGCCATTACCTGCCGGTAAAAATGACCACAGAAACTGCCTGGCAGAACCTGTTTGGCCAGAATCTGTTTATCCGCCCGGATGAGTTTAATCCTAAGGGTAAAGAAGAGTGGCAGATCATCAACGCAGCGGGTTTTGAATGTGACCCTGAGCGCGATGGCACTAACAGTGATGGCTGTGTCATTCTGAACTTCGCCAAGCGTAAAGTACTGCTGGCCGGTATGCGTTACGCAGGCGAAATGAAGAAAGCCATGTTCTCGGTACAGAACTTCCTGCTGCCAGAGAAAGATGTACTGCCAATGCACTGCTCCGCCAACGTTGGCGAAGATGACAGCACCACGCTGTTCTTCGGCCTGTCTGGCACCGGTAAAACAACCCTCTCTGCTGACCCGGATCGTTACCTGATTGGTGATGATGAGCACGGTTGGGGTAAAGGCGTTGTCTTTAACCTGGAAGGTGGTTGCTATGCGAAAACCATTAACCTGAGCAAGAAAAACGAGCCGATCATCTGGGATGCGATCCGTTTCGGTGCCATCGTTGAGAACGTTGTGCTGGACGAAAACCGCACTGCAGACTACGACGATACTAGCCTGACTGAAAACGGCCGTTGTGCTTACCCGCTGGAGCACGTTGAAAAACGTACTGACGCCAACATGGGTGGCGAGCCAAAGGCGATTGTTTTCCTGACCTGTGACCTGACCGGCGTTCTGCCACCAGTGTCTATCCTGACTAAGGAAGCGGCTGCATATCACTTCCTGTCCGGTTATACCGCACTGGTCGGTTCGACTGAAATGGGTTCGGGTGGTGGCATCAAGTCTACTTTCTCTACCTGCTTCGGTGCGCCGTTCTTCCCACGCCCAGCGGCTGTGTACGCAGAGTTGCTGATGAAGCGTATCGAAGAGTTCGGCTCTCAGGTTTATCTGGTTAACACTGGCTGGACCGGTGGTGCTTACGGCACAGGTAAACGTTTCAGCATTCCAACCACCCGTGGCATTATCTCTGCCATTCAGAACGGTGATCTGAAAGGCGCTGCGACCCAGCACCTGCCAGGCATCAACCTGACGGTACCAACAACAGTACCGGGTGTTGATTCTGAACTGCTGAACCCGCGTGATACCTGGGCTGATAAAGCCTCGTACGACGCGACTGCGAAAGACCTGATCGGTCAGTTCGTATCTAACTTTGAGAAGTTCAGCGGCGTTGCCGAGACGATCATTGCAGCAGGCCCTGAAGCCTGAATCTGCACTGACTAAAAAACCCCGCGCGCCTCAGGGCTCGCGGGGTTTTTTATGCCTGCCAGATCATACTGGACGACGACGCGGGATGGTCGGCCAGGGGCCCAGAGCTGCTTTAACTGATTTCCAGCTGGTAGTGACCGCTGGCCAGCAGTTCCTGTTCATGGATCAGGTCGGCATGGGTCAGCGAATGGGCCTCCAGCCAGCCTTCGGGGAATGTCAGGCGAATGTGCTGTTCGGTAACGTTGATGTCAAAAGCGGGTGGTCGGCTGATGCTACGGTTACGATGCAGGATGCAGGATAGTCGCAGCAGGATGCATAGCCGCTGGCAGGCCTGCTGATAACGTTGTGGTAGCTGGCGGAAATCCTCTTTCGGGAATTTACGACGATGGCCGCGCACCAGTGCGCCGAGCAGTTGCTGATCCAGATGAGTGAAGCCTGGCAGGTCAGAGTTGGCCATCAGGTAAGCGCTGTGTTTGTGGTAGCCGCTGTGGGAGATGGTCAGGCCGATCTCATGGGTGCGTGCTGCCCAGCTGAGCATATCGTGGTTGCTTTCATGCTCCAGCTGCCAGTCTTTCTTGATCTGTGCCAGTGCCATCAGGGCAGTGGTTTCGACCCGCAGGGCCTGGTCATTGTCGACCCGGTAGCGTTGCATCAGCGCGTCAGTGGTGCGCTGGCGCACATCTTCATGGCGCAGCCGTCCGGCACTCTCATATAGCAGTCCTTCACGCAGAGCACCGTAAGAGAAATCCATCTCGGTAATCTGTAGGCTGTCGAACACTGCACACAGAATGGCCAGCCCGGCCGGGAGTACGGCACAGCGCTCCGGTTTGACGCCGTCCAGCGCGATCTGGTCCACATGATCCAGCGCTAATACATGCTGGCAGAGTTGCTCCAGTGCTTCTTGGGTCAGGCTATCACCACACCAGCCCTGTGCCTGGCAAGCGTGAAAGGCAGCTTTGATGGTGCCGGAAGAGCCGACGGAGCTGGTCCAGCCATGCTTGAGGTAGCGTTTCTGAATGCTTTGCAGTTCCTGCATGGCGGCGGTGCGAGCGGCCCTGAAACGGCGGCGAGTGATGCGGCCATCATTAAAGAACCGTTTGTTGTAGCTGACGCAGCCCATATGCAGGCTTTCCAGTTCTACCGGCTCAAAGCGCTCGCCAATAATACACTCGGTACTGCCGCCACCAATGTCGATTACCAGCCGTCGGCCAAAGTTGTCCGGCAGAGTATGGGAGACGCCAAGAAAGATTAGCCGGGCTTCTTCGCGGCCAGCGATGATTTCCAGCGGGATACCAAGAATACGTTCTGCCTGCTCGATAAAACTGTCGGCGTTGCGTGCTTCGCGCAGCGCATTGGTGCCGACGCAGCGAATGGAGTCCCGGGGCTGATCCTGGGTCCGCTGGGCAAAGCGGTCCAGACAGTCCAGTCCGCGTTGTTGTGCTTCGTCAGTCAGGCAGCGTCGGCTGTCGAGCCCGGCTGCGAGCTGAACTTTCTCTGACATTATTTCGATCGGTTTGAGCTCGCCCTGCTCAAGTCGGGCAACGACCATATGAAAGCTGTTGGAACCCAGATCTATGGCGGCCAGTATTGGCGTCTGGGAACTGGGCTGTTCGGTTGTTGTCATCTGGAAATCCTCGTACTGACTTATGCCCGTCGCGACCGTCTTTTGCTTAAGCGTAGCGCGGTCCGCGCGTGTTGCGCTGCAACATAGTAGATTCGAAATTCGCGACAGAGTACCAGAAGGGCCGTGCCTTGGCAGCTGATGTGAGGCGGATTACAGGCTTTATCCGCATTCTGTATAAGGGATTGCGGGCGGTAGCAGACTATGCATCACAGTGTTGCAGCGGTGCGTGCATTTATACAAAATGCTATGACAGTGGTATTATCCCAGGCTGATTAGAATTGCACCTCGTGCTTAGAAGAGAGAATCCCATGAGCGAAAACATTGTAAATGTTACTGACGCCAGCTTTGAAGACGATGTCCTGAAGGCAGATGTACCTGTTCTGGTCGATTACTGGGCTGAGTGGTGTGGGCCGTGCAAAATGATTGCACCGGTACTGGAAGAGATCGCCAAAGAATTTGATGGCCGTCTGAAGATCTGCAAGTTGAATATCGATGAGAATAACGAAACACCGCCTAAGTTTGGTATTCGCGGTATTCCGACATTGATGCTGTTTAAGAACGGTAACATGGAAGCAACCAAAGTCGGTGCACTGTCCAAATCACAGCTGTCGGCGTTTATTGAAGCCAACCTGTAATAAACGGGCTGGTTATTCGGTGTGGAAATGTGTAGCTGACACATTTCCACCCGAATGGCTGTATTTACTAGACAGCTAATCTGCAACGGATTATAGTGTCGACAGTCTCAGGCTTCCTGACAGCCATCATCGGCAAAACGGATGCCGCGTTACTGAGTCAATCTGTACTCGGTACCTTCCAAATCTTCCATTCAGAATAAAATTGCGGGGCCTTTGCCCTGGTCAACTATGAATCTTACCGAACTCAAACAGAAGAGCGTTCCCGAGTTACTGGACATTGCCAAAGATATGGCGATGGATAACCTTGCTCGTTCCCGTAAGCAGGATGTGATTTTTGCCATCCTGAAACGCCATGCTAAAGGCGGCGAAGATATTTACGGTGACGGTGTACTGGAGATTCTCCAGGATGGTTTTGGTTTCCTGCGTTCCGCTGACTCCTCCTACCTTGCTGGCCCGGATGATATCTACGTATCACCAAGCCAGATCCGTCGTTTTAACCTGCGCACCGGTGATACAGTTGCTGGTAAGATCCGCCCGCCAAAAGAGGGTGAGCGCTACTTTGCGCTGTTGAAAGTTAACGAGATTAACTACGACAAGCCAGAAAACGCCAAGAATAAGATCCTGTTTGAGAACCTGACCCCACTATTTGCGCAGAACCGTCTGCGTATGGAGCTGGGTAATGGTAGTACTGAAGATCTCACGGCTCGCGTGATCGATCTGGTATGTCCAATGGGTAAAGGTCAGCGTGCGTTGATCGTATCACCGCCGAAGGCGGGTAAAACGCTGATGTTGCAGAACATCGCCAACAGCATTACCCGTAACAATCCGGAAACTCACCTGATCGTGCTGCTGATTGATGAGCGCCCAGAGGAAGTGACCGAGATGCAGCGTACCGTTCGCGGTGAAGTGGTTGCATCAACCTTCGATGAGCCGCCAGCACGTCACGTGCAGGTTGCCGAGATGGTACTGGAAAAAGCCAAGCGTCTGACTGAGCATAAGAAAGACGTGGTTATCCTGCTGGATTCCATCACCCGTCTGGCCCGTGCCTACAACACGGTAATCCCGTCCTCCGGTAAAGTACTGACCGGTGGTGTTGATGCTCACGCGCTGGAACGTCCAAAGCGTTTCTTTGGTGCGGCACGTAACATCGAGGAAGGTGGCAGCCTGACAATCATTGCGACGGCGCTGGTTGATACGGGCTCTAAGATGGATGAAGTTATCTTTGAGGAATTCAAAGGTACCGGTAACTCCGAGGTTCATCTGGACCGTAAAGTCGCTGAGAAGCGCGTGTTCCCGGCGATCAATATCCGTCGCTCCGGTACCCGTCGTGAAGACTTGCTGACCACCGAAGAAGAGCTGCAGCGCATGTGGATTCTGCGCAAGTTGCTTGATCCGATGGAAGACAGTGCGGCGACTGAGTTTGTCATCGACAAGCTGAAGGATTTCAATACCAACGATGAGTTCTTCCTGTCCATGAGACGGAAGTAATACTGATCCAGTTAACAAAGGGTAAGCATTTATGCTTGCCCTTTTTTATGTCCAGATAAAGCTGATTGTATTTATGGCCACTGCAAAATATAAAGATCTACGCGATTTTATCGACATGCTGGAACAGCGTGGCGAGCTCAGGCGTATCAAGCAGGAAATCGATCCGGTGCTGGAAATGACCGAGATCTGCGATCGCACACTACGTGCGGGCGGTCCTGCGTTATTGTTTGAAAATCCGAAAGGTTATGACTACCCGGTGCTGGGTAACCTGTTTGGTACGCCTGAGCGGGTCGCGCTGGGTATGGGTGAGGAAAGTGTTTCTGCGCTGCGTGGCGTGGGCGAGCTGCTGGCGCAGCTGAAAGAGCCTGAACCACCCAAAGGGATGAAAGATGCCTGGGAGAAGCTGCCGATATTCAAGCAGGTGCTGAACATGGGGCCCAGGGTGGTAAAAAATGCCGCCTGTCAGCAGCATGTTATTGAGGGTGATGCGGTTGATCTGTACAAGCTGCCGATCCAGACCTGCTGGCCTGGTGATGCCGGGCCGCTGGTGACATGGCCGCTGGTGATTACCCGTGGCCCGAACAAGGAGCGGCAGAACCTGGGGATCTACCGCCAGCAGCTCATCGGTAAGAATAAGCTGATTATGCGCTGGCTGGCCCATCGGGGCGGCGCGCTGGATATGCGCGAGTGGCAGCAGCAGCATCCGGGTGAGCGGTTCCCGGTTGCTGTCGCGCTGGGTGCGGACCCGGCGACGATCCTGGGGGCGGTAACACCGGTGCCGGATACGCTGTCGGAATATGCCTTTGCCGGCTTGCTACGTGGCGGTAAAACGGAAGTGACGTCCTGTATCGGTAATGACCTGCAGGTGCCGGCCAGTGCCGAGTTTGTACTGGAAGGCTACATTGAACCGGGTGAAATGGCTGATGAAGGGCCGTTCGGTGATCACACCGGCTACTACAATGAAGTAGATTCCTTCCCGGTCTTCACTGTTGAGCGGATTACCCATCGTAATCGGCCGATTTATCACAGCACCTATACCGGTCGGCCGCCAGATGAACCAGCCATTCTGGGGGTGGCACTGAATGAGGTCTTTGTACCGATTCTGCAGAAGCAGTTCCCGGAGATCGTAGATTTCTACCTGCCGCCGGAGGGCTGTTCCTATCGGATGGCGGTGGTGACGATGAAGAAGCAGTATCCGGGTCACGCCAAGCGGGTGATGATGGGGGTCTGGTCGTTCCTGCGTCAATTTATGTACACCAAGTTCGTGATTGTCTGCGACGATGATGTAAATGCACGTGACTGGAATGATGTGATCTGGGCGATTACTACCCGGATGGATCCCAGTCGAGATACGCTGCTGATTGATAATACGCCGATTGATTACCTTGATTTTGCCTCGCCGGTGTCTGGGTTGGGCTCAAAAATGGGGATGGATGCTACCAATAAATGGCCCGGTGAAACGGACCGTGAGTGGGGTGAGCCAATTACCATGGATGCGTCGGTTAAACAGCGGGTAGATGAAATCTGGGATTCGCTGGGAATATGAATGAGCGCATAATAGCGCTCGACGGGTTGCACACTTCCATTAGTGTGCGCTCAGGTGAAACCCTGCTGGCAGCGCTGGAGCGCTGTGGTTATAAAATGCGCCGTAGCTGCCGCAATGGGGTTTGTGAAATTTGTCAGATAACGCTGCTTGAGGGTGAAGTTGAACAGCGTTATCCCGCGGGTCGTTTTCAGGCGCCGCAGTCGGCTATTCTGGCCTGTACTGCAACGGCGTTGAGCGACCTGCGTGTTTATATTGAGGGATTACAGATGCCCGGTGTTCTGGCTGTTAAAAAAGTGATTTGTGAAATCACGGAAACTGAAAAACTGAACCATGATGTGTACCGGATTCGTCTGCATATGCCGGCAACTGCCAGCCATGCAGTTGAGTATTATGCCGGTCAGTATCTGAATGTACTGCTGCCAACGGGCAAGCAGGCATCATTCTCTATTGCTTCCGCGCCTGATATGGGGCGTGAGCTGGAGCTGCATATTCGTCACATCCCCGAGAGTGAGATGTCATCGGCAATAGTCGATCACCTGCTGAATAATCCCAGTGTCGAGATCGAGCTGCCACGCGGTGACTGTTATGTGCAGGCGACCGAGATGAAAGATGATACTCAGCTGATCATGGCGGCTGCCAGCACCGGGTTTGCCCAGGTGAAGAGCATGGTCGAGCACCTGCTGGCTAACCAGCACCATAACCCGATCCATGTGTACTGGGGTGCGCGTAACGCTGATGATTTCTATCTGGCTGACCTGCCCGAGCAGTGGGCCCATGAACATAGCCATGTGACAATGACGCGGGTGGTTGAGCCGGATGCTGCGTCTGCCTGGCAGGGGCGTACCGGCTTGCTGCCGGCGGCAATTCTGGAAGACTTCACTGAGTTTGATAACACGCTGGTGATCGGTGCTGGTTCGCCAGGTATGGTTTACGCTCTGCTGGATGCCTGCGAAGCCGCAGGTATGAAAGAAGAGCAGCTTAAATCGGATGTGTTTGCCTACGCGCCACGGCCGAAAAAATAAGCTGATCTGTTTTCTGGCAGACAAAAAGAAGCCGCACATTGTGCGGCTTTAATCTCTCTACATTTCTGCTTAAAACGGGCATCGAACGGGCAGTGTCCAATGCGTACTACTGAGGGGAAACTCAGAGCCCGACGCAACAGCCAGTGGCTGTGCTATGTCGATGTATGCAGTCTATGGTGTCAGAATGAAACCAGCCTGAATAGCGTAATAACATTAAGATGCTGTAATGATCGCCGTAGATCAGCGTAGTTTCGTTATTTTGTTCTGGCATAAAAAACGCCCGGCGGTTTGTAACCGACGGGCGTTTTTTGTTGCCAGACTGGGCTTAGCTGGACTGGTCCGGCATGGGCAGGGCTGGCAGTTTATCTGACAGCAGCAGCAGATGTTCCTGCAGTGTTGCCTCTGCCTGGTCCTTGTCGCCCAGATGGCGCAGCAGACGAATCAGCTCGGCCAGGGTTTCGCGGTCCGGGCTGTACTCCAGACTCTGCTGGAAGTACTTCAGTGCTTCGCCCCACTGCTTGTTGCGCAGCGACAGGCGGCCCAGGGTCAGCAACAGTGCTGCGCTGTCCGGGTGCTGGCTGGTCCACTTGCGAGCCTGATCCAGTTGCTGTTTCGGGTTGCTGCTGTTGATGCGACCGTACAGGGCCACCAGCCGCTCATCCCATTCCCGCTTGATTAGATCACGCAGTGTTTTCTCAGCGCGGTCATCGGCGTTCAGCTCGATCAGCATTTCGCAGTAGCGTTCAACCAGTGCCAGATTGCGCATCATCTCGGCAGGCATGGAATCCCAGGCCTGGGCCAGACGTTTGAGGCGTTCTTCATCCGGCGTATCCGGGTTGAAGGCGGCTTTGGTATCGTCCAGTCGGTTGATGTGCACGGTTTCGGTCAGGGTGACCATGGCATCGCTGTGCAGCACCTGCTGTTTACGCATATCCGGCAGCAGGCCGGACAGGGACTGCCAGTCTTTCAGCTGGACATACACGTCTTTGAGCAGCTTGATGATGTAAGTGTTGTTCGGGGCCATGCGACGCAGCTGCAGCAGCATTGCCAGGCAGGGTTCCAGCTGACCACGGGCCAGCTGGAACTGTGCCTGGGTGATGCCCACGGCAACATCGGCATTGGGCGTACTCTGGCGGGCTTTGCTCAATAGCTCGTCAGCCGCTTTCTCATCACCTTGCTCATGGGCCGCACGGGCCGCTGCCAGGTAGTTCACCAGTGCCAGTTCGGAGCGAGCTGCAGCGCTGGTCAGCTGCTTCTGAGCCTTGCTCCAGTTGCCTTCAGACAGTGCCAGCAAGCCGACCACTGTTTTATTCTGAGCGCTGCGCTGGCGACGGCGTTCACGCCAGCCACGCAGCTGTTCAGTTGGCAGGCGGGTGTTGAACAGCAGGTTCAGGACCCAGTGCAGCAGCATAAAGCTGATCGCAACGGTTACCAGCATCACCCAGAGGCTGGTTTCAACGGTGGTCTGGTTGTAGGACAGCAGCACGTAGCCGGGGTCCTGCACCATTTTTTCACCGACCCAGGCGCCGCCAACCAGCACCAGCACCATTAACAGAAAAAGCTTTTTCATTGGCCAGCTCCTTTCTGTTTCAGTGCAGTCATCTGCTGCAGGTAGGCTTTGAGCTCAGTCAGGGAGTTGGAAATGTCTGGCAGAGCAGGGGAAACCTGGCTGGATTTCAGCTCACCGATACCGCGCAGCAGTGCCTGGGTGGTGCCATCATCCTGCTGGAAGTAAGTGCCCAGCCACTCTTCAGCTTTGTTCAGCGCGCTGTCGAAGGATTCCTGGCGACGCTGCAGCAGCGCCAGCTGAGCCTGTTCCAGCATCAGGTTAAGATTCTGCTGCAGATAGTATTTCTGCTCAGGTGACAGCAGTGGCTTAACCGGTTCGTCGCGGTGCTGGATGACGATCAGGGATTCCAGTTTGGCCATCGCCTTGCCCCAGGACGCCTGTACGCCGCTGGCCCAGCCGGCCTGGACGGATTCAGGGGTAATCTCTTTGAGCATGTCTGGCAGCTGATGCTGCTGGCTCAATGGGGTAACGCTAAGGTTAGCAACCTGCTGGTTCATCGCGCCCAGTTTCAGGAACAGACCTTCACTGTCGAGCAATGGTACGGCTTCCAGCGCGGCGATATCAGCAGCTACAGCTTTGCGGATATCGTAGATGGTCACGTCATCCGTTTCGGCGAGGATCTTGTCAGCTGATTTGAGCAGCTGCAGGGCGCCGTTAACGGTGTTTTCCATCAGGATGCGCTGGTTCGCCAGCCGTAGCAGGTACTCGACCTCTGCCAGCAGCCAGTCTTTGCGGCTGTTATGCTGCTGTGCCATCACCTGCTTCATCGAGCGAGTCAGACGGTTCTGCAGTTCGTTAACGTTGTTCTTGTCGTTACTGGCCTGGGCTTTGACTTCGCCCAGCTGGCGATTCACGTCTGCCATGTTGCTGCTCAGATCGCTACGCGCGCCGCTGAGCATGCTATCTACCTTGGCGTTGATTTCGCTGCGCAGCTGCACGTTTTGTTGCGTCTGCTGCATGCTCATCCAGTACAGGTAGCCGGAAGCGCCCAGTGCTGCAAACGACAGTGCCAGTGCCAGCTTGCCCGGCCAGGTTGCGCCTGAGCTGGCAGTATTCGCCGCCACCGGGGCTGCACCATTGCCTGCAGCCTTGTCTTTCGGGCTGCTGTTGGTGGCTTTGGTATTATCAGCGCGCGGAGTGTCCGCAGCGGGCTGATCGGCCTGGCTGTCGCTACTGTCGTTGCCAGCGCGAGCGCCGCCACGTTTGCCGCGATTGCGGTTGCGATTGCGGTTACGGCCTTCTGGACCTTTGCTGTCTGAGGCGTGCTGCTCAGTATTATCAGTCGCTTTGGGCTCAGTCTTTGGCGCCTGCTCTTTAGCGTCGCCAGCTTTGTTGTTATCAGTTGTGCTCATGGTCGCTTTCCAAATCCATATCAGGCAATAGCGCCTGGATCATGGCACGGTCGTCGGGGCCTTCTGCTACCCGGACCTGCTGCCAGCTTTGCTGTTGAGCCAGTGAGGCGATTCGTTCACTGGGGACAATCAGCGGGTGATGTTGTAACGATACAAGCCTGGGGCCTGCCAGTGCCTGCAGGTTATCCAGTGCCTGAGCACTGGTGACCAGCAGAGCGTCGAGGGGTGTCGTCAATGCACTGTTCAGCTGCGCCTCACTGTAGTGTGGGCAGCTGCGCTGATACAGGTCGGCATAGTCAACCTCAGCGCCCCGTTGTCGCAGGGTATCAGCCAGTAATTCCCGGCCGCCCTGACCCCGCATGATTAAAATTTTGCGGCCGTCAACCGCCTGTAGCGGCGTGGCAGCCAGCAGGGCTTCCGAATCGTACCCTTGTTCGCTGTGAAATGCAGTAATGCCATAGTTGGCCAGAGCCTGAGTTGTACGACGGCCGATGGCCAGCCAGCTAACCCCCAGCGGCAACTGCGGCCAGTACTGATCAATCCAGTCAGCGCCGATACGGGCGGCATTGACGCTGATGAAGATGACACTGTGGTACAGGTCCAGATCGAGGATACGGCTTTTCAGCGGGTGATACGACGGATCATCTTCCGTTACCGCATTAATCTGCAGTAACGGTAGCGATACCGCCGTTGCACCCAGCTGGGTCAGCTGGTCAATCTGGTACTGCGCCTGGTGAGCCGGGCGGGTAACCAAAATCCGTTGTCCGGCCAGTGGCTTAGTCATCAGCCTGGTCGTAAACGGCTTTCAGAATGTCACCTGCGCCTGCATCCAGCAGGCGTTCAGCCAGAGTGATGCCCATCTGTTCACCGTCTTCCGGTTTACCGCTGATCTCATCGCGCAGAATCAGGGTGCCGTCGGGGCGGCCGACCAGGCCTTGCAGGCGCATGCTGCTCAGATCATCGCTGATTGTCGCGTAGCAGCCGATGGGTACCTGACAGCCACCTTCGAGCCGACGGTTCATTGCCCGCTCGGCCAGAACACGCCAGGCGCTGTGTTGATGATGCAGGGGTTTAAGCAGTTCCAGCATCTCAATATCGTCATTGCGGCACTCAATACCGACAGCGCCCTGGCCGCCTGCTGGCAGGCAGAACTCGGTGTCCAGTTCTTCGGCGATACGGTCCTTCAGCTTGAGGCGAACCAGGCCAGCGGTGGCCAGGATGATGGCATCGTAGTCGCCATTATCGAGCTTGCCCAGCCGGGTCTGTACGTTGCCGCGCAGCCAGTGGATTGTCAGGTCTGGGCGTTTCTCACGCAGCTGCGCTTCGCGGCGCAGTGAGGAGGTGCCGACCACGCTGCCTGCTGGCAGTGCGTCCAGTGTTTTGAAATTGTTGGAGACAAAGGCATCGGTTGGACGCTCACGCGGACAGATGACTGCCAGGCCGAGACCATCCGGGAAGGCCATCGGGACATCTTTCATGGAATGTACCGCGATATCGGCGCGGTCTTCCAGCATGGCGGTTTCCAGCTCTTTGACAAACAGTCCCTTGCCGCCGACCTTGGCCAGGGGCGTATCCAGAATAATGTCGCCGCGAGAGGTCATGGTGACCAGCTCAACGATCAGCTCGGGATAGTGCTTTTCCAGCTCTGCTTTCACGTACTCTGCCTGCCAGAGGGCCAGCAGACTTTTGCGAGTGGCGATACGGACTGTCTTCTTACTCATTAGCCTGATCCTGTACTACCCGCCACAGCGGGGGAATTTGAGGGGCCATTGTAGCAGAATCGTACAATGGCCTGGCAGATCGCAGGTGGCTCTGGATTAACTAATCGGTGAAATCGGCCTGATACAGGTCAAGGTGCTGCTGAGCATGGTAATGCACCGGGCTGTTGTCGGTGAGGGCTAAAGTGCCCTTCGGGGCGCTGGGACCTTCGTGGTATACTGGCGCCCACTTTTTTGGATCGAGCACATTGCTGCGAACGTAGAGGATTCTTCCATGAGCAACACAACCAACCAGCAATGGGGCGGTCGTTTTAACGAGCCTACAGATGCTTTTGTCGCCCGTTTCACCGCCTCGGTTGAATTTGACCAGCGTATGTACCTGCAGGATATCCGTGGCTCCATTGCCCACGCGAAAATGCTGACAGCAGCAGGCGTTCTGACCGAAGCTGAGCGCGATGATATTCTGCGTGGGCTGGAAGAGATTCGGGTAGAGATCGAAAGCGGTCAGTTTGAATGGTCTATTGCACTGGAAGATGTGCATATGAACATCGAAGCCGCGCTGACAGCGAAAATCGGTGTTACCGGTAAAAAGCTGCATACCGGCCGTTCCCGTAATGACCAGGTGGCAACGGATATCCGTCTCTATCTGCGTGATGAGATCGAATTGATTCTGGCGGAAATTACCCGCCTGCAGGAAGGTCTGCTGAGCGTTGCTGCGCGTGAAAGCGATACTATTATGCCTGGCTTTACCCATCTGCAGACAGCGCAGCCAGTAACCTTTGGTCATCACCTGATGGCCTGGTTCGAGATGCTCAGCCGCGACTATGGTCGTTTTGTTGATTGTTGCGAACGTACCAACATTATGCCGCTGGGTGCTGCAGCACTGGCGGGTACAACCTACCCGATTCAGCGTGATATGACCTGCGAGCTGCTGGGCTTCAGCGCCCCTGCAGAGAATTCACTGGATGCGGTATCCGATCGTGATTTCGCCATCGAATTCTGTGCTGCATCCAGCATTCTGCTGATGCACATGACGCGGATGTCGGAAGAGCTGGTGCTGTGGACCTCGGCACAGTTCAACTTTATCAACCTGCCAGACCGCTTCTGCACCGGCTCTTCTATCATGCCGCAGAAGAAAAACCCGGATGTGCCAGAACTGGTGCGTGGCAAGTCGGGTCGTGTCTACGGTCACCTGATGAGCCTGTTGACGCTGATGAAGTCACAGCCACTGGCCTACAACAAAGACAACCAGGAAGATAAAGAGCCACTGTTCGATGCCATCGATACAGTGAAAGGCTGTCTGCGTGCGTTTGCCGATATGATACCGGCGCTGGAGCCGAAGAAAGACAGCATGCGTGAAGCGGCGTTGCGTGGCTTTTCTACGGCCACCGACCTGGCAGATTACCTGGTGCGTAAAGGCATGCCGTTCCGTGATGCTCATGAAGTTGTGGGTAAGTCGGTTGCGTACGGCATCGAACAGAATAAAGATCTGGGCGAGATGACACTGGCGGAGCTGGTGCAGTTCTCCGATACCATCGAGCAGGATGTGTTCGAAGTGCTGACGCTGGAAGGCTCGGTTGCGGCCCGCGACCATATTGGTGGTACTGCACCGAAGCAGGTGCTGGCGGCGGTTGAACGCGCTAAAGTGAAGCTGGCGGCGCGCTAAGCCGTGGATACTCCGGCACACGTTCTGTGTGCCGGTTCTATTTTATTTTTTACGGTATCGCGTGTTCAAACAACGCGGCAAGTGCATCAATGCCTGCCAGTGGTACCGCATCTCGTCGATGTATCAGCACAATCTCCATCAATGTCTCTGTCACATCCAGGGGTGACAGTTTGAGTGAGTGCTCATAACGGCTGTTTGCTACCATTTGCCGGCTGATTACGCTGTAACCTAGTCCTGCTGCGACACAACCGAGCAAACCATCCACGGTTCCCATCTCCAGCCTTGCTTCATTGCCCCGGCCATTACGACTTTGCCATTGCAGTGCCCTCTCGCGGTATGCGCAGCCATCGGCACGAATAATCAGTACGGGCACGTCGGGGTTATCGGCGGAGGTGATGCGCACAATTTGTTCACGCACGGCTGGGCGAGACACCAGTTCAGGGTGAGTGACCTGGGTACCGACAAAGGCACAATCAAGTCGGCCCTCCAGTACCGCTGCCGTTAGCTCAACGCTGGTCGCGATATGCAGATCGGGCAGGATTTCTTCATGGTCACGGCGCAGCGCTTGCAGGGCGCGGGGCAGGTGAACAGCGGTGAAAGGTTCCGGGGTGCCTATACGCAGTCGATAATGCTGCGCTGACAGGCGTACGGCGGTTTCCGCCTGAAGCGTCAGTTGCAGGATACGCTCAGTGTAGTCATAGAGTGTTTCGCCACTCGGTGTCAGTGTTAACCGTCGGCCATTGCGTTTGAAGAGTGCGCATTCCAGCTCCTCTTCCAGCCGCTGAATGCGACTGGTGATATTGGACTGTACAGTATGCATCAATTCTGATGCGCCACGGATACCGCCTCTGTCGACGACGGCTTTAAAAGTGCGCAGATTGACCAGCTCCATTAATGCTTCTCTCTGAGTGAACGATTTGTTCGCAATGATTCGATTGTAGCGGTGTATTGCTCTGCGTAGTCTCGTCAGCAATAAGAATAACAGGAGTGCTCTTCAATGGAGTATGAGAGGCAGCGAGTAAAAGTGTTGGTTGCGGGTATCTGTTGCATGATCGTGACGATTGGTGTTGCCCGGTTCGCGTACACGCCGTTACTGCCGGTAATGCAGCTGGAAACCTGGCTGGACGATGCCGTCGGTGGCTGGCTTGCTACGATAAACTATGCGGGCTATATGTGCGGGGCAATACTGGCCGCATCGATAAGCAGTCTGGTGGTCAAAGATCAGTTATATCGTCTTTATCTGATTATTGCCGTGTTGACGACGGTGGCAATGGCCTGGACAGATAACCTGTATATCTGGATGTTGCTGCGGTTTATTTCTGGTGTTTCAAGCTCTGGTGGTATGTTACTGGCGGCAGGGCTGGTGCTTAACTGGTTGTTGCGCCATCAGTTTCGTGGCGAGCTGGGCATACATTTTGCCGGTGCCGGTGCCGGGATTGTCTTTGCCGGCCTGATGGTTGAGGTCATGTTACAGCAGGCGTTGAGCTGGGACCTGCAATGGATCTGGTTTGCGGTTGCCGCTGCGCTGCTGAGTATTCCGGCCTGGCGCTGGATGCCTCGACCTGATCCGCGCCCGCTGACCGTTAGTGGCCATGCCATGGTTGATTGCCCGCCGGACCCGGTTTTTATGCGGGTGCTGATGCTGGCTTACTTCTGTGCCGGGTATGGCTACGTGATCAGTGCAACGTTTATTGTTGATATCGTTGAACAGCAGCCCGAATTAACGGGTATGGGCGCCTGGACGTTTGTGGTTGTCGGTATTGCATCAATGCCTGCTGTTCTTGTCTGGGATCGTATTGCGCGCCGGTGGGGGTATTTACGAGCGTTAGTGCTGGCGTATGGCATTCAGGTATTGGGTATTATATTACCTGCGCTTACTGATGGTCTGGCGGGGGTGCTGTTTAGTGCAGTGTTGTACGGTGGCACTTTTATTGGTTGTGTCAGTCTGGTGTTAACATTGTCTGGCCGTTTTTATCCTGCTCGTCCGGCAAAAATGATGGGGCGAATGACGTTGTCTTATGGTGTTGCTCAGATTGTCGCGCCTGCATTAACCGGGATGCTGGCACAACAGGCCGGAAATTATGATCAGGGGTTGTGGTTAGCCGGTGGTTTTGTGTCGATTGGTGCGGTGTTGATGCTCCTGCTTATCGTGCTGGAGAAGCGTCAGCCACATCAGAGTCTTAATTTGGTCTGACAGTCGTATAAAAACCGCTGTGCAGGCAGCGGTTTTCTGTGTAGAGCGTAATGATTTAATCAGTTAAGACTGATGTCGACCATCAGATCACTGGCGATTGCTTCCAGTGCTCCCTGAAGTTCATCCAGGTCGGTGTCGGCTGGCGCCAGCAGGTCGGCCTGGGCCTTGAACAGTTCTTCGGCAGACATGGAGCCGGATACCAGTTCAGTGCTCAGGCGCTCAACATTGATATGGCGACTGGCCAGTGCCTGGGACAGATCGCGCACAATGCCAGCCTTGTCATGACCAACCAGTTCAAGGGTCAGTGCTTTACGCTGGTCTGCGGCAGGCTCATGGCTGACTTCGGTAACAATTTTCAGTCCCTGGGCTTCCAGTGCAGACAGCGCATCGATCAGTGCCGGGCAGTTCGCTTCAGGTATGCTGACCGTGAGGATGCCGGCAAATTTGCCTGCCAGTCGCGACATGCTGGATTCCAGCCAGTTACCCTGATGCGTTGCAACGGTGTTGGATATCAGTTCCACCAGGCCCGGCTTGTCCGGGGCGATAACGGTTAAAACCAGAGATGTGCTCATAGTGACTCCTGCTTGCTAAAAAACGACCATAGTCCTCAACAGTCGTTGGCTGTATTCCGTCTCTGAATATATACCACTGAGCGAAAAAAACAGAGTAGTCAGGAAAATTCACGTGAGTACCAGGCTGTGCTGGCGGCACTTGTTAAGGCTTCAGTCAGCCTGTTGACAGATATTTTATTAGAGTGTTTGCGATTATTTCACTCGTGGACTGTGTTTTTATCCAGCTGTTTTTCTTTAAATTATTCGCTTAAATATCATGGCCGGGATAAATATTTTTGTTCAGATGCTGTTGAGTGTTTAATCGTAACTCCTAACCTGTTGAAACATCGGCAGTAATTAGTGGCTGATTGTGTGGATTAGCGTCTGAGCTAATCCGGTTTACTTGCTGATAGGGGGACCATTAAGTAGAAAAAACGCTGTCAATTCATAGGGCTTGGTGAACTTTCTATCAGTATTTATTAAATACCTGCGCTAACTTGCCGAAAGGGTATTTAGCACTGCCTCAAAAGTGCTTGCAAAAATCTGTACATCTGGAAGACTAACAAGCGTTTTTGTACCTTGTTGGTTGCTCTGGGTTGCCCATTCACCAACGGCTTGTAGAGTAGAGAGATGAAAAAAGGCCCGGATATCGTTTTAATTCTGGTGATGGTATTTGTCATTGGTTCAGTAATGACAGGTGTAAGCCATGTTGACTTCCAGTTCGCAACGCTTGTACAGCAGGTTTTTAATAACAGCTGATATTTTGTATTAATAATTCAGAGGGTGCTCAATATCGGTTGGGTTGTATTTTCAGCGCTTATGTAACCGGTATTATGCCTCTGTGTTTTCTTTTCTGAGCCGTTGCTGGCTTCAGTACTCCCTCTCTGGTTTATTATAGTACCATCGCTGCCTTATTGGTCGTGTTGTCAGAGTCGTGGTGCCTGGTGTGCAGGGCGAGGGCGCTGCATCCGATGTTTCAGAGGCAGCGATGGAGTCTGATCAGCCGAGGTAGCGATGATGGTCGGTGAGTACGCCTGCTAGCGGAATATCCCAGCTGGCAACAGGTAGTTTTCCTACCTGTTGTAATTCATGGGCCAGGCCAAGCAGGGTGGGGCCGCGCAGTGCTGCCGCGCCCTGAGTAAAGGCGAAGGTGCGGTCGTAGTAGCCACCGCCCATACCCATACGTCCGCCCTGGGCATCAAAGGCGACCAGCGGCAGTAGTACCAGGTCCAGGGCCCAGGCAGGGCGGCGGGGGGCTTTATCCAGCCGGGGCTCTTCGATGCCGTAGCAATTGCGCTTCATCGGGGTGTCGGCATCGTAAGGGGCGAACCAGAGTCGGTTATGCTTGATCGGGTGCAGAACGGGCAGATAGGTTTTCTTGCCCATAGCCCAGCAGCGCTCGAGTAGCGGGCGCGGGTCTATTTCACCGTCAGCAGGCAAATAGATGGCGATATGCTTTGCACGAATAAATTCGGGCAGAGTTGCCATGTTGGCAAGCAGGTTACGCGCGGCAGTTTTCTGTTGTTGTGGGGTCAGTGCTCGACGTGAGCGACGCATTTGCTGGCGGAGTTGCTGGCGTGGGTCCAAAGTCTGCTCCTGTCCTGAATAGGGAAATACAAGGGGCAGGATAATAGCAGTGGATAAGGGCTCCCCGGAAGTGCCGGTACCGACGCAGCCCCTGAACCCGAAGGTTCAAGGTGGGAGCAACTGAAACCTATTAGGCTTTCCGTCAGGCGGACATGCACATCAAGGCTTACGAGCTGCCCCCGGTGGTATGATTATCGGCTCGAGGGACAATGCCAGTAACCAAACACCCCAGGGAGTTAAGGCTATTATACCTGGAAGTGTTGCTATGTCAGGTCTTGAAATTTGTTTTTATTCTGCTAGATGTGCTAATTAACTGTATGAAAAATAAGCTAATTTATTTTTAATGAAAAAAATTCAGCTGAACACTGTTCTCTGGCTGTTTATTCGGACGGAGCTGGGCGCTTCTGTAATGAGCTGTCCAGCCGGCGATTGAGCTTTTCCAGCTGTTGTTCCATATCCGACTGACGCTGGGCCAGGGCGTTGTGTTCATCTTGCTGGTTGTTGTGCAGCAGCAGTTCATGACTGATATGCAGGGCGGCCAGGATTGCGATGCGCTCCAGGCCGACTGTTTTACCCGCACCACGGATTTCTTTCATCTTTGCATTCAGCTGCTGGGCCGCCTGCATTAACTGCTTTTCCGACCCGGCAGGACAGGCGATCATGTATTCCTTGCCCATCAGTGAAACACTGACTGTGTTGGCGTCGCTCATCGGTTCTGCTCCAGTGATTTCAGTCTTTGAATCATAGCTTCAACTTTCTGGCGTGTCTGGTCGTTAATCTGTAGCAGACGGCTGCGCTCTTCGCGTAGAGCTGCTTCGTTTGCTTTCAGCTGTGCGTTCTCCCGTTCCAGGGCTTCACAGTGTTCCATCAGCTGTATTAATCTGGATTCCAGAACGTCAAAATAGTTCTCTGACATTATCTACCTCGGCTGGCTGGGATGCCTCCTGCATCGTTGTGACGGCGGGTGAAACCCGGCCATATTGCGGAGGCTTTTAAGTGCGCTTGCGTCTGAACCTGTGTCTATACTCAGATTGCGTCCACGGGGTAATCGCCCCGCGTGGTCGGCGCTTGCGGCAAATGCTAGCATATAGCCAACCCTCTTTCCTTTTATATAGAAAATCCATGTCTGCTGAAAATACAAACCCGATTGAGTTACCTGATTTTGATCTGATCACTAACCTGTTTGTCGAAGAAGGCGTTCAGGTTGTTTCCCCGGCTGAATTGCATGGCCTGTTTTGCGGCCAGCTGGCGGCGGGCGCACGCTCCAAGCCAGACGTGCTGCTGCGCAATGCCTGTGAGCTGATGGATATCACGGCGCTGAAGAGTGAAGCTGGCAAGGTTGGCATCCTCGGTCTGTACCAGTGTGCGCTGGGCCAGCTGCAGTCGGCCGATATGAGCTTTCAGCTGCTGCTGCCCGATGATGAAACTGAGCTGAGCCAGCGGGTACAAATGCTGGGCAGCTGGTGTACTGGCTTTCTCAGTGGTTTTGGCCTGCAGGGTGCACACAGTAATAGCTCGATGACCAAAGAGACCCGCGAAACGTTGCAGGATCTGAGTCAGATTGCGCAGATCGAGTCAGATATAGAAGATACCGAAGAAAATGAGGCGGATATGATGGAGGTGCAGGAGTATGTGCGCATGGCCTGCCTGATGCTGTTCACCGAGTGTAATACACCGCCAGAAGATAACACCGCGCCGGACCCGGCCCCAACGGTACATTAATATGCGAGCACGGATAGAACAGAGCGTATTTGCCCAGCGTCGTCAGGCACTGATGGCGCAGTTGCCGGCCGAATCGGCCATTCTGGTGGCTGCGGCCCGGATGCAGCCACGTAACAGTGATGTGGAATACCCGTTCCGTCAGAACAGTGATTTTTACTACCTGACCGGTTTCGATGAGCCGGATGCCATTCTGTTACTGCTACCCGGTAACGAAGAGGGCGAGTATGTACTGTTCTGTCAGGACAAAGACCCGCTGATGGAAATCTGGCACGGTTACCGGGCCGGGCCCGAGGGCTGTGTGGGTGACTATGAGGCCGATGGTGCCTGGCCGATTGAGCGCATTGATGAGCAGGTTATCGGTCTGCTGGATGGCCGTCAGCAGCTGTACTACCTCATGGGGCAGGATGCCGAAGTCGACAGTCAGATCCAGAGCTGGCTTAACGTACTGCGCCAGGGCGGTCGTAGCGGATTGCAGTCGCCGACGGCACTGATGCAGCTGGAGCCGATTCTGCACGAAATGCGGTTATTCAAATCAGCGCCAGAGCTGATGGTGATGCGTGAAGCCGGTGAGCTGTCGGCCCAGGCGCATGCAGACGCGATGCGGGTCTGCCAGCCGGGGCTGTATGAATATCAGCTGGAAGCGACCATCACCCATAAATTCGCCATGGCCGGGCATCGCCAGTGTGCTTACCCGTCAATCGTGGGCGGGGGTGATAACGCCTGTGTACTGCATTACACCGAGAATAACCAGCCGCTGAAGGACGGTGACCTGGTATTAATAGATGCAGGTGTTGAGCAGGATTATTACGCGGCGGACATTACCCGTACTTTCCCGGTCAATGGCCGTTTCAGCCCGGAACAGAAAGCCATCTATGAACTGGTTCTCAAAGCGCAGCAGGTCTGTATCGACGCCTGTAAGCCTGGGGTGCCGCTGAATCGTATCCATGAGTTGTCGGTGGCAGTGCTGACGGAAGGGTTGCTGGAGCTGGGTATTCTGCGGGGTGAGCTACAGGATCTGATTGAAGTGGGTGCCTGCCGGGATTTCTATATGCACCGAATCGGTCACTGGCTGGGAATGGATGTGCACGATGTGGGCAATACCCGGAAAAACGGTGACTGGCGGCCGCTGGAACCCGGCATGGTGATGACTATCGAGCCGGGTCTGTATATCGCGCCGGACTGCCGCAAGGTCGAAGAGCGCTGGCGCGGAATCGGGGTGCGGATTGAAGACAATGTACTGATCACTCCTGAGGGTTATGAGGTACTGACTGCCAGCGCACCGACTACCGTGGCGGATATCGAAGCATTAATGGCTGAGGGATAAGCGGATGAAGCAGCAGTATGATCTGATCATTATTGGCGGTGGCATGGTGGGTGCTTCACTGGCCTGTGCGCTGCTGCCCGCCGCCCAGCGGCTGGCGCTCAGCATCGCGGTGATTGAAACCCACCCGCTGGCGCAGGATCCGCTGAGTTATACCCCCAGCTATGACGCCCGTGCCACGGCACTGGCGTATGGCAGCCGGGCCAGTTATCAGCTGATGGGTGTGTGGGATACGTTGCGTGAGCATCTTAGCCCGATTGAGCATATCCATGTCTCGGACAAAGGCCGCTTTGGTGCCGCCCGGTTACATGCCGAGGATGAAAATGTTGAAGCGCTGGGCTATGTGGTGGAAAACCACTGGCTGGGCCGGGTGTTGCTGGACCGTCTGCAGCAGCCGGATGCAAAAAAATGTATCGATTTTATTTGCCCGGCTGAAGTCACGGCGCTGGCCCCGCAGCCAGGCCGGATGGGGGTGACGCTGTATCAGGGTGAGGAAGTCCATGAGTTAAGCGCCGAGCTGGTAGTGATGGCCGATGGTGGTCGTTCCAGCCTGCGGGAAAACCTGGGGATTCATTACCACACCGAAGGCTATGATCAGCATGCCATTGTTACCAATGTCAGCCCGCAGCAGCCCCACGCTGGCGTAGCCTATGAACGCTTCACCGATAGCGGGCCGATGGCGCTGCTGCCGCTGGAAGACCAGGACGGTCTGCACCGGTGTGGTCTGGTCTGGACGGTGGCGGATGATGAGCTGGAGAGTATTTTGGCGCTGGATGATGCCGCGTTTATAGCGCGCCTGCAGGAGCGCTTTGGCTACCGGCTGGGGCGTTTTGTCAAAGTCGGTGAGCGGTTCCATTATCCGCTCAAACTGATGCTGGCCGAAGAGCAGGTACGGGCCAATCTGGTGGTGCTGGGCAATGCTGCCCACGCGTTACATCCGATTGCCGGTCAGGGTTATAACCTGGCGCTACGGGGTGTGGTGGCACTGGCCGAACAGCTGATTCACAGCCGTGAGGCGGGTCAGTCTTTGGGTGAACTGGCGATGCTGGAGCGCTTTTATGCTGAACGTTTAAGTGATCAGCAACGCACCATCGGCTTCAGTGACAGCACCATGAAGCTGTTTGCCAGCCGTAACCCGCTGCTGGGGCTGGGGCGAGACCTGGGCTTGCAGCTGATGGATGTCTGTCCGCCAGCGAAAACGCTGTTTGCCCGCAGCGCAATGGGCCTGGATTCGCCAGCCCCGGATCTGAAATAGGATGACGAACGTGACCAACGAAACTGCAGGGCCGGGTACGGCCAGCGCTGAGCAGGTAGATATTGTCATTGTAGGTGCAGGGATGGTGGGGCTGACCACGGCGCTGGCACTGGCTGACAGTGGGCTGCAAATATCTATTCTGGAAAGCCGGGACGTGGCGCTGGAACGGGTGGCAAATCAGCTGATTGCTCAGCAGGCCCAGGGCTATGACCCAAGGGTCAGTGCGCTGACCTGCGCTTCACAACAGATCCTCGCTCATATTGGTGCCTGGCCCGCCATGGCCGCTGCGCGGGTCAGTCCCTACACCGATATGGATGTCTGGGATGGTGAGGGCACAGGGCATATCCATTTTTGCAGCCGTGAGCTGCATGAACCCACGCTGGGGCATATTGTCGAAAACCGGGTCACCGTGGCGGCCTTGCTGCAGCAATTGGCTGAGCATCCTGATCTGACCTTGCGTAGTGGTGTACAGGTCAGCGGCCTGTCGGCACCCCTGGCGGGTGATCAGCGACGGCTGACGTTGACCGACGGTACTGAACTGCAGACACAGCTGGTAATCGCCTGTGACGGGGCGCTGTCTCGCACCCGACAGATGGCGGGTATTCCGCTGCTGGAGTGGGACTATGGTCATCACGCTATTGTGACCACGGTGACCACCGAGCAGCCACACCAGGCCACGGCCTGGCAGCGCTTTACCGATGATGGTCCGCTGGCCATGCTGCCACTGGCTGACCCACACCGCTGCTCGCTGGTCTGGTCCACCTCGCCAGGCCATGCCCGTGATCTGCAGGCGCTGGATGATGATGCGTTTTGCCAGGCGCTGGGGCAGGCCTTTGAGCATCGACTGGGGGCGATTACTGGCAGTGATCCGCGCCACTGTTTCCCGCTGCGCCAGCGTCATGCGAAAGATTATGTTCGCCCGGGCATTGCGGTGATCGGCGATGCTGCCCACACTATTCACCCGCTGGCCGGTCAGGGGGTAAATCTGGGATTGCTGGATGCTGCGGCACTGGCCGACACCTTGCTGACGGCGATCGCACAGGGTGAGTGTTATGGCAGTGAGCGGGTGCTTAAACGGTTTGAGCGTGAGCGTCAGACCAGCAACCTGCAGATGTCGGCGGCGATGGAAGGCTTCAAGCGGCTGTTCAATAGCCAGCAACCTGCGCTACGGCTGGCCCGTAACCTGGGTATGACGCTGATGAACCGGCTGGGGCCGGTAAAAAACCACGTGGTACAGCAAGCAATGGGGCTGTCTGGTGAGCTGCCACCGCTGGCCAGACGACGCTGAGAGTTATGTGCTGGTGCAGGCTGTTAATCCTGACCTGCATCGGCGACAGAAAGTGCTAAACTGCGGCAATATTCTGGTAATCCACCTGATGACAGGAACGAACAATGAGTGATATTCCATCTGATCTGAAATATGTAGCCAGCCACGAGTGGATCCGCGTTGAGGGTGACGGCATTGTCACTATCGGCATTACGGATCACGCCCAGGAGTTACTGGGTGATGTGGTTTTCATTGAATTGCCTGAAGTGGGCACGGAACTGGACAGTGGCGATGATGCCGGTGTGGTGGAGTCCGTAAAAGCAGCATCGGATATTTATGCGCCGTTGAGTGGTGAAGTGATTGCCGTCAACGAGTTGCTGGTGGATGCACCGGAAACCGTAAACTCTGATTTCTACGGTGATGGCTGGTTCTTCAGGCTCAAGCTGAGCGATATCGGCGAACTGGATGATCTGCTCGATGCTGACGGCTATGCCGCGCTGTGCGAATCTGAAGGCTGAGTCTGTCTCAGCGACAGGCGTTGCCTGTTAATTAGCGCGTTCTGCTCCCGGCCTGCGCCGGGAGTGTCTTTTCTGTACGATACACCTCTCTCTTAAAATGACCCGGCGGTAAAACACCCTCATGTTGATGCAAACCCTGCGATTAAAACCCGGTGCGGACAAACGTCTGCGCGGCGGCCACCTGTGGATCTACAGCAACGAAGTAGATACCAAAATGAGCCCGTTAAAAATGTTTGGCATTGGTCAGCAGGTGGTGGTTGAAAACGATCGGGGTAAAGAGCTGGGTGTAGCCTACCTGAACCCGAATAACCTGATTTGTGGTCGTATCATCAGCCGGGACTCGAAGCAGCCACTGAACCGTTCGCTGCTGGTACATCGGTTGAAAGTCGCCTTGTCATTACGTGAGATGAACTACGACCAGCCATGTTACCGGCTGATCTATGGCGACAGTGATGGTTTGCCAGGACTGGTGATCGACCGTTACTTCGATGTCGTGGCAGTGCAGGTTTCCAGTGCCGGGATGGAAGCGGTACTGGACGATATTATCGACGCACTGCACAAGGTGTTACAGCCATCTGCCATAGTGCTGCGTAACGATGGCAAGATGCGTGAGATGGAAGGTCTGGAAACCTACACCGATGTTGTACATGGCGAGATTCCTGATCTGTGTCCACTGATTGAGAACTGTCTCTTATACACATCTGACGCTGCCGACGAAGAGGATAGTGTAGATCT
>CAJXNY010000031.1 GCA_913057435.1 uncultured Oceanospirillaceae bacterium | reverse complement strand
GCCAACATCAACTGCACGGCTGGCTTCGGAGATAGAGTAACCATGGTCGAGCACCAGGCTGGCAGCTTCGAGCTTGAACTCACTGGAAAATGTACGTCTTGCCTTGGTCATGAACACCTCTCTTATGCGGTGACTGTAGCACCTTAAATGGTGTCCGGGATCATTAAACCACTACAATACAAAGTCCCGATAGCTCCTGTTCTTTTCGCACCAGCCACGAAGGTGCCAGCGAAAGCCACTATAAACCAGCGTGTGTGGCACGATGATCCTCCCCTCACCCTGGCCGCAAGCCAGTGAAACGTAGTCCACCTCTACCCGGCGTTGCTCACGAGCGGCGTTCAGTAACTGGCGAATCAGCACTGGTGAAACCGGGGCCTCAGGAATCTGCAACATCTCAGTACCAGCCTGTGCATGAGGCAGTACCTCAATAGCGCCCAGGCTTAGCTGCTGATGGTGCAGTAGCTGCAGGTATTCACGGAGACTGCCCTGGCAGTAGTGTGGGCTAAAGTCAGGGCCGGGATAATACCCCTTCAGGCTGGCATCGTAGATCAACGCTGCGCCACTTTGCAGCTGATAGTCCCGAATAATTATCTGCGAATATTTAGCGCTTAACCCGAATACCTGATTCAGATGGCGCGCACAGACCCGTCCTTCCCATAAAGCCAGAATTTCTATCAGTGCAAAACGTAACCGTTGCTCCGGAGAGCTGTCTCCCTGGTGAACTGAACCTGACATAAAACCTTCCCTGTCTATCTATACAGCAATTTCGCTGGGGTTCCCGGCGCTCTATGATGGACTCTGCTTTTAAAGAATCAATCTCGAAAAGCCAATGGAGAAATGGATTTTGAACCTGGAAGATATTACCAGTTTCCGTGAAGGGCAGCCGGTCAACGTGACCACAGCCACCTTCACCGAATTGACCTCATTGCCCTGGTCCCTGGCACTGGACAGCTACCAACGCCCTTATGTCTGGGGAACTGAACGGATGCAGCAACTACTGGCTGATCTGACGGACTGGCTGTCACGCCAGGAGAGCAGCAGCCCTGAGCAGCACTACTACATGGGTGCGCTGCTGCACTGGAATAAAGAAAAGGAAACGCTGTTTGTCATTGATGGTCAGCAACGCCTGACCAGCCTGGCGTTGCTTTACCATGCGTTAAAAAACCAACAGCCATCAAAACTGGACTTCAACTATCGCTCGACACACTCAGTGAAGCATATCCACGAGGCGAAGCAGGCACTGGAACAGGCAAATACCTGGTTGCAGTTATTATCGAATGTGCAGAATCTGTTTGAGCGGCTCCAGTTCAGTCTGATTGTGGTTGAACGTGAAGATCTGGCCTTTACCTTTTTCGATACCCAGAACAATCGAGGGGTGCCGTTACAGGCGGGTGATCTGCTCAAGGCTTTTCACCTGCGTACCATGGCAGGCCATGATGCCCTGCAGGCAGAGTGCGCTCAGCACTGGGAGCAAGGAAAGCCAGCATTTATACGCGAGCTATTTGAACAATACCTCTGGCGTGCCCGCCAGTGGCGCGGGCGGCAGGAAAACTCTGCCAGCCACGAAGGGCTGCTATCCTGTTTTCAGCAACACTCTATCAAACCTGATGATATAACAACGGTTCCCCTCTACCCGAACCAGCATAACCAGCGTGCTTCAGCCCTGACTGTCGGACCGGATAATAGATATCAGCTGGCACTACACCCCCTGACGCTATCGGAAGTATCGACAGCGCTGCCCTTCGCATTACGCCAGCCAGTCTGGCAGGGGCTGGGGTTCTTCCTGTACAGCAACCGTTATGCCAGTCTGGTACGTCAGCTGTTTCCTGCCAACGCGGATGAATTTTCTGATGAACCTGAAGCTCAGGCACTACAGCGGTTCTACCGCTCTGTTATCTGCAGCCTGTCTGGCTATCTCCAATCATTATTTCGACTGGCAGTGCTTATGTATGTCGACCGCCTGGGATCTGATCAGCTATATGCCTTTGGCTGCAGGTTTGGTCTGCGTCTAGGTATGCTGCGCCTATGCCTGGGCAGCATCCGTTATGAAACACCCGCCAAGTATTTACGTGAACAGTCAATCCAGTTGCTGGACTTACTGGCAGGCGCCTGGCGACCCGAAGAGGTACTCGATTGCCTACAACAGGAAACCAACCTAAATCTGAAAAAGACCAAGGAGGCCCTGAGGCAGGATGATGTCTGGAAAGGCACGCGCGGGGCTTATATTACAGCTTTAAAGCAGTACCTCGATTCAGAGCCCAAAGGTTCGCTTGAGACAACAATAATTAAACAGCTAAAAACGGAAACAGGCTATCTGGTACGGGAGCAGACACAATGATTAAAATAGAGCAGGTCACATTACAGACAGTGACCGAGGATAACTACTTTTTCACTATCCCACTCTATCAGCGTCTCTATGTCTGGGGTGAAGAGCAAATTGGCTTACTACTGGAAGATTTATGGTCAGCCTTTGAAAGCGATCAGGGAATCTTTTACCTAGGCACCACCTTGGTAGTCAAGCGGCCAGCAGAGCACGAAAACGCGCCGTCGCGCTATGAACTAATCGACGGTCAGCAGCGCTTTACGACCTTATGGCTACTCTCGCTAAATCTTTCAGAAAGCGCCCTGTCCATGTACGGTTATGCCCAGTGGAATGGCCAGGACATGCCGCGTATCAGCTTTGCCATCCGCCCGGAGATTAAAGCATGGTTTGCCTGGCGGATAACAAACAAGACATTGCAGGCAGGACAACCCTCAGAACTTGAAGTACCTGAAAATGCTGAACAGCTGGATGCAGCACTCAGCCAGATTAACAGCTGGCTACAGCAGAAACCGGCTGAGCAACAAGCAGCGTTCGCCTGCTTTATCTATAACAAAGTCCAGCTGGTAATTACCGAGGCTGCACCGGAAACAGATCTGAACCGGCTGTTTGAGATTATTAATAACCGGGGTGTACAACTACAACACCATGAGATTCTTAAGGCGCGGATACTGGACCGGTTGCCACAGGCAGGACGGGAAGGCTATAACCATTTATGGGAAGCCTGCGCCGCAATCAATGGCTATGTCGAACGCAACCTTGTCTCTTCTAGCCCATTGAGCAACCACCAGCTCTATGAAATGTGCAACAAAAGCAGAAAGGCGGGCCCCGTTGCCATGCCTTCGGCTGGGGATGTGCTGGAAAAAATAACCCAGCAGCATAGCACCCAGCTGGCCAAAGGCATTTCACTTGCGGATATTATTGAAACAGACCCGATAACCGAAACAGTCGACAAGCAGCAAGGTGATAAAGCAATAGATAAGCATCAGCCCGTACGCAGCCTGATCAGCTTTCCCGTGCTGTTGCTGCATACACTGCGACTACACCTGTGGCGTACAGGCCGGAGTGATCTGCCCCGAATAGAAGAAAAATCTCTGTTGGCACTATTTACCGACCACTGGCTGATACACACACCAGATGAACAGGAAGTGCAGAACTTCGTTGAATTACTGTGGGAAATACGCTGGCTGTTCGATCAGTATATTATCAAGTGGGTAGAGACTGAGACTGATAAGGGTGAAATCCATCGTCTGCGCACACTGCGCCTCAGTAATAATGAGAAGGCACTGAGCCGGGATACTGAAAGCCTTGAAGATGATCGTGGCTTTATCCTGCTGCAGGCAATGCTTTACCATTCCCAGGGGCGCACCACACAGTATTGGCTGACGCCGTTGCTGGGATATCTACATACACAGCAGACAGAAGGCAGCGACGCCAGCCGATTACTGTATTTGCAGCACCTGGATAATCAGCTGTTCTGCACGACGGATAACCGCACACTGGTAGCACATAGTCGTGCCCTGCTGGAGAATTTTTGGCAGCACAGCCCCTATGATGATTTGGCCATACTGGAAGAACACAAAGGCACCGGCTTTCCACACTACTGGTTCTACAAGCTGGATTATGTGCTCTGGTGCCGGATGCACGAAGAAAAAGGAGAGTCATGGAAAAACTTTCGCATGACAGCACGAAGTTCAGTAGAACATATCTCACCGCAAAATCTGAACGAGCGCGACAGTCAGCAGAATAACACTCACTGGCTCGACTGTTTTGGCAACCTGGGGCTCGTTTCCAGGGAGCTTAACTCCAGTTTCGGTAATAAACCCTATAAAGAGAAGCAGGCTCAGTTTCTAGGGCAGCGCACGCTGGGAGTTCCGTCGTTGAAGCTGGATCTGATCTATACGCATGAACACTGGGGTGAATATGCCTGTGAAGTGCATCAGACACAGATGCTGGAACAACTGCAGGCATATTTGACAGATATTTCAGCTCAGGTTTCAACGCTGACTTAAGAATGGAGAGTCGAAAATTGAACAGACGGGGCTGTACACACAGCCCCCAGATATGGAACATACTTCCCCACCAGTAAAGAAGCCGTATGAATGTAGCACGGCTATCAATACCACTATATGCATAACAACAGGCACCAGCGCGGGCCAGAAAACCCGACAGTGACCACTAACTATCCCCCAGCTCCGCAGCCAGAAAATCATACACATAGCGAATCCGTCGATTAGTGCGCAGCTCCTGATGCACCACCAGCCAGAGCTCGATATCGAAGGGGTCAACCTCCGGTAGCACACGGCAGACAGACGGTTCCAGATCACCAATATCGTCCGGCATGATACCGATGCCTGCGCCTTGCTTTACCAGCTCCCACTGCACCAGATGGTTGGCGGTGGTGATAGGAAAGTTCTGCCGGGTCAGTTGCAGGCCGAAGCGCCGCATTGCTTCTATGTAGCCAGTAACATCGGCAAAGCCAATAAACTCCGCCGCATTCACTTCAGCCGGAGTTGTCGGGTTGCCCAGGCGGGCCAGGTAGTCCGGCGTGGCATACATCCGGGCGTGCTGGTTGGTCAGCTTCCTGATAATCAGATCCGGCTGGCTTGGCCGAAACGCACGGATGGCAATGTCAGCTTCACGCCGGTTCAGATCAGACACCTGATTGGAAGCAACCAGCTCGATCTGAATGCCGGGTGCTTCTTTTTGCAGTTTCTGGATCAGTGGTGTCAGGGTGAAGGCAGCGGTCACTTCGGAGGCCGAAATACACACCGTACCTTCCAGCGATTCACTCTGCCCCAGTGCTGTCAGCGAAAGGCGGCTGGCTGCCTCTCCCATCCCCCTTACTTGCTCCAGCAGCGCCTGGCCGCTATCCGTCAACGTCAGCCCTTTACCTGCCCGCTCAAACAGAGTGACGCCCAGCTCCTCTTCCAGCGCGCTGACCTGTCGGCCCAGCGTAGGCTGGCTCAAGTCCAGCGCACGAGCTGCTGCCGACAGAGAGCCCTCTTCAGCGGTTACCAGAAACGCCCTTGCTTTATTCCAGTCAAACTTTACTGATCGCCAATCCATACAAATACGCATAAGTTAAATGCAGAATCGTGCATTCTAATCATAAAGCAGCCTTGCTAGCATTCAATTTTGCAAAATATTCATACTATTGCATATAAAGACACTCGATACAGACCAATAAAATCCGGCTATAGCAGGCTCCGGAAACAGTACCCAGAGCAGCAATAGCAACTGATTATTATCACCGGAACCCGGCCAGATACACGCTGCTGTTCAAGTATCGCTTTTCTGTACTAGCAAGAAGCATCTTTGCAGGTTTTATAAAGGATTAAGCCATGAAAATAGCCTCAGCTGCTTTAACTCCACCGCATACTCGTCAGCTATCCAGTGTGAGCACCGTTAAAGAAAATACTGTGAAAGAAAACCAGGACAACAACACGCTCAATCAGCTTAAGAGCACCTTACCAGCACAGGCGATGAGCCTGTCGGGAACTGACCGCGGAAACCAGGATAGTACAGCGGATAGCGTCACTTTTTCCCGCTCGGAAAAGGCCGGTGGGCTCGCTCTGGTCCATGTTTATCTTGAAGGGGATAAAAACCTGGACAGAATTAAGGCGGTATTTGAAGGACTGGATGAAGATCAGCAACAACGCCTGGTTGATACCGGTATCTTCAATAAGGAAAGCTTTCTGGATGTCGCAGAGCAGCTGAGCGAGGAAGAACTGGGCAAGCTCCTTAATACTATCGACGCATTACAAACGCCCCCCCAGTTGCGAGGTGTTCGCACAGACAGCGGAGCCAGCGCGCAGACAGCCATCGACTTTATTGACGCGATTGCCGGGATGGATGAACAAAGCCGTAGTCGGGTATTAGACAAAGCAGACGCTCTGGCCAGCAAAGTAGCACCTTATGCAGAGCCAGATACTTACCAGCCAGAAATGGGGCCTGCCAGATACAAGGGCTCTACATCGGCCAATGATCTGCATAACTTTGCCTTCGCAATTGCAGGCACAGAGGATGCGAATCAGATGCTGGACAGTCTGGAAAGTTTTGATGAACAGCAGCAGTCACACCTACTGACAGCATTGGGCGCAAACGTTGATCAGGGAACTCAGCTGATGGATAACCTTGCTGATCGCAGTAAGGCAAGCCAGGATTCGGTGCTGAAATTTATGAGTGGCCTGATGGAAGAGTCACGCAAGGTCTATGACGCCTACGACGCTCACAAAGGCACCCAGGGCGTCGTCTGGACGAGCATCGATTTCGACAATGTATCCTCCGCCCCGGAGCTGATCGACAACACCCTGGCGCTACTGGAAAACTATACCTTCAGTGATGAGCAGTTGCTGCAGATGACCGATCAACTGAATGCGATGGATCGCTCAGATCAGCGGGCCTATCTCACTATCACCACAACAGGGCTTGACCACCTGCTAGGCGGCACCGCTGAAAATCCGGTCAGCCTCAATGAGCATAAGGATGCACTGGAAACCATCGATGGATTGCGCAATAGCGATACAGTGCGTGACCTCGTATTCAAATCCAGACTGGGCGGCGAAACCGGCACCGGTGAGCACCTGTATGAACTCCAGGATGCCAGCTCCGCCCAGCGGGACCAGCAGCAAATGGTCCAGTTCCTAGCCACCGATGCCTGGCTTCACCCGGAAGATGCCAGCCGCGCGACAACACTGGCCAGCAAGCTGGATCAGCTGGGTACAGACCAGCGCGATACATTCACACGTATGTTAGAGACCGACAGCTCTAGCCAGGGGCCACTGACTCAGCAATCCGAGACGGAACTGCAGCAGTATGAATCCTTCCTCAACCGTACCAACAGCCTTGTCAGTGCAGACGATGCTTCCGCGCTTTTTGCAGCAGAAGCATCGGTAAACCCAGAGCTGCGTGAAGGCTTCTGGCAGGCCACGGCGCTGGCGGGCGATAACGTTGATGAGCTGGCTGATACCTTGCTGGAAAACAGCCCGGATATCCGGCAACAGATCATCGAAACGCTGGCAATGGATGCCAGCCAGGTCACTGGCGGCGAGCAAAACCTGGAGGATGCCCATAATGGCCTGAAGGAGCTGCTCGATTACTTCGGCGAGACACATACGGTCGATCAGAAACAACAGTATTTAGCGCGCCTCTGATCGCTTCGCTGTCATTGATCATCGCTGTAGCAACACGGCTACTGTTCCGATGTTGTAGATCAGTCTTCGAGGAAAACCCATATGGACTACTCAGTATCATTCTGGAACCGCATCGCTCGCCGCTATGCTGCGTCCCCCATCTCTGACCTTGATGCCTATGAGCAAAAACTGTCAGTAACCCGTAACTACCTTCATCCAGAGATGAAGGTGCTGGAGTTTGGCTGTGGCACCGGCTCAACAGCGATCCTGCACGCCCCGCTTGTGAAGTACTACCACGCGATTGATGTATCCCCGCGTATGGTCGACATCGCGCTTGAGAAGATAGAGGCAAAGCCGATGCCTAATCTGACATTTGAGGTTGCGGCACTGGAAGAGTTTGTCGCAGAGAGAGGCGCCTATGATGCACTGCTGGGGCTAAATATCCTGCACCTGATGAACGCACCACAGGCAGCCATTGAGCAGGTGTTTGCGCTACTCAAACCCGGTGGCGTGTTTATCAGCACGACGGCCTGCCTGAGCGATACCATGCCGCTGGTACGTTATGTCACGCCGGTGGGTAAATGGCTGAGGTTAATTCCCCGTGTTCAGATGCTTACGTTTTCTCAATTGCTGGACTGGCTGCAGCACGCTGGTTTTGTTATCGAGTATTGCGACCCACCTTACAGTAAGCACCATAGCGGCTTTATTGTGGCCACCAAACCAATGTGAAAGCGTCGAATAACAGGCCCTGTCAGAGTGCATGCACCTGATACAGCCTGCTGACCAACCCCCGTAATAAAGGAATATTCAGGAGGCTCTATGAACTCAATCAGCCAGACTGCCGCCACAGGCTATACACCGATACGCACCGCGTCTTCCCCGGCAGCCGCTCAAGCGGCAGCCAGTGAGGCAGAACAGACGACCCCTGCCAGCACCGCCAAAGTCGTCGCGACCCAGCACACTCAGGTAACCAAAGCGGGGCCGGATCTGACAGCAGTGACGCCGAAAGAGGTGATGGGGCTTGCCGCCAGCCTGTTTGAGGAGGGCACGATCGATATACACCAGATGGTGGGGCTTTACGCCATTTCAAGTCAACAACAATACCCACCCATGCCAGGGGGAAGCGACTTTGAGGCAAGCGCAAATAATGAACCCTTTAACCTGCTGGAGCGGGTAGAAGAACACTCCGCGCTGCGCCCGGAGAAAGGGCAGGACAGGCCACTGCTGGAAATACTGATCGGGCTGCAGAACGCACTGGAAGTCGAGCAGCAACAATCCATAAACATCCAGGTTTAGCGACCGCTACAGGTCCAGGTGGGAAATCATACTCTGCCTGCCACAGGCTTCCACGTAGTCAAGGAAGGTACGCGCCACAATGGATGGCTGGCGGGCCTTCAGGCTCGCCAGATACCACCGGGTGGTCACTGGCAGATGTTCAACATCAAGCCGGGCCAGCCCGCTGCTACCGCCAAAGGCCAGCGTATGGCTGGACAGAATACTGACACCCAGCCCGGACATCACCGCATGTTTAATCGCTTCATTACTTTCCACCGTCATTCGTACATTTGGCTCAACCCCGAGCTGCTCGAAGTGCCGCTCAATCGCATAGCGGGTACCCGAGCCCGGCTCCCGAATCAGAAAGGGCTGATCAACAAAGGTCTGTAATGGAATATTCCGCTCACTGGACAGCGGATGGCCCTGCTGAGCGATCGCCACCAGCGGATTGGGCAGGAACTCGTGCAGGTTAAGATCGTTGTGCCTGGGCGGGTGGCTGAATACATAGAAATCATCTTCACCCTCTGCCATACGGTCGATGATCTGCTCACGATTACCCACTTTGAAATCAATATCAATCTGCGGGTAATGCTGCAGAAACTCGCCCAGCAGATGAGGGATAAAATACTTGGCCGTTGTCACCACAGCCAGCCGTAAAGTGCCCGCTTTCAGCCCCTGCATATCCGCCAGCCGCATCTCCAGCTGGCCAATGCTTTCCATAATTTCACGGGCTGTTCTGACCACTTCCAGCCCGGTCTGGGTAAAAATCAGTTTGCGCCCCAGCTGTTCATACAACGGCGTACCTACCGCCTCGGCAAGCTTTTTCAGCTGCATCGACACCGTTGGCTGAGTCAGAAACAGCGCTTTTGAAGCCCCGGTAACCGACCCTTCTTTATAGACGGCCAGCAAAATTTCCAGCTGACGCAAGGTACCAATGCGAGCATGCAGGCGTGCCATAACAACCCCTTATATAGATAAAAATCTATATAAAGCATAACAAATATCGATTTTTATCTATATCGATGACGTTTGATAATAAGCACCTGATAACCAGACAATCTGAGGCGATGGAGCACCATGAACGCGGAGTGCTGCCTATCAAGACCTTCATTGTGGGTAATCAGTTAATGATTAACGAGATCGCCCCCGGGTGCACAACAGTGATCACTGGGCCTGGGCGGCGGGTATCTGCTGCCTGCTCGAGAATCATTTGCGCAGCATCAACCAACGTTCATTGGGCGATATCAGCCCTTTATCCTACACTGGCATGGTCAACCTGCTGGGCGAGTATGCCTCCAGTGATCTGCTGACACAGGGCAATGTCGGCCTCCATCAGTACAACAAAGCATGCGCCCCGAGCGCAGGCCGACCACATCAATGTATGGGATATCGATCGTCAGAGCTTAATTCGTCAGTTTCATACAATCCGGCGGACACTGATGACAACAGTTTTTCTGAGCAGGGTTATCAAGTCTGATTGCTCAGAACGGAGAACGAATTCACACAATGGATGGGAGAATGTCATGAAACGGTTACCACATCTGATCGTACTGATCTGCAGCCTGAGTGCAGCATCACTCTGTGCTGCTGACAGCAATGATGCCGTCAATAAAGCGTATATCGAAGGATTCCTTGCCGGAGCACAACTAACCGACAGCGAGATTATCAGCAGGCTCGAAGGTACACAGCCAGGGGAACAGGATTCAGGTTTCTTCAAACGCGCTTTTGAAACCCGTATCGGCAGCGCCAGAGACCCTGCCCCGGCAACCTTTTATGCCGGGTTCTGTTTACCTGGCGATACCATCAACGCCGAAGTTATCGCTCGTATTCTCGAAGAAGTAAACAGCGCAGCAAGCCCTGCTGATTCAGATAAGGCCTCCCGGATATTCCGGGCTGTACGCACTCAATACCCTTGCCAGTAACAAAAAAAAACGCGGCAAGCTCTCCGCTGTATACGAACCCGCCCATTCCACTCTGTATACTGGGCTGGCGGGTACATCAGGAAGCGTTTGGGCGATTTTATTTACAGCCCGGAGAGATCAAAGGAAAATTATTATGAGACAGAAAACCAGGCTCTCAGGAAAAGAACACACAGCACCGTGGGAACAGGCTTTTGACAGAGTACTTTCCCCCGTTGAGGAGTTTATTCATCGGCAGACGACCAGTGGTATTCTGCTGATGCTATTTGCCGTAGCAGCACTTGTTATCGCCAACACCAGCCTTGCAGATGCCTATCATCACTTTCTTCAGCAGTATCTGACCATCGGTCTGGAAGGCTTCCAGCTGTCCAAATCTCTCCACCACTGGATAAACGACGGCCTGATGGCCATTTTCTTTCTGGTGGTCGGGCTGGAACTGAAACGTGAGCTGCTGGTTGGCGAGCTGGCAAATGTCAAACAGGCACTTTTACCTATTATTGCCGCCGTTGGCGGGATGCTGGTGCCTGCATTGATCTACTTCTCCATCAACCCGGATGGCCATACAGCCGATGGCTGGGGCATTCCGATGGCAACGGATATAGCCTTTGCCCTGGGCGCACTCGCGCTGCTGGGCAACCGGGTACCAACAAGCCTGCTGACCTTTCTGGTTGCGCTGGCGATTGTTGATGACCTGGGCGCCGTGGTGGTAATTGCACTGTTCTATACCGAAACCATTAACATGGCAGCACTGGGGCTGGTGGCACTGTTTACCGTGACACTGATTTTCCTGAATCTGTGGGGCGTACGCCGCCTGCTTCCGTACCTGATTATCGGTGCATTTCTCTGGGTTGCGATGCTGAAAAGTGGTGTGCATGCCACGCTGGCGGGGGTGATTCTCGCCTTTATCATTCCAATGAAGCCCAAGTACGATCCCAAACGCTTCCTCTCGTTGATCCACACCAGCGTGGATAAAATCGAAGAGGCGTTCAGAAAAGATGAAAATATCATCATCAACGACACCCTGCGTGCCCGTGTACAGGCACTGGGGAACGGCGTCAATCTGGTACAGGCACCGGCTCAGATGCTGGAAAGCAAGCTGCACCTGCCCTCTGCCTACCTGGTCATTCCAATTTTTGCGCTGGCAAACGCGGGCGTACCAATTGACTGGTCGAACATTGGCACTACCATGCTACACCCGGTGGTAATGGGCATCGGTCTGGGTCTGGTATTAGGCAAATTACTGGGCATTGCCGGCTTTGTCTGGGTGGCGCTAAAAGCAGGTATCTGCGAGCTGCCAAAAGGTCTGAATATGAGCCACATTACCGGTGTCGCCTTTATGGGCGGAATCGGCTTTACCATGTCGATATTTATCGCCGAGCTGGGCTTTGTCCAACACCCCGAAGATTTGCTGATGGCCAAAACGGGCATTCTGTTTGCTTCGCTGGCCGCCGGTCTTATCGGCTTCTGCTGGTTGTATATGGCATCAAAACAGCAACGTAACCAACAAGCCGTGGACGCTGAAGTCACCCCAGCCAGATAACCCGCCCTGTCGTAAGGTCAACGCTCGTCAACCGACATTGATCTTTCCAGAATACAGCTGCAGCCCGTGAAGCCCGAGGCTGCAGTTTATTTCATACTGTTTGAAGCAGATCTCTGATTACCCCTCCTGCGCGAAAGCCCTTCTGTTCATAGACTGCAGCCGCAGTTGCATACAGTAGCGATTTCGTGCGATAAACCGCCATAACTCTGTCTTTACGAGCCTTCCATGCGTCTGCGAAATCTGACTACCTTTGTGAAAGTCGCCCGGCTTGGCAGCTTCCATGCCGCCGCGCAGCAGCTGCATGCCACTCAGCCTGCGGTATCGGCCCGTATTGTGGCGCTGGAAGATGATCTGGGTGTGCAGTTGTTTGTCCGTGATAAAAGCGGCACCCGGCTCACCGCCCGTGGCACCCAGCTGTTGCCCTATGCCGAGAAGCTGCTGGCGATCAGTCAGGAAATGCGTGAGCAGATCCAGCAGGATACCCCCCAGCGCGGTAGCCTGCGTATTGGTATCACCGATACCCTGGCCCACCTGTGGCTGGCACCGCTGTTACAGCACTGGCGGCAGCAATACCCGCTGATGTCGTTTGAACTGACCTGCGATGTCACTCCGGCGCTGGTCGCACAGTTGCAGAACCACCAGCTAGACCTGGCACTGATGGTCGCCCAGTCCCAGATCAGCCCGGAACTGGTGACCGAACCCCTGTGCAGCTATTCGCAACACTGGGTTGCCAGCCCGACGCTGGTCAGCCCGGAGCAGATCAGCAGCACTGCCGACCTGAGCCAGTACCCGCTGCTCAGCTTTCCCCGTGATACCCGGCCCTGGCACTACCTGCGTCAGGTGTTCAGCAACCAGCGTGAGCAGCCAGACGTTATTCACACCTGCAGCTCAGTGGCGAACCTGATCGCCCTCACCTGCCAGGGCGTTGGCATCGCCCTGTTACCCGCTCCACTGATCCAGCAGCAACTGAAGTCCGGTGAGCTGATCCAGCTAAGCACCGGCCAGGCGACCCCTGAGCTGGGATTCTGTTGCAGCTGGCGACTGGATGATGATCGCATCCTGCCCCGCCTGCTGGCTGACAGCGGACGCGAAGTCGTACTGGCTGAATAACTGCCCGGACACAGGATTCTCTACGACTTTAGAGCGAGCCAAATAAAGGTTATTATCCTGTTTAATATAATTTAGAAGGATAAAATACTGATGAAGCAAACAAAACAGGGAAATCCTGTTTTGTTTACACGGCTATTGCAAACAATCCGCTTTATCACGATATTAGCGCTCTTGACCGCTGGCAGTGCAGAACACGGAAAAATATCCGTGCTGACATACACTGGCTTATAGACTGAGCCGCTGGAACCCCAGTTCAGCTATAGACCGCCCCATCCAACAGGGGCCTGGTTTGCCAGCAACGTAAGTAACAATAAGTATGAGGTTGGTTTTATTATGAGCATCGCTTATCTGAACGGCAGCTACACGCCACTGGAAGAAGCCCGCATTTCCCCACTGGACCGTGGTTTTCTGTTTGGTGACGGTATCTATGAAGTGATCCCGTACTACAACGGTCGCTCTGTTGGCCTGGTGCCACACATTGAGCGCATGATCGCTGGTCTGGCGGCTATCGAAATTCAGAACAACAAATCCGTTGCTGAATGGAAAGCCCTGCTGGATGATCTGGTTGCCCGCAACAGTGACATAAACCACAACCTGGGTGTGTACGTTCACATCTCCCGTGGTACCGACACCAAGCGCTTCCATGCTTACCCGGAAAATGTTGAGCCAACCATCTTCGCGTTCTGCTTCGCGATCAAAGACCCAGCGCCGGTTGACCGTAATGCGGTTAAGACGACCTCTGTAAACACCACAGAAGATCTGCGCTGGAAACGCTGCCATATCAAGTCCACTGCACTGCTGGGCAACGTTATCCATTTCCAGGAAGGCCATATTGAAGGTCACGGCGAGATTCTGCTGTACAACGCAGATAACGTGCTGACAGAAGCCTCTTCCAGCAACGCCTTCATCGTCAAAGATGGCAAGGTGATCACGCCAATCCAGGACAACCAGATCCTGCCTGGCATCACCCGTCGTATCATCATCGACAGCATCAAAGCCGACGGCACGCTGGAGATCGAAGAACGCAACATCACCATGGACGAAGTGCACAATGCGGACGAGATCTGGGTCACCAGCTCTTCCAAAGAAATTGCACCCGTAACCTCTATCGACGGCAAGCCTGTTGGTAATGGTGAAGTTGGCGAAGTGTGGGAAAAAGCATTTGCTATCTACACTGCTGCCAAGTTTGATCACTAAGCGATCAGACTGCGCCGGCGGGCATTAAACGCCACAAAAGACGACGAGAGCCTCGCCCAGTGCGGGGCTTTTCGTATCTGCCGGTTAACCATCAGGCAGAAAGTCCATGTTCATCCTGTAACAGGTCATATCACCGCCATACCCGTTCAGCTGCTTGCTGCTGAACGCCAGTACCTGCTGTCTCAACTATCCCCCTCCCCATTTCTCTCACCAGTGCCTGCTGACAAAACCTCATGCTGCACCACTCCACTAGAGCGTACCAATACAGAGCAGGCCTAGCTCAGATCGGCAATCGGTACGGCGTGATACAGCCAGCTATCGCAGCACCTCAGCTGCCAGCCAGACACCAGTCACAGATAAACTGCAAAGTTTCATCTTCCGAAATGAGTAATCAATACTCGATTGTGATAATTCACAGACAGGCTTTTTACAGCTAGAATTAGTGACATATTAAATCAGCAAAACCCTTTAACCGTTCTACGATGCCCTCCCTGAGACAATGACTACTGATATCTATTCAATACCAGCAGAGTGCTATCAAGCCATAGATCTCTTACAAAAATAGTGGGTAACTGATGAACCAGCATCATGCATTTGTAACTAAAGTTACTGTCAGGTGGGCGATTTATGATCGTTTAAACAACGTTTTTTGGCCCTTTTTTCGCTATTTTTCTCCTATTGACGTAAAAACCAGGCCTTCGTGTGAAAATACAAAGCCTCGCTTCATTAAAACTCCACCCGGAGTCAAATATTCTGCACACTCCGCTAATAAGGAGTTTGCATGAGCACCCTGAAAATACAGTTTGGTCAACAGGTTAGAGAGCTGCGCCGGGTTCAGGGCATCACTCAGGAATACCTGGCAAATGCAGCGGGCCTGACAACTGAGTCAATCAGTAATATAGAACGTGGCATTTTTGGCCCCCGCTTTGAAAATATCGAACGGCTGGCTCAAGCCTTGAACGTCGATGTGAAAAACCTGTTTGAATTTGATAATTGAGGACCCCACACTAGCCATACATTTATGCGCCACCTTATACTGAACAATCTGCCAACTGACAGGTCTGTTCTGAATGCTCAGAATTTCTAACCGTATATGCATTTATGATCATGAGATGGAACTTACAGCAATAAGAGCCCAGGGAGCGGGCGGTCAACATGTCAATAAGACGTCCAGCGCCATCCATCTACGCTTCGATATCCATACATCCTCCCTGCCTGATGAGCTGAAACAACGCTTACTCGCCATCAGTGACCAGCGCATCAACCAGGAGGGGGTTATCATTATCAAAGCGCAACAATTTCGCAGCCAGGATCAGAACCGTGAAGATGCCCTGGCCCGGCTGGCTGACTTTGTTCGTAGCGCCATGGTGGTGCAAAAATCCCGCAAAGCCACCCGCCCCACCCGTGGCTCGCAAAGACGCCGGATGGATAGCAAAACAAAGCACGGTAAAAACAAGGCATTGCGGCGTAAGGTTGACCACTGACGTTACGGACGCCAGGCCGCAAATCTGCTATAGTCGCGCCCCTTCCCTGTTCAATCTGGTAATGGTCTTTCTGTGAGCACAGCTGCCTTCAAATCCCTGCCGCTTAATCCGGCAATGCTGGAAAATATTAGCCGTCTTGGCTTCAACGAGATGACACCCATCCAGGCCCAGAGCCTGCCTGGCGTGCTGGCCGGTGATGATGTCATCGCTCAGGCTAAAACCGGCAGTGGTAAAACCGTCGCCTTTGGCCTGGGCATTATGCACCGGCTGAACGTGAAACAGTTCCGCGTCCAGTCACTGGTACTGTGCCCCACTCGCGAGCTGGCCGACCAGGTTGCCAAGGTGCTACGGCAGCTGGCGCGCTTCACCCACAATGTAAAAATTCTTACCCTGTGTGGTGGTATGCCGTTTGGCCCGCAAATCGGTTCACTGGAACACGGTGCGCACATTGTTGTTGGCACACCGGGCCGGATTCAGGAGCATCTGAGCAAAGGCACGCTCAAGCTGGAGAACCTGCACACACTGGTGCTGGATGAAGCTGACCGCATGCTGGATATGGGCTTTGCCGATGCCATGCGCGAAATCGTCGGTTACATGCCAACCAAACGCCAGACTCTGCTGTTCTCGGCGACCTACCCGCCTGAAATCAACAGCATCAGTGCCGAGTTCCAGCACAACCCGACAGAAGTGACGGTTGAGTCCACTCATAGCCACAGCCATATCGAGCAGTACGTCTATCCGGTCGAGGGCACTGAACGCCCAGCCATGCTGCTACGCCTGCTGCGTCACTATCAGCCAGCATCCAGTGTGATTTTCTGTAATACCAAAAAAATGTGCCAGGAAGTGGCGGATAGCCTGTGTGATGAAGGTTATTACGCTGCCGCTATTCACGGCGACCTGGAACAGAAATTCCGTGACCAGGTACTGGCGATGTTTTCCAACGGTAGCACCAGTATTCTGGTAGCCACCGATGTCGCCGCCCGCGGGCTGGACATTGATGACCTCAGTGCGGTGATCAACTACGAGATCTCCCGTGACCCGGAAGTCCATGTTCACCGTATTGGCCGTACCGGTCGTGCCGGTCAGCAAGGCCTGGCACTGAGCCTGATTAGCGAACGTGAGCGCTATAAAGTGGAAGCCATCGAAGAATACCAGATGGCCCAGATCGACTGGGGTAAGCCCGAACAGCTGAGTAACAAAGCCGTTGAGCCTGCGCGTCCAGTCATGGCTACGGTAATGATTGATGGCGGTAAAAAGCAGAAACTGCGCCCTGGCGATATTCTCGGTGCGCTGACCAAAGATGCCGGGCTGGCAGGCAGCGATATTGGCAAGATCAATATTTCAGACTTCTGCGCCTATGTTGCGGTGCGTCGTACCGTGGCACGCCAGGCAGTCGATCACCTGCGCAGCGGTAAAATCAAAGGCCGTGCGTTCAAAGCTCGCCAGCTGCGCTAATCACTCACCTTACGCCTGCCACCGGTGGGCGTAACGGTTCTTTCTATTCAGCAGGGAGCTAATATTGTGAAACGAATCGCTGTCTACTGTGGCTCTAGCCTGGGCACTGAGCCTGCTTACAAAAATGCTGCCATCAGCCTTGGCCAGACACTGGTCAATAGCGGTCTTGAGCTGGTCTACGGCGGTGGTAAAGTCGGCTTGATGGGCACCATCGCTGATGCGGTACTCGCCGCGGATGGCCGGGTCACCGGGATTATCCCCAGCGCGCTGGAGTCCAAAGAGATCGGCCATCCGGGCCTGACAACGCTGGAAGTCGTGACCGATATGCACGCCCGCAAGAAACGAATGTCAGATCTGGCTGATGGCTTTATCGCCATGCCTGGCGGCACCGGTACCCTGGAAGAGATCTTCGAAGTCTGGACCTGGGGCCAGCTGGCTTACCACCACAAGCCCTGCGCCTTTCTGAACGTCAATGGCTACTATGATGGCCTGCTGGCGTTTATCGAGCGCATGGTCGACGACGGCTTTATGCGGCCCGAGTTTCGCGAGATGCTCACAGTCAGTGATCAGCCTCAGGTGATCCTGGAAGCATTTGCACGCTACCAGCCACCCCACGACAAGTGGTAAGCGGCGGAGCCTGATTTTGCTAGCGAAAAAAAACCGCTGATCCTGCGATCAGCGGTTTTTTTGTCCTGCCCGCAGGCAGACAGCCGGTTAAGGCTGCTCAATTCCCACAATCACCCAGTCAGCATTGTTGACTGACATATCACGGCTCAGGTGCCAGATCTCATTAAACTCAGTGGTTTCTTCCGCATCTTCACGTAACCAGCCATAGAAATTCAGGCTGGCAATCACGTGGTCACCGTTATCAATAAAGTTAACCAGTTCTGCCATCACCGACACGACTTCAGTGTGCTGTGCCTGATCCAGCTTGGCCCGCTCAGCTTTCAGCTCAGCCAGCAGTTCAGGGCTGGTGTAGGAGGATATTTCATCCCAGCTCATCGTATCCCAGGCAGCCTGCAACACACTGAAGTGGTTACGGGCACCGTCCAGAAACGACTCTTTATTGAACCACTGTGGCAGTTCAAGCTCAGCCGGGGCAAAGTTTGCACCGCTGGCACTGGCGCTGGCCATCGGTTCAAAGCTCTGCTTCGCCGCCACGGGCTGTGTCTGTGGCGGCGTAACAGATTCAGCCTTGAATGTGCCCGCGCCCGCGCCCGCATAGGCAGGCTGCGGTGGCGACACCTTCTTACGCATGCTGAACAGCTTCCAGCCGATAAAGGCGACCCCGGCAATCATCAGGATATCCATAAACTCAATGCCATCGAAAGCACCACCGAAGAACAGCGCACCGAGCAGGCCAGCACCAAGCAGGCCAGCCATCAGGCCACCAAAGCCGCTACGCTTCTTTTGTGGTGCAGCTGCGGTTTTCGTCGCACCTGCAGTCTGTGCACCGGTCGCACTCTTATTCTGAGTAACCGTGCTGGTTGGGGTCGTTTTCTTCTTGGTCGCAAAGCTTTTACCCAGCGAAGAACCACCACCGAAACGCTTACCCGCTTCAGCATGGTCCACCGTGGGTACCAGCAAAAACAGAGCAAGCAGGGTGACTAACAAAGTACGCATCAGGACTCCTTAGGCTTATAGAGCCGCGACAAAGTGTTCGCGACCACAGCAAGATAGATACCGAGGAATATTAGAGTGATCCCCAGTAAATGAAAAGACCGAACTGTTTCACCCAAAAAGAGTATGGATAAGAGCAGTCCGAATAACGGTATCAGGTGGATAAACAGCCCGGCCTGTGGCGCACCAAGCTCAGCTACGCCTCGATTCCAGAACAGGTAGGACAGAATAGATGGGCAGATCGCCATATAGCCCACGGCGATTAACATCGAGTTATTCCATTGCAACAGTGGCCAGCCACCCTGCTCCCAGACACTCAGCGGTGCCAGCGCCAGTACGGCAACAGCAATGGAGTAGCCCAGAAAGACAAAGCCCTCCAGTTCCGCAGGCTTCAGGCGCAGCAGCAACGAATAACTGGCCCAGGCCAGCACCGCGCCCAACACCCAGAGATCACCATCGTTCACCGCCAGTGCGACCAGCCGATCCAGTTCGCCCTGGCTAATAATCATCAACACCCCTGCCAGGGAAATACTGACACCGGTCCACTGCCGCGCACTGACTTTTTCGCCCAGAAACACTGCGCTGATCAACAGGATAAGAATAGGAATGGTCGACTGCAGCAAGGTCGCATTAGTCGCTGTGGTGGTCTGCAGACCGACATAAAGCAGGGTATTAAAGCCACCCACACCGATCAGTCCGAGTATCGCCAGGCGAAACCAGTAACGGCGTAACAACGGCCAGGCCTTGCGCGCCCGTGGTAACCAGAAAGGCAGCAGAATCAGCAGTGCCAGGCTCCAGCGGTAGAACGCCAGCGTGATCGGGTCAAAGTCGGTATGCAGTGCCCGCGCCAGCACAAAGTTTCCAGCCCAGAACAGGGTCGTGAGAATTAATAACAGATATGCCATCGTGGCTTACTTCCTTTCCCGGCGATACAGCCAGCGGGCCAGCAGATTATTGCTGTTATCACTGCCGGTCATCACATAATGCAGTACGTTGTAGTTACTGATGGTCCACTCCATGCGCGTCGCCGCCGAACTCAGACCACAGAACAGAATCTCATCCCCTGACTGTAGCAATGTCAGCTCGCCTGGCAACAGCATCAGCTCACCACCACGGCGCATTAACAAAGGAAAGGCTTTCAGCGTTTTCATTCGATCATGGGGATCTTTGAGAAACAGCGACAGTTTAACCGGTTTAGCTTCGTTCATGGCCACCAGCAGCGCAGGCGTCTGCCGCTCCGACACGGTAAAGGCCCAGCTGTCCAGCTCCTGACTACCCACCACACTGCTCATCCGGTTCAGCAGGGTATGGGCCCAGGCATCATCATGGTGATGAATCATCCGGCTGATAAACACCGGCAGCAACGGCGTTTTGATCTGTGCCATAATCCGGTTGGCGATAATCCGGCCCGGTTCCATAATGAAATCGGCCCGCGAATTCTGAAACACCAGCCGATTTGCATGTACATTCTGCCGAACAACCGTTAGCAGCTGCGGGTTCAGCTCGCGGGCTGTCATCATGATCGACAGGTTATCCGCATCATTGTCGGTGCCTGCCACAATACCAACCGCACCCTGCACTCCCGCCTGCTGCAGGGTTCTGGCCTCCGTGCCAATGCCGTGGACCTGATCCAGCAGCTGGTTCTTCTGCGGTGCTTTTTTATCGATCACCACCAGCTCGACTTCATCATGGCTCAGCTCACTGTAGAGCGCCCGCCCGAAACGGCCATAACCACAGATAATCCAGCGTCCCCGCGTCCGCTGGTACGCACTGGAGAGCGGCCGATGGCTGGGGTTGAGCAACCAGTCATACACCAGGTGCATATACGGTGCCTGTACTGACAGCGACAGGTATTCGGCATAGGCACGGAACGGATCAACAATCAGGTCGGTACCAAAGGAATCCAGGTTGGCGGTCGTCACATCTGCTTCCGTCCGGCTGACGACCATCCGTTTAGGCATCAGCAGCTTGCTGGCGATCGCAATCGACAGGTTAACCGTATCGCGATTGGCCAGCGCCAGTACACCGATACACTGCGGATGTTGCAGCCCGGCATCATCCAGCACATCAGGCAGTGAGGCATCGGCTGCCAGACAGGGCATCGGCAACGGCAGGTTATCCATCTCCAGCGCATCAATCTGGGCCGCATCAATATCCACAACCACGCAGTGAATATCCCGCTGCGCCAGTTTGCCCACCACAATACTGCCCGTCACCCCATAGCCACACACCAGATAAAAGGGCTGATTGAGCGCCGCCACCTGAGCGGCAAACCGGCGACGACGGCGCACACGGCTGAACACGGGTTCCTGGAAAATAGAGATCATGGTGCCAATGCCATACAGCCAGGCGATTACTGTGCTGTAAATGGTCAGCATCGCCCACATTCGCTGGCCGGAGGTGAACGGGTAAGGAATTTCACCGAAACCGATAGTCGAGCCCATAAACGAGACAAAATAGAATGCATGAAAGAAATCCATGCGATACACCTGGCCCTGATCATCTTCACCCGGTATCAATACAAAACCCAGTACCGACACCGAGTAAATCACAATCAGGCTAATCAGCGGCATTCGCAGCCGTCGCATCAACAGATAGAAAACGTTATTCATGATCAGGCCACCCGCTTAGCGGCGTACCTGAACGGTTTCAATCACCAGCAAAATCACCGAGACCACATTCGACAACAATGCACCGCCCGCCAGTGACACCACACTGGCCATCATATGGTCATCCATACCGCTGGCACTGATCTGTTCGGCATAGCCCCAGATCACCGCGACCACGACCAGTTGCAGATCCGCCACCAGCGAGGTGGCCAGCATCAGCGCACCCAGATGGGTACGATCACCAAATTTCATGACCGTACAGATCAGACTGACGACCAGTGCCGCGTACAGCTCGTAAACATTATGGTGATCAGCGTTATCAATTTCGCCCATAAAGAAACCAAAGTTGAGCGTCATCGCCAGTACGATAAAAAACGCAAAGATCACTTTTTCCTTGTTCACAGCACAGTCCTCGGCTTACTAACAGTGACACAGTCCGACCAGGGCTCCCTGATAAAAGAATCCTGACAAAATGGGCCCTAGTCTACCCCGCCCCCCCAGGCCATACCATGCCTGACGGCGATCCGTTGCATTACCACTGGGTTACATTCAGATTTCTCACTTGCCAGCGGATATAGAGTTGCCTAATCTGGCTCGAAGGCCTGTCAGTCATGGCCTGTACGGGAAAACAGCCAGGCCAGGCATAGTCGACGAAAAAGGACACTAACGAACATAAAATAGACAGTTGTTTAGCGATCATTTACTATGGACTGCTTTACAACGATCTCACGTTCAGGCGCTCAGCGTGGATTAAGACTAAAAAATACAATAAGAAAATACTGCATAACAGAGGCTTACGTATGCATCGACCACTGCACTTTACCGCCCTGCGAACAGCGCTGCGCACCACGCTAGCCCTGCTGGTGATGTTCATCAGTACCCTGGCCCATGCTGCCGTCCACAAAAGCCCCAATGATAACCGTGATTATCAGGGCTTCACCCTGGACAACAAGCTGCGGGTACTGGTGATTTCCGACCCCAGCACACCTAAGGCGGCTGCCTCGCTGGACGTGGCTGTCGGTTCCGGTGCCAACCCGAAAGAACGTGCAGGACTGGCCCATTTTCTCGAGCACATGCTGTTTCTGGGCACCGAAAAATACCCCCAGGCCGGTGATTACCAGAGCTTTATCAGCTCAGGCGGCGGCAGCCACAATGCCTATACCGCCTATGAGAACACCAACTACTTCTTTGATATTCGCGCCGATCTGTTAGGCGATGCGCTGGATCGTTTTTCCCAGTTTTTTATCAGCCCGCTGTTTACCGAAGCCTACGTCGACCGTGAACGTAATGCCGTTTACTCTGAATACCAGTCCAAGTTGCGGGACGATGGCCGCCGCATCTTTGAGGCGACCAAACAGACCGTTAACCCGGAACACAGCTTCAGCCGCTTTTTCGTCGGTAGCCTGAAAACCCTGGCTGACCGTCCGGATAGCAATGTCCGTGACGACCTGGTGAGTTTCTACAATCAGTATTACTCCGCCAATCTGATGACCCTGGTGGTGCTGGGGCCACAGCCGGTGGAAGAGCTTAAAAAAATGGTCGAGGCACGCTTCAACACAATACCCAACAGCGATGCCAAAGCCTTTGTCGATACTGCCCCACTGATTACCGACGGCAGCCTGCCGGCAAAACTGGCCATCCGTAGCGTCAAAGACCTGCGTACCCTGAACCTGACCTTCCCGGTTGCACCGGTACGCGAACACTGGCGCAGCAAGCCTCTGCACTATATTGCCAGCCAGCTGGGCTATGAAGGCAAAGGCAGCCTGCTGGCTGACCTTAAAGCACGGGGCTGGGCCAATGGTCTGGGCGCTTACACCTCAACGGATATGGAGCACGACGCAGCTCTGTCCGTCGAAATGACTCTGACCCCGGAAGGCATGAAACACCAGCCGGAAATCACTCAACTGTTCTTCCGTACCGTCGAGCTGCTTAAACAGGATGGCGTGAAAGAAGCACTGTTCACTGAAGAGCGTCAGCAACTGGCCACCCGGTTCGAGTTTGCCGAAAAGCAGGAACCGATCCACTACGTAGGCCAGCTGGCCCGTGCCATGCAGCAGCGGCCACTGGAAAACATTATTGATGCCCCTTACCGCCTGGAAGCCTTCAAGCCGCAGCTGATTCAGTCCTACCTGTCTCAGCTGACGCCGGACAACATGCTGATGACCGTTGCCTCTAACGATCAGCAAACTGACCGTAAGGGTCCTAACTTCAAGGTGGATTACAGCCTGCAGCCACTGGCAGACAGCAACATTGCAAGGCTGACCGCCCAGGCACCGGACAACAGTCTGGCCGTACGCAGTGCCAACCCGTTTATTGCCACCAACCTGAGCATCAAACCACTACGTGATAACATCGATAAACCAGAAATCATTCTGCGACGTGAGGGCGTTACCCTCTGGCACCAGCAGGACAGTGACTTCAGCACGCCAAAAGCTAACTTCTTCTTTACGATCCTGTCGGAGCAATCCAACAACAGTCCACGTAATTCGGTGATGACTGCGCTTTACACCCGCATGGTGCAGGATCAGCTCAACGAAACTCTGTATGACGCCGCGATGGCGGGGCTGAACACCCGCATCTACCCGCATATGCGCGGTATTTCGGTGCGTATCTCCGGTTACAACGACAAGCAGGCACTGCTGCTAAAAGATGTTGTCGGCACCTTGAGCAAGCCCCAGCTGGACCCTAAACGGTTTGAAGTGATCAAAACCAGCTATCGCAAACAGCTGGCGAACAGCCGCAAAGACAAACCATTTAACCAGACTATCGGCGAAATCATGCAGCTGCTGCTGCCCCAGTGGGACACCGCCCAGCGCGAAGCCGCTCTGGATGAGGTTAATCTGGCTGACCTTAAAGCGTTTGTACCGGTACTATTGAAAGAAACCGAACTTCGCGCCCTGGCCCATGGCAACCTGCTGCAGGAAGATGCCGTAGCACTGACCCTGACCGTGGAGAAACAGCTGTTCGCCGAGCATGGCCATAAACGTCTGGCCTCAACTCCGGTGGTGCAGTTGCCAGAAGACCGCCGGCTGGTTCAGACCCTGAATGTCGATCACAACGACTCCGCCATCAGCGTGTACTTCCAGGGCAGCGACAGCGAGCTTGACACCCGCGCCCAGTACGCCCTGCTCAGCGAAATGATTGCATCGCCGTTCTATACCCGCCTGCGCACCGAACAGCAGCTGGGCTACGTAGTATTCCAGACCCTGCTGCCTCTGCGTAAAGCACCGGGACTGGCCTTTGTTGTTCAGTCTCCCGTGGCTGACCCCATCCTGCTCGAAAGCCGTATCGACAGTTTCCTGCAACAGATGGGTGGTGATCTGGAAACCATGAATGACGCCGACCTGGCCCGCTTCAAGCAGAGCCTGGTATCACGCATTCTGAAACAGGAAAACAGCCTGGTGGAGCGTAGCAACCGCTACTGGAGCCAGATCGACAACGGCAACACCGACTTCGACAGCCGTAAAGAACTGGCTGAGGCCGTCAACCAGCTCCAGCTCAGTGATCTGGTGAAATGCTACCAGGGCATGTCCAGCCGCCGCCTCACCGTACGCAGCTTCGGCCAGAAACATCTGCAGACCGCAGACAATGGCGAAGTGGCGAAGAAGTGCGACGTAGAAATTAACGCCCTGAAGGAAAATAACGAGTTTATGCCCGGGGCTTAAAGTAATTGCTGAACACAAAAAAAGCAGCCTCGGCTGCTTTTTTTGTGACTGAACAGGCCTTGCAGCCCTCAGCGATATTCCAGCATCTCTCGCCGCCGCTCTTTACTGCGGCTGGTCCGTATCTCAAGCTGTTCTGTCGGCATTTCTACCGGTGGGTAAAGACTGTCACGGCGGGCTTTGAATTCCGGGGTCTGGTCACAGCCTTCACCCAGTAACAGACAACGGGCTTTCACCACATCCTGGTTAATCGTTTCAAAGATCTTATCTTCGCCGACCAGCTTTTTACGCCGGGTATCGTATATCACACCACGTTCGATCGCCTCATCACTGGCGTAAGGCACTACATCGACCCGTAACGGCTCTCGGGGAAAGTCAGCATAGACAACTTCCAGCATCGGCTCATTATCGATATAACCACGGGATTTATTCTTATACACAATTGCACCATCACGGCGACGTACACTGGGACCATCCGACACTGCAAACCTGTACGGAATAGCTTCCGAGGCTTTGAAGTCCGAAGTATCCAGCCCCCAGCTGTTGACAGGCGTCAGTACAGCCAGGGTCAGTAACGCAGCAAGTCCGGTGCTTTTATGCATTAAAAATCTTCCATCGGATAGATTGATTCGGCATAGATCGCCAGTTCCTCCAGAATCTGCCGATTACGTGAAGGCAGCTCTGGCTGGTTGTATAACTCGTTTACTGTAGCAAAAAACTGTTCCATGGTGAGGAACCCACTGTTGTCGGGCCCCATCAGGCGACGGCTACGGAACTCCTCCCACTGCACCCGTTCCTCATCAAGTAACGTCTGCGGGTAATTACGGCCTTTATAGCGCAGCAGCATCTCTTCCAGCCGCGGGTCCTGGAAGGCCAGTTGCAGCTCGGATAAGTCATCCGGATCACAGTCTCTGATCTGTGCCATGGCTGCTTTATCGGCCGCGCCGAAGAATCCGCCACTATAAATCATCAGATCCGGGTCACCGTCCTGCTCAAATGGATCATCGCGCAGGATATCCATGACTTTCGCCACCAGTCCTGGCTGGCTGCGCAGCATCTGCAGGTGGATACGGCACTGATCACCATCAATTTTCAGCCGATCAGCCTCAACCTTTGTCAACATACCGGCGGGCGCAATAATCGGGCATTTATTTGCCTGCACCTGTTTCAGGGCGATCATCGGGTCAGACGGCTTACGCTCTTCGCGCGGCAGATACATTAAACGGCGGATTTCAGCGACGGGCAGCTCAAACAGCGGGGTCGGGTCCGTTCGGAGATCCCACACCGCAATACTGTTTTTATTCACCGGATGGCCCGCCAGCGGTGCCACAATAGCTGCATTGCCCAGTTCAGCCGGGTAACGGCTGGAAATGTGCAATACCGGCTTATGGCTGACCACATCCAGACGCTGCAATATGGTCGCTTTATCACGGTTATTCAGCACAAATTCAAACAGTTTGGGTTGTTTTTCCCGCACCAGCTTCGCCATTTCAAGGGTGGCATAGACATCTGACAGCGCATCATGGGCATTACCATGATCAACAGCATTGGCCTTTGTCAGATCTTCCAGCCGCATACTCGGCGAGCCATCGTCATATTCCGGCCAGCTAATACCCTCGGGCCGCAAGGCGCGGGTCAGACGCATCATATCGATGATGTCCCAGCGTGAGCAGCCATTTTGCCACTCACGGGCATAGGGGTCATAGAAGTTGCGATACAGGGTGTTGCGGGTGATTTCATCATCAAAGCGAATGCTGTTATAGCCCACCGCACAGGTACCTGGGCGCGCCAGCTCCTGATGCACGCGAGCGATAAACTCCGCCTCACAGACACCATCCCGTAACGCATCCTGGGGCACAATACCGGTAATCAGGCATGCCTGAGGGTGCGGCAGAAGATCCTCCGCAGGCCGACAGTACAGCATCACCGGCTCGTCAATAATGTTCAGTTCGGCATCCGTACGGATACCGGCAAACTGCATGGGCCGGTCGCGACGAGGGTCAGCACCGGATGTTTCATAATCGTGCCAAAAAAACGTTGGTTCAGAAGAAGCTACCATTTATTACTCTATACGTCAGGCTATTCGCTGCCACTATAATACGCCATAGCGACGCGCTAATCTCCTGCTGGCGTGCCACCCATTATCTGTTATGAGGGATCACCTGATGTTGCATGATCAGGATCTGAACCGAAAATGCCCTTGCGGCTCCAGTAAACCGTTCAGCTTCTGCTGCGAGCCCGCTATTGAGGGGTATAAAAGCGCCAGTACAGCCGAGGCGCTAATGCGCTCACGCTACACCGCCTTTGCCATGGGCATGGTTGATTACCTGATCAACACCACGGCCAGCAGCCACCGTAACCCTGATGACGCCGAAATTCTGGCCGAACAGGTACTGGCCACCACCTGGACCGGGCTGGAAATTATTTCCACTCAGGCAGGCCAGACGGATGACGAGGAAGGAGTTGTTGAATTCATCGCCAGCTTTGAAGCCGCTGATGAGGCTGCCCAACTGCATGAAACCTCCAACTTTCGCAGGGAGCAGGGACAGTGGGTCTACGTGGATGGTGAGGTAGAAATACGCCCGCAAAGCACCCCATAACAACCCGCCTCTGCGTGGATATGATCACAGCAGAGGCCATCACACTGATCATCGGGGCCGTTATAAACGCTTGTCAACCCTTTCCCTGTTGACAACATCACCGGTAGAATACGGCCCCCACGGTTATTACAGCCGGGATTAAAAATTTGGGAAAGGCCTGGATGTTAGCAAGATTTTTCAAACCGAAATGGCAGCATCACAAAGCAGAAATCCGCCTGCGTGCAATCAGCAAACTGTCCGCTGATGACCCAGGCACTGAGGAAATTCTGACCCGACTGGCCCTGCAGGACCAGGATGCTGAAGTACGTCGCACTGCCCTCACCCGGGTACTGGCCACGCAAGTGCTCTTACGCGCCAGCCAGGAAGACAGCGATAACCAGAACCGCACCACTGCACTGCAACGTATCACCCACCTTATCAGTGGTGAGCTGGGGCAGTTGTCGTTAGACGAGCGGCTGGTGCTGATGTCCCATATTCAGACCACAGATCTGTTGCTGCATCTGGCACTGAATGCCAACCTTCCCGAATTACGTCAGCACGCTTTACAGCAGCTGGAGGATGAAAGTCTGCTGCTGGATCTGATTCGCCAGAGCGATAATAGCGACATTCGCCGCACCGCGGCTGAACGGATTGAACAGCCAGAGCTGCTGGAGCAACTGGAACGGGATAACCGGGGCCGTGACAAACGGCTGTACCGCATCGCCCGTGACAAGTTGCAGCAGCTACGCGAGCAGGCCCAGCAGGCTGCCAGCCGTCAGCAACGCCGGCAGGAATTGCTGGCTTCCCTGCAGCAACTGGCCCGCGCCGACGCCTTCCCGCAGTTTGGTGCCAAACTGGATGCCCTCAATGCCGAGTGGCAACGCTGTAACGATGATGTCAGCACCGATGAGCAACAGCAGTGGCAACAGCTCGATACCCTGTGTAGCAGCCGTCGCCAGCAACTGGACCAGCAGCGTGACGAAGCCGCCGCCCAGGTGGCAGAGCATGCTGCTCAACAGGCAAAAATCCAGCAGTTACGCCAGCAACTTGAAATCAATAGCGAACAGGAACCGACGGATCGCGACACCCTGGATGCCCTGACTGAACAATGGCTGCACCTTAAAGCGGATGCTGATACCCACAGCAGCCGTGCCATTGAAGGCTACCTGACCGGGTTACGCCGGGCGCTGGATGCCCAGCACGCACTTGGCCAGCAGCTGGACAGCCTGACTCAGCTACTCAGCCAGATGGAACAGACTCTGGCCCAGGCCAGCAGTAAACAACTGCAGCAGTGGCAGAAAAAAGGGGACCGCTTACGCAGCAGCATCAACTGGCCTAACAGCCTGCCGCAACCTGCCGTGTTGCAACAGCTGTCAGGACTGCAGTCACAACTGGAAACGCGCCAGAGCGAACTGCGTGAACAGAAAAATGTCCAGACAGAAGCGCTCGATCAGACGCTCAGTCAACTGGACAGTCTGATTGAAGCAGGTGAAGCCCGCCGGGCCGACAAACTGCATAACCAGATCCAGAAACAGCTGGCAGACTACAACCCTGCTCAGCAGCAGCGCTATAAAACGCTGTACGCCCAGCTGCAGGACCTGCGTGACTGGCAGGGTTACGCACTGACGCCTAAACGTGAGGCGCTGTGCAGCCAGATGGAAGCGTTGATCGACGCCAGCCTGGACACTGACGACCTGGCAAACGAAATCCGCCAGCTGCAGCAACAATGGCGTGAACTCGATCATAGCGGCAACGTTCACTCACGCACGTTATGGTTACGCTTTAAAAAAGCCTCAGACCAGGCCTACCAGCCCTGTGATGCGCATTACGCCCAACAGCGTCAGCAGCGCCAGCAGAACCTGCAGCAACGCGAGCAGATGTGTGATCAGCTCGATGCCTACCTGGATCAGGTTGACTGGCAAGACGCTGACTGGCGCGCCGTGGAAGAGTTAAGCCGTACCGCTAAAAACGAATGGCGGCATTACAGCCCGGTAGATCGTGCGCCGGGAAAAGTGCAACAGAGCCGCTTCAACAAGCAGATCAATACGCTGGAAAGCCGTCTTAAAGGCCAGCGTAAAGCCGTCCAGCAGGTCAAAGAAGCCCTGCTACTTGAGGCGGCGACGTTAATTGAGCTGGATGACCTGCAACAGGCCACTGAACAGGCCAAACAGCTGCAACAGCGCTGGAAAGATGCGGGCACCACCTTTCGCACTCAGGAGCGCAAGTTATGGACAGAGTTCCGTAACCACTGCAATACCCTGTTTGAGAAACTCAAGGAAAACCAGCAGCAGGCACGCAGCCAGCAACACCAGGATCAGAGCCAGCTGGCTCAGCTGTGTGAAACACTCAGCACCCTGCACCAGCAGGCGGCCCGTGGCACGGACATCAGCAATGAACTGGCAGCGCTGGACGCTCAATATCAGGCCCTGGTCAGCCAGGAAAGCAGCCTGAACAGTGGCCAGCAAAAGCAGTATCAGCAACTCAGCGCACTGATACATGCCCAGCTGGGACAACGTCGACAGCTGTTCGGTAACAGCTGGCAGAGCCTGAAGTTACGCGACGGTCTGTGTCAGCAGCAGGAGAGCGCTCTGCTCGACGGCAGCAGCATTGACAGCGCAGCGCTAAACCAGGCCTGGCAGGCCGCCCCGGCCCTGCAAGGTGAGTGGGCTGATGCCATTGAGCGGCGTTTCGCCATCACCGGGCAGCTGGCCCGTCAGCCCGATGAGATGCAGGCTACCGTGGCGAACCAGGGTGAATACCTGCGTCAGCTGTGTATCCGGCTGGAGATCGTTCTGAGCGAGCCATCTCCAGTGGAAGATGAAGCCCTGCGGCTGGAATACCAGCTGCAGCGGTTACAGCAGGCCCTCAAGCGTCAGCAGGATGGCTACGATATGGCTGATATCCAGCAACTGGTGTTCGAACGTCTGTGTCTGCCGTTCCATCACTGCCACAGCGAGCTCAATGCCCGCTTCGAGCAGCTGCTGACCCGGCATAACCTCACCTGAGTCTGCCAGCCAGCTGGCCAGACAAAAAAGCCCCGCTACGCGCATGCGTAGCGGGGCTTTTTACCGCTATCCCCTCTACAACGTAATCACCCGCAGCGCCATCGCAATCAGGATTACGCCGCTGGTCCGGTCCAGCCAGTGGGCCTTGCGTTGCAAACGCTCAAGTATCGCCGAGCGCGACAACACCAGCGCCACCATCACATACCAGAGACCATCAATCCCCGCAGCCGTGGCCACCATCAGCAACTGATCCGCCAGCGTGTTGGCATAACCTACAAACTGTGAAAACAGTGCAATAAAAAATAGCGCCAGCTTGGGGTTAAGCAACGAAATCATCAACCCATCCAGCCCTGCCCGCCAGACCGGTACCACAGCCTGCGTTTCCACCGCCAGCGCACCACCCCCAGCGCCAGCACGCAACGCCTTCACCCCCAGCCAGGCCAGATACGCTGCGCCCCCCCAGGTCAGCCACTGAAACAGTAAGGGTGAACGGGTCAGCAACAGCGCCAGCCCCCAGATCGTCATCAACGCCCAGCCGCCTACGCCCAGTGCATGCAGCAGCGCCGCTGCCAGCCCATGCTGCCGCGAGCCGTTAACCGTATACCGGATCACCACTGCCAGGCTGGGGCCCGGTGTCATTGCCCCCAGCACACAGATCGCCAGAATCGAAAACCAGATGGATAATGTCATGTGCCTGCTCCTTGAATACCGGCGACCAGTGTAGGCACCACACAGTCATGCGAAAAATGACTTTTAGAGATTATAGGTATGATTTCAGATCATACCGTCCGGGGAGTAGATCGACGCTCGCAGCACCTCGGTGAACAGTTCACGCAACCAGCGATGAGCCGGGTCATGGTGATGCACCCCATGCCACAACAGACGGTACTGATGGTCGGGTAACGGCAGCGGCAGTGGCCGGGCAGTTAATGGGTACAACCGGGCGGCATGGTGGGCAATATGCGCCGGTACCACCAGCAACATCTGGCTACCGACCAGCGCGCTGAACCCGGCGCTGAAAAACGGCACTGATAACAGTATCCGCCGGCTCAGCCCCAGCGCGCGCAGTTCACGCTCCACAAAACTGTCTTTATCACCACCACTGCTGATCTGCACAAACGGCCAGGCCAACAACGCTGAGAGCTCGGGCTGGGCACGGGCTGCCAGCGGATGGTCTTTTGCCATCAGACACACCGGCTGATCCTGCCCCAGGGGCGTCGAATACACCCCCTCCGGCAGTGCTGCCCCCATGGTTGAGGCCAGATCTAAAGGCAGCGTACCCAGTTGATGTAACCAGTCGGGTTGCCACATTCGGTACTCCAGATCGACCCCCGGCGCCTGCTGCTGCAAGCGCGCTAACAGCTCGGGCAGAATAAACTGCGCCACATAATCGGTGCAGGCGAAACAGAACCGCCGTTGGCAGGCTGCCGGATCAAACGATGCCACCTGCTGTAGCTGGTCAACCCGCGCCAGAATATCTTCCACCTGAGGCCACAACTGCTGCGCCCGCGCCGTCAGCAGGTAATCGGTACCGTCACGCACCAGCAACGGGTCATCAAAGTGCTGGCGCAAGGCCCCCAGCTGGCGACTCATCGCCGACTGCGTCAGGCACAGCTGCTCAGCACTGCGGGTCACATGACGTTGCTGTAACAGCACTGCCAGTGCCCGCAACAAATTAAGATTTAAATAGTCCATCGCACTATTGCGCCTGCCCAGCCCCTGACAGTCAAGCCGGATGACCCCCAGATAACAACATCCTCTTACCCAGCTTTGAGGCGAAAGAACACTTGCATATCAAATACGAATAATTATCATTGCGAATGTTGATAACTTTTATCACTTCCGGGATAGTTACCTTGCTTTCAGATCACAAGATTGGCCTGGCAGGCCTGATTGCCGCCCTTATGCTGGCCGTTCCACTCTACCTGCTACACCACACGTTACAGCTGGATGAACAACAGCAGAACCAGGCCCGGCTGGAGCAACGCGCCACTCTGAGTTTCAACAGTGCTCAGCGTAGCCTCAGCGCGTTGCAGGAACAGCTGCTGGCCCTGCGCAGTCTGGTTCAGCTCAGCCCCGAGCTGAGCCGCCAGCAGTTTGACCAGTTCAACAGCCAGACCCGCATCAGCGCCTATGGCATCGCCGCCTTTGAATGGATTCCACGGGTGGAGCGCAGCGAGGCCGACCACTGGGTGCGCCAGGCCCGTGCTGACGGCGTGTTCGACTTCCGCCTTAGCGATACTGACAGCTCGCAAGCCGCGCTCTACCCGATCTATTACACCTCCGCCGCCCAGATGAACGGACTCTCTCTGGGCACCAACCTGGCCGCCAAATCCAGCCTCTGGCAGGCGATGCAACAGGCCCGCACAGCGAACAGCCTGCACATCGGCATCAGCGAAAGCACCGAACAGGATCAGACCGAAGGGGCCGAGTTCCGGCTGATCCTGCCCGTCTTCAGCACCGATCAGCAGCTGCGCGGTTTTGTCAGCGCGATGATCCGTTTCGAAGAAGCCATCAACATCCTGCTCGGCCCTGTTCTCAGCAGCCGTAACGGCCTGGCACTGGAAATCAGTGACCTGAGCACCCGCCCGGCGCAGCCACTGTTCAGCTCGGTTCCAGCCAACCGGAAGCTCACCCTCAGTGCCAATTTCAGCCAGCAGCTGGGCGATCGCCAGCTTGCCTACCAGTTCAGCGATCTCAGCCCGGCCCGGCCCTGGTGGCAGTTACCCCGCTCCACCCTGATCGTTTGCGCCATCGCTCTGGTCACATTGACCCTGCTCCTGCTGCTACAGCAAAATCTGGCCCGCCGGGCACGGGCTGAAGCACTGGCTCAACAGCAGACCCGCTCCCTGAAAGCGATACAGAGCGATTACCACAACCTGCTGGAAAAAGTGATCGAAGGCGTTTACAGCGCAACAATTGAAGGCCGTTTTATCCAGGTTAACCCGGCACTGGCACGGGCTTTCGGCTATCAGGACCCCACAGAGATGGTGCAGCAGGTGGAACAGATCGGCCACCAGCTGCATCAAAATATCGAACGCTATCGCCTGTTCCTCAGCCAGTTACACCAGCACAAAGAGGTGCTCAATTTTGAATGGCAAGGCAAGGACTGCCACGGCAACAGCATCTGGTTATCGGAAAACGCTTACTTCAGTCATACCGAACAGGGTGAGCCAATCTACCAGGGCACCATCAATGTGATCACCGAACGTAAACAGAATGAACAGCTGCTCAGCTATCAGGCTCGCCACGACGCGTTAACAGGCCTGCTCAACCGTACCGCCTTTCAGCAAGTGCTCGAGCACGGCTTGCAGCAGCATCCCGGCGGAGCCGTGCTGTTCCTGGACATCGATGGTTTCAAAAAAATTAATGACACTCTGGGCCATAGCGTAGGCGACCAGTTCCTGCGCGAACTGGCACAACGCCTGAACAGCTGCCTGCACAACAACGACACCCTCGCCCGCATCGGCGGTGACGAATTCGTCATCTACAGCCATGACCACGATAACCAGCAGGATGCGATCCTCCAGCTGGCCCAGCGCCTGCAGGACACCGTTTGCCAACCGTTCCAGCAACAGCATCAGCATCAGGCCCTGCAGGTATCCGCCAGTATCGGCATCACCTTTATTCGTCCAACTTACCAGCATGCCAGCGATGTTCTGCGCGACGCCGATCTGGCGATGTACGAGGTCAAAAACAACGGCAAAGGTAACCACCAGATTTTCTCGCTGGAATTGCATGAACGGATGAGCAAACAGAACCTGCTCGAACAACAACTCAGCAACGCCCTGGCCAATCAGGAGTTCAGCCTGCACTATCAGCCGGTGGTTGGCCTGCATGATCAGCAGGTGTATGGCTTTGAAGCCCTGCTGCGCTGGCGCAACAATCAGCTGGGCTGGGTGCCACCGGGCCGGTTTATCCCCCTGGCTGAGCAGTCACAGCTCATGCCTGCGCTGGGCATGTGGATCATCCGCCAGGCCCTGCCCGCACTCGCCCGACTGCAGCAGAAAACCGGCCGCCATGAGCTGACGATGAACATCAATCTCTCCCCCTGCCAGCTGCACGATGACCAGCTGCTGGAGCAACTGCCTCACCTGATAAAGCAACACCGGCTTAACCCGGCCCAGATCAGCTTCGAGCTGACCGAAAGCGCGCTGAACATCGACGAAAGCGCCATCATCCGGCGCCTGGAGCAACTGCGAAAACTGGGTTTCGGCATCTATATAGACGATTTCGGCACCGGCTACAGCTCCCTCAAGCGACTGGTCAACTTCCCCGCCACCGGCATCAAAATTGACCGCTCGTTTGTGGATCGGCTGGATCAGGATCAGAACAAGCGGGTAATGATCGAAATGATCATGTCGATGGCCCAGCTACTGGAACTCAACGTTGTCGCCGAAGGCATCGAAACCCCGATCGAGCACCAGATCCTGCTGCAACAGGGCTGCTACCGCGCTCAGGGCTACCTGTTTTACCGCCCTCTGCCGGAAACAGCCCTGCTTGAACAACTGTGCCGAACCGATTACCGCGACCCACTGGCGGGGCTGTCACTGTTACCGGCATGATGCTGAATGGACGCTATAACCTCATCCACCCTGAGCACAAAGCAGGAACGGCAGTATTCGTGGCGCTCAACGAATACGCGATTGATGCCCATCAAGGCCTCCGGTCTTTACTCAATTAAAGAGGAGCTACGTTAACCAGGCTATGCTATAAAACCGCCTGCATATTTTGCACAAACAGCAACCAGACAGAGCCCTGCCCATGAAGCTTCTCCGCCACGCCTGCACAGGCCTGCTCACCATTATGCTAAGTACCCTGGCCACTGCGGAAGGAGAGGAAAGTTATGATGCGGCTCATGAAATGGAAGGCCGGGTGATTATCCGCCAGCTGCAGGAGCTGATTACGGAGAATGCCAGCTATAGCAGAGAGGAACTGGCGAAGCGGGTACCCGCATTTCAGGAGTTTTATGCCACCCAGATGGTGCCACGGCTGAAAGAACTGGCCATACACATCAGTCCGGGGGCGATGCACTGGGTGGATATCGACTGGGACAACGAACCCGAATTTATCTTCTGGACGGAAGGGCTGGCCTCCAGCGATGTGGGGCTGAAAGAACACCTGTATGTCGTCAAAATCGACACCAACGGTGAAGGCTATGTGATGCGTTCCCACCCGCTGAACCCGCAGCCATCACGGGATTATGGTCATTACAAATACAGCCGGTTCTGGGCGCTGCCCAACAAAGGCCGCGACACCAACCCGGAAATACGCGCCCTGCTGACCTATGGCAGCTTTGGTGAAAGTAACGTGGCCTACACCAACCTCGAGATCCGCTGGGACCCGAAACAGGACAAAGTACTGATCAACGACTTCCGCAGTTATTTCCCGATCGCCGTTGAAGGTCGCCAGGCTGATGTCCACTGATCAGTCTGGTAATACCGCCCCGGGGGGTGTCAACGCCCCTGACGTACGCAGCCCGGTAATCTGCTCACGCAGCCAGATACAGGCCGGGTCCTGGTGATAACGCTGGTGCCAGTACAGATAAAACACCACCTGACGCGACACCACCTCTGGCGGCAATGGCCGAATCACCAGATTACGATGCCGGGCGATATAACGGGCCAACCGTTCCGGCAATGCGAATAGCAGGTCTGTGCCCTCACAAAAATCCGCTACCGACATAAAACTGGCCAGCCTCACCTTCACCGTGCGCGACAGGCCAAAGCGCGCCAGCTGCGCATCCATCAACCCCGGCCCCAGCCCGGTGATCGACACCAGGCCATGGTTGGCAGCCGCATAGCTCTCCAGGCTCATCGGTTGTGCAGCCAGCGGGTTAGCCGCATCCATCAAGCCCACCACATCCATCCGGTCCAGCTCCATCCGATGAATCTGATCCGCACCCACCTGTGGCTCCTCTGCTGTCAGACAGAAGTGCACCTCACCATTATCCAGTGAAGCAAACTGTTCCGTCTGCTGCACCACGACTTCAAAGCGCATATTAGGTGCCTGCTGCCTGGCCAGCCTGATCAGCTGTGGCACATACAGCGCCACATCCAGATCCAGTCCGGTCAGTTTAATCAGGTTATCAGCCCGCTCCGGCACAAACTGCGGCGCTTCAATCAGCTGCTCAAGACCACTCAGCAATAGTGACAGCTGAGGCTGAAGCAATAATGCTCGGGCACTGAGATCATAGCCCTTCACCGTGCGTACCAACAGCGGGTCAGCAAAGGTATCCCGCAGCCGCTGCAATGCCCGACTGACTGCTGGCTGGCTCATATTCAGCACCAGCGCGGCACGGGACACATGACGGTGCTCCAGCAGGGCCGACAGCACCACCAGCAAATTAAGGTCAACCGATCGTAAATTCACTTCACGCATAACAGAAATAGAAACAATGCATTGGTCGCATCGATAACAGCAAATTACTATCCCAGATCTCGGCACAGTCTGGACAGCTTCCATGCTGTAACGTGTCAGTAAACACTGACAGCTGACAGATCGAATACGAATTAAAATTACCAGCATTACGGAACTCATCCAGATAAAAACAGTCTGAGCTGCGTTATGCCACCTTTGTTAGCAGGTACCCGAATGGCGTTAACCACCCGTATTACTAATGACCAGCACAGTTATGGCTGGGGGCCGATCGCCATCCACTGGCTGGTTGCGCTGGCTATTATTACCCTGTTCGGACTGGGGCTTTATATCGACTCTCTGAGCTATTACGACCCGGAATACCGCACCGTACCACACTGGCACAAAAGTATCGGCCTGTTGCTGGCGGGCCTGTTTATGCTCCGGCTGGGCTGGCGGCTGTTTAACCGCCCCCCTGCGCCTTTGCCGCAGCCTGCACTGTTAACCACCGCCACCCATGCGGTGCACGGCTTGCTATATCTGCTGCTGATCATCGCACTGGTATCCGGCTATCTGATTTCCACCGCCGATGGCCGCGCCATCGCCGTATTTAACTGGTTTGAAGTGCCAGCCATGCCCGCGCTGTCTGACAATCAGGAAGATATCGCCGGTGAAGTCCATGAAATTGCAACATACGCACTCATTGCTATGGCCGCCCTGCATGCACTGGCGGCCCTGAAGCACCACTTTATTAACCGCGACGACACCCTTAAACGGATGTTGGGATACACAAAGGTAGAACGATGAAAAAACTGATTTCCGCTATCGCACTGGCTTCGGCTGCCCTGTCTGCACCAGCAATGGCCGCTGACTACGTGATCGACACTAAAGGCGCCCATGCTTTTGTACAGTTCAAAATTGCCCACCTGGGCACCAGCTGGCTGCTGGGCCGCTTCAATACTTTCAGCGGTGATTTCAGCTACGACAGCGAAAACCCAACGGCATCCCGTATCAACCTGACCGTCGACACCCGCTCTATCGACTCCAATCATGCTGAGCGTGACAAGCATCTGCGTGGCGAAGATTTCCTCAACGTCGCCAAATACCCGAACGTCACCTTCAACAGCACCGGCTACACCGATAACGGTAATGGCAAAGCAACCCTCAAAGGGGATCTGACCCTGCACGGTGTCACCAAAAACATCGAGATCGCCGTCAGCAAAGTTGGCGAAGGTGCTGACCCATGGGGTGGCTACCGTGCCGGTTTCGAAGGCACCACCAAACTGCGCCTCAAAGACTACAACATCAACTACAACCTGGGTCCGGCGTCTGAAGAAGTGCGCATGGAACTGTACGTAGAAGGTATCCGCAAGTAAGCGAACATGCTGCCTTGTCTGGCGGTGCTCTGGCACCGCTTTTTTGTGCCCGCTCGATTGCAGCCAGCACCACAACCCCGTACCCTCAGCGCTTTATTTTCAGGGGGTTAGCATATGCATGTTCTGATGACTGGCGCACAGGGTTACATCGGCCAGCAGCTCTGCCAGAGTGCACCGGCCGGGGTACAGATAACCGCGGTCTCACTGCGCCAGCACAGCATTGCCAGCCTGCCTCTGCATACCATTGATACCATCGTGCACCTTTCCGCACGGGTCCACCAACCTGCGGCAAGCGCCAGTGACTACCAGCGCATCAACCATGACCAGACCCTCGCACTGGCCACAGCAGCCAAAGCCGCCGGCGTAAAACGGTTTGTCTTCTTCAGCACCATGGCGGTGTACGGTGGCCACGGCAGCCTGGGCGACCCCGCCCCACTGACCGAACAGAGCCCCTGCCTGCCCGACAGTCCCTATGGCCAGAGTAAATATGCCGCTGAGCAAGCACTGCAGGCCCTGGCTGACGACACCTTTAGCCTGGCAATCCTGCGCCCCCCCATGGTGTACGGCCCCGGCTGCCCTGGTAATATGGCCCGTCTGCAACAGCTGGTAGCAAAGCTGCCGATCCTGCCCTTTGGCTGGCCCGACAACCGGCGCAGCCTGGTCGCTATCGACAACCTGGTCGCACTGAGCTGGCAACTGATCCAGCAGCCGATACAGGGTATTTTCCTGCCCCAGGACCCAGCCCCCCTGAGCATACAAACTCTGGTCAGCCTGCTGGCCCAGGCTCAGCAGCAACAGCCTCTGCTGGTTCGTCCACCAGGCTGGTTGCTAACGCTGGCCAGTCGCCTGCAGCCACGTATTACCAACAGCCTGTTTGGCAGTCTGTATTATGACAACCAGCAAACCTGCCAGATCCTCAACTATAGCCCACCACTCAGCAGTGCTGATGCCATTCAGAAGATGTGTCAGAACGCGCAGAAATAACCCAAATTAAACAGACAAATTGCTGTAGATCAGTGGATTGTGCATCTGCACAGATAGTGTTATTCGCCACCGGCCACAATCCCGGTAGACTGCGGCCAATACTTGTTAAACCTGATCCAAGGAAGAAAGAATGAGCGCATTCTCTGTCGGAATTATCGGTGCAGGCCAGGCTGCAACCGAGTTGTTAAATCAGCTGGTGAATGCTGAGTTTGTCGATATCGTCGGCATCGCAGATCTGAAAACGGATACCCCGGGCATCCTGCTCGCTAAACAGCACGGTATTCACACCACCACCAATATGAGCGAGATTCTGGAACTCGGCGAAAGTCTGGACATCGTCATTGACGTAACCGGGGTACACGTTGTTCGCGAACAGCTACGCCGCTACATGGTTGAATCAGAGAACCACCACACGGTTATTATGCATGAACGCATTGCCGCACTGATGGTATCTCTGGCACGTGGTCAGCTGGTTGATATGAAAGCCAGCGACGACGATTACTGAGCCAGGGCTTAGTCCTTCGTCATTCAAATCCCGCACGCAACGGACAGCCGTTACGTGTGGGCTTGATATAGCCCCCTGCACGCAGCAGGAGAGCAACAATTGTCGCGGAAGATCAACCCACCAGGCTACTGTCAAAGGTAACCGAACCACCCAGCAGGACTATACTTTCATCCAGCCACGGTTGGGCCGGGCTATTAATAAACGGCATCATCGTCGAATCACTCGATTGCGATTGAAAAATAGCAAACGAGCAGTCCGGAGCAAGCAGAAAACCAGCTGCGTCAGACATACCCCACCAGCCAGCCTGACTGGCATCTGTCTCAGAGTTTGCTTCCTGCATGGGCCAGACAGTGATGTCTTCCGGGGCTTGCGGACAAAGTAATACAGCGTCGATACAAACCTCTGCTTCCCACTCGTTCGCAACCACCTCAGCAGGTGGCATTTCTGCAGGCGTAGCGCTACCTGTCACCCCATCAATCCAGCTCAGGTAATTCACAATACTGGTATCAGCTCCCACTTCACCAGGGCTGGAAGCAACATCGCTATCAACGTCATAGCTGGGGTCCGCAACCACATAACTGGCAATGCCAGCGACCTGACCATTAATCAGCGCCGGGCCACCCGAATCACCAGCACGGGCCAGGACCTCCTGATCGCTCGGTGTGCTATCACTGTGGTAGCCCGTAAAGTTAGCCAGCATATTCTGCTGATCGCTACCGTTATCAAAATCGTACAACAGCTGTGAGCCATCCGGGATCTGGCGAGCATAAGGGTCATTAAGCACCTCACCCGGTGCATCATAGACATTGGTGCCAATATGCTGACTGGCGTCGGGGCCATCGCCATAACCCACGCGCACAAACTGCTGGCCAAGCAGTGCATCACCGCGATAGAGATCAAGCCCTTCGATCGCAGTGATCGGCTGCTCCAGCTCAATAATCGCAATATCGTTGTTATAAGTGCCCGGGTCCCAATCCGGGTGGACAACTATATTTTTTATACCGGGCAAGCCCAGACTACCCGGACCACCGAGCGAGATATCTGCTGCCGTACTGTCCCCGGCCACCAGATGAGCCGCGGTCAGGATATATTTACCACCCGCCAGAAGAACGCCTGAGCCTCGGTGAATAATATTGCCATCCAGCGTAGCAATCGCCAGCACAGCGGGGTAATAGGAATCTGTTGAAATCATAATAGGGCTACTGCGTTAAAGTCAGACGATGCTGTCATTATCGATAATCGTGCGGTGGGCAATCAGTTCCAGCGGCCCTCCAGGAAAGCTGCCACCAACCGGGTCGGTAACCACGAGTGAAAAGGTTTCATCACTCTCAGCGACATTATCATCCAGCAGCTCGACCGCAATGGCGATGTGGGTTTCTCCGGGTTGCAATGCAGCAGTGCCAGTCACGGCAACGTAGTCCTGTCCAGCAATTGCGCTACCGTCACGGGTCGTGTAATTAACCGATGCGATACCCGCCAACGCGCCGCTCAGCTCTAACAGGAAGTAAGCGGTTGAGTCCTCAGCTGGCGTAAAGTCTACTTCTGACGCCTGAGTTGGTATTACGGCAGGCGTCGTGCCACTCAACAGATCATTGATAGCGAACAGACCGTCATCAAACTGCAGCTGCTCGATACTGATCAGCTGGTCACTGCCATCCACACCGCTAGAGGTCACAACTCCATTTTGTTCGCTGAACTGGTAGCCGCTGCGGGTACCGGAAAATATCGCCGTGTCAGTACCACCTTCACCATTCAGGATGTCGTTCCCGGCCCCACCACGAAGCTGATTATTCAGCGCATTCCCGGTGATCTGATCAGCAAAAGCACTCCCAGTGGCATTCTCAATCTGGGCACCAAAAGCAATCGCGATATTCTCATCAGCAAGGCTTTTCGGGCCGTTATAGCTCATCTGGCGCTGACCAATAGAGCTGAACTCACCGTCATTCAGATTTACCACAACACCGGCTTGCTGGTTGGACAGATCAAAGGTATCCGTGCCGCCCGCATCCCAGATGGTTTTCAACTCGGCATCAACACCAAAGGTATAGGTATCGTTACCGGTCGCGTAACTCATGTTCGCACCATACAGGTGCTGGATCGCCAGAATGTCGTACAACATTGGCGTTGTTGGCTCAACGGTCTCAATGCTGTAACGATTACCGCCTATATCCGTGTAGCGATAGCCTGCGCCGTCATAGTCGGTATAGGACATCACCGAATATTTACTGCTGTCCATGGATGGGTCGATGGCAGGGAACTGACCGTCGGATTCAAAAGTATGCTTCAAACCCAGCGCGTGCCCCAGCTCATGGATCAGGGTGGCAAAACCCTGAGTACCCACACTCAGGTCAGTCTGACTCGGATTAATCCAGACGTCACCGGCCTCAGCATTTGGAGTCAACAAATTACCAGAGTAAGAGCCATTACCGGGGGTATATGCATAGGCTGCCGTGCTGCCGGATACCGCATTACTGTATGCGACACGAATGTCACCGTAGGTTGTGCTATCGCTAACTTCAACGAAGTGAATATCAGCAACGTTCGACCAGCTAGCCAACGCTGCACGAAAATCAGCCTGCAGGGTTGCATTCAATCCCCACCAACCGGCATTTTGCTCTGTCAGGTTACTGTAAGCCCAGTCAGCACCTGTGCTCGGAAAGCTGTACGTGATCGTCGTACCATTGCCAACGGGGTCAGCCCCCCACTTGATACCGCCAAGCAGGGAGTCGATACGTGCATCATTGCTTGGATCAATAAAACGATTACTCATTCGACTGCTCATCTCATCTATTATTGCGCAGGCACTACTCATGTGCTGCCGAGCCTGCGGCCATTGTTGGTCAGGACCAATAGATTATTAGCGTTCAGCCATTGAATGAGAGATTAACAGCGAATCTATCGGCAGCAGCCGATCACTCAGTTCAACACGACACAAACGCATGCGCCCAACCCCGTTGTAACGCTTCCCATCACGCACTGTAAAACAGCTCAGTATTCTTCGCGCAAAGCTGGCTGACTGATGCCCAGACCTGCCGTTTCCGGTGTCGGTAATGCACTCTGACGCCGGGAGAGCTGACGTAACCCCACCAGAATGTCCTCTGGCCAGGACCTGACCGTACGACTCTCTGTCTCCACGCCCAGCAACAGACTTTCCATCTCCACAATCACCCGTTGATCCGAGCCACGCACCAGCTGGTGATACAGCCGCAACCGTTTACTATCAAAACCGAGCAATAGCGTGCGGGAAAACAGCAGATCCCCCAGGTTAGCCTCAGCCCGATAATACAGCTGATTCTGCACCGTAAACGCACTGTACTGCAGCCGGTCACGACCAGCAGCATCCAGCCCCACCCGATCAAGCAAAGTATCCGTCGCCTCAGTTAATAGCACCAGCGACTGTGCCTCATTAAAGTGACCATTGTAGTCACAGGCCTGCTCCAGAACAGGACCAAATGGGGTAATAAGGTATTCAGACATACAGGGTTCCTTGCGGCAATTATTCGCCTGCACACCGAGTTGCAGGCTGGGTCACAACATTGCCGTATTCCTGGTCTACACTTAACGCCAGTTTCAGGCTTGGCCAGAACAACAATATCCCGACAATGATTAAGTTTATAACAGGATCAGGCAATAAACTTATGACTTACGGTATATAAATTGCATTCATTAATGGAATGATCAACATCGGCAAGGAACCACCGCCATGCAGAAGACTAGCAACACTCCGATCAGCGCCAACGTACAGCACCTGGCCACCGAACAGGCCCACCTGCAGCATGAGCATGAACAGCTGGAAAATATGCTAAAGCGCGCGCTACGCGGCGCTCAGGCCGATCAGAACCGGCAATATCTGCAACTTTCTCGCCAGCACAACAAACGCCTGCTCGCCTATAAAATGGCACTGCTGGACGCCTGTCATAAAATTGGCATCCAAGCCAAAGGCGTACAGATCCAGTACGACCCGATCAGCCAGCTCTTTCACGCCCAGTCACGCCAGAACCCGGCCGACCGCTACCCGCTGGAACGGGCTCTGAATCTTAATAAACTGCCAGAGCTGGCCAGCAGCACCCGCGACTTCCTGGATGTTACCCGTGCACTCGATCAGCTGGAGCCACAAACTCAGCCTGCTCCTCTTGCACCCGCCGCCCCGGACTCAGTACAGGCCAGAGTCGCCTGACACTACGGCACGCTGTTATACCGACAGAAAAATGACAGCGTGCCAGCATCCCCTTTATACTCTCCCTGATTGCAACCGTGCTGTCTGAAAACCTACCGCTAAGGATCTGCTCCACATTATGCTGCAGTCACTTGTTGATGCCCCACGCGCCATCAAACGCGCTGTTACACTGGTTTACGATGTCGTAGCAATCTGCGCTGCGTTTCTGGGGGCTCTCTATCTGCGTACGGGTGAGATCTATCCCGACGGCACCAACCCTGCGGTACTGCTGCTAACCATCGCCGTTTCCCTGCTGGCCTTTATCAAGCTAGGCCTCTACCGTGCCGTCCTGCGTTATATGAGCCTGCCTGCCCTGCTTAATATTCTGATCGGGCTGGCCATCTCCGCAGCCACGTTAGCAATCAGCAGCTTCTTCCTGCAATCCTGGTTACCACGCACCGTGCCGCTTATTTACCTGGCTCTGGCGCCGCTGCTATTAGGCACCCCGCGACTGCTGATGCGCACCTGGTACTACCATCGCATCAAGCGCCGCAAGCCCAATGTACTGATTTTCGGTGCAGGCCCCAGTGGCGTTGAGCTCAGCTCCGCTCTGACTCACGGTAACGACTATAACCCAGTCGCCTTTATCGACAACGACCCACAACGGATCGGCTCCATCCGGGCCGCTTTGCGGGTATACCCGCTCAGCCAGGTCGAACAGCTGATCAGCCGCTACGACCCTGCACGCCTGTTGCTAGCCACCCAGGGCATGAGCCAGCCCGCCAGGCTGCAACTGCTAGAACAACTGAAAAACTTACCTGTCGCCATCCAGTCGATTCCGTCCATCGACGAACTGGCCAGCGGCCGCGCTACCATCAGCCAGATCAGAGACCTGGCCATTGAAGACCTGCTCGGCCGCACACCCGTTCCCGCCATGCCGGAACTGATCAGCGCCAGCATCTCCGAGCGCAACGTGATGGTCACCGGCGCAGGCGGCTCCATCGGTAGCGAGCTATGTCGCCAGATTATCCAGCTGCGCCCACAGCGGCTAGTGCTCTTTGAATTAAACGAATACAACCTGTACACCATTGAGCGCGAATTACGTGCAAGTTTTCACAGCTACCAGCTGGAGATCGAACTGATTCCTGCACTAGGCTCCGTCCAGCACCGTCAACGCCTGACCGAACTGATGCGCCAGTTTCAGATCAACACCGTATACCACGCCGCAGCCTACAAGCATGTCCCTCTGGTGGAGCACAATATTATCGAAGGCGTGCGCAACAACGTTTTCGGCACCTGGTTTGCCGCCGAAGCGGCCATTACCGCTGGCGTAGATAACTTCGTCCTGATATCCACCGACAAAGCAGTACGCCCCACCAACGTGATGGGGGCATCCAAACGGCTGGCAGAATTGGTGCTGCAAGCACTGGCTAAACGCCAGCAGGACACCCGCTTCAGCATGGTCAGATTTGGCAATGTACTGGGCAGCAGTGGCTCCGTCGTCCCCCTGTTTCGCGAACAGATCCGCCAGGGAGGGCCTGTCACCGTCACCCACCGCGATATTATCCGCTACTTTATGACGATCCCTGAGGCCGCTCAGCTAGTACTGCAGGCCGGTGCCCTGAGCAGCAATGGCGACACCTTTGTACTGGATATGGGCGAACCGGTCAGAATTACCGAACTGGCGGAGAACATGATCCGGCTGATGGGCTACAGCGTACGTGATGAACACAACCCTGATGGGGATATTGAGATCAGTTTTACCGGCCTGCGCCCCGGCGAAAAGCTGTATGAAGAGTTACTGATCGGCGACAACGTCACCGGTACCGAACACCCGAAAATCATGCGAGCAGAAGAAGAAAGCCTGAGCTGGCCAGAAACCCAGGCCCTTTTAGACGCACTGGAAACTGCCTGTAAAGGCTTTGATGTCCAGTGCATCCACCAGCTTCTGCAAGATGCCCCCACCGGCTTCACCCCCAACGGCCTCATCGAAGATCTGTTGTGGAAAAGCCGCCAGCCCACAGCTGGGCCAGAAGGTAGTATCCTGCATTAATCCCGAGCCTGTCGAAGAGCCTTCGGACTCTGAGTTTTGCACTGGTTCTATTCAGCTAGTTGGTGATAAAGTGTGCCGCACGCTTTGGTTGCTGTGTAACCCCGTGACCCGGCTGTTTTGCAGGCCTGTCAAACAACAGGTTCTAATTCATTTATTCATCAGTGAAGTGATTATCGCAGGATGCTCATTCCCGTAATTATGACCGGTGGGTCTGGTACCCGTCTCTGGCCTTTATCCCGTAAGCAATTCCCCAAGCAATTTCTGAACCTGACCTCACAGGACAGCATGCTGCAGGAGACATTGAAACGCCTGGTGGGAATCGAGTGCGATTCTCCGCTATTACTTGCCAATGAAAGTCATCGTTTTTTGGTAGCTGAGCAGGTGCGTCAGTCTGGCTTCGGTCAGAGCCGTATCGTGCTGGAGCCATTTGGCCGCAACACCGCACCGGCATTAGCCGTGGCAGCGTTAATGGAAGCCCAGCGTGACCCCGAGCACCTGTTATTGGTGCTGGCGGCGGACCATGTAATTGAAGATATCGCCGAGTTTCAACAGGCGGTTGGCCGTGCATCGCAGCTAGCAGAACAAGGACGTCTGGTGACCTTTGGCATCGTTCCTGATGCAGCCGAAACGGGTTACGGCTATATCCGCCGTGGACAGCCTGCCGGTGAGCAAGGCTTCAATGTCGCCGAGTTTGTTGAAAAGCCGGATCTAACCACTGCACGTGACTATGTCGCCAGTGGTGAATTTTACTGGAACTCCGGCATGTTCCTGTTCAAAGCAGGGGCGTTTCTGCAGGAGCTTGAGCGTTACGCACCAGAACTGCTGGCCTGCTGCCGCGAAGTGGTAGACAACCTGCAGGCCGATGCCGATTTCAGTCGCATATCCCCTGAGCTGTTTGAACATTGTGACGATATCTCCGTCGACTATGCGGTGATGGAACATACCGAACTAGCGGCGGTGGTACCACTGAGCGTCGGCTGGAATGATGTCGGCAGCTGGTCAGCATTGTGGCAACTGTCGGAAAAAGATGACCAGGGCAACGCGCTGCGTGGCGATATCATCTCCCAGAACAGTCAGAACTGCCTGGTTACCGCTGAGCACCGGCTGGTAGCCACCGTCGGCGTGGAAGATCTGATCGTGGTAGAAACCAAAGATGCAGTGATGGTCGCACATCGTGACCAGGTGCAGGATGTCAAAAAGGTGGTTGAACAGCTCAAGCGCGAACAGCGCAGTGAAGCTGACAGCAACCGCCAGGTGTTCCGGCCCTGGGGCCATTACGACTCAGTCGATGGCGGTGAACGCTATCAGGTGAAACGAATCTTTGTTGAGCCAGGTGCCCGGCTCTCCGTGCAAATGCACCATCACCGGGCTGAACACTGGGTTGTCGTGTCCGGCACGGCACGGGTAGTCTGTGATGGCAAAGAGATTTTGCTGACAGAAAACCAGTCGACCTACATCCCCGTCGGTGCGGTCCATTCACTGGAAAACCCGGGGAAGATTCCACTGGAGGTCATCGAAGTACAATCCGGCACATACCTGGGCGAAGACGATATCGTCCGGCTGGATGATATCTACGGCCGCTGTAACAGCTAAGCCGTCCGCCAGCCCGGCTGATCCACGAGGTCAGCCGGGCTGCTCCTGTTTCACCCTGCCTCCCCGGAATATTTCTCATTGACGACTTTCAGCCTTAGCCTGGTGTTATTTGTGCTGGCAGCCGCCGCTGGCAGCGGCCTGACCGCAGCGGTACGCCGTTATGCTCTGAAGCGCAACGTGCTGGACCTGCCCAACGCCCGTAGCTCCCACTCGGTGCCCACCCCCCGTGGCGGCGGGCTGTCATTCATTCTGTTGTTGCCCATACTGCTTGGCTGGCATGCGTGGCAGTATTCAGCATCGACGCCGGTAATGCTGGTACTCGGTGGCTGCACCCTGGCACTGGCGGCAGCAGGCTGGCTGGATGATCATCGACCGCTGTCGGCCCGACTACGGTTTGGCCTGCAGTCACTAATCGCCCTGACTGGATTACTGGCGTTACCAACGCTACCCACATTACCGCTGCCCGGTGTTGAGCTGCCACTGACATTCTGGCTGCTGCCACTGTTACTGGTTGTACTCGTGTGGATCACCAACCTGTATAACTTCATGGATGGCATTGACGGCCTGGCAACACTGGAAGCGCTGTCAGTCCTGCTCTCAGGTAGCTTATTACTGTGGCTGACAGGCGCCGAGCAATACCGGCTGCTGGCGCTGTTATGTGCGCCACTGCTGGGGTTTCTCTACTGGAACCTGCCCCAGGCGCGCATTTTTATGGGCGATGTCTGCTCAGCACCGTTAGGCTTATTATTAGCATTGCTGGCGGTCTGGCTGGCGGCAGAAACTGCTGTAAACCTGTGGTGCTGGCTGGTTCTGCTGTCCGTATTTGTGGTCGATGCCAGCTGGACCCTGCTGGTACGGCTGCTGACCGGCCAGCGCTGGTCTGAGCCCCATCGCAGCCATGGCTACCAGATACTGGCCCGGCGCTGGAACAGCCATGGCCGGGTCGGCCTGGCCCTGCTGGCGGTGAACATCGGCTGGCTGCTGCCCTGGGCATTGCTGGCACTCTATGCTCCGGGCTGGGGGTTACTGTGCTGGCTCACGGCTTGCGCACCGCTGGTGTACGTCTGTAACAGGCTGCAAGCAGGCTTTGTTAGAAAAACTCAGGAAATCTAACCCAGCCGCCACTATTAGATTTTTTCCCGGTAGCCCTTGTAATTATTCCTGGTAACTCAATACTAGAGTCCAGTTAAAAGATGCGGATAAAGTTATGACACTGACTCTTGGGGATATTGAACACGTCGCTTTATTGAGCGACCTTAGTGTTGATAAAAAGCAGTTATTGCTAAACCAGCTGCTGCCCCGACAGTTCAAACGTAACGAAGTCGTCGTACAGAAGGGGCAGCCCTCCTCTGAGTTATTTTTCCTGCTCAGCGGTCGGCTTAAAGTCGTTGATTACTCACCATCAGGCCGTGAAGTTGGCTTCTTTTTTATCGAAGCAGGGTCACACTTTGGCGAACTGGCACTGATTGATGGCAAGCCGCGTTCTGCCTCCATCCTGGCCACAGAGAAAGCCAGCATCGCCATATTACCCAAGCAGCATGCCCGTACCCTGATGTACACCGAGCCCAGCGTGTCCGAGAAACTGCTCAAACAGCTGGCCAATATTATCCGCCAGAACAACGAACACATGGTAATGCTGGGCAACACCAGCGCGCCTAATCGGGTCAATATTCTGCTGATGAAGTACGCCAGCGAAGTTAACGGCCAGCTGGTGATTGAAAAACCGCCGACCCAGAGCGAAATAGCCATGATGACCAACACCACCCGCGAAACCGTCTCCCGCACCCTCAGCCAGCTGATTGAACAGGGCCTGATCAGCAAAGACGGTAAAAGAATCACCATTCATAATATGGAAGCACTGGAAGGCCTGGTACTGGAATGCTGAACCCGAATAACAACCAATGATTAACATAGCCACGCACTACCCTGCCGTACTCGAAGTCTCCCACACTTCAGGTCGTGGCTCAGCCGTCCTGCTCGAGGGCGGACGCTTCATACTTACAGCCGCCCACCTCGTGGCTTCGGCCGACCAGCCCGAACAGCTCCGGTTACGCAGTCTGGACCTCAATGTACTGCCCGCAATTACAGCCATACACATTCACCCTGACTGGGATGCCAGCAGCTTCAATAACGATCTGGCCTTGCTGGAACTGGCCACCCCCATCAGCGGAATTAACGGCCTGGCGCTATATCGCGATCCGCTTCCCATCGGCGAAACCTTCATCATGGCGGGTTTTGGCAACGGCACAGGCACGGCGCAGCATATCGGCACCAACAGCCTGGATACGACAGGTGAGGTACTGAACGGCCCCTACAACCGCGACATACCCGCCAATAGCCAGTTTTTGTCTGATTATGACAATGGCAGCGCAGCACAGAACATGCTGGCCAGCCTGACAGGGGTATCCAGCAGCGCACTGCCAACATCAGCAGAATCAATCTCCCTGCCTGGCGACTCCGGCGGCCCGGCCCTGCTGAACGGACAGGTTGCCGGCATTGCCAGCTATATCATCGCCGACCCCACATACGACAGCGATCCGGATAACGTTTCCAGCACGGGTGAGGTTGCCGCCTATAGCAACATTAACAGCTACCTCAACTGGATAGACTACACCAGCCAGGGCAACCCGGTATATCAGCCACCCAGCCAGCCAGCCGATGTCAGCACAACCGTAGCTGAGCCCGATTTCGGCAGCGTGATCAACCACTTCCTGCTAACGCTAAACAGCGCCAGCAGCCAGTCCATCACCCTCTGGTATCAAACCATCGAAGGTAGCGCCCTGGCCGGCCAGGACTATGAAGCCAGCGAAGGCTGGCTCACCCTGGCCCCGGGCGAAACGCAACTCAGCATCCCCGTCAGCATTTTGGGGGATCGCCAGTCAGAAGCCGACGAAACCTTCAGCCTGCAGATCAGCGACCCGAGCAACCAGTGGCTGGCGCAGGGCATTACACTTATTGCCAGTCATACCATTACCGATAACGACACGCTGATAAGCTGACAAACCCTCAGACAGTGCTGTCATTATCGATAATAATTCACAACGTCACCAGCTCAACGAGGCCATAGGTAAAAGCAAGATACCGGGCTACCGACGGCATCAGTGGCGTTTTGAGTACAACCCCGTACGAAGCTTGGCAGGCTCGCTGAATGCGCTAACAGCTGTTCAATCAATATGCTAGAATCGCCGGTTAAATCAATACTCACAGATATGAATATCATATAACTGCCCACTACCTGGACGATTATGGTTCGGTCGCTATCATTTGTTTTTCTCTACACCGTATCGTTTGTACTGTGCCTGCTCTTCCTGTTATCGATTGATGCGCAATGGATAGGCCCTTTTTTTAACTCCGATGCGCTCTATCTGGCGGATGTAACAACCGACCTGCTTGCTGGCCAGCCGATGGAACGCTGGCTGCTGACGCCCGCCCCTTATTTTTTCCCAGATGGCATGCTTTACCTGTTGCTCACTCTACTGGAAAAAAACCTGCACGAGCAGATCCTGTTTACAGCACTATTCCAGTACGCTGCGCTACTGGCCGTGACAGCGCTGCTATACCACAGACTCGGACTGAGCAGTCTCTGGGCCCCCATCGGCGGGGCCATACTGTTATTAGCCTCTGTGGCTGGCCCTGATCAGGACCCGTTCAGGGCAGTTTTCCTCCTCCCCGCTGGCCCAATTTTTATCAGCGCACACCACTTCAGCGCTTTCTTACTGACACTGGTTTTTTACGCCCGGCATCCCCTTACAACAGGGTTTACATCAGAAAAGTACTGGCCACTGGCGCTACTGGTAGTATTGATGACCGCTTCAGACCTGCTGTTCGTGCTGACAACGGTATTGCCTTATGGGGCTCTGCACCTGCTGCAGCAACGACAGATGCTGTGGCAAGAGATCACACAACGTAGATTGAACTGGCAGGCACACCGCTTTCCACTGATATTGGTCGCTGCAACATTGCTAGGCCTTATTCTCAACAGGCTGTTGATGCCGGAAGTTACCACCAGCACCCCATTCCAGACCAGTGTTGACCGCTTTCCTGACATGCTTTTGATAATGCGAGGCGAATTCAATCAATGGTTTGGTCACAGCCCACTAGTGGGGCTAAGCTGGTTTACCGGCGTTGTCATTCTGATTACCATGGCACTTAGGGATAAACGTTGGCGCCTGCTAGCAATACTCTGGCTGATAGCAAGCCTGCTGGTACTAATCACTCAGCTCACCGTAATAGACCGCCCGCAAGCCCGTTACATGCAACTGCTATTATTCCTGCCATTACTACTGATTCCCGGCGGAGTACTACTGATCCCCAATAAAGTACACCTGCAAAACAGCCTGCTGGCCCTAAGTGCAGTCGGCATGTTGTACTGGGGAGCCGGCCTGTGGCAGCGCCTGCCAGTAGATTCTGAAATACTCAACTACTATCCAGACTCAATCGTCTGCCTGGATCGTATCGCGCAGAAAAAAGAGCTAAACAGTGGTATCAGCAATTATTGGCTGTCACGCACACCATCCATGCTATCCAGAACAGGATTGCAGGTTTTACCAGTCACACAACAGTTCAAGCCTAATGACTGGATCGTCAACAAAAATGACTTCCGGGAAGCAGCGCCACTGCAGTTTGCAGTGATTGACAAGCACCACCCAACTGAACTGGACTCAAAACGGCTAATCGAGCTGGCAGGAAAACCAGATCAGATTGCAGACTGCCCCAGCATAACCATCTGGATATATGACAAAAACCAGCTTGAACAGGCGCTACGCAAGCGAATTGACCCACCAGGCCTTCTCGCACCGGGGGAACAGTTAGTATTCAAAGCCTCCGCTCTACGCACTGGCGATAGTGGGCGTTTTATTGACGAAGTAATCACCACCACCGGCACCACCGGTACGCTCGTTTTCGGCCCATACCAGCAGGTTCAGGTAGGCAACTATGAAGCCCGCTACCAGCTGACAGGTGAAAACACCGAGGGTATCCGCTGGGAGGCGATCCTGCACCACAACAATAAGACTACAACACTTGCCGAAGGGCGACTGAGCGTAACTAACAACGCCCCCAGGGCAAGCATGGAAATCAAAGTGGAAGACAAAGGCCGCCTTGAAATCCGCCTGTTTGTCGATACTCAACATAAAGCGCAGATCAAACAATTGCGCCTGACGCGAACGGACTGAAACCAGATGATAAAAGCGGCCTGTCCTGATTCAACCCGACAGCACAGTTTCAGTCGTTATCGCAACGCACTACTACTCTCTATATTTTGTGCGGCGGCACTGTATGTAAGCAGCCTGTTTATGGACGATGCCGAATCTATTCTGCAGGCCATGGGCGAACTGTCAGTAACAGGTTGGGGCGCTATTCTGGCACTGTCACTAGCTAACTACCTGCTGCGTTACTGGCGCTGGCAGCGATATATACAAGTACTGTCCGGTATTCAGCTATCGCACCGGTTTCACCTGACCTGCTATCTGGCTGGCTTTGCACTAACAACCACTCCCGGTAAAGCCGGAGAAGCGACGCGGTCAATTTACCTCCACCAGCGAGGTATCGGCTGGAACCAGAGCCTGAGTGCCTTCTTTGTCGAACGCCTGCTCGACCTGTTCGCCATCCTGCTGCTCAGCCTGGCCGCCCTGAAGGCCTTTCCAGACTATAACTGGATTGGCTACATCACTGCGAGCCTGGTTGCCCTGGTACTCTGGGCTTTGCACAGCCGATTGCTGCGCAAAATACTACAGCGCCTGAGCCAGGCCTCACGCCCGAAACTTTCATCAGCCAGCAGCCGCCTTAGCGCACTGCTGCAATCATCGGGCACCTTACTGAAGCCTCGCCTGCTAAGTGGCGGTATGCTACTGGGGCTCATCAGCTGGGGGGGGGAAGGCGCTGCACTCTATCTGATTCTGCAGGAGCTTGGCGCACCAGTCAGCCTTAACCTTGCTATAGGTATCTACGGGGTTGGAATTCTGGCCGGGGCACTGTCGTTTATTCCTGGTGGGCTGGGTAGCACCGAAGCCGTTATGGCATTGATGCTGGTTGCCAGCGGCGTCGACAGCGCAACTGCCATCGCAGCAACCCTGCTTTGCCGCATCGCTACACTCTGGTTTGCAGTACTAATTGGTCTTGTAGCCATGGCTGTGATAACCACCAGAACAGCCCAAAAAGCTATTAACTGAAACCAGTGATCGTCGACACTAACCGCCACAAAAGCAGCCTGATTCAGACACTAAACTCGCAAAAGGATCGTACGCACACCATGTCAACCCCACTCGTCGTTGATCTTGATGGCACACTGACCCCATCAGATATGCTGGTTGAGTCTTTTTTCAACCTGCTAGCCAGCACTCCCACCACAGCATTGTCTGCACCGGTATGGCTGGTGCGCGGCGGTAAAGCCGGACTGAAGCAGCAACTGGCAAAACGTAGTGAACTGGATGTCAGCCACCTGCCGTTCAACCAGTCGCTGCTGGACTGGCTGAAGGAAGAAAAGGCAACCGGACGAACGCTGGTGCTAGCGACAGCATCTGACCGTAAACTGGCAGAGCAGATAAATCAGCGCCTTGACTGTCTGTTTGATGACATTCTTGCCAGTGACGGTACTCTTAACCTGGCCGGAGAGCGCAAGGCCGACGCACTGGTCACACGCTATGGTGAAGGCAAGTTTGATTACGCGGGCAACGCAGCACCAGACCTGAAAGTATGGAAGCATGCCCATCGGGCCATCGTGGTAAACCCGGCGCGAGGTCTTAAGACAAAAGCCGAAGCGATCTGCACCGTAGAAAGAACCTTTGATGAGCGCCCTCACCCCCTGAAAACCTGGGCACAGGCATTGCGTCTGCACCAGTGGGTAAAGAACATACTGCTCTTTATACCGCTACTCACAGCACAGCAGCTGGACAGCAGTACAGCCATTATTCAGACCATTATCGCCTTTCTGGCCTTCAGTTTCTGCGCCTCCAGTGTTTACTTGTTGAATGACTTACTGGACCTGCCCCATGATCGCCAGCACCACCGCAAGCGCAACCGGCCCATCCCATCCGGCGCACTGCCTCCCATACAGGCAGTGCTGACGATCCCCGCACTGCTACTGCTCAGTGGCCTGTTGCTGCTGGCGTTACCCTCCATGTTTGCACTGGCACTGGCCAGCTACTATGCACTAACACTGGCCTATTCGCTGGTGCTCAAACGCATACTTATGATTGATGTACTATCCTTGGCCGGACTGTACACCATGCGAATTATTGCAGGCAGTTACGCCATCGCCCTGGTGCCCTCCTTCTGGCTGCTGGCATTCTCCATGTTTATTTTCCTCAGCCTGGCACTAGTGAAACGCTACAGCGAGCTGATGACTTTACGCCAGCAGAACACGAACAAAAGTACATCCGGCCGTGATTACCACGTGGGCGATATAGAACTGCTGGCATCACTGGGTGGTTCAGCAGGCTACACCGCCGTACTGGTTATGGCGCTATATATCAACAGCGACACAGTCGCCCAGGCCTACAGCCATCCGATGCGCCTGTGGCTACTATGCCCTGCCCTGCTGTTCTGGATCAGCCGGGTGTGGATTCTGGCGCACCGTGGTCGCATGCATGACGACCCAATCGTATTTGCCCTGCGTGACCGTACCAGCCTGTTACTGGCTGCGTTGATGGCCATCACCCTGATGATGGCGACCTGATATGGCTAAACACGTTAACTCCTGGGGTCACTTCCCCGCCTGCCCACAGCAGGCTATTCAGCCAGCCTGGCAAGACCAGATAGGCCCACTACTGACGACAGCCCGTAACAACGGTAAACCTGTTCTGCCGTTTGGTATGGGCCGCAGTTACGGCGACAGCTGCATGGGCAGCCGGGATCAGGTAATTCAGACCACCGGACTGAACCACATGATTGAATTCGACCCACTTACCGGTCGCCTGAGCTGTGAAAGTGGCGTCACGCTAGACAGCATTCTGCAAATTGTCGTGCCGCAAGGCTGGTTCCTGCCGGTGACCCCGGGCACACGTTTCGTCACGATTGGCGGTGCAATTGCCAATGACGTACATGGTAAAAATCATCACCTGACAGGCACTTTTGGCCAGCATATCAAGCGTTTTATGCTGCAACGCTCCGACGGCCAGACACTGTTATGCAGCCCCGACAGCAACCCACAATTCTACGCCGCAACCATTGCCGGGCTGGGGCTGACCGGCATTATTCTGTGGGCAGAGCTACAGTTAAAGAAAATCACCAACAGCGCACTTAATGTAGAAACAGTCCGCTACAGTTCGCTGGCCGAATTTTTCCAGCTTTCTGCCGAGTCTGCCCAGGATTACGAATACACCGTCGCCTGGATTGACTGCCTGGCTCGTGGTAAACAGCTTGGCCGTGGCCACTTTATGCGCGCCAACCATGCCACCGCTAGCACCACCACACCGCCTCTGAAAGCCCGCAAGCTTAGCGTACCACTGATGCCGCCCATATCCCTGATTAACCCCCTTAGCCTGCGGCTATTCAACACCGCCTATTACCACCGCCAGCAGCGTCGCAGTCAGCATTGTGTAACCGGCTATGACCCCTTTTTCTACCCACTGGATGGCATCCACCAGTGGAACAGAATCTACGGTCCACGTGGTTTCCAGCAATACCAGTGCGTGATACCGCAGCACAACGCCGAAGCGGGCACCCAGGCACTACTGGAAGCCATCAGCACTGCGGGGGTGGGTTCGTTTCTGGCAGTACTCAAAGTCTTTGGCGATAAACCATCGCCCGGTCTGTTATCATTTCCGCGCCCCGGAGCAACCCTGGCGCTGGACTTCCCGCGCCACGAAATTCACAGTCCACAACTGTTTGATACTCTGGACAGGCTGGTACATGAGTCAGGTGGTGCCATTTATCCGGCCAAAGACTCACATACACCTGGCCACTACTTTCGTGAAGCCTACCCGCACTGGCAACAACTGGAAGCCCTGCGAGACCCGGCACTACAATCACGTTTCTGGCAACGCCTGACAGGCTAACGCAACCCGCAAAGGACCTTACCCATGCGCAACATACTGATTGTTGGAGCAACATCCGCTATTGCCCAGGCAACCGCTCGCCAGTTCGCTGAGCGTGGCAATAAACTAATGCTCTGTGGCCGAAATGAAAACCGCCTCAACGCGCTGGCCGATGATTTACGCAGCCGCGGAGCCGCGCAAGTCGAAACTTTTATCATGGACGCCTGTGACTTTGATCAGCACCAACTGTTACTGCAGACAACCCTGACCCAGCTGGGCAAACTGGACACCCTGCTGCTTGCCCACGGAACTTTATCAGACCAGTCAGTGTGTGAGCACGATATCCACACCTTACGAAGCGAACTGGATACCAATGCCATCAGCATGCTGTCGCTACTGACACTATGCGCCGATCATTTTGAACAACAGGCGTCAGGTACCCTGGTCACGATCTCTTCGGTTGCCGGTGATCGTGGCCGGCAGTCAAATTACGTCTATGGGGCCGCAAAAGCCGCCGTCAGCACATTTATGGCAGGCTTACGTAACCGGCTGGCTGGCAAAGGTGTGCAGGTGCTGACGATCAAACCGGGCTTCATCGATACTCCCATGACCGCTGAGTTCAAAAAAGGCCCGCTCTGGTCCACACCCGAAAAAGCAGCCAGAGGGATAATTAACGCGATCGATAAAGGTAAAGACGTCGCCTACCTGCCAGGTTTCTGGGCACTGATTATGCTCATTATTCGCCTGATTCCCGAACCGATATTCAAACGTCTGTCACTCTGATATTCACAACCGGCCAGGACCAGCCTGATGTTGAAGTACCCCGGTAAACGCTTAACAGCCTTTGCTATTGCCCTGCCTGCAATGGCCATACTACTGACCCTGTCTATGATCGCTCAGGCCGACCTGCAGACATGGTTTGGCGGGGTCGCTCGCATTCAGCAATTTTTCAATACTGAGCTCGAGCATATTCGCTACTTCAGCCAGGCAACCACCCTGCTGGATTTTCTGCTCAACGCCGACGCACTGTATTTACCCGCCCTCTATCAGGACCTGATGGTTAAAGGCGGCGCACTCTCGCAGTGGTCGCTGACACCTGCCCCCTATTTCTTTCCAGATATGGCACTGTTTTTCAGCCTGAGCAGCCTGTTCAGCAGCCCGGTAAGCGCTGTTTTCGCCTACGCGGCAGCCCAGCTAGGCCTGTTCGGGCTGGCCAGCTATTACAGTTTTCGCCCGCTGATCCCCAGGCAAAAAGCCCCGGCATTGTGGGCCAGCGCCTCACTGACACTGCTCTTATTCGCGCTGGCAAGTGGCTATGTTCCAGAACTCATTACCCTGTTCCTGTCTGGCTATCACGCCGGTGCTACCCTGTGCACAGTCATAGCCCTCGGCCTGATGCTACAGTGGCTGCAGCAGCCATGGTCAAAAAGTATCCCGCTGATCCTGGCGGGTGCTATCATCCTGGCCACAGCGTCGGACCTGCTGATCGTGCCCCAGTTAATCGCCCCGCTGATTGCTGCACTTGCCATTACCACACTGCTACGCCAGCAACCCCCGAGAGCTTTTGCCGTGCAACTGGGCCTGCTGGCCTGCTCAACAGTGGCGGGATACCTGCTGGGCAACAATCTGGTACCCACCAGAGTACTCAGCCAGCACATACTCACCGACACCACACAGCTGGCAGAAAGCAGCCAGCGCCTGCTTGTTTTACTGCAGCTACTTGCAGAACAAAGTCCACTGTATTTTGCAGCACTGCTATCCGTGCCGCTGCTGGCCACGATGGCGGCAGCCAAAGCCTGGAAAAATCATCAGCCCGAACCATTGCTGGCTGCCCTTTACATCCTGTCGGTTATGGCAGCCAGCCTGCTGACAGCTATCCTGTTTGGCAAAACAGCACCACGCTACCTGATTCCACTGCTCACCCTGCCGGTATTCTGGTGGCTGCCCACACTGCTGGCCCAGCGCAGCCCGACCCCCGTCTTCTTCGCTTCGCTCATTGCATTACTCAGCACCGCAGGCCTGACAGGGCTACACGGATTAAAACAGCCCGTTATACCCAGCCACTACTACCCTGCAGATATCGCCTGCCTGGATAAAAACAGCACCGCGCTGGGCCTGAAAACAGGCCTGGCCGACTACTGGCAGGAGAAACGCATCAACCTGTTCAACCAGACCGGCATACGCGTATTACAGGTGACTCCCGAGCTGAGGCTGCGCCACTGGATTAACAGCAGCCGTCATTTTCAACGCAGCGATATCAACTTCATTCTTAGTGACGAAAGCCAGAGTGCCGATTATCGCCTGCAGCTGCCACCGCAACGGGTAGCCAGCACTATCGAGCAGTGCAAAAACTGGACAATTTACGCATTCGACACCACTGAACTGACCGAACAGATCAGCCACGACCCTTTGAAACAGCGCGAACTGCTTATCCAGCAAGGTACACCGATAGAAATTCCTGCTGCACGCCTGCCATCAGCAATACAGCACAGCCAGCAAGGAAGCTACCGCATCTCTGAGCAGCAAAGAGGCCACCTGACATATGGCCCCTACATCCCACTGCCAGCGGGTCAGTATCGGTTTGAGTTCTCACTGCGCAACGCCAGCAAAAGCACACCGGCCACCCTGCACTGGGACGTCACCAGCACCTCTGGCAATACCTTGACGACCGGCAGCTGGCAGCTGGCAGCAGAGCAAAGCCGCCTTTATGGGGCCAATTTTGATGTCGGCCCAACAGCAGACAACATCCCACTGGAAATCCGCCTTTTCCATGATGGTAAAGGCCGGGTTATTGTCCACGACCTGACAATTCACCAGACAAACTGATGCTGATCGCCCCTCTTGAACGATAGCTGGCAAAACAGGCTGGCCAGCTGGAACTCTGCGCCAGCGAAACCATCTAGCTGCAGCCGCTGCTACAACAGCTCAGCCAGCACAGCACCCTGGCCATCGCGACAAAAGACGAAGCCGCCTCGCAACTTTCGGCGGCGGTCAAACGGCAGCCTGCCGGTTCGCTTTGAGAGTGCCTTTCTTCAGGCCAGCCTGCTCAGCTGAGTCCATCGTTATCAATAATAATCCGCTGTGCGACCAGCTCAACAGCACCATTCAAAAAGTCGCCCCCCACCGGGCTGCTAATCGCCAACTGAAAATACTCATTCGACTCGGTCACCGTATCGTCAAGCAACGTGACCCCGATCGCAAAGAACGTCTGGCCCGGTTGTAAGGTAGCCGTACCGCTGGCAGCCACGTAATCCTTCCCGGCCAGCGCCGTACCATCCCGCGTGGTATAGCTGACACTGGCAACCGTTGTAAGAGGCTCACTTATTTCCAGTAAAAAATACGCGGTGTCACCTTCCGCTGGCGTAAAAACCACCTCCGCCGGGCTAGTGGGTACTGCCTTCGCCGGGTCACTACCGGTAATCAGCAGATCCGCTAACGGAATCGTCATATCATCAAAGGAAAACTGCTCAATATTAAGCAGCGTATCGACCCCATCGCCCCCCATCGCAATCAGGCTGGCACCGTCCTGACGGAACGTATAATCCGTACTGTTGCCCGTAAATACCGCCGTATCTTCTCCCGCACCGCCATCCAGTTGATCATTACCAAGCCCCCCGGTGAGAGTATTAGCCAGAGCATTACCCAGCAAATTATCGTCAAACTGACTGCCAACCGCGTTCTCAATCTCCACCTCAAACGCGATCGCAATATTGTTAACCGCCGCGACAAGCGGAGCCTCAAATACCATTTGACGCTGGCCAATGTCACTGAATGTACCGGCATTCATATCCAGCCGCGCGCCAATCAGCTGAGCAGACAGATCAATCGTATCGTTGCCACCACTGTCCCAGATCGTCATCAGCTCGGCGCGGCTGCCCGGAGTGTAGGTAGTATCATCCGCACGGGTTTCAGAGTTGGCACCATACAGGTGCTGAATCGCCTGAATGTCATATAGCATCGGCGTGACAGGAATAACAACATTCGCAGTGTAATGGCCATCATCCAGTATCTTGTAGGTATAGCCAGCAGCCGTGCTGTCCGTGTAGGACATGACTGTATAGCCCCAATTATCCTCAGCGCCAGGCAGCGCCGGAAAAGCTCCCTCAACCTCGAAGCTGTGTTTCAAACCCAGCGCATGGCCAATTTCATGGCTCAGCGTATGAAACCCATAGCCTCCTACAGCCAGATCAGCTACCGATGAGTGCAGCCAGATATCACCCGCCTCATCATCTGGGGTAACCATCCCGGCATCATCAATCAGCCCACTACCTGGCAGGTATGCATATCCGCTATTATCATCTGGCACGGCGTAGCTGTAGGCGATACGAATATCGCCGTAGGTAACACCATCCTCGATACGGGTAAAGGTAATGCCCGAAACATCCGCCCAGCCCTGCAGCGCAGCTTCAAACGACAATCGCTGAGTACTGCTCAGGCCATACCAGCCAGCATCGCTTTCTTTGCTATAACCCCAATATGCCGTTCCGGCAGGAAAACTGTAGCTGATCTCCGTCGCACTACCGGCCTCACCTTCTCCCCATTTCACACCACTCAACAATCCATCAATACGCACATTTCCAGTCGTATTAACCTGGCGATTAGTCATAACTTCGCTTCCCCTGCGATATACCCGAAATCATAGTTAGCTAAGAGTATACCCACAGCATCACTGACAAAAACAGCCTATTCAATACGACAGTTTGCTCCCGGACTCTGCGTAACCTCCACCCTGTAAAAACGAAGCGGGTATTCAGTGTGTAGTCGTTAGTAACTGCGAGGAAATTGATAATCACGGCAACGATCGTTGCGCAAACATCAACGTCAGCAGCAGTGATTGTTTTATCACCTGCAATACCAGCCGCTGGCTGTTCAGCACATGGGTTGACTGAATATCCGCGTCGCTGCACTTTCCAGCCTGCTCACCTTTACGGTAAAGAAATCGGCTATAGAGTTGTCCAACAAACTGAGGAGTCGACATAACAGGCATCCTTGCTGCAAGCAGCGGCTGTCGGTTGAGAAAGGTAAGTACAAGTTAGCGTATCTGTAGCATCCTCGAAATGCCGCTTACCCGCAGTACTAACAGCCTGCATTAGCTTCCGCTGCAGTTAGATACGACCCGGTTGTAGTGCCATCTGCGGTAAGAACATTCAGCGTATCAGCCGTGCTAAGGCCACTGATCATATCGAAATTACTGCCACCCGATGCAACGAAACTGAACACATTACTGGCTTCAGATGCTGCAACGGTCGTTGTTCCGTCAGCGGTAACCGTTACGGTATCGCCTGCCGTTGCAAGCACTCCATTTGTTCCAAATACGTCTTCGAAAGACGTCGCATTGAGTGCCGCTGCGTTGCTATCGAAAGTAATGGTGTCACCTGTATTCAGCAGGTCAATTTCTGTTGCCTGCGCGAAATCACAAGCAGAGGCTGTAGCACCTGTAACGGTGATCGTGTCAGCCGCTGTCAGCGCAAGACTGGCTGAATTGATTGCCACCAACTGAGCCTGGGGCAGCGTAGCCGCATCATCAGTAAAATCGATTGCGGTACCCGCGTTAGCTCCCGTCAGGATAACTTTTTCACCGCCGCTAACATCACTAACGGCAATAGAGGTTGCGCTGCTCAGAAAGTCGCTACCGCCAGCATTCTCGGTCTGAATAGCGCTGAAAGCATCTGAAACAGCATAAACTGTAGTGTTATTAAAGCCGTAGATAATGGCTGCTTCAGCAACTGTCGCATCGTCGGTTACTGTAATATTTGCAGCTTGCGTCATTGCAGCTGTATTACCAGCTGCAACCTCAGTGGCTGTCCCCGTTACATCATAGATCACATTGTTATCCCATCTGGCGACACCAGCTATTTTCACTGTCGTTGAGTGGGTCAACAGATACAAGGATGAGTAAAGGTGCGAAGTGATATGCCAAGGAACGAGAATACGTTTTAGCGTTCCAGATGGCCAAGCCTGGGTACAAACTGAGGGTCAGCTTAACTTACTGCCAGGCATTAGCTTAACCCAGTACGATGAAAAAATATGAGTACTCATTAACTAAAACTTCAGCCCAGCCACTCCTCATACACGACACCATTAGCAATCAGGTCGATAGTGTTCGCCTGATTCTCGGCACTTTCACTGAAGCCTATCAGCACATCTGACTTCATACTATTACCTGAGTTGAGCGCATCCAGCCACCATTCAAACCCAGAGCCATCAGGAGATCTGTCCAGTACATTATTATATAAGGCCGTCAGGAAAACCTCATTTGTGGCATTTTCACCATACAGCCCCTTGAACTCATTACTGCTGATAAAGCCATTTGCAACAGCATCCATCGAAGCTCCACCATTAAGGCCATCAATCCAAAAACCAAGCCCAGCTTTATCCGGTTCCCGATCAAATGCAGCCTTATAGAGTCGATACGCCTGCCCTGAAACACCCTCAGAATCAAATGATACTGAATAGTCATCAAAGGATATTTTTGAGCTTCCATCCACAGAGCCTACAATTTTATTGTTATTAAATATATCGTACCCAGAATCAGATTTTTTTATGCTGTAGTCCTGAAAAACACCACTATAATTTTTCGTATCCGATCGATCAGGGTCTGTATTTGAGCCTGAACTCGCCTCATACTCATTGGACAACCGGGTTACAGCAGCCAGTGCCTCTTCAAATTCTGTCTGGTCAGAGTCTGTAACATTTAGCTGATCGTAAGATATAGAGCCCAGCCAGTTCTTTGAACTTTTAACTGCCGATATAAACTGATCATGCGTATAATGTTTAACCGTTCCGGTAAGATCAATGTCAAAGTAAAAATTCTCAACCTTGGAGGATGGGTTATTATAGTTAGCATAAACAAACAAACTATTTGAGCTGTCGATCATCCCTATATGCTTATTATCAACTTCACCAAAGTATTGGACAGCATTGCTAAAATTAAACTTCAAATTAGATTCATGATAGTATGAATCATTATCCCCTCCCGTTTCTACAATAATAAAAGAGCTAAAACCTGACTGGTGGTAGCTATCTGAACCGGTTCCACCAGCCATATACATTAAATCATTAACATAATTACCCCTTAAAACGGCAGAGGTAATATTATCATCACCTTGCAAACCAAAATAGTAATTATGTGTATACGAACCGGAAAGCTCATCAGCTCCCTGCGTTCCAATAACTTCTTTTCTAGTATCGATAGACATAAAAAATCCCTATATCAAGCCATCAACATTAAAATACGAACACTCATATTTTATCAAGATACATCCTTTTACATATAATACATCAGCCCCCTGATTAAGAGAATAAGAGCTACACCAGACTTTTGATCTATTTATAACGGAAGGGATCACATAAAACACACCCCTGGGTTTCCAACATAACCGCCCCATTCAGCCCAGCTGTATTCACCGTACCCGTCGCGCAACACCCCCGAAAACTTGCAGGCAAATAATGGACACCCCGCCCTTCCGATTATCCGTACCTCCCTCTGGCCAGATAATACCCCATTCGCACTGAGCGTGAGGCACGAGCAATCGAAGTGCCGAGCTAACCCATCGCATACAGCTTTGCTAACCGACAGCTCACACAGGAAGGAAGCGAGACACAGCAGGGGGACAATAGTGACGGAGGGAGCCTGTACTGCAGGCGAAATCTGGAAAGTGGGGGTAGGATTGCAGAAATAGCGAAGGCGATGTATCTGCTCGGGCCTACCCCCGTAACTGCTTGCTGAACCTCGACAGTCCGGGATTACTAGACCACTACAAGGATCAAATATTCAGGAATGGGAAGAGAACAAAAAAGCCGCTACTTCATATCTGAAGTAGCGGCTTGATAAGCTGATGTCAGCTATTCAACAGAGACCCTGTCGTTAATCAAGAGCGGTAACAGAGAATACT
>CAJXNY010000030.1 GCA_913057435.1 uncultured Oceanospirillaceae bacterium | reverse complement strand
ATCAGCCTCGGTCTCGTGGGCTCGGAGATGTGTATAAGAGACAGGGTTTCGCCTGTGAAGGGATGAAGCCGGTAGTGGCGATCTACTCCACCTTCCTGCAACGCGGCTATGATCAGCTAATTCACGACGTGGTTATCCAGGAGCTGGATGTGATGTTCGCTATCGACCGCGCCGGACTGGTCGGTGAAGACGGCGCCACCCACGCCGGAATTTTTGATCTGGCCTGCCTGCGCTGCCTGCCAGGCCTGGTGATTATGACCCCCGCCGATGAGCAGGAACTGCGTCACATGCTGCACACGGCCCAGCATCACAAAGGCCCGGTCGCCGTACGCTACCCACGGGGCAGCGGCAGCGCTGAGTCCACCGGTGCACCGTTACAGCAACTGGAAATCGGCAAAAGTCGCCTGTTGCGTCAGGGAAAGAAAACCGCAATTCTGAATTTTGGCCCATTGCTACCGGAAGCGAGGCAGGCCGCAGAACGGCTGGATGCCACCCTGGTGGATATGCGTTTTGTGAAACCACTGGATGAAAAACGGATCAGCGAACTCGGCCGCAGCCATGATCTACTGATCACACTGGAAGATCATGCCATACAAGGTGGCGCAGGGGCTGCTGTCAGTGAGTATCTGCATCAGCAACAGCTGGGCTGCCAGCTGCTGACACTGGGAATACCAGACCAATGGATTGAGCACGCCGGACGAAACGCACAATTGAGTGAGTGCGGGCTGGATGCCAGCGGCATTGTTAGCAGCGTTCAGAACCGGCCGGTACCGCGCGTTACTGGATAAACATTGAGTCCATGCGCAGGGAGCATCAAGCCAATGGAATACATTAAACAGGCGCCGGATAATATCGATCTGACCACCCTGGAACACCCCAAGGGCTGGTATCCGCTGAATCTGCACCAGCATCAGGGGCAGCTCTGTATCAGCTGGGGCTTTTTGCCTGAAGCCCCTTACCGCAGGGCTTTCTTCTTCGACACCATACAAAGCATTCCCAAAACGGAGCTGAAATACTGCAAGCTTGAGTCATTACAGCAGTTTCAAACCCTGGACTGCCTGGCACCCAGCGCCTTTATCTTTCACACCTCGCGCTGCGGTTCCACCCTGCTCACTCAACAGCTCACAGAGCTTGCCGAATGCCTGGCTCCCTCCGAGCCCCCCATTTTCGATGATGCACTGAACTACTGCCGCTCATTATCAGATGAAGAGCAAAAGCTCCAATTGCTCCGCTCAGTTATCCGCGCCCTGGGCCAGCGCCAGACAGGAAAAGAAAGCCACCTGTTTATCAAACTGGACTGCTGGCATATCGCCGACCTGCCATTAATCCGCAAGGCTTTTCCAGCGACTCCCTTTATATTGCTCTACCGAACACCCAAGGCTGTTTTTGACTCCCACAAAAAACAACGAGGCCTACAGATGGTGCCCGGACTGATCAATAGCCAGCCACTGGATATGGATTCGGAATCAGTGCCAGTCTGGGATCTGGACCGCTACTGCCTCAAGGTGATGCGCGCTATCTATCGGCTGTTTATCAGCTACGCGCCACTGGAAAACCAGCTGCTACTGAATTACCAGCAGCTACCCGAGTTCACCTGGCGTGAACTGGCAGCACAGTTCAATCTGCCACTGACAGAGCAAAAGCGCCAACAGATGGCAGCGCGTTCGACCCATCACTCCAAGCAACGACATAACGCTTTCAAGACCCCGCAGCCAGCGCCAGAAAACCCCCTCAGTCCGGCTCTGAGGCAACTCGAAATTGACTATCAGCAACTGGAACATCTGCGTATTCGTACAGATAAAGAAAGAGCTCGGTACCCTGCAAATCCTGACTTGATACCTTAAATTGCCCACAACGCAGGAGCACGGCATGATTATCTGCGACTCATATAAATTTATCTTTATCCATATTCCCCGCACGGGTGGCACATCGCTGACCGATATGTTCTGCCGACAGCTGCCTGGTATACACAGGGCTGGATTACAACACGCCAGTGCACAGGCCAACCAGACAGATATCTACGCTCGGCCCGATTACCGCATATTCGCCTTCACCCGAAACCCCTGGGCCCGTCTTTATTCATGGTATCAACTGCTACGGAAATACAACCCTCACCAGATATTCACGCTTGAAAGCTTCCTGCTCGATTATGATGCGACCATGACACGACTCGGCCATGATGGCAGCTTTTATTTTAATCAACTGGACTATCTGCGGAATCAACAGGACGAACTGGTTACCGACTTTCTGGGGCGGTATGAAAGCTACCATCACGACGTCAACACCCTCATGGAAAAACTGAACATTCCGGCAATGCAGGTACCACACCTGAATAGCACACAAGGTCCGGATTACCGGCGTCAGTACACCACCGCTGCCAGAGAGCTGATTGCCGAGCGCTGCGCACAAGATATTGCATACTTTGGCTATACCTTTGATCCATAACAGCAGCGCCACAAACTTGATTTCTGGCGTTTAATCCGACATAAAAGGAATTGTTTAAAGGATCGTAAAGCCATCGTTTTCTGATGCAACATCCAGAAACCGCAACACAACAGGCCATCGTCTTCAGCCGTAAACAGGACAGACTGTATGAACAGCAATGGATGGCAACATCAAGCTCAAATATTCTGGATTACCGGTCTGTCAGCTTCCGGTAAAAGCACGCTGGCTCAGGCTTTGGCCGCTACCTTACGCGTACACAGTACCCCTGTGGCCGTACTGGATGGTGATGAATTGAGGCAGGGCCTCTGTGCTGATCTAGGGCTGAGTGAAGCCGACCGCCACGAAAACGTACGCCGTGCTGGCGAAGCCGCCCGATTGATGCTTAACGCAGGGCTGACCGTTATCTGTGCACTGATATCCCCCTATCGCGCTGGCCGCGAACAGCTTCGCAGCCGTTTCCCCGATGGAAGTTTCACCGAGATCTACCTGTCACCGCCCCTGCAAACCTGTATCGATCGCGACCCTAAGGGCTTATACAAAAAAGCACTGACAGGCCAGATACAGGGCATGACCGGACTGGATGCCCCTTACGAAGCGCCACAAAACCCGGAATTTAACTTCGATACCAGCCAGCTCAGTGTCCAGCAGATCATTACCACCGTACTCGCTGACCAAGGAAAACAGGAAAGAACTCAACCATGACCGACGCCTACCTGCGCCTGCCATTTACCTTTGACGTCTGTCGACTGCAGCGAGACCTTCAACGACTACAGGCACACCACTGGCAGCAGCATATCAACAAGCAGGCCCATGACGGCGGCTGGACCGCCTTATCCCTGCGTGCGGTCGACGGCAATCCCGACACCATCGCCGTGGTCGAAATGGATCCGGGCCACTATGCCGACACCCCTTATATGCGTGAATGCAGTTACATTCCTGAAGTACTGGCCACACTCGAATGCCAGCAGGCCTCCGCCCGATTAATGTCACTGCGCGCCGGGGAAGAGATCCGCCGCCACACCGATATGGATCTCGGTTTCGAAGATGGCTGCGTACGGCTACATATCCCGATTCAGACCAGCACCGATGTTATATTCCACATCGACGATCAACCGATTCACTTCGGTGCCGGAGAGTGCTGGTATATGAACGCCAACTACCCTCACCAGGTAAGTAACTCTGGCGATCAGGATCGTATACATCTGGTGATAGATTGCGTGGTCAATGACTGGCTGAGCACCCTGTTTAAAGAGACCGGTTATCAGAAACGGGTTATCCACCATAAGTATGGCGACCCGGGCATCAGCGATACCAACGTACAGCAGGTGATCGAGCAACTGGAAGCCACGGCGACCGAAGCAGGTCTGGTGATCGCCAACCGGCTGCGCACCATTCAACAGCGAGACACAACACACGCCAGGCTCAAACCCACCCCTGAAGGAGCCGTTGCCAAATGAACACGGCAACATTTTTTATCTCCACCGGCCGTTGTGGCACCCAATGGATCGCCCGGACACTTACTGAGCTATTTCCAGGAGCACTCAGAGTCGAACATGAGCCGTTGCATAACCGCTACCAGCCACGAACACTGCTGGCAGCCGATGCAACGCTTGAAAGCCCTGACGTGCAATCTCACCTTAGACAGATTGAGCAAACACTGGAAACCTGCTCCTATGTCGAAGTGGGCCACCCCAATTGGAGTGCGATCCCTCATCTGCTTGATTACTTTCAAGGGCGCGTCCGTATAGTTCATTTGACCCGCCACCCGATACCCACCAGCTACTCCTGGGTAACCCACGGCGCCTACCAACCACCACTATTGCCCCACTTGCCAGAAAAGATACTGTTGTCTCCGTTCGACGCCGGGGTACAATTTCCTGAGTACCAGCAGAACTGGGCGCAGCTCAGTCCGTTCGAGAAAAGCCTCTACTACTGGAGCGAGGTTCAGGCACTGGCACTGGAGCTGCAGGGGCACACTTCAGTACCCTGGCTTCAGCTACGCTTTGAAGACCTGTTTAATGGAGATGGTTTCTACCGGTTACTTGAGTTCCTCGACTTGCCAGCCCCAACAACAGCCTTCGCAAACACAAAGAAAATAATCGACCAATACCATTACCTGACCACGGCCCCTCAGGACTGGCGCGCAATAACAAACCACCCCCATGCCATACAACTGGCACAGGCACTGAAATACAACCTGGAACAGATTGACGACCAGGCACTCAAGCGCCGCTATCTGGCAGCTGGCTAACGGGCAGCACCGACAAATAACAGAAATACTAAAAGGACTTCCTATGCAGTCGCAACTCAATGCCCTGGTCCGACAGATTCTGGATACGCCTGCTGACCAACTGCCAGCAAACAAGTCTTTAATTGATCAGCTGGTCAAGTTGCTGTGCCATATCACCAATATTGACTTACACCCTGATATCTTTTTGGATGAACACGCCACACAAACCATTCAGGGCAAAGCGGTCTCCATGACCACCGCGGCCCAATGTGCTGAAGAATATATGCGAACTCAGGTGTTCCTGCGCGGAGTCCACCAGGCCATTTCGGAACAGCTGACACACCAGCAGCCACTTGAAATCCTGTATGCAGGAACAGGCCCCTTTGGCCTGCTGATTGTGCCTCTGCTTTCCCTGTTCAGCGCAGAAAAAATTCAGGTCACCCTGCTGGACCTTCATCCGGAATCGCTACAGGCACTGAAAAAAGTAATAGCCGTCTTTGATGTACAAGATCGCATCAAGCATATTGAATGCACCGATATCCTGCAGTGGCACCCTGCGCAAAATACATCGTTCAACCTGATTGTCTCGGAGACCATGAAGGCGATGCTGGTGCAGGAACCCCAGGTATCGATTTTCGCCCACCTCCGTCCTTATCTGGCAACCGGCGGAAGCCTGATCCCCCAACAGATCAGGATTGAAGGCTGGCTAATATCTAAACCGAAATCCGATGCACCCTTGCCGATTGGAGAAATCTTTACCCTGAATAAGCAGTCGGCGCTGGAATTAAACCAGCAACACACACCAGACATTCAAAAAAAGCTGCGGATCCCCCAGTACAACAGCACCCACGCTCACCTGAAATTTACCACCACCATTCAAGTTTATGGCGAACACTGGCTACACGAAAATCAGTGTTCATTGAATCTTCCGCACATTATTTACGAAGCAAACCCGGTACCCAACAGCCCGATTCAGTGTCACTATCGGTTCGGTAAGTACCCCGGTTTTGAATTTGATTACCCACGCAAACCAGAGATCACAGACCAGCCGTTACCTGCCCATTCAGACCGCAGCCTGCTTGGCCTGCCTCACCTGAACCGTATCTGGCACAAAACCCAGCAGGCCAAGCAAGGAAAATTAGACCCCGCGCTGTGCGAACAGGAATGGCTTCTCGACCGGCAACTTTACGATACCCTCAAGCTGGGTCTGGAATTGGCTGTGCAAGCGCTGTTCCAATATTCAGCGCCTCAGGAATTTGTCGACTTTATACTTGAAAAAAACGAGGGGAGCATTACGACAGAACAACGGGGAGAAATCGAACGGTACGTTTCAAACCATACTCGCGCAGAAAAATCAGAAACAGAAACAGAAACAGATAAACCAGCTGGCGAGATAGAGCCTACGTTAAGTAAAGCCCAATGGGCTTTCTGGCAGCAACATGGCTATCTGATCATTCCCGGTGTACTAACACGCGAAGAATGCCAACAGACACGAGATGAAATATGTGACTTTATGGGCGTATCGATGGTCGACCCCGAAAGCTGGTATAAGCCACAAGCCGCGCAACAAAAAATCATGGTGCAGCTATATAACAGCCCTGGCATGGAGCACAATCGAAACAAACCTGAAATATATCAAATATTTGCCCAGCTCTGGAAAAACGATCAGCTGACCATATCAACCGATCGGGTCAGCTTTAACCCACCGGAAACCGATACATGGAAGTTTCCCGGCCCGGATATACACTGGGATATTGATTTTACAAAATCACTCCATTTTGCTACACAGGGCCTGATCTACCTGACCGACACGACAGAAAACCAGGGGGCCTTTTGCTGTGTTCCCGGGTTTCATCAGGTGTTTGATCAGTGGCGACAAAGCCTGCCGCCGGGTTGCGATCCACAGAAGCAGGACTGGTCGACCTTTGATGTCAAATCAATTTCTGCAAATGCTGGCGATCTGATCATCTGGCACCAGGCATTACCACATGGCAGCAGCCCAAACCAATCCATCTCACCGCGCATCGTGCAATACATCAACATGTACCCGCAACCTGGATTCTCAACATAATTGACACCTTCGTACCAAATACCACAGAGAAAACCCGAATCAAAAGATATGGCTTATTTTGCTCTGTGCACGGAAACCTTACCGATGATATCCAGTAAGGAAGGCCCCGGCTTCAAAGTAAACGACTCAGTTAAAAACAGCCTGATAAATCAGACAACCAGGCTTATCTTCAGACTCACCAATGGCAACCAGAAAAAAAGGAAGCTCTTCATCAAAAACCTCGTGCGTTAAGCCTACAGTTCCCTGGTCAAGACGCACACCCTCGGGACCCTGCATAATTAGCGAAAACGGCTTGCGCGCATGCTCTCCCAACGGGTGTCCGCGATGCTCAGGTAGCGCTTCAACTTCTGTCAAAGTAAAGGCAACAGACTCCCCTTGATCGGACTTAGCCCAGAAAGCGCTCCCCTCTTTTTCCTGAAATAGCTCTACTGTCAACTTATCCAGCATCTTTCACTCCATACTTTAAACATTACGCAAAGTTAACCACTAAGCGGCAATATACCTTCCCCATCTTGCAGCGTACAGCGGCTATTGACTGCATCAACGATGCGCAGCACTGATAGCCATCGGCAATAAAACACTCTGAATCACAAATAAAAATACAACTAAAGTAGTAATTTTTAAATCAATATCCGGCGACTCAAAACTGACTGATATCTACTATTAACCCGGCGTCTATCTACATCGTCCTTTTCTGTCTAAAGGGGTGATATCACACAGCTTAATGCAGACCTGTTAACTCGTCGGTTTAATGCTAAGGTGATAAAAGAACGTGATTGATTTTTCATACAAAAACATGAGAGTCTGGCCGCTAAACCTTGTACTCTTCGGTATATTAGCGCGCTAACTTTCGAGCACGCCTGGTATGCTCAACACAATGGACCAGGGTACTTCAGCCGCCTGTCACGCACAGCCGTGGCCGCGACTGACGCCTGAAGATGGATACTCATGACAGACCATTCTATCAAGAGACATGTATTCACCCTTCGCGCAGCAACCGAAGACGATACACACTTCCTCCGGGAGGTCTACGCCAGCACACGAATGAATGAGCTGAAGCACGTAAACTGGAGCGAAAGCCAGATCAATGAGTTTATTGATATGCAGTTCCACGCTCAGTCTACCCATTATAAAAACTACTTTCCCGACACCGAATACTCCATCCTGCTCGAGGAAGGAACGCCCATTGGGCGACTCTACCTGGACCGTAGTTCTAATGCATTTCAGATTATCGATATCGCCCTGCTACATGGCCACCGCAATAAAGGCATCGGTACCTACTGGCTTCAGGTAATCATAAGTGAAGCGAAAACAGCACAAAAGCCTGTACGTATTCATGTTGAACGGTTCAATCCGGCACTGAGCCTCTATACACGTCTTGGCTTTCATATTTTGGAAGAGGGCGATGTCTACCACCTGATGGAATATAAAACGTCCGATTAATAACCTATCCCCTACCACAACAGAGAAAGGAACTATTTCATGGCAGAACCATTTTTAGGTGAGATAAGAATGCTCGGCTTTGGCTGGGCCCCAAAGAACTATGCGCTATGCGATGGAGCCACAATCGCTATTAGTGCAAATCCACCCCTGTTTGCCCTGCTCGACACAGCATTTGGTGGCGACGGGAGAACAACATTTAATCTCCCTGATATGCGTGGACGCGCCCCTGTTCATCAGGGGAACGGATACCAGCGAGGCTATGCGGGTGGTGTAGAAACCGTAACGCTGTCACCCGTGACACTACCGCAACACACCCACACCTTTAATGCCACCAACACGACAGACTCCCAAAGTTTCGTGGCGGATGGGGTCAGCACACTGGCGGAGGCCAACGGCGATCCCCAAACAGGTACCCCCCCAATAGCGGTATATGCACCAGCGTCAAACCTGGTAGAAATGGCCGCAGGCACATCCGGTTTCACTGGCGATGGTGCTAGCCATAACAATCAACAACCCTCAATAAGCGTCAACTTTGTGATTTGTCTGACTGGCCAATTCCCATCACGGAACTAAGGATAGAACCATGTCTCAACCGTTTACTGGCGAAATTCGTATATTTGCTGGCACTTATGCTCCACGTAACTGGGCACTCTGCAACGGCACAATATTATCAATTGCAGGCAAAGAGGATTTATTTTCATTGCTAGGCACAGCGTATGGTGGTGACGGACGTTCGTCGTTTGGCCTGCCGGACATGCGAGGCCGCTTGCCGGTTCATTTCGGCGCTGGCCCCGGCCTGACACCCATTCCTATCGGCGCTTCCTATGGCAAGGAGACAGTCGTATTAACCTCTAATCAAATACCTTCGCACAATCACCCCATGCAGGCTTCGCTCAATGTTGCCAACGCCACAGCCCCCGCAGACAACGTCCTGGCAAAACTGGAAACACCGGACTCCACATACAAAACCAGCCCCGACCCGACCACAATCAAGAACTTCAGTAGCCAGGCAACGGGAAACGTTGGCGAAAATGCCGCCCACAACAACATGATGCCCTACCAGTGCCTGAACTACATCATATGCATAGTCGGCATCTACCCATCCCGCAACTGAATTAACCAGCAACTGACAAGGAAAACATATGTCTCAACCATTTTTTGGCGAAGTCCGCATGATTCCCTACAATTTCTGTCCGCGAGGCTGGGCCTACTGTGACGGTCAGTATCTGCCAATATCACAGAACACCGCACTTTTCGCGATCATTGGCACCTGCTACGGCGGCGATGGCAGAACAACAATGGGATTACCCAACCTGCAGGGTCGCACCCCAATGCACAGCGGCCAGGCCCCAGGGCTTTCCCTCCACCGACTCGGTAACTACGGTGGAACTGCAGGCGTACAACTCAGGCCAAATGAATTACCTACACATACTCACGACACTAAAGCCGTTTTATCTCTTGGCGACTCAGGCAATCCAGCAGGTAATTACATTGGCATCGATACAACATCTGATAACTTTTACAGCCAGAAAACAGAACCCGATAAGTTTGCACCAATGTCCAGCAACGCCCTTGCAACAGCCGGTTCATCGCAACCTCATGAAAACCGTCAACCTTTCCTGACCGTTCCGTTCTGCATTGCACTTGACGGCATATTCCCACCAAGGCAATAAGTGGCGATGACGCAACAGGGCCCGGTTATTAAACCGGCGGGTTAATCAGCTGCGCCTGACTACACACAGGAAAACGTATACGCCATGCATACAAATGACTCAGTAGTTACAACGAACTGGAGTAAAGCCGAGCTGGAACGTAGCGGCTTTGATAGCGAAGGCAATCGAGATGAAAACCTGGTCAAGTCAGCAGGCAAGCCACAGCTATTCCCTTCAAGCGGCTTTTCAGCCTGGTTAAGCACGACAGGGGGCTCGCTGTTTTTTTCAACCTATCAGTCTGGCCGTATCTTTTTACTGGGTACCCATCCTGACACCGGGCTTTATGCGCTTGATCGGGCCGTGGGTACAGCCATGGGGTTAACCGTTGACAAAGACAAACTTTGGGTTGGTACCCGGGATCAGATATGGCGGTTCAGTAATACCGGCTCCGGCGTTATTAACGGCCAGCACTCCCAGGCAGTTTTTATGCCCCGCACCTGTCATCTGACAGGCAACAGCAATACCCACGACATTTTGACGGACGTCACTTTCCGGGGAAAACACTACAACCTACTTTTTGCCAACACCAGCTTTAGTTGCATCGCTGCACCCGATGAGCACTACAGTTTTTTACCTGTCTGGCAGCCGAAATTTATATCCGACCTGAAGCCGGAAGACCGCTGCCATCTGAATGGCATCGGTGCACGCGAGGGTGAGCTGCGTTATGCAAGCTTTTGCGGCAAAACAGATACACCTCTAGCGTGGAAAGAACAACAAACCGGTACCGGATTCATTATGGATCTGGCAACAGAAGAGACCATTTGTGAAGGGTTGTCCATGCCCCACTCTCCACGCTGGCACGGCGGAAAACTCTGGCTGTTGAACTCCGGCGAAGGCGAACTTGGCTACGTGGATATCGAGCGTAAAAAATTCATTCCGGTTGCGAACTGCGCTGGCTTCGCCAGGGGACTCTGCTTTATTGGTAGCTATGCGGTTGTTGGCCTGTCCCGTTTGCGCCCGAAAAAGCACGACTTACCAGGAATCAACCTCCACCAGAAATGCATTGATAACAATATCAATCAGCACTGCGGCATCCAGATTTTCGATATCAATACCGGCAAGCTGGCGCACTGGCTAAATATTGAAGGCCCTGTCACCGAGCTTTATGACGTAGCATTTTTAGAAAACATTGCATCCCCATACTCGCCCGGCTTTCGTGAACCCGAGCTGCACAACTCAATAATCAATCTCCCCTGAAAAGCCGGATAAACATGCCGACACACTCTGTATCCAGGGAAAGGAGCCAAAAAATGGAAAATAATAGTACTTCAGAAGTCATTTTAGTTGACTCCAATGTAAGCGATTATCGAACCCTGATTGGAGGCCTGGACCCCAACATCCCCGTTATCATCCTGCCTGCCGGTGGGGACGGACTGGAAAATATTGCGGCGGCACTAGCAGACTACAGCAATTTAAGCGCTGTCCATCTGGTTTCCCATGGCAGCCAGGGGCGGTTGTTTTTGAGTGACGGTGTCGTTGATCAATCCGCTCTGACCAATCAACCGGAAGCGCTCAAACAGATCAGTGATGTATTTTCGCCTGCGGGCGATCTGCTACTGTACGGCTGTAGTGTTGCTGCCGGAGAGCAAGGCCGAGCCTTTGTTGGCCAGCTGTCTGAAGCACTGGGCGGCGTTGATATCGCCGCCTCCGATGACCGAACCGGCCCACTCAGTTTAAACGGTGACTGGGATCTGGAATACAGTGAAGGCGAAATCGAGTCGGTACTACCCTTTACCGTCCAGGGCATGCAGGATATTGACCACTGCCTTGGCTGCGTAAGTGATGCTGATGGGAGCCCTGTACCCAACCTGACCGAAACCGTCTGTGATCTAGCGGGTGGTACGCACTGGGAGGCTAGCGACACCACAGACCCCACCTTTGATGCAGGCCCATCGACTGCTAATGTCGCCGCCACCAGCGTTGATCTGACCGCCAGCATTGATGAAGGCGGTACGATTTATTACGTTGTGGTTACCAATGACGCAGCAGTGCCGACACCGAGAGAAATAATGGAAGGTCACGCCTCAGGCGGCGGAGCAGCCATTGGTAATGGTTCGCAAACTGTGTCGTCCGGCGATTTCAGTCACACCTTTAACCTGACCGGACTAACGGCCAGTACCGCCTATGACATCTACGTCGTTGCCAAAGACGATGAAGGTACTCCAAATATTCAGGACTCAGCAACCAAGGTAGAGGTCACCACAGCCGCACCACCAAATGCCGCCCCAACCGAAACAGGCACCTTCCCAACCGATATTACCGTTATAGAAGATACTGCCAGTGACCTGGATCTTTCGGGCCTAACCCTGGCCGATGCAGATTCAGCGGGTGACATGACACTCACCCTGACTGCCACAGGTGGCACGCTTGCAGCCAGCGATAATGGCGGCGTGGTGATTGGTGGTACAGACACCAACACACTCGCTCTGACAGGCACCATCAGTGAAATTGATACCTATTTAAATACCTCCACCTTTATTAAATATACCAGCGCCTTAAATGAAAATGGCTCAGACGCACAAACAGTTGCCGTTAAAATAAATGACGGTGATGGCAGTGGCGATGTCTCTTTGGGTACGTTTAATCTTGATATTACCGCTGTCAATGATGATCCAACCGAAACAGGTACCTTCCCAACCGATGTCACGGTTATCGAAGATACCGCCAGTGATTTAGACCTTTCTGGCCTAACTCTGGCCGATGTAGATTCAACGGGTGACTTGACACTCACCCTGACTGCCACAGGTGGCACCCTGGCCGCCAGTGATAATGGCGGCGTGGTGATTAGCGGTACTGGCACGAGTACACTCACTCTGACAGGCACCATCAGTGAAATTGACACCTATTTAAATACTTCGACCTTTATTAAATACACCAGTGCCTTAAATGAAAGCGGCGCAGATGCACAAACGGTGGCCGTCAAAGTCAACGATGGAGAGGGCAGTGGCGATGTTTCTTTAGGGACGTTTAATCTTGATATTACTGCAGTCAATGATGCCCCAGTGTTATCAGGCGCCCCCACTCTTGCCCAGTTCGAAGATGCGGCAGCAGTGGCGATGGACCTTTCAGGGGTTACTCTGGCAGATGTTGATACCACGGGTGATATTACCATTAGCATCGGTGTGGCAGACACCAGCGCGGCACTTTCAGCCACGGCGACAGGCACAATCAACAATGTCGATGTTACCCAGGTTAACGCTTACACCATCACCCTGGCGGGGACCGTATCCGAGCTCAATACCTATTTAGGTAATGAAGGTGCAACCAACATTACCTATGCCACCAGTACGAACAATGACAATAATGACACGCTCAGTATTGTTGCCAATGATGGTAATAGTAACTCCAACAGTTTAACGCCAGTCATCACGATTACCGGTATTAACGACGAACCGACGGCCTCAGCCACAGGTGACAATAGTTCGGCGGCGGGTGCAGGTTCAGCGGTTTCTGTTTTTTCCAGTACGGCCATCAGTGCAGTCGATATCGGTGAAAACATTGCCAGCGTGACCTTTACGGTCAGTGGCCTTGTGGATACCTCAAATGAAAAAATGATCATTGATGGTTCCACCGTAGATCTGATGACAACCGTAGGTTCTACAAATGCAACGGGGACGAATATTGCGTATGCCGTCACTTACAGCGCAGGAACCGCAACCGTTGTCATTACCGGTAATGGAGCTGCATCAGCAGCCAATACGGTTTTCCAGACCGCACTGAACGGTATGACCTATGAAAATACTCTGGGCGCAGTGACGACTGGCGATCGTGTGTTCACCCTTACCGAAGTAAAAGATGAGGGTGGCATAGCAAACAGTGGTGATGACACCCTTGCGGTGACGATCGCCTCAACGATTACGGTGGTCAATGGCGATACGCCAACGGCGACGAATGCCACCAAGGCTGCCACCGAAGACACCCCCTTCACCATGACCACCTCAGAGATTGTTCTGGTTCAGGAAGCCAACAGTGTTGAGGCGCTGGAATTTATCACCTTAGGTACGATTACTGGCGGTGCGCTTGCTTTTACCGGTGCAGCAACGACATCAGGAACCTCCTCAAGCGCAGGGTCTGGAACAGTTACCCTGGTAGACGCGGCAGCAGCGCTCACGACAGGCCAGCATATCCATGTCGATAATATTGCCAATATCCAGTTTACCCCGACCGCTGATAGCACCACGCCCGGTTCTGTGCTTTATACAGTAACGGACGCAGGCGGTGATGCATCAGGATCAGCGACCCTGACGATCAATTTGGCGGCGGTTGAAGATGCTCCCACGCTAACAGGTGTCACAACCACCATTACCGCGCTGGAAGACACCGCAACAAATTTAATCACCGGTTCACCGGTATTTGACGATGTCGATACCACAGCGGATGTGGTTGCAACGTTAACGGCGGCTGATGGTGCGTCTGTTTTGACGTCCGCTGACGCGAGCGGTGTAGTTGTCGGTAATAGCGGCACAAACGCCATTACCCTCACCGGTACAGCCTCTGAGATTAATACCTTCCTGGGGACACCGGCTAATGTTACTTACACCGGTTCCACCAACAACGTAGCCTCTGACAGTGTTGTTATATCGGTTGACGATGGTGAAACGGGAACAGATACCAACGCCACCACGATTACCATCAGCTTCACCCCGATTAATGATGAACCCGTTGTCAGCGCCACCGGCACCGGCGGTACCTCCACCAACGGTGCTGCCAAGGATCTATTCGACAGCACAACGATTAATGTTGCGGTACCCGACACAGGTGACCTGGTTACCAGCGTGACCTTTACCGTCAGTGGCTTGCAGGACGGCGCTGATGAAAAGATCAACATTGATGGCGCGGTGATCACTTTAACCAATGGTGCGTCGAACACGACAGCAGGCAACAGCCTTACCTATGCAGTTTCGGTTACAGGCTCAACAGCAACCGTTGTGTTAACTCACGCTGGTATTGCTGAAGCTACGGTTGAAACTGTGCTGGATGCGATGACCTATGAAAACACCGCTGGCAGTTTCACTGAAGGTGATCGGGTCATTACCATCACTGAAGTAAAAGATGATGGTGGCACAGCCAACAGCGGTGACGATACCTGGTCCACCGGGGTTACCTCAACGGTGACCGTGGTTGATGGTACCAAGCCTGCAGCGACAAGCTATACCGACAGTGTAAGTGAAGACACGGCTGTAAGCCTGTCAGCAACGGAGCTACCGACCGCACAGGATGTAGGCCCTGTCGATGCGCTTGAATATATCACCATTGATACCTCCACCGTGGTGGGCGGTGTTGTATCGCTGGATTCAGCAGGCACTGCCGGTACCTCCACGATTGGGGCTATCGCCTATGACATAACGGCCGGTGACTTAACCGGCACGGTGAATATCAATATCCTCGATATTGGTAAGCTGGATTTCACCCCAACCGCGAACCTGGCGGGCGCAGGGGCTGGCAGCTTTAACTGGACCGTAACCGATGCCGGTGGCCATACGTCACCCGCGGCGACCTATACGCTTGATATCACCAATACACCCGATGATCCCGCCGGGGCCGATAAGTCTATTTCAATTACCACCGGTGCAACCCATACATTTAGCGCCAGTGATTTCGGCTTTACTGATCCCGATAGCGGCGATGCCCTGAACCGTGTGCAGGTGAATGTACAAACGATTGATAATGGCGCGCTGAAACTAAGCAATGTAGCGGTTAGCGATGGTGACTGGATCAATCTGGCCGATATTGGCAATCTGGTTTATACCCCCAGTGCGACAGGTGCCGATACCTTTACCTTTACGGTAGAGGATGACAGCACCAATGCTACGGACAGCACACCAAATACCCTCACAATCAATGTTTCCGCGCCGCCCAGTTCCAGCGGCGGTGGCGCATTGACACCAACCCCCACGCCAGACACCGAAACCATTGATGGCGCCGTCGTCACCACCACCGAGGAGACGGATAATAACGGTAATGCGTTGTCAGTGATCACCATTGCCCCGGTCGCTCAGGGCCGGGAAGACAGTGATGCAACCACCAGCCAGGCCGACGTACCGCTGCATTTTGCTGATGATGCAGGTACGGACGTCGTCACCACCATCAGCCTGCCGACCGGGATCGGCCTTGCCGCCCGCGCGAACGACACCGCCCATAGCCGCAATACCCTGGATGACCTGATCAATCTGATCAATGAAACAGCAGGTGATACCGACTCGAACCGTGACGATATGGTCAACAGTGGCGAAAGCTTCCTTGAGACTCTGGGTGGTAGCGATAGTACCCTCTGGGTTAACCAGGTGACGCTGACTTCAACAGGTACAACCGCATCGGACACCCCGATCAAAGTGACCGGCAGCGTTAGTAGTAGTCAGAACAACTTCCAGGAAGCGCTGGTCATCGACACCCGCCAGCTGCCCACCGGCTCCCGGCTGGAGCTGGATGATATCGAGTTTGCGGTGATTGTTGGTGATGGCGTGACCATCCGCGGCGGCGCAGGTGCCAACACCGTCTTTGCCGGTGAAGGCAGTCAGGACATCGTGCTGGGTGCCGATGATGACCAGCTGCACGGTGGTAGCGGCGACGATATCGTCGGCTCAGAAGGTGGTGATGACCTACTGTTTGGTGATGCAGGTAACGATACGATGTTTGGCGGTGAAGGCAATGATCAGCTACACGGCGGGCTGGACACTGACATCGCTACTTACGAAGGCAGCCGGGCAGACTACGACGTAGTGCAAGAATATGGCGTCGTCACCGTCAGCCGTAAGGATGACCCAACCGATACCGACACGCTGATCAACATTGAACAGGTCCAGTTCGGTGATCAGTCAATCGCACCGGTCTACAACCAGTCATTACAGATGGTCGCCACACTCTATCACCAGGTGCTCGGCCGCCAGGCCGATCTCGGTGGTTTCCAGCACTGGAGCGCCAGTGATGAAACGCAATCGATCGGCCAGATTGCGCTCGATTTCCTCACATCGGACGAATACCAGCAAAACCAGAACATCCGGTTTGAACAATTAACTCAGGCCGATCAGGTTGAACAGCTGTATCTGGGCCTGCTAAACCGCAGTTCGGATGCTGAAGGCAAAGCCTTCTGGCTAAATGTGTTGAGTAATGGCACCAGCATGGAACAGGTTACGGAGTCCTTCGTGACCTCTGCCGAACTCAGCCCTCAATACCTTGAGGCCAACAGCTGGAGTTTTATCGTCTGACCAACGCCCCGGTAACCACTTCACCGGGGCCTTTGACCAGGGCGATCTGACTCTGACCGGCTCAGAAAGATGATACAAAAACGCCGCGTTTAATACGCGGCGTTTTCTATTGTCTGTAGTTTTAAGCGCATCGACTCAATCGTCGTCCTTAAAATGATGCTCGGTCATCATATGACCCAGCTTGCCCATTTTGGTCGCCAGGTAATCTTCATTGTGACGGTTTTTACCCACCTGCAATGGCACCCGTTCCGCCACCTTAACGTTGTAAGATTCCAGCGCCTTAACCTTACGTGGGTTATTGGTCATCAGCCGTACCGCTTTGATTGCCAGGTGGTCCAGCATCGGCTGGCACATGCTGTAATCACGCATATCGGCGGCAAAGCCCAGCGCTTCGTTGGCTTCGACAGTATCCGCCCCGCCATCCTGCAGGTGGTAGGCTTTGATTTTGTTCAACAGGCCGATGCCACGGCCTTCCTGGCGCAGGTATAGCAGTACGCCACAGCCCGCTTCGGCAATGTTTTTCAATGCTTCCTGCAACTGGAAACCACAGTCACAGCGCAAGCTGAACAGCGCATCGCCGGTCAGGCACTCGGAATGAACACGGGCCAGTACGGGCGTGTCGCCTGCGGGCTCACCAAACACCAGCGCAACATGTTCTTTGCCTGTGGTTTCGTCGTCGAACCCCACCATTTCGAACACGCCCCAGGGGGTTGGCAATTTGGAGGAGGCTACGAATTTAACAGTCACAGAAAACTACCTCAAAACGTGAAGGCCGATAGTATACAGTCTGGCGAGAACAAGCTGAATGCTTTGTCACGACCAGGATTAACCCTTACCCGAAACAGTGATTAACGCCACTTTTCAGGCCTCGACCTGACGAGTGACATCGGCATCCTGATGACGGGGCAGACAAAGCTCGACTTTGAGCCCTTGCAGGCTCTCAGACCGTGTCAGCTGCATCCGGCCCTGATACTGGGTCACGATGTCAGTGATAATACTCATGCCAAGACCATGGCCGATGGTGGACTCATCCAGCCGCTCACCCCGGTTCAGCAAGCGCTCAATCTGATCCTCGGCGATACCCGGGCCATTGTCTTCGATCACAATATTCAGATGATCCTCGCAACTCTGGGTCTGGATGCTGATTTCACTGTGCGCCCATTTACAGGCGTTATCCAGCAGGTTACCCAGCAGCTCGACCAGGTCATCCCGTTCACCGGGGAAGTAACTGCCCTCTTCCAGCTCAATGCTGAACGACAGTGCCTTATCGCGGTAAATGGTTTTCAGCGTACGCTCAAGTTTGCTCAGTTCTTCTTTAATATAGATCCGCTGGCCTGGCAGTGCAGCACCGGCGATGCGGGCACGGGTCAGCTCACGCTCCATCAGCTCACGCAGCCGAATGGATTGCTCATGCATCGCTTCGGCATGGCAGGCATCACGCTGAGCCAGGGTTTCGATCTGCCGGTCCAGTACCGTCAGTGGGGTTTTGGCGGCATGGGCCAGATTGCCCAGCGAGCTGCGCGAACGCTGTAACCGCAGCTCCATCGACTGTACCAGATAGTTAATTTCGGTCACCAGCGGTTCAATTTCACAGGTGTCGCTGTGCGGCAGCTGGCGGATTTCGCCCTTCTTCAGCTCACCGATATCATCCTGCACCCGCACCAGCGCCCGTAACCCGCTGCGGATTACCATCACCTGCACCACCAGTAACGCTGCCAGAAACAGCACCCCCAGCCCGGCGACCAGCCAGCCCAGTCGCACCAGGCCTTTTTCAAACCGCTGAACATCCTGGGCCAGCATCAGGTGCACCGGCTGACCGGCTTTGATAAAGCGGGTCTCGCGCACCAGCCATTTGCTGTTGCCTTTGTGGATTAGCCGGGTCATCTCCTGGCCAATGGGCATGCCTTTATTATCGACCGGAATTTTGTCATCCCACAGCGAGCGAGAGAACTTCCACTCATCACCCACCGCCACCTGAAAATAGTGCCCCGACATCGGCTGCTGGTACACCGGATCGACCAGTTCGGCATTGAGCTGCCAGCGACCATCGTCTTCAATCTCCACTGCTCGCAGCAACGCAAAGGCATCACTGGCCAGTCGGTCACCGACAAATTCATAGGCGGTCTGGCGCAGGAACCAGCCATTGGCCAGCCACAGCACCACAAATACCACCAGCGACAGGGTGATAAAACCAACGTTAAGGCGGGTCTGAATAGATTTCACAAGGACTGTCCAGCGAGCTTACGGGGAGGGAGGAAGGGCTGGCAGGGGCCAGCCACGAACAAGGCTGATGATCAGCGCTGGGCAACAAACACGTAGCCCTGGCCACGCTTGGTTTCGATGCGTTCTTTACCAATCTTTTTGCGCAACATCTTGATGTAGGCTTCGATCACGTTGCTGTCGTTTTCAGCACCGTCATCGTACAGGTGCTCTACCAGCTGTAACTTGGATAACACCCGGCCAGGATTGTGCATAAAGTAACGCAACAAGCGATATTCAGTGCCGGTAAGCGAGACATCACCCTCATCCGTCAGTACCGACTGGGTTTTCTCATCCAGGGTCAGGCCATCGGCTTCCAGCGCACTGGCGAGCTGCTGATTGGCACGGCGCAGCAACGCGGTCATCCGGGCCAGCAGCTCTTCCGAGTGAAACGGCTTGCCCAGGTAATCATCGGCACCGGCCTCGAAGCCATCAACCCGCTCATTCCAGGCGGAACGGGCGGTCAGCACCAGTACCGGCACATTGTTTTTGCGTTTACGCCAGTTGCGCAGTACTTCCAGCCCGGGCCGTTGTGGCAGGCCAAGATCGAGTACCACCAGATCGTAGATATCTTCGTAACCCATGGCCTCGCCATCGACACCGTTATCCGCCAGATCGACCGCATAGCCACCGCGCATTAACTCGGTGCGCAGGTCCGGCCCCAACACCGGATCATCTTCTACCAGTAGTACTCGCATATCCGTCTGTTACTCCGTTAAAACCGCACCGTTACTGGCGTCCACTTCAATGACTCGAACCACCCCGTCACGACCGGCAATTTCCATCTGATAGACATAACCCTGTGGGCGGCGGACCAGTACGGTGTCCAGCATACGACCATCAATGGTTTCGTTCACCCGCTGGTACAGTTCACCCATCGGCAGAATATCGCCCGCCTCTACCAGTGTACGACAGGCCTGATAATCCAGCAGTTCCAGGTCGTTGCTTTTTGCCTCTGCCTGGGCCATCGACACACACAGCATCACCGGCACTAAGGCCAGGATGGCAATCAATCGTTTGCTATACATGATGTCCTCTCCTCAAACCGGCCAGCCGTGGCTATATGTCAGGCCAATACAAAACATTATGACAATCGCAGTGTCGCTTTGCTGATTCGTCAGCCTAACGATAGTGACAGAAACTGAAACTAAACTGAAAGGCTGTTTTGTTGTCACAGAGCACTGGCCCGCCACTGAGTCGTGCAGACCCGGCAACGTGGCGAACAATTACAGCGGCAGCCAGAGCGCCAGCAGTTGCAGGCAGATAAACGCCAGTGCCCCGGCCAGGATATCGTCCAGCATAATGCCAAAGCCACCATGGACGTGTTTATCCACCCAGCTAATTGGCCAGGGCTTGAGGATATCAAACAGCCGGAACAGCACGAAGCCGATCACCACCCAGATCAGCCCGACGGGTGCCGCCAGCATGGTGATCCAGAAACCGACAAACTCATCCCAGACGATGCCGCCATGGTCATGCACACCGAGATCTTTGGAGGTACGATCGCAGAGCCAGATGCCGACCAGACTGGTGATCAGCAGCATCAGCAAATAGAGTGGAAGATTGAGCTGGGCAAACCAGAAATAGGGAATAATGGCCGCCAGGGTACCCATGGTACCTGGAGCCCAGGGACTGGCACCGCTGCCCAGGCCAAAGGCCAGAAAGTGGACCGGATTACGCCAGATGGAAGCGGGAGCTTTGTTCATAACAGCCTGTCAGGATGCGAAGTGATTGAAACCGGACGGCGGCACCGTGATCAGCTGGCCATCGGGATATTGCAGGAAGATACCCGGTCGGGCGAGAATTTCTCCCACCACGGTGACCGGTGTTGTCAGCGTTGCCAGGCAATCACGCCGGGCGGCAGGCAGGGTGAAGCAGAGTTCAAAGTCTTCACCGCCACTCAGTGCCCATTTATGGCCCTGGATATGGCCAAACTGTTGCAGCATCGCCGCCGACAGTGGCAACTGATCAGTGATGATCTGCGCTCCCAGCGGCTGCGCAGTAGCTAGCAGGATATGGTTCAGATCGCCCAGCAGGCCATCGGAAATATCCAGGCAAGCACTGGCAATTCCCGCCAGCTGCTGACCGGCCGTCAGCCGGGGCTGCGGGCAGTAATAGCGCTGCTGCAGGAACTCAACCTCCGCACTGGTCGGAGTCTTGTCGAACAAGGTCTGTAGCCCGGCTGCGCTGTCCCCCAGCGTACCGGTCACACAGATCAGGTCCCCCGGTTGAGCACCGGCACGGGTCAGTGCCTTGCCTGGCATCACCGCGCCATGCACCTGAGCACTGAGCGCCAGCGGGCCGCGCGTTGTATCGCCTCCCACCAGCACAATGCCCAGCTCAGCCGCCCGTTCGGCCAGCCGACGGGCAAAGGGTTCCAGCCAGGCCTCTGTAGCTTCCGGCAACGTTAGCGCCAGGGTAAACCACAACGGACTGGCCCCCATCGCCGCCAGATCACTGACCGCTGCCCCCAGCAGACGTTCCGCCAGCCGGGCCGGGTCGGTCCCCGGCAGAAAGTGAGTACCTTCTACCAGCGAGTCAATGGACACCGCCAGCTGCTGGCCCGCAGGGATCTGCAACAGCGCACAATCATCACCAATCCCCAGCGCCACCGACGCCGTGGCGGGCTGGTTGGCAAAATACCGGCGGATCAGTTCAAATTCACCCATGGATTACTCCGACAGTCAGGGAACGCGACAGAACGCCGCTGCAACACAGATCAGTGTAACGGTGTGCGCGCCCAGAAAGACGCGCACCACACTCAGCCTTTTTTGCGTTCGCGCTGTTCGCGAATTTCAGCCATACGCACACGCTGGGCAACCTTATCCAGGATACCGTTGACATAACGAAAGCTGTCAGTTGCGCCAAAGATTTTTGCCAGTTCAACACTTTCGTTAATGGCAATGCGGTACGGCATATCGGTCCGCTGTACCAGCTCGTAGGTACCGATCCGCAGCGTGGTCAGCTCGATCGGGTCCAGATCATCCAGCATCCGGTCCAGAAATGGTTCGTAGGTTTCATCCAGTTCTGTCTTGCGGCTGGCAACGCCACGCAGCAGTTCACTGAACAGTTTCAGATCGGCACCTGCCATGTCGTTATCCACCCGGAACTGTGCTTCCAGCTCATTGATCGGATTACCGGTCAGTTGCCAGGAGTACAGTGCCTGCAGTGCGAACGAACGCGCAGCGCGACGCTGAGAGGTCAGTGATGGTTTCTTGCTTTTGGATGCTGGTTTATCGCTCATGTTTAAATTACGCCTCCAGTTGACGCAGCATACTTACCATTTCGAGTGCAGACAGGGCCGCTTCAGCGCCCTTGTTGCCCATTTTTGTACCAGAACGCTCAACAGCCTGCTCGATGCTGTTCACCGTCAGAATGCCGTTAGACACTGGCATATCGTGATCCATCATCACCTGCAGTACGCCCTTGGAGCTTTCGCCGGATACGTACTCAAAGTGTGGCGTGCCGCCACGGATAACCGCGCCCAGCGCGATGATGGCATCGTCTTTTTTCTGCTGTGCAACTTTCTGCACCGCCAGTGGAATCTCGAATGCACCAGGCACGCGGATTACACGGATATTGTCTTCTTTCACGCCATGGCGCTTAAGGGTGTCCAGTGCGCCTTCCAGCAGGCTTTCCACCACAAATGCGTTAAAACGGCCGACAACGATGGTGTATTTACCATCAACATTGACGAAATCGCCTTCAATCACAGTTACAGACATGTTCTCTTCCTGTCAGTCTTCGCACGGAATGTAATCGACAATTTCCAGGTCAAACCCGGAGATTGCATTGAATTTCATTGGGGAGCTGAGCACCCGCATTTTACCAACCTGCAGATCACGCAGAATCTGCGAACCTGTACCAACCGTCAGGTAGGCACCGGAGGCGCTAACGTTTACTTTGGACGGTTTGGTTGTACCGGCCAGTACGTTATCCAGCGCATCGCCCAGATCAGTTCGCTCACCGGTATCCAGCAGTACCACTACCCCTTTGCCTTCTTCGGCAACACGCTTCATGGCACGGCGCATAGTCCACTTGCGCTGACCACTGGTATCAACAGCAACCACATCACGCAATACTTCAGAGCGGATATGGACACGGGTGACCGTCGGCTCATCCGGGGTGATATCACCCATGTACAGCGCCATATGAGTGCAGTTCTGAATCTCATCACGGTAAGTTACGTATTTGAACTCGCCGTATTCGGTTGGCAGTACACCTTCTTCGCTACGCTCGATGGTGTGTTCGTTCAGCGTACGGTAGTGGATCAGGTCAGCGATGGTGCCGATCTTCAGATCGTGCTTCTCGGCAAACGTTTCCAGATCCGGACGGCGCGCCATGGTGCCGTCTTCATTCATGATCTCAACAATCGCTGCCGCCGGGATGCAGTTAGCCAGCCGCGCCAGATCACAACCGGCTTCAGTGTGGCCAGCACGGCTCAGTACGCCACCAGGCTGCGCCATCAGCGGGAAGATATGGCCGGGCTGAACAATATCTTCAGCTTTGGCATCGCTCTTCACGGCCGTGCGCACCGTGTGCGCACGGTCAGCAGCAGAAATACCGGTGGTGACACCTTCCGCCGCTTCAATAGACATGGTGAAGTTAGTGGAGAACTGGGCACCATTGCTCTGTACCATCAACGGCAGCTGCAACTGATCACAGCGCTGACGGGTCAGCGTCAGGCAAATCAGGCCACGCGCATGAGTCGCCATGAAGTTGATATCTTCCGGCCGTACCATCTCAGCGGCAATGACCAGATCGCCTTCGTTTTCGCGATCTTCGTCATCCATCAGGACAACCATTTTGCCCTGACGAATGTCGGCAATCAGTTCTTCGGTACTATTGAGTTTCATCGTCCGTCTCTTTAACTTTTAACGGTGTAAAAAACCTGCCTGAGCGAGTGTTGCCATGCTCAGACCACCTGTATTTTCTGTACCCGATGCCGTCTCGGCCGCCGGACTACCCAGCAGTCGCTCGAGATAGCGGGCGATAATATCGACTTCCAGATGCACCGCACTGCCAGCGCTGTACTGATCGATAATCGTCTGCTCGGCCGTGTGCGGTACAATATTCAGTTCAAAACAGTCGCCGTCAATGGCATTTACCGTCAGGCTGACGCCATCCACGGTAATCGAACCCTTGGCAGCAACATAGCGCTGGATGCTGGCTGGCATCCGTACACTGAAGCGGATTGAGCGCGCATCATCGCTGCGGCGCATCACCTCACCGACCGCATCGACATGGCCGGTGACAATATGGCCACCGAATCGGCTGCGCGGCATCATCGCCTTCTCAAGGTTAACGATTTCGCCCACCTGCAGCTGTTCAAAGCGGCTGTGTGCCAGGGTTTCACGGGACACATCGGCCCAGAAACCATCACCTGGTAACTCAACCGCTGTCAGGCAGACACCGTTGGTGGCAATGCTGTCACCGAGTTGAACATCGGCCAGATCCAGCGGACCGGTGCGGATGTACAGCCGCATATCGCCGCCTTTCATCTCAATCGCAGCTACGCTACCCAGCGCTTCAATAATGCCGGTAAACATCAAGCAGTCTCCTGATAGTCCGGCTGTAAACTCAGCCAGAGATCCTGCCCCACCTGACGGCTGTTCAGCAGCGTCATTGGCACCTGCTGGGCCATACGGGTCAGGGGTAGGTCAAACAGTGGCCGGGCATCGCTGCCCAGCAGTTTCATTGCCATGAACAGCTCAAGCCGATCTAAAAGCCGCTGTTCAATAAAGGCACCGGCCAGCGTCGCGCCGGTTTCCACCAGCACTTCATTACACTGCTGCTGATCCGCCAGATAGCGCAGCAACGCCTGCAGATCAACCCGGCCGTTAGCGGCTGAAAGCTGAACCAGCTCGGCACCCGCCTGGCTCAGTGCCTCGGCACGCTGGCCGTTATCACCGCAATACGCAATCAGGGTCCGGCCCGGCTGGGACAGTATCTTTGCCGTCAGCGGGGTGCGCAGCTGGCTGTCGAGCACCACTCGCAGAGGCTGACGTTTAACAATCTCAGCCGCATTATCCAGCCCCAGTTCAGCCTCACGCACAGTCAGGGCGGAGTCGTCATATAAAATCGACTCAACGCCGGTGATCACTGCACAGCTGCGCGCCCGCAGGCGCTGCACCTGGGTGCGGGCCTGAGGGCCGGTAATCCACTGAGACTCCCCGCTTTGCATCGCGGTACGGCCATCCAGACTGCTGGCGGATTTGATCGTCAGATACGGCAGGCCCTGCTCCATCCGTTTGATAAAGCCGGGGTTCAGCGCACGGGCCTCGGTTTCCAGCAGGCCACTGGCGGTGTCGATGCCTGCCTCGGCGAGCATCGTCATTCCACGCCCGGCCACCTGTGGATTAGGGTCCACCATCGCTGCAACAACCCGGCTGACACCCGCTTTTATCAGGCCTTCAGCACAGGGCGGGGTACGGCCATAATGACTGCAGGGTTCGAGGGTGACATAGGCGGTTGCGCCCTGTGCCTGCTCTGCCGCGACAGCCAGCGCGTTAACTTCAGCATGGCCTTCGCCGGCACGCCGGTGGAAGCCTTCGCCGACAACCTGGCCATCTTTCACCAGTACGCAACCCACCCGGGGGTTCGGCGAGGTGGTGTACAGGCCCTGACGCGCCAGCTGAATGGCTCGCGCCATATACTGGCGATCTGCGACAGAAAGGCTCATACATCAGACTCCGGCTGCTGGACGGGCTCTTCCATACGATCAATTTCTTTACGGAACTCATCCAGATCCTGAAAGCTGCGGTACACCGAGGCAAAGCGTACATAAGCCACTTCATCCAGCTTACGCAGTTCCGACATGGTCGCTTCCCCCACCAGCCGGGACGGCACTTCGCGCTCGCCGGTGGCGCGCAAACGGTGCTTGATCCGGTTGATACAGGCTTCGAATTCTTCCACCGATACCGGGCGTTTTTCCAGTGAACGCTGGATGCCGGCCCGCAGTTTGTCTTCGTCAAATGGCTGACGACTGCCATCGGCCTTAATCAGGCGTGGCATTAGTAATTCTGCGGTTTCATAGGTGGTAAAGCGCTCCTGACAGGCGGAACATTCTCGACGACGGCGGATCTGCTGGCCTTCGGCCACCAGGCGGGAGTCGACAACTTTGGTATCGCTCGCACTGCAAAACGGACAATGCATACTCGAATCCTGTCACTAAAGAGCGTAGGCCAGGAAGGCCATGTAAAACAGACAGTTACAGATCAATAAAAAACCCGTACCGGCTGAACGAAAAAGGCGGTCCGAAGACCGCCCGCGTATTCTACAGCTGTGTGGCTAAAAGTTCACCTTTTGCCCATCAGCAGGCACGCTTATTTGTAAACCGGGTACTCGGCGCACAGCGCTTTAACCTTGGTTTTAACCGCCGCAATGGTCGCTTCGTTACTGATATCATCCAGCACGTCACAGATCCAGTTGGTCAGCTGTACTGACTGCGCTTCTTTGAAGCCACGGCGGGTAACCGCCGGGCTACCGATACGCAGACCCGAGGTCACGAACGGCGAGCGTGGATCGTTAGGTACGGAGTTTTTGTTCACCGTGATGTTGGCACGGCCCAGCGCCGCATCGGCATCTTTACCGGTAATGTCTTTGCTGATCAGGTCCACCAGGAACAGGTGATCATCCGTACCGCCAGACACAATATCGATACCGCGCTCGATAAAGGTATTGGCCATCGCCTGGGCGTTTTTCACCACCTGCGCCTGGTACGCTTTGTAGTCAGGCTCCAGCGCTTCTTTAAAGCACACCGCTTTAGCCGCCACGATGTGCATCAGTGGGCCGCCCTGGGATTCAGGGAATACGGCGAAGTTCAGCTTTTTCTGCAGCGCTTCATCCGCACGGGCAGAGACGATCAGGCCGCCACGCGGGCCGCCCAGTGTCTTGTGCGTGGTGGTGGTAACCACATCAGCGAATGGCAGTGGCGATGGGTATTCACCCGCCGCAACCAGACCAGCGACATGGGCCATATCCACAAACAGGAAAGCACCAACGCTGTCCGCGATGTCACGGAAGCGTTTCCAGTCAACGATACGTGAGTAGGCAGAGAAGCCTGCTACGATCATTTTTGGCTTGTGCTCCTGGGCCAGGCGTTCAACGTCAGCGTAGTCAATCTCGCCAGTATCCGGGTGCAGACCATACTGAACCGCATTGTAGATACGGCCAGAGAAAGAGACCGATGCACCGTGGGTCAGATGACCACCGTGGGCCAGGCTCATGCCCAGTACTGTATCGCCTGGCTGACACAACGCCATGTAGACCGCAGCGTTAGCCTGAGAACCAGAATGTGGCTGCACGTTGGCAAAGGTCGCCCCGAACAGTTCGCAGGCACGATCAATCGCCAGCTGCTCCACCACATCTACGTGTTCACAACCACCGTAGTAACGCTTGTTCGGGTAGCCTTCGGCGTATTTGTTGGTCAGCGCAGAACCCTGCGCTTCCATCACCCGTGGGCTGGTGTAGTTTTCGGAGGCGATCAGTTCGATGTGCTCTTCCTGACGTACAGTTTCAGCCTGCATGGCATTCCACAGATCAGCATCAAAATCAGCGATAGACATATCTTTGGTGAACATTGCTGGAAAATCCTCGTAAACGGCAATGTTAGCGCCCAGTGCAGTGGGCGGCGGAAATCAGTCGACCGAAGCCTGGTTTTATACGGTTAATGGCACCCAACAGGCGCAAAAAATCGCTAAAACACGAACACAAACAGTAGCGACCGAGAAAGGCGGCGAGTATACATCAAGGTAGTTATTCGAGCACCTGAAAGCGGCTCAGGTGATGTTCAGGTCAATTCAGGCCAAGGATCTGGAACAACAGCGACATGAACGAAAAATCTATCAAAACAGGCAGCATGTCTTCGATTGCAGATGAAAAAACGATCCGGCAGAATACGCCCTTGATTATTATGTACGCAGGTTTAACACAAGGAGTGGTGTTAGCTTTAATCGGCCCCTTCTATTCCTTGCCGTCAGACAACGCGATTCATCCAAAACACTGAAGTACTGGCGTACGCAACTGTATGCTGTGTCAGGGATTAGCACACTCATGAATTTACCCATTCGCCACCTGAAAGGGCTGGCACTCATTACCTGCGCGCTTTCACTGACAGCCTGTCAGACGATTACTGCAAAAAAAGATACTGAAGATTTCCAGAAGACATTTGCAGCAGGTGATTACCAGCAAGCCGCTGATTCTGCGCTGAAAGCAGGCGGCATCACGGCTGAGGGTGAATCAACGGAATTACTCTGGGCTTTACATGCCGGAGCAGCACTCAGCGCTAGTGGTCAGTATGACTTCAGCAACAAGGTGCTGGACGGTGCCGAAACACTGATGAAAACTGAAGATACCGAACACGTTGCCCGCAAGGGTATAGAAACGGTGACATCAGTGTTGCTGAATAACACCTTCAATCGCTATGCCCCAGCAGTGTACGACGGCGTTATGGTTAATACCTATAAGGCCCTGAATAACATCTATCTGCACGACTTTCAAAATGCGCGTATTGAGCTTAACCGCGCAGCCGATCGCCAGCGCAGAGCCGAAGAATACTTTAAAGAACGTCTGGACGAACAAAAAGAAACACTCGCGAAAGAAGAGCAAGTACGGCAACAAACACAAAAGCAGAGCCCCGAGAGTAAAGCGGCAGCTGACTTTGATTTCTCCCAAAAACAGAAAGACGGCGAGAAATCCGTATATGACGCTTACCCTGAACTGGCCGAGTGGCAGGTTTATCCTGATTTCGTCAACCCCTACACCGATTACCTCCATGGCCTTTACTTCATGCTGGCCAGCCAGGACAACGGCGACCTGAGCAAAGCTCGCCAGTCCATGCGTCGCGTTGCTGGCATGACACCGGATAACAAGGCGGTGAAAACCGACCTCAAAGTGATCGATAAACTACGTAAGGGTGAATGGAGAAAATCTCGCCTGAAGCCGACGGTATGGGTGATATTCGAGAACGGTGAGGCACCGGAAGTCGCAGAGACACTGATCCCTATCCCCCTGTTTGTCGTCAGCGATAAACTGGAATACTCCCAGCTGGCACTACCTAAACTGAAAGACCGTAAACGCGCTTACCCATCATTCAAGCTATACGCTGGTGACAAGCAACTGGGCGAAACCACCTTGCTGGCCAGTATTGATCGTGTCGTACAGAGCGAGTTCAAGAAAGAGTTTCCACTGAAAGTAACCAAAGCCGTCGCCTCCACCGTGGTGAAAGGCTTCGTCCAGTACCAGGCCCGCAAAGAAGGCGGTGCTGTCGGTTCCGTACTTGCAGGTATATACCAACTGGCCACTACCCGTGCAGATACCCGCAGCTGGACCGAGCTACCGAAAGAAGTTCAGGTTGCTCGCATCAACAAGCCGAAAGGCAACAAACTACAGCTCAAAGCCGAAGGTCTGGCGGAACCGCTGGAGATCAAACTACCCGACAATCAGTTTTCCATCATCTATGTCAAAGCCTCCGCCCCGGGTAGCAAACCCGTCTACCGCGTAGCGGGTTTTGATGCCTGAACAGGTCTGAGTCGATGAAAAAGATAATGCTTGCCTGCGTCATAACAACCGTGTTGCTGACCGGTTGTCAGGCACAACCTGCCGCACCAGAAACAAGCCAGCTGATGCTCGGCCCCGGTGTCAGCCAGTACATAAGCGTTGATGCACAGCCTGGCGGCATAACCGACGGTGGACTGCTACGTCAGGGCGTGCGGGTACACAACCGCAGCCACAGTACCCGTAAAGTTCGCTTTCGCGTGGTCTGGTTTGACCATGCCGGTTTTGAACTGGCCGGGCTGTCATCATCGCGCTGGGCTATTCACACCTTACGCCCAGGTGAGCCGGTCACACTCTCACGCATCGCCACAACACCTAAAGCGATAAATTACCGGATCGACCTGTTTCCTGCTCAGGTATCACAGGCCTCGTCTACAGAAGGAAGTATGAAATGAACGCACGTAACACTCTGATCAAAACCGTAGCTCTCGCCGCCGTGCTGGCCGTTGCAACAGGTTGTACGCCTAAAACACAGAACCTGACCGCAGGTAATGTGAATGAGCCGACAACCATGGGCCTGAGCAGCATCGATTTTGAACGTGCCGCGTCCGATGCTGTGCAGTCTTTGCTGGAAACTGGCGCCGTTGATCGCAACGATGGTAAAAAGAACATCATGGTGATCTCTTCCGTACTGAACGACACCATGCAGCGCATCGATACCGATCAGCTGGTGAAAAAAATCCGCATCGAGCTACTACGCAGCGGTAAGGTCTACACCACGACCGCCATCGGTCTGAATGGTGCCGAAGATAAGATGAACAACGTAATCAACGAGCTGAAACAGTCCAAGCGCGTTGACCGCTCCACTCTGGTCAAGCAAAAACTGGCGGCACCGAACATGAGCCTGTCCGGCAAAATAATTCAGCGTAACAACCGTGTAAATAGCGGTGAGCAACTCGTTGAATACTACTTCCAGCTAACTCTGACGGACTTATCCAATGGGCTGGGAATCTGGGAAGGTGAAACACCTATTCGTAAACTGGGCAGTGCCAAAGGGACCTCCTGGTGAGAAATTATTCGATGACAACACCAATCAGACAGTCTCTTCTGGCACTGGCCATTGCCGCCGCCAGCGGCCCTCTGTTCGCAGACGTAACGCAGAACCAGGCGGAAACCATGCTGGCACAGGCCAGCCCGGTACAATCAGCAAGCGAAGTCGCTCAGGTTGAGCAAGCCCTCGTCGCCGCTTCTCAGCCAGAGCCCATTGATATTGGCTTGCAAATTGAGGAACAGATCGACAACTGGGAGACCAGCGGTAAAGGCCAGGTATTCAAACGTCGCTCGGAAGCTGGCAGCCTGTTCTATGTCACGGCGCAGGCTGCGGTAATGCAAGGCCCGGACAGCCGCGACTGGGGCAACGCCCGTGAGATGGCTTACAAAGAAGCGACGCTTAAGGCGCAGGCAAAGTATCTGGAATATCTGGGCACCAATGTCACAGCCAGCAGCGCCAGCAAGTTGTTTGACGACCAGAGCCAGATGCCTTCGTTCTCCGCTGAAGAACTACGCAGCAGCAATAATCTGATTGCGCTTCTGGATAAAGCGGTTCTCCTGGCCGGCGCAAAACTTGACAGCGCGCTGCAGGAAATGGGGATGGACCCATCCGAGTTCAAAGCAGCACCAAAAGAGAAACGGGCCACGCTGTTCCAGCGCTCAGTACGGGAATCGGTAACCACTACAGCAACACATAGCCTTACCGGTGTGATCCCAGTAAAAACGTTTGAGGCCTATGACGGCGAAGGCAACCATGTGGTCGCCGTAGCGATTGTCGCATCAAACAAGTTCCGTCAGTTCGTCGCTGATGTCGCACGCAGTAAAGGTGATATTGCCGCCAAGCCTGAAAAAGCAAGTACTCAGCCACTTTCAACACTGTTACGCAACGACAAGATGGCACTGCTGAATGAGTTCGGCATTCGTCGCATGTACGATCAGAGCGGCTACCCAGTATTGATCTCTTTCGGTCAGTCCAGTAACCCTTACCGTGGCAAGGATTTCCAGCGTAAAGCCGACCAGCGCGAACTGTCTTATGCGGCCGCAAAATCAGGCGCATACGCCAATTTCGCCTACCTGTTCAAGTCAACAGGTACCTCTAAGGACATCAGTTCCAAGGAGATGAAGAAAAAAGTAGAGGGGGTGGTACGTGCAGAAGGCACTTCGGTTGAAGAAGGAGAGGAGACCACTGTAGAGTTCATCCGCGCAATCAATCGGGAGGTCAGTGTCCGCGGCAAGGTCAATAACCTGACCGGCACACGCGAACTGTTCCGCTGGACCGCCAAGCACCCCATGTACGGTCACGAGATCAATGGCGTCGTCTATATGTGGCATCCGGTTTCCGAACAGCGCGCGCGGGAACTGAAAAACTTTAAGCCCGCTCGCCAGGCTGCGAAACCACAACACAAACAGGCTCAGCAGCACTCATCTGGCTCCAGCCAGAGCCGGGATCTGATGTCTGCAGATGACTTCTGAGGAGCTCCACATGAAGTGGATATTCAAAAGCGTATTGGCCATGCTGGTACTGCTGCCTTCGCTGATACTGGCCGGTGAGCAGCAAGTCGATGCAACCGGTTATGGCCAACACCATAACCAGGCAATTGCAAATGCCCTGACCCAGGCTCTGCGCCAGGTGACGGGGGTCGGCATCGACAGCCGCGAAGTCGTACAATCACTGTCGGGGCGCGTCAGTACCAGCAACAATGACGGCGAACACAACGACACAACCTTCGCCGTTTCCCGTTCCGGTAACCTTAGTCTGAAAACCCGGGGAGTTGTCTCTCGCTATGACGTCAATGATGTCAGCGAGCAAGACGACGGTAGCTACCGTGCAGATGTTACGGTTTACGTAGCCAGGTATGAAAAACCAGGTTTCAAAGCCAGCAGTCGCCGTACCCTGGCGGTACTGCCATTCCACACAGACAAGCCTAGTTTTTCACTGCTGGGCGATAAAACCCTTGCCAGTAAAGTCGAAGCAAAACTGCGTAACCACATTATGAACCAGTTCACCCAGTCCCGCAGGGTTAACGTGCTTGACCGCGAGTTCGGGAACGAATTCAAAGCTGAGCGGAACCTGTGGCTAAGTGATGATGCGGGTCTGGCAGAGCGGACACGGGTGGGCAATGTGCTAGGGGCTGACTACCTGGTGGTGGGTAATATCCGCAGTATTAACAGCCGTAAGCACAGCAAAACCCTGACCCTGACCGGTGAAACCATCACTCACTACAGTGGCCAGGCTAGTATCGACTACAAGATTATTCTGGCAGCGACCCGCCAGGTGAAGTGGTCCGACTCTATTAATATAAAATTCAGCGATAAACAGGTGCGTGATCTGCTGAAAAAATACGGCTCATCCGAAGTCGGCATTACTACAACACTGGCCAGAGAGCTGGCACAGAAGGCACTATCTAACATTTATCCGATGCGAGTTGTTGCCGTTAAAGGAAAAACCATCGTCATCAATCAGGGCGGTAAAACCCTGAAGAAAGGCGAAATGCTGGATGTGTATTTGCTAGGTGAAGAGATGTTCGACAGCTACAGCGGCGAGTCGCTGGGACAACTGGAAGAGCAGATCGCCACAATAAAGGTCGTGCGTATCAATGCCAAAACCACTTATGCCAAGGTGGTTAATGGCGACGCTGAACTGATAGAAAAGGACTTTATTGTCCGACGTTGATCCGTCCAGTCCAGGTAGCGGGGTGATGAAAACGTAACCCCGCGGCCTGCTCACACTTATTTCCTGCGCCTGAACGGACCCGCTGAGAAATCTATACTTCTGTTATATGATCGCTCGTCAGCATTAGTTCAGGCAGTGCAACCGGCTGGGCCAGATAAAACCCCTGACCGACATCACAACCGATAGAATGCAAATAAGCCTTCTGTTCTGCCGTTTCAATACCTTCAGCTACCACAGTCAGCTCCAGCCGGTGTGCCAATTCAACAATGGTGTTGATAATGGCGCAATCTTTACGCCCTCCCGGCACCTGACAGACAAAGCTGCGGTCAATTTTCAGCACATCTATCGGCAGTTTTTTCAGATAGTTCAGTGATGAGAAGCCCATGCCAAAATCATCAATGGCAATACTGACCCCCAACGCTCGCAATGCCTCCAGCACCTTAACACTGGCATCAATGTCATCAATCAGCACCGTCTCGGTCACTTCCAGCTCCAGCCAGCGCGGTTCTACCCCGGCTTCCGTCAGTATGGACTGAACCGTCTGTGCCAGTTTGCCATCATAGAACTGCCGACCGGACAGGTTCACCGCCACCGGCAACGGGCACCCCCGGCTGATCAGGGTGCGGATATCCGCACAGGCCTGCCGGAGCACCCAGCTACCGATCTCTTCGATCAGGCCGGTTTCCTCCGCCAGCGGAATAAAATCCTGGGGAGAAATGATTCCCTCTTTCGCATGTTTCCAGCGAATCAGTGCTTCCAGTGAGGTCAGCTGGCCGCTTGCCAGGTCAAATTTTGGCTGATAATGCAGGAAGAACTCATTGTTTTCATAGGCCTGGCGTAACTCCATGACCATGCGCATGCGGTGCATGGACAAGGCATGCAGCTCCGGTGAGAAAAACTGGAAGGTATTACGACCGGAGGCTTTGGCTTTATACAACGCCAGGTCGGCGTTTTTCTGCAGAGTCGAGATATCGTCACCATCAATGCGGGCAAAAGCGATGCCGATACTGCAGGACACCACCAGTGGCTGCTGGTTAAGTTCAACCGGCTGACTGAGCCGGCTCAGTATCCGTTCCGCCAGTTCGGTCGAGTCACGGGTCCCGCCCCGGGCCAGCACCGCGAACTCATCACCACCAAGCCGGGCCACACAGTCATCCTGATGCAGGCAGGACTTCAACTGTCCGGCAACATGGCTCAGCAACTGATCTCCCACATCATGGCCCAGCGAGTCATTAATATATTTAAAGTTATCAAGGTCAAGGTAAAACAGTGCGAACAGCTGGCGCTCACGCTGCACCGATTGCAGCATCTGCTCCAGGCTGTGATTGAACGAGCGTCGATTAGCCAGTCCAGTGAGCGGGTCATAAAAGGCCAGCAACTCAGCCTCCCCCCGCGCCTGCTGCGCCTCATCCGCCTGGTGGCGCGCCTCTTTGAGCAACGCACGGATTCGCCGGGCAGTGCGTGCCAGACTGAGCGCCAGCTGCCCGGTACTGTCAGGACTGATGAACGGCACTTTCAACAGCTGGCCCCGGGCAATCGCCGCCGCAAAGTCGGCCAGGGTCAGCAGCCGTTTACGTAACAGCTGCCCCAGTATCCACCAGCACAGTATATTGGCCAGTACAATCAGCAACATCAGCGCCTGAGTCACCCGTTCCGCCTGTACAAAGCGGGACACCAGCTGTTCCCAGCCCGCGCGCGAACGCTCCGCCGCCTGGTTCAGGGTATTCAGGGCAGCCAGATTACGCGTTTCCTGTTCCAGCTCCGCCTGCATGACCCCATTACGCAATTCCGACAGCGGATACAGGGTATTGCGGAAAAGCCGGTAACGATCATTTGAGCCACCGGTCTCCAGCAATTCATCCACCAGATCCAGTACCAGTCCGGCACTGTCCAGCAACCAGGCATTGAGCTGCGGGTTGGCACTACTGGCAGGCAGGGGGATGGCTTGCAGGTAGTCAGCCAGTTGCTGGCGTAATTCAATCGCCTGGTCATCCGGGCGTTCCGGGTCCAGCACCAGCAGTTCAAATTCATGCTCGAACCGGCTGACCAGCACCGCCATCTCTCGCAAGCGGTGGTGCAGGGGCAACTGGTCCTTATGCATAGACTCCATACGCTGAGCCTGTTCATCCGACAGTTGCTGGCTGTCAGCCACCGCGACCATCATCTGGTTCAGGGTCAGATGGCTATAGACCAGCGCCAGCCCCATACACAGTACAATAGGCACAAAACAGTACGCCATCAGCTGCCAGAGGCTGCGTAATCGCCGATTGCGTTGAGAAGAAGGGGCTGAATTATTCATGGCAGAAAATGAAAACGCTGGGTCGATGAAATAAAGTGCTGTTCACTTTCGGACTGATTAAATACCGAAAGACCACCCAGCACCACCTGGCCGAGTTCAAAGCGCGCATCGTCGCTGTGGCCCGTATCCAGCTTGCGGCTCAACTCCAGTACCCAGCGCCCCTGAGCCCAGTGACTGGCCGCCTTGACATCCGTGGTCGAACCTGACTCCAGCTCTGGATTGAGAATATATTTGGGCTTGATATCCCCTGCGTACTTGCGATAGCGGCGGGTGGTATACAGCGGCTCACCCTCATCCCATTGCCGCAATACATAGATATGTGTCTGGCCCTGGCTGACCTTACTGGAGCGTATCAGCCGGTCCCGACTGACCTTGGTCCATTTATCATCGGCCAGCCCCAGCGGGTCTGAACGGGACGCCTTCCAGTGCCAGATATCGGCAGTAAAACCGGTGGAGGCCAGCCAGTCAGCCTGGTAATCCCCAGCGATGCGAAACTGCAATGCCAGCCGGTCTTCACGTTGCGCCCCACGCACATATTTATTGCGCGCCTTATCCCAGACAAACGGCTTATGTTGTCGCCCCTCGGCAGCATCCGCCCATTCCAGCAGAAAATACACCCGGCCCTGAAAATGCCCGGCCCGTAGCAGGACCTCGGTAACCGGGTCGGGTGCTTCAAATTCACTGTTAGGTCGTAATGTTACCCGCTGCACCGGGGCCGCCTGCCAGAATGCATCAACCTGGCCATCCAGTTGCGGTGCCTGACTCAATGGCGGGATAAGAATAATGGGGTCATCCGCCCAGGACAGGCTGGAGAGAAAGGCTGTGGCAATACCAAGACTCCTGAGATAGTCCTTCATCATGACTGGCGCTCCTGAATGAATTCCATGTCCTTTCACGATAGCCCAATCCTGAAAATCTGCCCGACCATTCCGGCCCGGTTTCATAGTTTAAGGAAGCGGCTCGCAGCCCCCCCCTCTGGCACCCCACCCGCAAGGGTGGCTAGCAGGAGCCTCTGAACAGGATGGAGAAACAGATACCTGGTACGTAATAACCAACATGAAAACACCCACTGAGCTGGCCAGCAAACTGGCCCAGCAATGGCACAATGCCGACCTGCGCGAGCAACGCTTGCTAAACCCGCAGAGCTGGCCGATACAACTCAGTATCGGCAAGCCAGCGGCCAGCACGGTACGCAACCACCTGAGTCAGGTCCGCCAGCATATCGAGCGCTGGCGGCAGCTGCGCATAGGCCGGGTACACTGGGAACAGCACCACTACCAGAGTACCCACGATGCCGTAGAGCTACCGGTCAGCTGGGCACTCAGCACCCCGACCGAGTGGGTCAACGCCACCGCCAGTCAGGACATTCGTCGTGAATACCAGGCGTTAGGCCGCCTGGTACAGCAGACTGACTCGCAGTTTCACCCTTTCCTGATCCGACAACGCAGCCTGGTATTCAATAAACCAGAACATGAGGTAATCAAAGCGGCGGAACTGGCCCTGCTGCTGACACCCGGGGCCGCGCAAGGCAGCCCGTTACGGGCCGTCTCGCTGGCAGGCATCGACAGAAAATTTTTTGAACGTAACCGCACCCTGATCACCCGCCTGCTGGACATCCGCTTCGATGGCCTGGCCAGTGAGCAAGGGCTGGAGACCTTTCTGGGTGCCCAGCACGACAATGACCACTGGCTGCTGGTTGCGGATCTGGATGGCAGCCTGCTGCCCTTTACACAACAACGGGTACGCGACAGCGAACTGATAGCTTGCCCTCTGAGTGCCAGCCATATTCTGATTGTGGAAAACGAGCGCTGCCTGCACCAGCTTCCCGAACTATCCGATACACTGGCGATACTGGGTGCGGGCCTGAACTTGCGCTGGCTCAGCGCCGAATGGCTCAGCGACAAAACCCTGGGCTACTGGGGAGATATCGACAGCCGGGGCCTCAGCATGCTGGCCCAGGCCCGTCAGCACCAGCCCGGCCTGACCCCATTACTGATGAGCCGAGCTATTTTCGATAACTATCAACACAGCAAAGCCGTTACCGAACCCTTACCCGCAACACCAGAACCACCGATACAACTGAGCCCTGAAGAAGCACAGCTGTATCATCATCTGCTATCACTCAAGAAAGGACGGCTGGAGCAGGAGTTTATTGATAAGCAGCAGGTTATGGATACTGTCAGCCAGTGGAGGGCACACAATAACCCGTAATGTGGTGATAGTTCCCGGATACTCAGCAACACACAGCACGAACAGCAGTGGTCGGCTGGCTGCCAGATATTTGATAGAATCATGTTATTTTATGCGGTACGCAGCAGACGGCATAAGCCCGCGCAACGCACTGAACCCGGATCAATTAAGGCCAGACCATGCTGAAGACAGCGAACATTCGAAATCTGACAGTATTCAAACAGGCTGACCTTGAGTTTTCGCCGGGTCTGAATGTAATCGTTGGTGAGAATGGCAGTGGTAAATCACACCTGCTCAAGGCGCTGTACGCCTTAATTGCGACCAGCGCTCAGGAAGGCCTGAAGGCTCAGTCAGACACACCCACCAAAACCGGGTTACAGAAAGCGTTCGCCGATAAACTGATCACCGTTATGCGCCCGGAATCATTAGGGCGTCTGGCACGTCGTAAGCAAGGCCGCGAACGCTGCGAGCTCAAACTTACCTTTGAATCAGCCTCGCTGGAAACAGGCATCAGTTTCGCCACCAGCAGCAAATCAGAGGTTCAGATCGATCACCTGCCAACAGTATGGCAGGACAAGGCCCCCATCTTTATCCCTACGCGGGAAGTGCTCAGTCAGTATCACTGGTTACCTCAGCTCTACCGCACTGCTCATGTGGATATAGAAGAAAACCTGATTGACCTGTGTGATTTGCTGGGTGCACTCACGCTAAAAGGCCCCAGAGAGAAAACCATCGCCCGGCTGGTTTCGCCACTTGAAGATGCGATGGGCGGCAAAGTCGAGCTGGATAAAAATGGTCGTTTCTACCTGGCTATAAAAGGAACGGGGCGGATGGAGATGCCGCTGGTTGCTGAAGGCTTGCGGAAGCTGGCCATGATTGCACGCCTTATCAGCACCGGTTCGCTGCTGGATAAGGGCTACCTGTTCTGGGACGAACCCGAAGCCAACCTGAACCCTAAATTGATAAAGGTTGTTGCTGCTTTGCTTATGGACTTGAGCAAACATGGGATTCAGATCATCGTCGCAACACATTCACTATTTCTACTTAGAGAACTGGATATTCTGTCTGGTCAGGAAGACCATAAATATTTAAGCAAACGCTATTTTGCATTAGGTGACTCAGAAAATGGCACGAGAGTCGAACAAGGCAATACCCTTGATGATATTTCTACGCTGATCATGCTGGATGAAGAGTTGTTGCAGTCAGACCGGTTTATGGAGTCACAGGAATGATAACTCTAGAAGAAGGGGAGCTAGAGTTCATATTCCAGCATAGTAACAGCACAAAATATGACGACTGGGCCTTTTACCGTAACCAGCTAACAAATGCTTTTGGGAAATCTAAAGCTGTCGATCTGATTACCATTGATGATAACAACACTTGGCTTATCGAAGTTAAAGACTATCGCCAGCATCCACGCACGAAGCCCAGTGAACTCGCCGATGAAATTGCCCAGAAAGTACGCGACACTCTGGCAGGGCTTGCTGCTGCACAGCACAACGCCAATGATGCTGATGAGAAGAGCTTCGCACAAAACGCCATAAAGAAGCCTTTCCGCATTGTACTTCACCTGGAACAACACCCAACGGGGAACAGGTTACGCCCCCGTATTGCCGAGCCTAAAGATCTCATTCAGAAGCTCAAGCAACTATTAAAAGCTGTAGATGCTCACCCCAGAGTCGTTGACCAGGGCAGCATTACTCCAGATATGCCATGGACCGTAAAGAGCCTCCCAAGTAACTCAACGTCATAACACACCCAGTTGCGATGACTGTCCCGGTCATCCAGGTTACCTGGTAAAGCCATAAAAAAGAAGCTCACATGAGCTCAGCAACAGAGATTCTCCATTAGCCCCACCCTCGCCAATCGGCTAAAATCCCCGCATCTCAAGACATCGAACAGGTTGTGACAGATGGCACAGTACGTTTACTCCATGAACCGCGTGGGCAAAATTGTTCCGCCCAAACGCGAGATTCTGAAAGATATCTCCCTCTCTTTTTTCCCGGGCGCCAAAATTGGCGTACTGGGCCTGAACGGTTCCGGTAAATCTACCCTGCTGAAAATCATGGCGGGGCTGGACACCGATATCCTCGGTGAAGCCCAGCCGATGGCGGGCATCAAGGTCGGTTACCTGCCGCAGGAGCCGGAGCTGGATGACAGCAAAACCGTGCGTCAGATCGTGGAAGAGTCTGTTTCTGATGTAAAAGAAGCACTGGACGGGCTGGAAGCGGTGTACGCTGCCTACGCTGAACCCGATGCTGACTTCGATGAGCTGGCTAAACAGCAGGCGAAATTCGAAGATCTGATCCAGGCCAAAGATGGCCACAATTTAGAAGTAGCACTCGAACGTGCCGCCGATGCCATGCGCCTGCCTGCCTGGGATGCCGAGGTTAAAAACCTGTCCGGTGGTGAACGTCGCCGTGTCGCGCTGTGCCGCCTGCTGCTGGACAAGCCAGATATGCTGCTGCTGGACGAACCAACCAACCACCTGGACGCTGAGTCCGTGGCCTGGATCGAGCGCTTCCTGCAGGAATACCCAGGTACTGTGGTCGCGATCACCCATGACCGTTACTTCCTGGACAATGCCGCTGGCTGGATTCTGGAACTGGACCGCGGACGCGGCATTCCATACGAAGGCAACTATTCTTCATGGCTGGAGCAGAAAGAAGCGCGTCTGGCGCAGGAAGCGAAACAGGAAGCGGCCCACCGCAAATCTGTTTCTTCCGAGCTGGAGTGGGTTCGTCAGGGCTCCAAAGGCCGTCAGTCCAAGTCCAAAGCGCGTCTGAAGCAGTTTGAAGAGATGAACTCCAAAGAGTTCCAGACCCGCAACGAAACCCAGGAAATCTACATTCCACCTGGGCCACGTCTGGGTGAAAAGGTCATTGATGCGGTTAACATCAGCAAAGCCTACGGCGAGAAAGTGCTGTTTGAAGACCTCAGTTTCTCTATTCCACAGGGTGCGATTGTTGGCATTATCGGCGGTAACGGTGCCGGTAAGTCAACGCTGTTCCGCATGATTGCCGGTGAAGAGCAGCCGGATTCCGGTGAGATCGAACTCGGTTCCAGCGTGCAACTGGCGTACGTTAACCAGTCCCGTGAAATCGATGGTAGCAAGACCGTTTACGAAGAGATCTCCGGCGGTCAGGAAATCATCACCGTGGGTAACTACCAGACCCCGGCCCGTGCTTACTGTGGTCGCTTCAACTTCAAAGGCGGCGATCAGCAGAAATTCGCTAAAGACCTGTCCGGTGGTGAGCGTAACCGCCTGCACATGGCCAAACTGCTGAAAGAAGGCGGCAACGTGCTGCTGCTGGATGAGCCAACCAACGATCTGGACATCGAAACCCTGCGTGCACTGGAAGAAGCCATCCTGGCCTTCCCGGGCTGTGCGGTCGTCATCTCCCATGACCGCTGGTTCCTGGACCGTATCTGTACCCACATGCTGGCGTACGAAGGCGAGTCCAAAGTAGAGTTCTTCGAGGGTAACTACACCGAGTATCAGGAAGACTACAAACGTCGCTTCGGTAAAGACCACCAGCCAGAGCGCATCAAGTACAAGCGTATGACCGACCTGTAATCGCCAGCGTCCGGATAGCAAAACGGCCTCTTTTCAGAGGCCGTTTTTGTAGCTGCATATTGATCACTAACGATTAAATCAGCTCAGCGGCCTCAACCTTCTGTGGCTCTGACTGGGAAGACAGGGCAATCTGCACCTGATCCCGTCCATTGCCCTTCGCCTGATACAGCGCATCGTCAGCTTTTTTCAACAGTGACGCTACATCATCCTCCGGAGTCGACGTCGCCAGCCCGATACTGGTGGTGAAACTGATCTGCTCACCGGTGGGAGTCTGCGCCCTGGCACTACGACAGCTGTGCAGTATGTTCGTCGCCAGCTCCGCCGCCTGTGGCTGTGCCAGCCCGGGCAGAATCATCAGAAACTCCTCACCGCCATAGCGTCCCGACAGGTCATGGCGTTTACGCGCGTGTTTGCGCATGATTTTGCCAAATTCCCGCAATACAATATCCCCGGCCGCATGGCCATACTGATCATTGAAACGCTTGAAATGGTCCAGATCAAACATCAGCACCGAGACTGACTTGCCCATTTCGCGCTGGGTGCGCATATCCGTTTCCAGCTGTTCCATGGACTGACGGCGGTTAGACAACCCGGTCAGTGGGTCACGGGTGGCCTGCCGAAACAGCCCCAGCAACATACTCAGTTGATTAACCGCCGCCCAGCCAGAAATTACCCCCAGAATCGCCAGTAACCAGAGGTTATTCAGGCTCTCTATCTGCCATAACATACCCTGCCAGGCCTGTAGCGATAGCTCCAGCAGGATAATCCCGCCCACCATCAATAACAGCTCCAGGATAGTCAGTGGAAACACCGCCAGCATGCAGATAACCATAAAGGGGAAAAAGTGGTAGCCCGCCACCGTGCCACCGTGCCCGGCAGACACCAGCATATTACTGGTGAAAATATGGAAGCATGACAGCGTGACCAGTAATCCCAGCAGCCTGACATAACCGCGCCAGAGGCTGTAAGGACAACTCGCCCACAGCGCCAGCCCGGCACAGATCAGCCCGGAAGTCATCCGCCAGATACTGACGTCTTCAAGCAGGCTGGCAGGTAGTAACAGGTAATCAACCAGAATCCAGGCCGGCTGCAATACCATCATCAAAAATGCGATAGTCCGCGCCCGTCGGCACAAATAGTGACTACGGGCCTGATTAAAGTAGCGAGAATGCCGCCCAGTCCAGACGACATCCAGCAACGCCTCAAAACTCATAATTATTATTCTTCCGATAACGCTTGAGGGGTTTCAACTTAAGCATCCCCAGGCAGAACCTCAATGACATGGCTCATATGCAAACAAAATAGATCAAACGCATGTACTAAAGCCTCTGCCAGTGAGGCAAAACAAATACGTTATCCGCCCAATTTCTCACAAAAAATTCACAGACCAGCTACCTTTATCAGTACAGACTGGTCATGGCCAGAGTCTGCTGCGATTAATTCCATAGAACAGTAAAACGCTAAAGCGATCACGACTGAAAGGGACAACAGGAGAATATTATGTCAATCACCACACCTTCCGCCGAACAGGACCGTCGCCGTTTTTTACGTATCCAGTTTGATGGTACAACCGAATTGATAGCGAACGAACAGATTCATCCAGTCGAACTACTGGACCTGTCGCTCAAGGGTGCATTGATAAAAAGTGACACCCCGTTGCCATGCCAGCCGAATGACCAGCTGCAGATGAACATCCACCTGACTGACAACGGTCTGGCACTGACATTCACCACCGTTCTGGTACGGATTATCGGTGACAGTTACGGCCTGCGTTTCGATGCGATCGACCTGGATACCATGACCCATCTGCGCCGCATTATGGAACTGAACCTGGGTGATGAAAATCTGCTGGAGCGCGAACTGGATCACCTGTTCCCACTCCACTAAGCCTTACAGTCGGGGCGACAGATAAAACCTACAGAGCATCCAGCGCTTCAGACAGCGAGTTCACCCCGACCACATCCATTCCTGGCACCGGCTCTTTCGGTACATTAGCTTTAGGCACAATTGCCCGCCGGAAACCATGTTTCGCTGCCTCACGAATCCGCTCCTGACCATTAGGCACCGGGCGGATTTCACCGGACAACCCCACCTCACCAAACGTCATCAGATCCTGTGCCAGCGCCCGATCCCGGTAGCTGGATACCACGGCCAGCAGCAAGGCCAGATCAGCACTGGTTTCCAGTACCTTGACCCCACCCACCACATTAACGAATACATCCTGATCACCGGTATGCAGTCCACCATGACGGTGCAGTACCGCCAGCAACATCGCCAGCCGGTTACCTTCCAGCCCCACCGCAACCCGGCGCGGGTTATTCATATGGGACTGATCCACCAGCGCCTGGACCTCTACCAGCAACGGCCGGGTACCCTCCCAGACCACCATCACCACGCTGCCGGGGCTTGGCTGTTCAGCCTGACTCAGGAATATCGAACTGGGGTTACGCACCTCTTTCAGGCCGTTTTCCAGCATCGCAAATACGCCTAATTCGTTAACAGCCCCGAACCGGTTTTTATGCGAGCGCAAAGTTCGAAAACGCGAATCAGATGAACCATCAAACTGCAAGGAACAGTCAATCATATGCTCCAGCACTTTGGGCCCGGCCAGGCTGCCATCTTTGGTTACATGACCGACCAGAAACAGCACCGTACCGGTCTGTTTGGCATAGCGGGTCAGAAATGCGGCCGATTCACGCACCTGAGACACCGAGCCTGGTGCTGAGGATACGTCCGCCACATGCATCACCTGGATCGAGTCGATAACCATTACCCGGGGTTTATGCTGCTGGGCGATATCACAGATTTTTTCTACCGAGGTTTCCGACAGCATCTTCAGCTGATCAGCCTGTAACCCCAGCCGATGAGCACGCATCGCCACCTGTTGCAGCGACTCCTCACCGGTAATATAAAGTGCAGGCATTTGTGCCGAAAGAAAGCACATAACCTGCAATAACAGGGTACTTTTACCCGCCCCCGGATGGCCGCCAATCAGAATCGCCGAGCCCGGTACCAGGCCACCACCGAGCACTCGGTCAAGCTCACCGGTGCCAGTGCCGAAACGGGGCACCTCAGCCAGATTAACCTCCGCCAGACTGATCACCGCATCCTGTGAAGCCCCGCCAGCATAACCATCAAAGCGTACATTGCGTGCCGCACTACTCGCGCTGGCACTGGCAGGAGCGCTGCTCAGACGGATCTCTGTCAGGGTATTCCATGCACCACAGGCGGAACACTGGCCCTGCCACTTGGCATGGTCAGCACCACAGTCATTACAGACAAAGGCAGTTTTCTGTTTAGCCATTACACGCTCTCGTTGTTAAATCGCATTCATATTCAGCCCTCTCAGAACAGCGCTGCTGGGCTGATTTTATAGCCAGAACCTTCTACAATCAGGGACTTTACGTATTTTCAATACTGCCCGGCACCGGAATCAGATGGATTCTGTCGCGCCACCGGCAGCCAACGTTGTCATTGAGGACCTGCAGATGAAACTGGAAACCATTGCCGTACATGGCGGATTTTCCCCGGACCCTACCACCAAATCGGTTGCCGTACCGGTTTACCAGACCACCTCCTACGCCTTCGACAGTGCCCAGCACGGAGCTGACCTGTTCGACCTCAAAGTACCGGGCAATATTTACACCCGCATCATGAACCCCACCACCGATGTGCTGGAAAAGCGCGTTGCTGAGATGGAAGGCGGTATCGCTGCACTGGCGGTTGCCTCCGGCATGGCCGCAATTACCTACAGCCTCCAGACACTGGCCGAAGTGGGTGATAACTTTATCTCCACCAGCGAACTGTACGGTGGCACCTATAATCTGTTCGCCCACACGCTGCCACGTCAGGGGATTGAGTGCCGGTTCGTCAGAAAAGACGACTTTGCCGCCATGGAAGCACAGATCGACGCTCGCACCAAAGCGATCTTCTGCGAATCCGTCGGTAATCCGTCCGGCGGCATTGCCGATGTTGAAAAACTGGCTGAGCTGGCCCATCACCACGGTATTCCACTGATTGTTGATAACACCGTACCGAGCCCGGCAATGTGGCGTCCTATTGAGCAAGGCGCTGATATTGTTATCCAGGCGGCAACCAAATACATCGGCGGCCATGGTAACTCGCTGGGCGGGATTATTGTGGACTCCGGCAACTTCCCATGGGCAGACAATGCTGACCGCTTCCCGCTGCTGAACACGCCGGATGTGTCCTACCATGGCGTGGTCTACACCGAAGCCTTTGGGCCTGCTGCTTTTATCGGTCGCTGCCGGGTGGTACCACTGCGCAACATGGGCGCGGCCCTGAGCCCGATGAACGCCTTCCTGTTGCTGCAAGGCCTGGAAACCCTGAGCCTGCGCATGGAGCGCATCAACGAGAACACCCAGAAAGTCGCTCAATATCTGGAAAGCCATGATCAGGTTGGCTGGGTGAAATATGCCGGGCTGGAAAGCCACCCCGACCATGCGCTGGCACAGAAATATATGGACGGTCAGGCGTCCGGTATTTTGAGCTTTGGCGTTAAATCTGGCCGTGAAGGCACCCGTGCATTCTATGATGCGCTGCAAATTTTCCTGCGTCTGGTAAATATTGGTGACTGCAAGTCACTGGCATCAATTCCAGCGGAAACCACTCACCGCCAGCTCAATGATGAAGAGCTGAAATCCGCCGGTGTCAGTGCTGAAATGGTACGTCTGTCGATTGGTATCGAGCATATCGATGATCTGCTGGCCGATCTGGATCAGGCACTAAACGCCAGCGCCCAGTAACCGCCTGCCACCAGAGCAACCCTTCCGGTTGCTCTGGCTTCTCAGGATCAGTCTAAATATTCCAGCCCATCGCCTGAACCGCATTAGCCGGGCTACGCCGGTATGTCTGTAACCACAGGATCGCCTGATCAGCAGGAACGGGCCGGGTAAACAGATTGCCCTGTAACTGATCACAACTCATCCGCTGCAACATCTGTTGTTGCTGTGCGGTCTCCACCCCTTCGGCTACCACTTCTATACCCAGATTATGGGCCAGTGAGATCACCGCCTGACAGATAGTCTGACTGGCACCGGAGACATCTACGCCATCCACAAACGAGCGGTCCAGTTTAATCACTCCCACCGGAAACTGCTGTAAGTAGCTGAGGCTGGAATACCCGGTACCGAAATCATCGATTGCCAGCGTCGCCCCCAACTCAGCCAGACGATGCATCTGCTCGGCACAGCCCTCACTGATCAATAATGACTCGGTGATCTCCAGCCGAACCTGCTCAGCGGACAACTGATAAGTTTCCAGCAGTCGGCGCAAACCGGCTTCAAATGTTTTCTGTTGCAACTGCTGAGTCGAGACATTAACCGATAGCTGACATAAGCCGAGCCCTTCATTCTGCCACTGCGCCAGCTGTGCGCAGGCCTGCTCCAGCACCCAGTGGCCGATGTCCGCCATCAGTCCCGCTTCCTCTGCCAGTGGCACCAGCACCATCGGTGGCACCATGCCAAACTCTGGATGCTGCCAGCGCAGTAACGCTTCAAAGGATACCGGCGCACAACGAGGGTCAGTCGTACACGCCATCACCATCGGCTGATAAAACAGTATCAGTTGCTGCCGGGAAATCGCCTCAGCCAGTTCGGCCAGCATATGTCGACGCTGCTGCTGTTTCTGATGCTGTTCCGGGGCATAAAAGCGCCAGGTATTGCGCCCTTCTGCTTTTGCCAGATACATGGCGCTGTCCGCCTGTTTGAGCAACTCTTCAGCATTGCTCGCATTGTCCGGATACAGTGTAATGCCGACACTGGCCCCAATATGGCAGGCCTGGCCCTCAATCCAGAACGGCTGCAGTAGCAACTGTACAATCTGTTCAGCGGTGGCACTGGCATCACCGGTCTGCTGAATATCCTGCAACACCACAGCAAACTCATCCCCCCCCAGCCGGGCGACAGAGTCCTCTGCTCTGCGGCTAAGCAGTAACCGCTCAGCGACCCCCATCAATAACTGATCACCCGCCTGATGGCCCAGCCGGTCATTAACATCCTTGAAGTGATCCAGATCGATAAACAGTACCGCCAGTTTCTGTGCATGACGCTGCGCGACTTTGAGCCCTGTCGTCAGCCGCTCCGCCAACTGATAACGGTTATAGAGCCCGGTCAGGCTGTCACGGGTGGCCATATAGTGCACCCGTTGCTCAGCGGTTTTACGTTCGGTGATATCACGCATGAATACCGTAATGTGGGATCGTCCCGCAGCCTGCCAGCCACTCATAGACAGCTCGATATACAACGGCATTGCTGGCTGACGCATTACGGCTTCAAGCTGGGAAATTCGCTGCTGCTGGGTATTAATAATCTGCTCCAGCCCCTCGACCACCGTCGCCTGGGCTTCACAACTGAATAACTGACAAAAGTCCGTACCCCGCAGGCACTCAGCACCATCGCCCAGTAACTGTGCTGCTGAAGGGTTTATTTCCAGGATATGACCGGCCGGGTCCAATGTAACGATACCGTCGGTTGCGGTATCCATCATGCTTTGCAGGCAAAGGCGGGACTCATTGATAACCGCCTGGGAGGCTTGTAGCGCTTGCTGTTGCTGATTATACGCCTGGGCCAGCTGACCTAGTTCGAACCCGGCATCCTCGTTCAGCCGGACCGGTTCTGCCCCGGAAATCCGCAATCGACGGATCATTGATTTCAGTGGTACCACCAGCGTGTTCTGCACCTGATAACCCACCAGCAACAGCCCCATCAACACCGCCCCGACCAGCGCCGCCATACCCTGGAATGCCAGTCGATCGGCATTCGCCACCGCAATTCGGTCAGGCACCACCACAGCAAGCAGCCAGCCCGCATGGGGCAGGCTGATCAGGCTCACCTGTGCCCGTTCAGAGAGCAAAGGATCATCACTGAGCATCAGCGTCTGAGTCGGCAGTGCACCTGAATGATCTGCCCCCACATGGGTCAGCAGGTAGTCTGCAATCTGCATCGCTTCGTGCTGATCGATATCATCCGACTGTGCTAATAGTTTGCTCTGCAGGCGCAGCCGAGGCTTATCCTGGGGAACCTTCAGCTGCTGCTGCATCATCTGATGCAATGGTTTGAAATCACCATCCAGCCAGATCTGACGATAATCCAGGCCGGTACGATCTGTCAGCGCAATCGCGGCAATACTGCCATCAGCCAGTTTCGGCAATGCTATCAGGCTTTCATTGCGATCCAGCAACACCCCATAGCCACCAATATCCGCCAGCCGCTGCCCCAGAAATGCCGTCATGCCCGCCAGTTTCACATCGACCGTGGCCACCCCCCAGAACACACCCTGGCGGCGAACCGGCGCAGAACAGGTTACCATCGGCACTAAGGTATAGGGGTCTGCGTAGGCGCGAGACCAGTAACAGTGGCGGGATTTTAAATAACGTACCGGGACGTACCATTCGGTACGAGAGTAGGCAGGCTCATCGGCCTGATTGTAATCATCAAAAAATTGCAGCTCGCCGTCAACATCGCGGCCCCAGAACAGGCTGGCACGTTCAGTACCCGGCACCAGCATGCCGGGCTCTGGCCAGATGCCGCCACCGGCAATAAACTCAGGGTACTGACTATCGGCCAATTGCTGATAGAGCAACTGATTCAGCGGTTCTGGGGACAGGGGCACGGCGGCCGCAGCACTGGCAATGGATTGTACCAGGGTTTCAGCGTGGGTCAGCTGGGCTTCCAGCTCGGCAACCACCAGCGCGCCAGTCTGCTCAACCAGCTTGCGATCACGCTCCACCAGCATGTCCTTGCCAAATAGCAGGAATACGGCCAGCACGGCCGCCAGACTCAGCAACAGGGCCGTTGCAAAGAGAAAATTAACGCGAAATTGAAGGTTGCGCCAGAGGCGCTCCAGTAGCGGCATTCCGTAAGTCCCTGCCAGGCAATAAACACGTTTTTCCAGTATAGGTAGCGTATCTATTTCTGTCTGCCTGAGAGCAGGGACTTTCTTCTATCAATTATTGGCCCGCTTCAACGGCACAATGCAGCCACCGCTTCCACCGCTTCTGCCAGCCGGGTTTCCACTCCGTCGGGTTCATCGTTGCAGAAGTTCAGCTCCTGCAATAAACCGTCATCCAGGCCATACACCAGGCCGTTAACCTCCAGCTGCTGACCGCTGCGCCAGGCTTCCTGCACCATGGTGGTATTGCACAGGTTATAGCTCTGTTCCAGCACATTAAGCTCACACAGCCGGTCCAGCAGATTTTCTTCGGTGGTGCAGCGGCTCAAGATAGCTTTGTGTTTCATCGCCACATCACGGATATGACGTAGCCAGTTACCGATCAGCCCCAGCGGGGTATCTTCCAGCGCGGCTTTTACCCCACCACACCCATAGTGACCCACCACCATAATCTGCTTCACCTTCAAGACCTGCACCGCATATTGCACCACCGACAGGCAGTTCATATCAGAGTGCAATACCAGATTGGAGACATTACGGTGAACAAAAATATCACCCGGCAACATATCCACAATTTCATTGGCCGGCACTCGGCTATCAGAACAGCCGATCCAGAGATAATCAGGACTTTGCTGCTGAGCAATCGCGGCAAAAAAGTCAGGGGCATGGGTACGGGTACGTTCCGCCCACTGGCGGTTACCTTCAATAATTTTCTGTATATCGGACATGGGCGTGTAGTGAAGTCTGCGTAGTTAGCGGTTCGACCAAAGTGTAAACCAAAGATAAATAGCTGACACCCTTACCAGGGTATATAGCATCGAAATTTCAGAGATTCAGGCAATAAAAAAGGCTCCCGTGGGAGCCTTTCAATCATCATTAACCGTGATACTTGGCACTCAACTCGTGCACCGCATCCACAAAGAACTTCGGCTGAGCCGGGTCCACAAACTGATGGATACCATGACCCAGGTTGAAGACATGGCCAGGGCCACTGCCATAGCTGGACAGAATCAGTTCCACTTCTTCACGGATACGGGACTCCGGTGCGTACAGTACGCTCGGGTCCATATTGCCCTGCAGGGCCACCTTGTCACCGACCCGGGCACGGGCATTGCCGATATCCGTAGTCCAGTCCAGACCCAGTGCATCAGCACCGGCTTCAGCGATGGATTCCAGCCATTGACCACCGTTTTTGGTAAACATGATCACGGGTACCTTGCGGCCATCGTGCTCACGGATTAGCCCGGAAACGATCTGCTGCATGTATTTGAGGGAGAACTCACGGTACATAGGGCCGCTCAGCGCGCCGCCCCAGGTATCAAAAATCTGCACCGCCTGAGCGCCACTGCGGATCTGCTCATTCAGGTAATCCGTCACTGACAGCGCCAGTTTGCGCAGCAGTTCGTGCAGGACTTCCGGCGTGGCGTACATCATTTTCTTGATATGACGGAAGTCCTTGGAGGAACCGCCTTCAACCATATAGGTCGCCAGCGTCCATGGGCTGCCGGAGAAACCGATCAGCGGCACCCGGCCGTTAAGTTCACGGCGGATCTCTTTGACTGCGTTCATCACGTAGTCCAGGTCACTAGCCGAATCTGGCACCGGCAAATCAGCCACATCCTGTTCAGTACGCACCACTTTTTTAAAACGTGGGCCTTCGCCTTCGGCAAAATACAGCCCCAGCCCCATCGCATCAGGAATGGTCAGGATATCTGAAAACAGGATGGCAGCATCCAGATCGTAACGTTCCAGCGGCTGGATCGTTACTTCACAGGCCAGCTCCTTGTTTTTGCACAGGCTGAGGAAGTCACCGGCCTGGGCACGGGTGGCCCGATATTCTGGCAGGTAGCGGCCTGCCTGGCGCATCATCCATACCGGTGTGCAGTCAACCGGCTCGCGCAGCAGCGCTCGCAGAAAGCGATCATTCTTCAGTTCAGCCATCGTCTTCTCTCAACTTGTCCAGGTCGGGCTCGGGCCCGCGAAAAATTTGCTGCGCACATTGTACCCGACTCACCGGCCAGATGAAGGCCCCAAAACTTGAGCGGTCGCAAAAGAATAGTCGCTATCAGTGCCACCGCCGATGCTGACAGACAGCAGAGCCAGGCAAATACAGTCAGGAATGGTTCTCATTTTATGCTGACTGTACAGAAAACAGTCGGTACAATGGTTGCTTGAGCCACCGCTCGCCCCCAATCATAACCACACTAAATGCTGGCACTGTCTGATGGTTACATCCGCTGAAGTTATGAGTCTGCCGGGCGACGCCCATACCCACGATCACGAGTACCACCAGCTGGTACTGGGCATGTATGGTGATACGGAGTTCAATATTGCCGGGCTGGGGCAGCATATCACGGCTGGCGGTGGTTGCCTGGTGCCATCGACGACGGATCACGCCTTTGCCGGACTAGGCAGCAACCAGATTATGGTGGTTAACCTGCCATGGAATCTGCATTATAGCCAGCAGGAATATGAGCTGATCAGCCGCCTGTTTGATAACGCCAGCTATTTTAATATGAGCAGCCAGTTACAGGTGCTGGCCGGGGCACTGGGGCGTGAATTACAGCATCACCCACAGGATGATCTGCTGGCCCGTGCCTGCGGTAATACCCTGCTCTGCGCCCTGCAGCATCAACTGGAAATTCCCGCCCAGCGGATCACCGGCCAGATCGATATGGATCTGATCGATGACTATATCCGCCTGCACCTGCACCGTAAAATCAGCGTCGGTCAGCTGGCCGGGCTGGCCTGCCTCAGCCAGAGCCAGTTCCATGAACTGTTCAAACGGCAGAACAATATGACCCCGCACCAGTACCTGATGGAACAGCGACTGCGCCGCGCCCGGCATTATCTGGAGCAGGGCCGGGCACTGTCTCAGATCAGCGACCGCTGCGGCTTCAGCAGCCAGAGCGCCCTGACCAACGCTTTCAAACGCCGTTACGGCACTACCCCGGCCCGCTTCCGGCGCAGCGCACAGCCAGGTCAGGGTTAACGTTCACCCATCCAGCGTCTTTTTACGGCGACATCCTGTCAACTCCCAGATGATGACACGGTCGCCGGGCTCAAAACCCCACCTGTTCAATAGCGCCTGACGCCAGAGCTTTCTGCAAAAACTCCGGCGCTTTGTGCAAGACCGATCACCGTTTCATCACTAAAGTGCCATCCTCTATTACAACAAGATTCCAGACCGGCCAGCCAGGCTGGCCACCGGATGCTGAGGACGGAGTGCTATGTTCAACGCGATTGATGTGCTGAAGCCGGAATTTACCGCGCGCAAGTGTGCCGAAATCTGGCCACTGATCTCACCGCTGTACGCGGTAGATGAATCCCAATGGCTGCAGCAGTTGCTGCCACTGGCGCAACCTGGCGTCGATGAGCTGGCGAACACCACGCGCAGCGCTACCGACCTGATTGAGCAGGTACGGGCCGACGATAATGCCATCCAGATGATTGACTCTCTGCTGCTGGAATACAGCCTGGATACCCATGAAGGTATTCTGCTGATGTGTCTGGCTGAAGCGTTGATGCGTGTGCCCGATGCTGACACGGCCGATGCGCTGATCCGTGACAAGCTGAGCGTTGCCGACTGGAAATCGCATCTGAAAAACTCCGACTCTCTGTTCGTCAACGCCTCCACCTGGGGCCTGATGCTGACCGGTAAAGTCGTCACCCTGGACAGCAAGGAAGATGGCAGCCCGTCGAACGTTATCAACCGTCTGGTTAATAAATGCTCCGAGCCAGTGATCCGTAAAGCGATGCACCAGGCGATGAAAATCATGGGCTTCCAGTTTGTCCTGGGCCGTGACATGGGCGAAGCCCTCAAGCGTGGTAAAAACTACCGCGATAAAGGCTACACCTATTCGTTCGATATGCTGGGTGAAGCCGCACTGACCGCCAGTGACGCGCAGAAGTACTTCGACGACTACAGCCGTGCGATCACCTCGATCGGCAAAGACAGCTACACCGGTACCAGCCCGCGTCCGACGATCTCGATCAAACTGTCGGCACTACACCCGCGCTATGAAGTGGGCCAGCAGGCACGGGTGATGGACGAACTGTTCATCCGTGTGCTGCAGCTGATCAGCCAGGCACGGGCGCTGGATGTCGGCATCACCATTGATGCTGAAGAAGCTGACCGGCTGGAAATGTCGCTGGAACTGTTCGAAAAACTGTACCGCGATCCGGCCAGTCAGGGCTGGGGCAATTTTGGTCTGGTTATCCAGGCTTACTCCAAGCGCGCACTGCCAGTACTGAGCTGGCTGACGGCGCTGGCCGGTGAGCAGGGTGATCGCATCCCGGTTCGGCTGGTGAAAGGGGCCTACTGGGACTCCGAGATCAAGGAGTGTCAACAGCGTGGTCTGTCCGGCTACCCGGTATTTACCCGTAAAGAAGCCACCGATGTGTCCTACCTGGCCTGTGCTCGCTTCCTGCTGAGTGCGCCAGTACGCGGCAAGATCTACCCACAGTTTGCCAGCCACAATGCCCACACTGTGGCGGCAATTGTAAACATCGCTGAGCACAAGGACTTTGAGTTCCAGCGCCTGCACGGCATGGGCGATGCCCTGTACAACACCGTGCTGGAAAAACACGACGCCAATGTGCGCATCTATGCCCCGGTTGGCAGCCATAAAGATCTGCTGCCGTATCTGGTGCGTCGCCTGCTGGAAAACGGTGCCAACAGCTCGTTTGTCCACCGTCTGGTGGATGCACGCTGCCCGGTCGCTGACCTGGTACACCACCCGGTCGACACCCTGAACAGCCGTAAAGAACTGGCCAACCCGTACATTCCGCAGCCACGTAATCTGTTTGCAGACCGTCTGAATTCACGCGGCCCTAACATCGAGATTGATTACCAGTGGCAGCCCTACAAGGCTGCGGTTGATACCTTTATGGATCAACAGTGGACCGGCGGCCCGCTGATTAACGGCCAGCTGCGTGAAACCGCACAGATAAACACCGTCACGTCACCTTACGACCGTCGCCAGACGGTCGGCCAGAACTACTGGGCCGGTGCCGAGGAAGTAAACGAAGCGCTGGATTTTGCCACCGCTCAACTGCCAAGCTGGCAGGCGACACCAGCAGAACAGCGTGCAGGCTACCTGGACAAGCTGGCCGACCAGCTGGAACAGAACGAAGCCGAGCTGGTTGCCCTGTGCCACCGCGAAGCGGGCAAAACCATCCAGGACAGCATCGATGAGATCCGTGAAGCGGTGGATTTCTGTCGTTACTACGCCAATGAAGCGCGCAGCAAACTGCAGCCACAGACCATCAACCGTTTTGATGGTCAGGCCCAGCAGGTTGAGCTGCGTGGTCGCGGTATCTTCCTGTGCATCAGCCCATGGAACTTCCCGCTGGCCATCTTCCTTGGTCAGATCAGTGCGGCACTGGCGGCCGGTAACTGTGTTATCGCCAAACCTGCCGAACAGACCAGCCTGATCGCCGTGCGTGCCATCCAGCTGCTGCTGGAAACCGGCATTCCGGCCGGTGCCATCGCCCTGCTGCCAGGTGACGGCGCGACTGTTGGCGCACCGCTGACCCGTGACCCACGGATCGCCGGGGTGGCCTTCACCGGCTCCACCGAAACCGCTCAGCTGATCAACCGCTCACTGGCCCAGCGCGACTGCGCCCCGGCCCCACTGATCGCCGAAACCGGCGGCCAGAACGCCATGATCATCGACTCCACCTCACTGCCAGAACAGGTGGTACGTGATGTCGTCGGTTCCGCCTTTGCCTCTGCCGGTCAGCGCTGTTCTGCACTGCGGGTGCTGTTTGTGCAGACGGACATTGCCGACCGGGTGATTCCAATGATTAAAGGTGCCATGGCCGAGCAGGTGGTTGGCCTGCCCTACAAGCACAGCACCGATGTTGGCCCGGTTATCGACGAAGGCGCGCGCGCAGGCCTGCAGGCACATATCGACAAGATGAAACAGCAGGCCACCCTGATCGGTGAGACCCCGCTGTCTGACGACTGTGTTAACGGCACCTTTGTGGCACCGACGGCGTTTGAAATCGACGGTATCCACCAGCTGCAAAAAGAACAGTTCGGGCCGATTCTGCACGTAGTGCGCTACAAAGCCAGCGAGCTGGACCAGGTAATCGACAGCATCAATGCTACCGGCTTCGGCCTGACGCTGGGTGTTCACAGCCGCAACACCGGCACCGCTGACCGTATCGCCCGCCGCACCCGCGTCGGTAACACCTACATCAACCGTGATCAGATCGGTGCAGTGGTTGGCGTACAGCCGTTCGGTGGCCAGGGCCTGTCGGGCACCGGCCCTAAAGCAGGCGGCCCCCGCTACCTGCTGCGCTTCACTCAAGAACAGATCAGCACTGGAGGTAATGCCTGATGAGCACTTCAATTCAGACCCTTGTCGATGCCACGCTGGACCAGTGGGAAAGCTGGGACGCGCTGGGCACCGAGATGCGTGGCCAGATCCTGGACCGTTTCGCCGATGCGCTGGACGCAGAACGTGCCGCGATGGTGCGCTGGCAAATCGCCAATGCCATGACCCAGATTGGCCAGCCGATCGAACTGCCAGGGCCGACCGGTGAAGCCAATGTGCTGTCCACTGCGGGTCGCGGCCTGTTCGTACTCAGCACTGACGAAAACGCGCACAGCTGTGCCATGGTCGGCCAGCTGACGGCGGCACTGATCGCTGGCAATGTGATCATCGTGCTGGGTCATAACAACCTGATTCAGCTGCTGACAGCCGCCGGTTGCCCGCAGGGTGTTGCACAGACACTGGATGCTCAGACACTGCCAGAAAATCTGATCAGCCAGCCACGGCTGGCCGGTGTGGCCATCACGGCAAACGACGCCAGCATTGCTGAGTTGAACCAGCAACTGACGGCCCGCAACGGAAACCTGGCACAACTGATCAGCGAAACGGATCTGTCCGGCCTGGCGCAAATTGCCAGCCCGTACTACCTGCTGCGCTTTATCACCGAGCGTACCCGCACCGACAACACCACGGCGGTGGGCGGCAATGCAACTTTGCTTGAGCTGGGTGCGAAAGAAGAGTAAATTCGCGCGCTTTCCGATGCCTGCTACTTTAGCAGTAGATGAGTCGCCGACATGTTTGGTGTCGGTGACTCAGTCCGTTTACGCGCAATGCCTGAAATAGCCGACGTCAGTTTCAGGTCTGCCATGCTGCTCAGCATGGTTTAGAAACGGATCCAACACGATAAGAATAGAGGTTATAAAACCCCATGATCGAAAACAGCGGTGCCATTATTGGCACATTCCTCGTGTACCTGGCGGTAATGCTGGGTATCGGTATCTACGCTTATAAACGCACAGCCAACTCGGCTGACTATTTCCTCGGCGGTCGCTCGCTGGGCCCATGGCCTGCAGCACTGTCTGCCGGTGCCTCCGATATGAGCGGCTGGTTGCTGCTGGGCCTGCCTGGCTACGCCTTTGCTTCTGGTATGGAATCCCTGTGGCTGGCCGCAGGCCTGCTGATGGGTACCTGGCTGAACTGGCTGCTGGTTGCCAAGCGCCTGCGCACCTACTCCATTGTGGCCAATGATTCACTGACCCTGCCGGAGTTTTTCGCCAACCGCTTCAAAGACAACTCCAAAGCACTGCAGGTGATCTCTGCCTTCTTCATTCTGCTGTTCTTCCTGTTCTACACCAGCTCCGGGCTGGTGGCAGGTGGCAAGCTGTTTGAAACCGTATTCGGTCTGGATTACACCACCGCGCTGGTTATCGGCACGTTCTGTGTGGTGTCTTACACCCTGTTTGGTGGTTTCCTGGCAGTGTCCTGGACGGACCTGGTACAGGGCCTGCTGATGGCCGCGGCACTGGTGATGGTACCGGTCATTGCACTGCAGTCTAACGGCGGTGCGGGCGAGCTGTTTGCCACGCTGGAAGCGAAAAACCCGGAACTGCTGACGGTCTGGAACGACGCCAAAGGCGAGCCGCTGTCCTGGATTGCCATTGTGTCCCTGATGGCCTGGGGCCTGGGCTACTTCGGTCAGCCACATATCCTGGCGCGCTTCAAAGGCATCCGTTCTAACGAAGATGTACCCACAGCACGCCGTATCGCGGTGATCTGGACAGCTCTGTCCATGGCCGGCGCACTGCTGGTTGGCCTGGTCGGTATTCTGTATGTGGACAACCAGATGGCCGGTGATCTGGCCGATGGCGAGAAGATCTTCATGGTACTGGTCAACGCCATGTTCAGCCCGGTTGTGGCAGGCATCCTGCTGGCAGCAATTCTGGCGGCAATCATGTCCACTGCTGACTCCCAGCTGCTGGTGAGCTCTTCCGCCCTGGCAGAAGATTTCTACAAGCAGATCATCCGCAAAGACGCTTCTCAGGCTGAAGTGGTCATGGTCGGCCGTGTTGCGGTTGTCGGTCTGTCACTGGTGGCGATGATGCTGGCACTGAACCCGGAAAGCTCGGTACTGGGCCTGGTGTCTTACGCCTGGGCTGGCTTTGGCGCGGCCTTCGGTCCGGCACTGCTGCTGGCACTGTACTGGAAAGGCATGAACCGCAACGGCGCACTGGCCGGTGTCATCATCGGTGGCGTTACCGTGGTGGCCTGGAAACAGATCTCCGGTGGTATCTTCGATATCTACGAGATCGTGCCGGGCATCATCTTTGCTACGATTGCGATCATCGCGGTCAGCAAAGCAACTGGCGAGCCAGAGCAGTCCGTACAGGACGAGTTCGACCGTTACAAAAGCCAGCTGTAATAGCGGCGAATAAGGCAGCCAGCATAGCGCTGCCACTCCCCTGACCAGAGCACCCACTGGTTCACAACGCTCACCCGGCAACGGCTGGGCGTTTTTATTGCTTGCCACTTATGATGTTCCTCCCACTCACAGCACTAATCACAAAAACCTTTTAAAAACAGTCCTCAACCGGTATTTCTCGCTCGGCCATTGCCGCCGGTGTTTGACCTTCGTATAATCCGGCCGTTTTTTATAAGGGACTCAAAAATGAAAGCACGTACGCTCTTCAAAGCGATGCTGGTATCCGCAGCATTGGCCACTCTGGCAGGCTGCAATACCATCCAGCCAAACACCACCGTTGCTGCTGTTACCCCGGCAGCCGAGAAAATCCAGACGAACGTTACCGTCGAGATTGAAAAATCAGGCCTGGCAACACCGAGCACAAATCAGGGCACTGTGACCGGTTATGACTTCAAACGCGGTTTTATGATTCCCGCTGAAATCGGCAACTACTTTGGTTTCCGCTATCAGGCGAAGCAGGTGCTGGCCGTTACCGCTGGCACGACTAAAGTAACGGGAGAGATCAAAGCCAGCTTGCCCGTCACTGTACGTGCTATTCACCCGGAAATGCTGCAGGCCAATGGCCAGACAACCACTGAGTCCAGCTGGCAAGACACCCTGTACTTCGGTCGGCCGAACTACAGCATGTGGCAGTTTGAATCCGAAAATGAACGGGTAGATGGCCAATGGACGATTCGCCTTGAGTACCAGGGTAACGTCATTGCAGAGAAGAATTTCCTGGTGCGTAAGCCGGTCCCTAAACCAGCCAAAGTGACTGAAGTCTGCACCGCTGCCGTGGCAATGTTCCCCCAGCCACTCGCTGAAGCACATGAAGCCTGCTGCAGTAACGGTAACGCCCAGGCCTGCTACAACTTTGCCTACCGTGGCATGGAACGCCTGCGTGATAAAGTCGGTGCGGCGCTGTATTACCAGCGCGGTTGCGAGCTGGGCGACATCTCCTCCTGTCGTATGGCCGGCCGCATGGCCAAAGCTGAAGAGGATAAACAGACCTGGTACAACAAAGGCTGTGACCTGAAAGATCTGGACAGCTGCCTGGAAGTCGGCCGCCTGCCCAAGTAAGCCTCAGTCACTGCCCGTCTGGTACGGGCAGTAACAACGTCAGCGCTCAAGCGCCAGACTGACACCCGCCGCCGTAAGCACCGCACCGCACACCTTTTCCACCCATGACAGCCCGGTTGAAAACAGCGAACGCATCACTGCTGTGCCAATAAACCGAGCCAGCATCAGATCCCACAGCAATACAATCAGAAACATCCAGCCACCGTAGGCACTGCGCACCCCAACCGGGGTTTCGCTATCGATCACCAGGGTAAACAGACTCAGATAGAACAGCGAAATTTTCGGATTCAGCAGGCTGGCAAGAAAGCCACTGCGCAGCTCCCGGCTGAAATAACTGACCTGCACCACAGCGGACGAGTCTGACTCAATGACATAGCCCGCCGACGTGCTCCGTAACAGCATGACGCCCAGATAGATCAGATAAGCCGCACCGATATAACGAATCATTTCGTACAGCTCGGTCAACTGCGACAGCAACTGAATACTGAACAGACAGAGAGCGATATAGAACGCATTAGCCAGCGCAATCCCCAGACAGACACCGCTGGCCACTCGAAAAGGAAACCGCAGGCTGCTGCGCACCAGCAGAATAAAATCTGGCCCGGGGCTAAGCAGCGCCAGAAAGTGCGCTACGGATACCAGCAGAAATTCATCAAGATATTCACTCACCATTACCCTGCCTCCTGTACCCAAACGGTACTGAAAGCAGGAGTATGGTGAAGGTAATGGGGGAAATATTGGACGGTTTTGTGGTTTAACGGCAATGCTTGAGGAATATAGCATCACGCTTCGCACGGGTGACGCTGGCACAAGACTCAGACGGCAGGCGAAGTTTCCAGTTCGAGCAGAGTAATACGCTGCAGTGCCTGATCCCGACTATCCCCACACACCTCAAGCTCAGCCTGAAACTCACCACAGGCCTCGGGTCGTTCTGGCTGACCAAACAGCGCACACAGATTCTCCACTGTCAGGTGCAGGCAACGCTCACCGGCGGGCTTGTTCAGGCTGGAAATACTGGGCGCTATACAGCAGGCGCCACACCCGGTTCGACATTGCATGGAAGGTTACCACTGTTTATCAGAAGGCTGAGTATTGTGCCGTAAGCAGAGCGGGCTTGCTATTGCCCGCCCCTACCCATCGATACACGCATATCTTGCTTTCACCCGCAGCATTGCAGCCAGATAATGCTGACGACAGCCCGAACTGGGACCCTGCATTCTTTCAGGTACAGATTTTCACCCTAAAACTATCAGATATCATATTCAGACCGGCCAAGCTCAGACAAAGAAATCCCAGCCCTCTGCTGCCACATAATGTTGCTGCATTTCACTGGACTGCATAAAGCCTTCGGCAACCTGATCAAAACTGACACTGTCGCCCAAGCGGGCCAGCCAGAACGCTTTGCCTTCCGCATCAGAATCTCGATTCAGTAGATTGGTATACAGCGCTTCAACCTGAGCATCAGCGGAGAGCTGATCTAGCTGGATACCCGATTTATCCACAAATTCGTCGGAGCGCATGATGCTGATGACTGCGCCTCCCAGACCCAGGCCATTATCCATTGACTCAGCCCACCACTGGAATCCACCCAGGTCTGCCTGACGGTCAAGTATCTCACCGTACAGACCAGCCAGTGCGTTCAGCTCACTGTCGTATGTCAGTGCCATATTCTGATCTGCAAACTGGATCTGTTCGGCATTAATCAGGGTATCGACATCGCTGTCATCGGCTTTACGGGTGACCGTAATAACACCATTCACCTGCACAACCTCATAGTCTTCACGGTTGCCGTCGAATGTCACGGTGTCAGTGTCGCGGCCACCGTGTAGCTGGTCTTTGCCGTCACCACCAAACAGCGTGTCGTTACCGTTTTCACCGAAGATCAGATCATCACCGCCTTTCGAGCCAACGGTATCGTCACCATCACCACCGTAGAGCTGGTCATCATCAGCACCCAGTACGATGGTCTGGCTACCCGCACCGGCAAAGACAGTATTCTGGCCCTCACCACCGGTCAGTGTCGCCGGACCAACAATTACCGCAAACTCCACATCATCCAGCTGCAGTACGGTGTCCGCAGGGAGAGACGTCGCATCAATTACCAGTGCCGCCTTACTGTTATCCATACCGGTCGCGGTGATGGTCTGCGTATTACCGCTGATCACAATCGGTGCAGCTGGCGTAGTGTTGTCAGCGATCGTCAGGGTGAGCTTATTCACCCAGAGGTTTTCATCCTGCAGCGTCTGTAGGAACTGTTCACCACCGCTGAGCATCTTACTTTTATTACCCGCTTCAGCCGTATCATCGATCAGCCGAATCAGGGCGCCCAGGCTATTACTGGCCTTGCCCGCTTCACCCGCACCTTCCGCTGTCACGCCGACACCGGTCGGCAGTGCGACTGACAGCGCAGCATTACCATCATTTTCTTCAATCAGCGGAATATCGGCTTTATCGCCATTATTGGTACCAGAGTCCTCCTGGCGGCTATCAGAGACCGGATCAATCGTGATGGTGGTGCTGGTATTGCCATCACTATCAGTGGTGGTCTTTTTCTCCACCTCTACACCATCAACAGTTTCTTTTACCTTATCCGTCGGTATCGCGGGCGGTGTCCCCCCGCTTCCACCGCTGGACGGTGGCGTATCAACAGCAGGAGTAATAGTGACTGCAACCTGGTTGATGCCCGCCGTACTATCCGTACCGTCATTGAAACTATAATCCAGTATCACCGATTCCGGCGGCACGCCCGAACTGTTGCTGTAAGCAATGCGTTGTATCACGTCATTCACCAGCGCTGTGGTTGCTACTGTATCAGTGCTGGTGAAATTGATGGTGAGAGCCCCAGAGTTCACTACAAAGGTGGCAAAGGTCTGACCACCCGTCTGGATATCACTACCAGACAGCGCAACCAACGGTGAACCACTGAGATCCAGACTGAAAGCATCATCTGCGCTTGCCTCATCGTTGCGAGCAAGCATCAGACTTGCACCAGCATAATTACCATTCCCACCATTTAAGGCGTCCAGTTCAGCATCGGAGATGGCAACATCACTATCCAGCACTACAGCGTTCTGACCTTCAATAAAGGTAGGGGTGCCATTCAGACTGGTCAGCGCTGGCAACTCATTCGGTGTCCATTCCAGTACCGTGGCTTTCTTTTCATTACCGAAATCTCGATATCCCACATAGAGAGTGCCATCGTTAGCAAGCTCAACATCGGTGAAATAGGCCTTTCCATCCGAGATACCGGTACTTCCCACGACCTGCCAGCTATCGTCCTCAAATACCATCACCGTGGCTTTTTCGCTATTAGCGCCATCCTGATACACCACATAAGGTGTGTCAGTATTATCAAACGCAACGTTTGTAAAAGAGACGTATCCAGCTGAGAAGCCTGCATCACCTACTGTCTGCCAGACGTCGTCCTCAAATTTCATCATCGTAGCCTTGCTGCTGTTAGCAAGATCTGAATACACCACATAGGGTATGCCAGCACTGTTGAAAGCAACATCGGTATAACTAACGAGCCCAGCGGAGAACCCACCATTGCCCACCGTTTGCCAGCTGTCGTCGACAAATTTCATCAACGTGGCCTTCATGCCATCAGAATGATCCTGATACACCACATAGGGGGTGCCAGCGTTATCAAACGCAAGGCCTGTGTCAGCAACACCCGCAGTTGAAAAACCCGCACTGCCCACCGGCTGCCAGCTGTCATCTACAAATTTCATCACCGTGGCTTTGTTGCTGTTAGCAGCATCCTGATACGCCACATAGAGGGCACCAGTGCTATCCAACGCCATATCTATGAAGTTAGCGGTCCCTGTTGAAAAGCCAGTACTACCTACTGCCTGCCAATTACCGCCCTCAAATTTCATTACGGTGGCCTTATCGCCTTTAGCAGCATCCTGGTACACCACATAGGGTGTATCAGCACTATCAAACTCAACATCGGTATACTTGACAGCTCCAGCTGAGAAGCCTGCATCACCTACCGTCTGCCAGCTGCCGTCCTCGAACTTCATTAAGGTGGCCTTTTGGTCATTCGTTGTATCCTGATACACCATGTAGGGGATACCAGTACTATCGACCTCGATCTCTGTATAGGAGCTCCCCCCTTCTGAGAGACCCGCACTACCCACCGCTTGCCAGTTCAGTGTGGATAAGTAGCCCTCCACCTGCTCTAAACCAAAGCCAGACTGTTCAATATTGCTAGTGGCATATTCTAACGTCCAGTTCCCGCCCAGCGCCTTCGCCCCGGTCAGATCATCTGAAGCAGCGACATCCGCGCCGGTAAAACCAGCCAGTTGATCGACAAAAGCTCGCCCCTGTTCACCCGCAGCCACATTACAGCCGTATAACAAAATATCCGCGTCAGTATTTAATGCCTCACCCCAAAGCGCTAATTGCCCCTGCTGCGCCATCAAGCTGTCAGCATCTACTGAGGATCCACCGAGTAAAAGTCTACCGCTACTGCCATGGGAGACAATCTGTAGCCCATCAAGATTGCTGTATTGCGCCAATGCCATACTAATCTGATTCAGACCATCCTGTTGATCGTTCAGGTGTAAAACTGCCGTATTGTTCTCCAGGCCGGTCAGGAGGCTCTCATGATGAGATACACGACTATCAATAATAATTAGTTGTGTTACAGAAGAAGTTGAGAGCGCGGTATTAGGTTCCATTAACTTGTTCCTGGTATACTTAATAATGTAAGAAACTGTTGCCTATAACAGTGGCTTTGTTCGATATCTGCGTTTAATGACAGCAATGCAACCCGAGGATCTGGGCATCGGATTTCAGGTATGCTTAAGTTAGTCAGTTTGAAGCTTTGGACTGTCAGCGACGGATTCATGACAGCCCTTAAGGCCGAGAACCACCTCATTCTCCTGCTGTTGTAGATTATCCCGATGGGAGTCTCGCTCCCCTTCGGCCCACTGCGTCAAGCACCTGGCGATCAGGGCCATCGTGTGTCGAAGATGTATGCGACCCAATCACCGCAATAACGGAACTCGACATTTTAAAAATCCACGACTCAGGTCAGAAAAATATTCTTTACATCGTTCAAGGGAGAATTGAGACGGTTATAATCGGTACATCAGCATGCCGCACAGCGGAAAATTCCAAACTGGACTGAATTACTGCATATATCGGTAAAACAGCCATCATAAAATAAACAAAACATCCTCAGAAAACACTAGCAAGACTCTAGCATTTGCACCGATATGAAAGAACAAAACAAAACGCATAGAAGATATACAAATATGAACAAGCAGGAACCTTAATGAAACAAAACAGACAATAAGAATTTTATAACCGACATACTTAGTTTCGATTATAACTAACCAGAATAAATTTAGATTTAATAAACCACCATATTTCACAACGGAGATAAAACTGAAACTGAATACAAGAAGTAAGAAAGATCAAAAAAACAAATCATCCAATAAGATACAAAGAATATTCCAAGTATCAAAAATAATCTATAGTAAAACCATTAGCGTTCATTGATACTCGTGAGGAAAAGATATTACCACCTGTTTTAACATCAAACTTAACATCATAAGCAATTGGATTACACGACCCATAGAATTATAAATTGATAAATGAATGGCCCACCCCTATCACTAAAGCGCTCACGCCAGAGCAAAAGCTGTAGTGGTTTAATGATCCCGGACACGGCTATGTTCTTATTAATTGTTGAATATCTACTAAGCTTTAGGTGTACCCCGAAGTATCTGGAGGTTTCAGATGAAGCAGCACCTATTTTCCGAGCTTGTCCAGCAGTTGATCTATTGAGCCCCGGCCAACGTCATTGCTTGCTGGAACAGCTGCAACACC
>CAJXNY010000029.1 GCA_913057435.1 uncultured Oceanospirillaceae bacterium | reverse complement strand
ATACGAGATCAGCCTCGGTCTCGTGGGCTCGGAGATGTGTATAAGAGACAGCCATAATGGCGATATGGGTGCCGATTTTCAGCGCTTCATCCAGATCATGGCTGACGAATAGAATGGTTTTGTTTAGCCTTTGCTGCAGCTCGATCAGCTCGTCCTGCAGCTGGCTGCGGATCAGCGGGTCCAGCGCGGAGAACGGCTCATCCATCAACAGAATATCGCTGTCCATGGTAAAGGCACGGGCCAGGCCAACGCGCTGCTGCATACCACCGGACAGTTCATGGGGCAGTTTATCGTGCCATTCGTCCAGCCCGACCATCTCCAGCTTTTCCATTGCCTGTTTACGCCGCTGCTGTTTGCTGATGCCCTGCATCTCCAGTCCAAAGGCGACGTTATCGACCACGTTCAGCCAGGGCATCAGCGCGAAACGCTGGAATACCATGGAGATTCGTTTGCTGCGCATATGGCGCAGGGTGTTGGCGTCACATTTTGCGATATCCACCATTTGCTCACCGTCGCGCACCAGCAGCTCGCCACGGCTGGTCGGGTTAAGGCCGTTAACGGCGCGCAGCAGGCTGGATTTACCTGAACCCGACAGCCCCATTAATACGCAGATCTCACCCTGTTTGACTTCGATGCTGGCGTTGTGAACGCCCACCACATCACCGGTGTTGTAGATGATCTCCTGGCGGGTTTTACCCTCATCCAGCAGGGCCAGACTTTGCTCGACCTTGTCGCCGAACACCACATCCAGATTTCTAATACTGACAGCAGTCATATTTAGCCCTCCTCACGTGAACCGGGGGTTTTACAGATACGGTCCAGAATGATGGCAACCAGTACAATGGCCAGCCCGGCTTCAAAACCCTGAGAAATGTTAACCGTGTTCAGTGCCCGGATAACCGGTTTACCCAGCCCGTCGGCACCGACCAGCGCGGAGATGACTACCATGGACAGCGAGAGCATGATGCACTGAGTGACCCCGGCCATGATGTTTGGCATGGCGGCGGGCAGTTCCACTTTGTACAACAGTTTGAACGGGGTCGCACCGAAGGCGCGACCCGCTTCGATCAGCTCTTCCGGTACCCGGCTGATGCCCAGGTAGGTGAGGCGAATTGGCGCAGCGATGGCGAAGATAATCGTGGAGATCAGCCCTGGCACAACGCCTAGTCCGAACAGTACCAGGGTTGGGATCAGGTACACAAACGTCGGGATGGTCTGCATCAGATCCAGGATCGGCCGCAGGATGGTATAGATCCATGGCTTATGCGCTGCCAGGATACCAATCGGAATACCAAAGATAATCGACAGCGAGGTGGCGGTGAGCACCAGCACCAGGGTCTCGATCATCTCCTGCCAATAACCCAGATTCAGGATCAGCAGCAGGGAGGCAACGACGAATATCACCAGTGGCAGACTGCGATGCAGTGCCCATGCGATACCGGCGACCACGGCCATCGGTACGAAAGGGGGGAACCACTGGATAAAATCGACCACCGATAGAATCAGCCATTCCAGTGAAATGGAGATGGCATCAAAGAAGCCGGAGGCGTTCATGGTCAGCCAGTCAACGAAGGCTTCCATCCAGCTGCCTAGTGGAAGTTTGTGTTCGGTAAGCCAGTTCATAAAGTGTACCTGCGAATTCTGCGTATAACATTGTTTGGCGAGGTCAGGCGGTTGCCATATTCAGGCCGAACGCTACTCAGGCCCGGTGATGTTCATCGGGAGTGGGTGGGTGTTCTGAGCCTTGTGCCATCGTCTGACGCGCGCGGTGTACGGCGTGTGCTGCTACGGTTTTTTATACCCGTCGCCGTTTGAGAAGCCCGCCGCAAGGGCGGGCCAGGTGTCGCAGAAAATCAGAGGCCCAGGTGGCCGCGTACCGCAGCAACAGCATCGCCGCCATCACGGGTTTTAACGCCAGCGAGCCAGTTGTTCAGCACCTCAGGATTGCTTTTCAGCCAGGCCTGAGCCGCTTTTTGTGGTTTCTGACCATCGTCCAGAATGGCACCCATCACTTCATTTTCCATCTTCAGGCTGAAGCTAAGATTGTTCAGCAGCTTGCCCATGTTCGGGCACTGGGTGCTGTAATCTTTACGGGTGTTGGTGTGAACACTGGCACCACCGTAGTTAGGGCCGAAGTAGTCATCACCACCGTCCAGGTACACCATATCGATGTTGGCGTTCATCGGATGCGGTGCCCAGCCCAGGAACACGACCCACTGGTTACGCTTGGCGGAGCGGGCTACCTGAGACACCATGCCCGCTTCGCTGGACTCGACCAGCTTGAAGGATTTCAGGCCGAAGGCGTCTTTGTCGATCATGTCCTGGATCAGACGGTTGCCGTCGTTACCGGGTTCGATGCCGTACAGGCGGCTTTTGAATTTGCTTTTGTACTTTTCGATATCAGCGAAGCTTTTCACACCGGCGTCGTACACGTAACGCGGCACCGCCAGGGTGTATTTGGCCCCTTCCAGGTTGGCACGAATACTCTCGACGGTACCTGCTTTGCGGTATTTCGCGATGTCGGCTTCCATGGTTGGCATCCAGTTGCCCAGAAATACATCGATATCGCCATTCGCCAGGGAGGTGTAGGTGACCGGCACGGACAGCAGCTGAGTGCTGGTTTTGTAACCCAGTGCGGACACGACTTCGCTGGTAACAGCGGTGGTGGCGGTGATATCGGTCCAGCCAACGTCGGAGAAACGTACGGTGTCGCACTGGCCAGCAAAGGCCATGGAGGCGCTGAGGCTCAGGGTGGCGGCCAGGGTACGTGTCAGGGTCCGTTTACGGTTGGTTCGGGATGTATTTGCGGTCATCTGTGTTTACCTTTGTTGTTATCAATTCTCAGGTGGTACGCGCCAGGCGTCTGCCGGGCGGTGTACGGCCATGCAATATCGCGCGGCCAAAGGCAGGCGGCTAAGCCTGCCGGGTGTGAACAGGCGGCTTATGCCTGCAGCGGCCGTTTGGCACAGCCACTGCGTTGTGTGTCCTGCCATTGGTCAGCAATCCAGACGTTTACATCTGCTGGCGCCAGCGGCGTGTTGCCTAAAATTTGATCTGCGGCTTTTTCGGCCACCATAATGCTCGGGGCATTGAGGTTGCCGTTGGTAATGGTTGGAAAAACCGAGGAGTCTACCACGCGCAGGGCTTCAATTCCGCGTACCTGACACTGGTTGTTCAGGACGGCCATCCGGTCATTGTCTGCACCGATCTTGCAGGTGCAGGACGGGTGGTAGGCACTTTCAACGTTATCTTTGACCCACTGATCGATCTGAGCATCGGTGTTGATATCGATACCCGGCTGGATCTCATCACCGCGAAAAGCATCCATGGCTGGCTGGCCGATGATTTCACGGGTCAGGCGGATACAGTCACGCCAGTCCTGACGGTCTTGCTCGGTGCTGATGTAGTTGAAGGTGATACCTGGTTTGGCTTTAGGGTCGGCGGACTGAATCCATACCCGACCACGGCTTTCCGGCTTGTTGGGGCCGACATGCACCTGGAAACCATGGCCATCAAATGAGGCCTGGCCGTCGTAGCGCATCGCCGCAGGCAGGAAGTGGTATTGAATATTGGGCCATTTCAGCCCTTCGCGGGAGCGGATAAAGGCGCAGGATTCAAAGTGGTTGGTGGCACCCAGGCCATCTTTGAACAGCATCCAGCGGGTGCCGATCAGACCTTTGCTGACCAGTCCCAGTTTGCTGTTAAGCGAAATCGGCTGTTTACAGTGAAACTGGAAGTAGACTTCCAGATGGTCCTGCAGGTTTTCGCCGACGCCGGGCAGTTCGTGCACCAGCTCGACCCCGGCGTCTTTCAGTACCTGAGCCGGGCCAATGCCGGACAGCTGCAGCAACATCGGTGAGCCGACAGAGCCTGCGCTGAGGATAACTTCGGTACGGGCGAAGAACTGATCGACCTTGCCACCTTTTTCAACTTCGATACCGGTGGCGCGTTTGCCATCCAGAATCACTTTGCGACTCAGTACGCCGGTCATCACCGTCAGGTTGCTGCGTTTCATCGCGCGGCGCAGGTAAGCATTTGAGGTGGAGGCACGGACGCCTTTATCCACCGTCATATGCATCGGGCCGAAGCCTTCCTGTTGCTCGCCGTTGTAATCCTGAGTTTCCGGGTAACCGGCGTCTTTCCCGGCGTCGATAAACGCCTGGTAGAGCGGGTTGAGCTTCATCTCATTGCCGTTGCAGGTGGCCAGCGGGCCGTCGCCACCACGATAGGTGTCGGCACCGCCAGCCCAGCGCTCGGCTTTACGGAAGTAGGGCAGGCAGTGCTGGTAGCTCCAGTCCTGTGCACCTTCTTCTTCCCACTGATCAAAATCACAGGCATGACCACGGACATACACCATGCCGTTGATGGACGAACTGCCCCCCAGCACATGGCCACGAGGGCAGTGCAGTTTGCGGTTGTCCAGCCCGGCTTCGGCAATGGTTTCAAACTGCCAGGCGTACTTCTCTGTATTCATCGGGTAGGACAGCGCCGTGGGCATCTGGATAAAGATGCTGCGATCACTGCCACCGGCTTCCAGCAGGAGTACCTGATGCTGGCCGCTTTCGCTCAGGCGGTCAGCCAGTACGCAACCGGCAGAGCCTGCGCCAACGATGATGTAGTCATATTCTTTGTTCATGTCTGTGTGTCCGTAACGCTGGGTTGTGTATGTATTAAAATCCAGGATCGCGAGCAAGCTCGCGCCTGCATATATGGGGCCGGATTCCCGGCGCAGGAGTCAGCTTGCTGGCGATTCGCATCACTGGTATGGATTTTCCAGTTCGCCCAGTTCCACATACACGCTCTTGATCTGGGTGTAGTGGTTTAAGGTGTCCAGGCCGTTCTCGCGGCCAATGCCAGATTGCTTATAACCACCGACTGGCATCTCCGCCGGGGACGCGCCCCAGGTGTTGATCCAGCAGATCCCGGCCTGCATCTGCGCAATTACTCGATGAGCGCGAGCCAGGTCGGTGGTGAAGATGCCCGCTGCCAGACCAAATTCGGTGCTATTGGCGCGGCGAACCACTTCATCTTCATCGCTGAAGCGCAGGATCGACATTACCGGGCCGAAGATCTCGTCGGTTACGTTGGGCATTTCATCGGTGCAGTCAGCAAATACCGTTGGTTTGACGAAGTAACCGGCTTCCAGGCCATTCTCCGTCGCGCGCTCACCACCGCAGACCAGGCGAGCACCGGCGGCTTTGGCAGCTTCGATATACCCCAGCACTTTTTCCATATGATCACGGGAGATCAGTGCGCCGACCTGGGTGTTCAGATCCGTTGGGTCACCGATAATCATCGCTTCGGTGAGGATTTTAACTTTTTCAACGAAAGCGTCGTACAGGCTGTCATGAACAAACACCCGCGTACCGTTGGTGCAGACTTCACCCTGGGTGTAGAAGTTGGCTAGCAGTGCGCCATAAACGGCGCTGTCCAGCTTGGCGTCTTCAAATACCACCAGAGGTGATTTACCGCCCAGCTCCATGGTGACGGCTTTCAAAGAACCCGCAGCGTCCGCCATGACTTTCTTGCCGGTGCCACATTCGCCGGTAAACGAAACTTTGGCGATCTCCGGGTGGCGGGACAGTGCCTGACCAACCCGGTAGTCACCCTGGACGACGTTAAACACGCCATCGGGCAGCCCGGCTTCGGTGAAAATTTCCGCCAGCTTCAGTGCCCCCAGCGGGGTTTCCTCGGAGGGTTTGAAGATCAGTGCATTACCGGCGGCCAGCGCGGGGCCTGCTTTCCACATGGCGATCTGGATCGGGTAGTTCCAGGCACCGATTCCGGCGCATACGCCCAGTGGTTCGCGGCGGCTGTAGAAGAAGTTGGTGCCGCCCAGGTCCTGATGTTCGCCGTGCAGGCTGACTGCCAGTCCGGCGTAATATTCGATGACATCTGCGCCGGTGACGATATCGACACAGTTGGCTTCCTGCAGCGGTTTACCGGTGTCCAGCACCTCCACCATCGCCAGCTCGTCGTTACGCTCACGCAACAGGGCGACGGCTTTGTTCAGAATGCGCCCGCGTTCGGTGCCGGTCATTGCGGACCAGACTTTGAAGCCCTGCTGGGCAGAGGCGACGGCGGCGTCTACATCGGCCAGTGCAGCCTGCTGAATTTCAGCCATCGGCGCGCCAGTGGCCGGGTTAACCGTGGTGAAGGTTTCACCGGAAGTAGCATCCTGGTAACGACCGTGGATGTAGAGTGCTTTGTGCTGCATGATCAAAGTCCCTGCTCTTGTTGTAATGTTCGGTGCTTGTCAAACAGCTCGGGTGGCAGCTGTTGTTCGAGATAATCAGTAATAATGCGCTGGGCCAGGTCGCTGTTAATGCCTTCTGGCGTCAGTGCGCCACGTAGCCAGATACCATCAATCAGGGCGGCAATGGCCTGGGCGACAAACTGGGCGCGCTCAGCAGGCAAAACCCGTTTGAGTTCCAGTCGGATATGCGACAGCAGCCGCTTTTCATTGACCCGCTGTAACCGGTAAAGGTGCGGGTTGTGCATCGCCTGGGACCAGAACGCCAGCCAGGTTTTCACTACTTTGCTGTCCAGCTGGCGGGAGTCGAAGTTACCGCCGACAATCGCCTTAAGTCGACCAATGATATCGTCTGGGTGGATCGTCATCAGCCGTGCCTGAACGCCTTCCGACAGCTGCCGTAAGATTGATCTCATGGTGGCTTCTAACAGGCCATCTTTGCCGCCAAAGTAGTGGTTAATAATGCCTGGCGAGACCCCGGCTGCGCGACTGATAAGCGCCGTGCTGGCACCCTGCAGACCGACCTGGTCGATCACCTCCATGGTGGCTTTAATCAGTTGCGGGCGACGAATCTCGTCCATGCCGACTTTGGGCATTGCGGGCCTCTTTTTCTTTAATTAACCGTTTAATTAAAAACAGCTTCGCGGTTTTCTTGATTAAAGTCAAAGGCCTGGCGGCTGTCGTTTTTAGGACAGTTTGCTGTGCACCGCATCATTGCTGGGGTGTCAGGGTTTATGGGGGTTACAAGAAACTTTCTGAGCAGAAGGGAGGCGCGGGTGGATAGTAAAGCTGCCAGGTAAATGGTCGAAATGACGTTCATTGGCAGGCAAGGGTCGTAATCGCCTGATCGGCACAAACTCGTCGCGCCTGCCACAGGTCATGCCCGGGCCATTCACAGTCGGGACTTAAAAGCGTCGTCATCTGCATGTTTTTATTGCCGCTACGTGGGGATAAAGGTGCAGCAGTGTTAATGATGGGCGAGCAGAGCTTCCCGGTGAGGACACCGGTCCCACAGGGCACGGGGTCCGTCGGTTTTACTCTTTAAACTGCGCCGCTTCGAGCTGGTGTTTGTTGAGCAGTTTGTAGAAATCGGTGCGGTTGCGACCGGCGATGCGGGCGGCCTGGGTGACGTTACCTTCGGTGATCTGCAGAACTTTGCTCAGGTAGCGGCGTTCAAAGTCGGCGCGGGCGTCGTTGAAGTTGGGGATCACCGATTCCTGGCTGGCCAGGGCCTGGACCACGGCACCTTCGCTGATGACGCTGCTGCTGCTCAGGGCGGTAAGCTGTTCAATGATATTTTCCAGCTGGCGGATATTGCCCGGCCAGCTGGAACGGGCCAGCTGGTTGAGGCCCGCGCTGGCGATGTTTTTCACTTTCGGGTTATGCCGGGCGGCGGCGCGGCTGAGGAAGTGGCGGGCCAGCAGCGGGATATCTTCCGGTCGCTCATGCAGGGCGGGCAGGGCCAGGTTGACCACGTTGAGGCGGTAGAACAGGTCCTCGCGGAATTCGTTCTGGCGCATGGCCTGTTCCAGATTGCAGTGGGTAGCGGAGAGCAGGCGCACGTTGACCGGGATGCTCTGGGTACTGCCCACCGGGCGGATCTGGCGTTCCTGCAGCGCGCGCAGCAATTTTACCTGCAGCGACTGGGGCATGTCGCCGATTTCGTCCAGGAACAGGGTGCCACCGTCAGCGGCCTGAAACAGCCCTTCATGGCGGTTAACGGCACCGGTAAATGCGCCTTTGCTGTGGCCGAACAGTTCTGACTCCAGCAGCTGTTCCGGCAGTGCACCACAGTTGATGGCGATAAACGGTTTGTCGACACGGGGGCTGGCGCGATGGATGGCGCGGGCCAGCAGCTCTTTGCCGCTGCCGCTGGGGCCGGTGATCAGCACGCTGACATCGCTGGGGGCGACTTTGTAGGTCTGCTCCAGCAGCTGCTCCATCAACGGGCTGCGGCCGATGATCTCGTCGCGCCAGTGCTGGCTGGTTTCACGGCCATCGGCCAGCGCATTGCGCAGGGTGTCGAGCAGCTGGTCGCGGTCGATCGGTTTGGTCAGAAAGCCGAATACGCCCTGCTGGGTGGCATGCACCGCTTCCGGGATGGAACCATGGGCGGTCATGATCACCACCGGTAGCTGGGGGAAGCGTCGTTCAACGGCCTGAAACAGCTCCATGCCATCCATACCTTCCATGCGCAGGTCAGTCAGTACCAGGTCGATACGCTCGTTCAGCTGCTGCAGGGCGGCCTCACCACTATCCGCAGTGAGGACTTTGTAGCCACTGGCGTTGAGGCGCAGCTGTAGCAGCTTGAGCAGGGAAGGGTCGTCGTCAACCAGCAGGATGGTATGGCTCATCGGGGCAGGCCTCGTTGACCACTGAGTTCGTTTTCCAGCCCGGTAAGGGCGTCGATCTTCTGTTGCAGCTGTTCGATCTGCAGGTTCAATTCACGGGCCTGTTCATAGTGTTGCAGCCGGGTGCGGGTCTGGTCCTGGCGCAGAGTCAGGTAGGCATCACTGTCGCAGCCAGGCGGTGTTTTACGGGCGCGGTTGTAATGGCTCAGTGCCTGCTGCAGTTGCTCTTCGCTGGCGTCACTTGCTGAGAGCAACAGGGCGCTGTGCAAGTGGGCTTTGTCTTTGATCGCCAGCTGGCGCTGTGCGCGCCGGTTCTGGGCGTTGGCTTTATGGTAGCCAGCTTCCAGTCGTACCAGGCCAGCCAGTTGCTGGGTACTCAGGCTGCACTCGATCGGTTTCAGCACCTGGGGCAGGGTTTGCTGGCAACCACTGATAACGGTGGCCAGAAGCAGGGTGCAGCTCAAACGGATAAACATGTATTACTCCGGGCGGGGCAGGCAGAGACGGAAAGTGACTGTGTTGTTGCTGTTTTCATGCAGGCATAGCGCACCATTCAGGGCCTGGGTGGCGTCATGGGCGATGCTCAGGCCGATACCGGAGCCTTTAATCGGCCCACTGCGGCGGTTCTTGCCCTGAAAAAATGGCTCAAACAGACGGGGGACTTCAGCGTCAGGGATCAGTGGCCCCTGGTTGCTGATATCGATGGTCAGCATGCCTTTACTGATTTCATGGCCGATACGCAGGGTGCTGTCCGGGGCGCAGTACAGGGTGGCGTTGGAGATCAGATTGTTGAGTACCCGCATCATCAGGTGACGATCTCCAGGCCAGTGGATCAGCCCGTCGGGCAGTTCCAGGCGGATTCTTTTTTGCTGTAATACCAGCTGGAACGGGGCCAGGGCATCGGCGATCAGTGCTGAGACGGTGATCTGTTCCAGATTCAGGGTTACGCCCTGACTGAGGTGGTTGTAGTCCAGCAGTTGCTCGATCAATGCCTGCAGGGCACGGCTCTGGGCCTGTAACAGGGTGACGACCTCTTGCTGGTCCGGGGTTAGCGGGCCGGTGATCCCTTCGGCTAGCAGGTCGGAGCCTTCGCGCAGGCTGGTGAGCGGGGTTTTCAGCTCGTGGGACATATGGCGCAGAAAGCGCTGTTTGTCCTGTTCCAGAACTTCGAGCTGTTCGCTGAGCCAGTTCAGTTCTTCATGCAGGGCCATCAGCTCTTTGGGGCCGTGGCTGGCATTGAACGGGCCACGGTCACCTTTGCCCAGCGCGCGGATACGGGCAGAGAGCACCTGCACCGGCCGGTTGATAGTGCCCAGCATCAGCAGGATCAGCAGCCCGGACAGGGTGATCAGGCTGACGGTCATCATCCATACCTGCTGGCGGGTTTTGCTGCTTTCGGTGTTGAGCAGGCTGAGCCGGTGTTGCAGCCGCTGGCGCAGGGCCTGGTCCAGCTGCTGGGTGGCATCGAACAGTGCACGGGCGCTGTTGGCATCATCGGGGACGGCCAGCAGCTGTTTGAGCAGGCGGTTGATCTCGCTGATCTGGTGATTGTTATCGAGCCAGAAGCTTTGTACGCCCAGCTCCAGCCGGTAGGCCTGGGCCTGCTGCTGTAACCGTTCGGCGATCTGTGATTTGTGCACAATCTGATATTGGCGAGAGGCGCGCAGCAGATCTTCAGCAATCTGATTCATTTGCTGGGACCGGGCAGTGGTATCCAGTGCCTGTTGGGCATATTCACGCAGGGTATCGTTTTGCTGGGTCAGGGTCTGGGTGGCTTTGAATATCAGCACGCACAGTGGCGCGACAACCAGCAGGAAGCTGATCAGAATCAGTTGTTGCAGGGAACGGGGTTTCCAGCGCAGGGGGTTGGTCTGGGCCATAGGCTCCACAAAGACGTAAATAAAACGGTTGTTTGAGGGGCTATTATCGGCTAAGCGCAGGGGGCTGTCACCAGGCGGTTACACTTATTGCCTTACTCCAGTATGGCCCTGTAAAAAAGAGCCGCGCAGTTGATCTGCACGGCCCCTGGGGGAAAGTCAGTGGTGGGTGTCAGACGCTGCTCAGACGGCTGCGGCCCGGGCTGAAATGAAAGCCGTGGCCCATGCCCAGAGCGGCGAACTCTTCACGGTCCAGCAGGCCGTTGCGGTCGGCATCCAGCTTATGGAAGTAACGGGTCAGCGCCGGGCGTTTGCGCACTTCATGGCGGCTGAGATTGTCATCATCGTTACCGTCGAGCACGCTGAACAGGTCGATGGTAGACACATTGCTCAGTTTCAGGGTTTCGATGGTTTTGATTTCAACGCTCGGTGCCGGTTCAACGGGCACGATGGTGATCGGTGTATCGGTGCCGTTTGCCTGACTGGTCAGGCTGGCCATCATGAGCAGGACAGTGGCAATGATCGGGCGTGTTTCCATGGTGGCTATCTCCTGGCAGAATCTGTGGTCGCGCAGTGGCCGTCTGGTGCGGCTCGGTGGCGTTTGATCTGCAGTATTGCTTAAACCGTGCCATGTTTATTTTTTCTTTAAAAAACATATGGTTATATGTGTTTTTTGTTCTGTCTGGTGGCGGCTGAATGAATGGAAGTGGATACGCGCTGAAAACTGTCGTTGTTTGACGACAGCTGGGGTGGCAGCTGATTTCGGCCTATATAAATCAATGCGTTAGGATGTAGCCTTTTTGCGACAGCCGTTCTGTTCAGGTGGCGCTCAGGCTCTGTTCATGGTTGGCGGACGCAACTGAAAGCCCCGCTTAATGCGGGGTTCAGGGTGATTTTTAGCAGGCTGTCAGTGTTCAGGGGAGAGGGTGACGCTATTTGGCGACAGTCTTATTTTGTTATCGGTCTTTCAATACAGCACCGTGCTGTCGGGTTCTGCAATAACCGGGTTACTGAGCTGGCCAATGCCTTCGATTTCAATGGTGACCCGGTCGCCGGGCTTCATATAGCCACGGGGTTTCATTTTGACCCCCACGCCGGAGCTGGTGCCAGTGGCGATGATATCCCCTGGCTCCAGGGTGCAGACCGTGGAGAGGGTTTCCACCAGCGCGTAGCAGTCGAAGATCAGCTCACGGGTATTGGAGTGCTGGCGCAGCTCGTCGTTAAGCCAGGTTTTCAGTTCCAGATTGTGCGGGTCAAGTTCGTCGGCGGTGACAATCCAGGGGCCGATGGGGCCATGGGTGTCGAACGATTTTCCCAGTGTCCAGGTGGGGGATTTGATTTGCCAGTCACGCACGGAGACATCGTTGGCAATGGTGTAACCGGCGATGACCTCGGCGGCCTTATCACGCGGTACATGGCGGCAGCGCTTACCAATCACGATGGCCAGTTCGCCTTCGTAGTCCAGCTTTTCGGACACCCGGGGCCGGTGAATGGCGTCGCCCGGGCCGATGATACAGCTGTTCTGTTTGGTGAAGATGGTCGGGAAGCTGGGTTTTTCCAGCCCGGTTTCGGCGATATGGTCTGCATAGTTAAGGCCAACCCCCAGAAATTTGCGCGGCGCGGCCACCGGGGCCAGCAGCGTTACCTCGGCCAGTGGAATGCCGAGCTCAGGCTGTTGCTGCGCCAGCTGGCTCAGTTGTGCCCAGCCATCAGCGCCGCAGGCCAGCAGTGCGGGCATGCTATCAGGCAGTTCGGGGCAGTGTTCGGTGCTGTACACGCACTGGTTGATCAGTGCACCCACGCTGGTGCGCTGGTGGTGGGAGTAGCGGAGTAGTTTCATGGGCTGTCTCTCTCTGACGGGTACTGCTCTGCGGGTGATTAATTGCGGCGCCAGTATATCGCCTGAGTCGTGGCTGCCAACACGGATCACGCTTTATCCTGGCGCTGGTTTGAGGGTTACGTACCCTGGTGGTGGCCTGACAGGTTTTCGATGAGTGCTGCACGGATGCGATCATGGATGCCAAAGACCCGCTGCATATCCCCTGGGTACCAGGCGACATTTTCCAGTATCACCAGGCTGACGTTGTGGTCGGGGTAATAGGCCATGGTGGAGATATAGCCAGGTACATAGCCGCTATGGCTGTACTCGAGCCCTGCCGGGGTGGTGGTTATCTGCAGTCCGGCACCATAGCCCAGGCTTCCCCAGCGATGCTGGCGTGTTGCAGTGGGCGTTGTCAGCAGGGTTATGTTGTCAGCGATGGTTCCGGATTGATATAAACACTGGTTCCAGCTGACAAGGTCCGATGCGGTGGCGATGATACCGCCGCTGGGCACCGACGACAGTGGAAAGTCACTCTCGACCAGTTCTGGCTTACCCAGCTCACGTTCAAAATAGCCGGGAATCAGGTTTTTTGCCTGGAGGGCAGGGCGAGTTGATGACGGGGCAAAAGACTGTGTCAGCTGGCAGCGTTCGAACAGTGTCTGAGTAAGTGTGCCGTAGTTTTGTCCGCTGACATGCTCTGCGGCCTGGGCGAGCAGATCATAACCCCAGTTTGAATATTGGAATGTTGAGCCGGGCGGGTGTACGGGCGCAGTATCTGGGTGTGTCAGGCCGGAGGTGTGGTTGAGTAAATGTGCCAGGGTGATTTGCTTACTCCAGCCTGACGGCAGGCTGGGCAGGTATGCCTTGATCGGCTGATTGAGCTGTAAGGTGCCAGCCTTAATTTGTTGCAGGACGATCGCAGCGGTGATCTGTTTGCTGAGCGAACCAATGAGAAATTGCCTGTTGGGTGCTGGCAGTGTGCTGTATGAATAATAGGACTGGTGCCCCTTTGCTATCAGTACCTGGCCGCTGAAGCGGCGCTCGGTCGTATCAGAGACGAGCGGTTCCAGTTGTTGCTGAATGTCAGCGGATGCCAGAGGGTTGTTGAAAAACAGGCTGATGAAAAACAGAGTTCGATAAAGCAACGCCATTGCTTAATGCTCCCGGGGAATACCTGATAACCAGTTCAGAGGCGGATTTTTAGCTATAAAAAAACGCCCATCTGGGCGTTTTTTTGTGCAGTCTGAATCGGGCTCAGGATGCAATTTTGACAGAAGCCGTCATGGTAACCGGCAGCGAGGCCAGTACGTGATCAATCACCTGCTGATAGCGGGCATGATCAGGTCGGGAGCTGCTCATAACACGCAGGCCCCAGACATTGCTCATCAGAAAGGTAGCCAGTGTTGCCGGGTTGGCGTGGCTTTCCAGCTGGCCCAGCTCTTTGGCGCGGGTTAATGCGGTGCAAAGGAAGCCTTCAATCTGGTCCAGATAGCCGGTGATACGTTCACGCAGATCTGCATCTTCGGTTGCCAGCTCCAGCATGGTGTTCACCATAAGGCAGCCACGGCCAATCTCGTCGTTACAGGCGTCAAGACGAAGATTGTTAAAGAATTCATGAATAGCGGTGAGCGGAGTTTCGGTGTTTTCGAGCACCTTTTGCGCACTGTCGATGCGACGTGCAGCATAGGTATCGATGACTTCAACAAACAGGCCGCGTTTGGAATCAAACGCACTGTAGAGAGAACCGGGTTTCAGACTGGTCGCAGTAACGAGATCGGCTACCGATGTAGCCGTAAATCCGGTGCGCCAGAAGACTTCCATTGCTTTATCGAGAACTTCCGTGCGGTCGAATTCAGCGGGACGTGCCATAGTGTATTACCTCCTTGATCTTGGCGCTAATTATCGGCCTTCCTTTGCTGCGTAGCAATACGCTGAACTCATCCTTCCGACGTATTTTTGAAGGTTTTTTCAAGCAATTCATGAAATGACCCTGAGTCAATAAGGCGAAAGACTGGATTTTTTTTGCGGACTATCCGGTCGGTCTTCTGCTGAGCGGTCGGTTTGTTATTTTAGCAGCCGATCTTTTGCTTCGTTTATCCGCGCGGCCAGGTAATGGCTGCCGCCCCGGTCAGGATGAACTTTCTGCATCAGTCTACGATGTGCCTGGATAATATCCTGCTCCGATGCGCCGGGTGTTAGCCCCAGTATGGCCCAGGCATCTTTGTCGCTGAGGGTGCCACTGTGACTGGATGCCCCGTCGTTACTGTGTTGAGTCTCGCCAGGGTCATCTGTACGCCAGCTGTCGCCAAACCGTTTGTCCAGATACGCCTCCAGCACCCGACCGGATTCGTCATCCTGTTGTCGACAATATTCCAGCAGATCGAGGAATTGCTGTTCGGTTAAATCGCCCAGTGCCTGGCCGGTCAGTGGGCCTTGCAGGATCGTGCCATGCATCACCCCGCTGTCGTGATCCAGGGTCATATTCAGCAGGCGGGTTTCGATGGTGGACTGGTTACCGTTGCTGCGATGGTTGCCTGGCTGGCTGCGGGCGTGTTTGAAAAGGCGGCCCAGGAAGGGTAAAAACCGTAGCAGCGGTAACAGTCGGCGAGCGAAAGGAAAGGCCACTGCGATCAGCGCACCGAGCCAGTGTAATCGGCCGGTGAGTGCAAGGTATATCACACCCAGTACGGCCAGTGTAACTACCAATCTGAGTAGAGCTTTACGACGCTGTGGTGCCGGTTTTGAACGCAGCCAGAGCATGCCCAGCAGGGTAACCGTCCCAAGTAGAATCAGACCAAATGGATGCACAGGTAACGCTCCTCACTAACACTATGAATTTCAGTATGGCTGAAGTATGCAGAATACTGACAGGGTAATCAGCAGGATACCGGCCTGTTCGCGCTGGCTGAACAGTGACAGCATTAATAATCTGGGCACCGGCGGCAAACAGAACGTAGAGGTAGACGCTGAGATCTAACGCGATAACTTCAGGTGTTGGGCTGAACCGCCAGTGTAGGGAGGTTGATACCCTGCCTCAAACGCAAATCATGGCTGAGTTCCATTCCTGTCAGGAATGCTATTTGAGCTGATGGACCAGTTTGAGTACTTCACCCTGTTTACGCTGGGCGAAATCTTCCAGTGCCCTGCGACCGCCGCTGGCAAACACTGCCACAGCAGCCAGCAGGTCTTTGAGCAGCTGGGCGCTGCTGCTGTCGAAATGGCACCAGGCACCGCCGGTTAATTCGGCAATATGTTTGAATGTGCGTTTGGTCACCAGCTCATTACCCTCCTGAAACATAAACACCGGGGTGCCGAGCATGGCCAGCTCACCGGCCGAGGCGAATAGCTGATCCACAGTTTCTTCGACACAGTCGCCGATAAAGACCACCGCCTGCACCTTGTCCCGCCGGGTTTCCCGGCAGGCATGTTGCAACAGCCGCTCAATCTGAGTACGCCCGGCTCGACAGCTGACGTTGTTCATTTCGTTCAGCAGGCTGGTGGTGTTGCGCAGCCAGGGGGTGGTTTCAAATTCACCAAAGCCCCGGTAATAGCAGAGCTGGATCTGCAGGCCGCCAATGTCGCGGGTGGCGGTGAACATCTCGCTCTGAATGTGACTGGCCTGGTCCCAGGTCGGCTGGCGGCTGAGGGTGGCGTCCAGGGCAAAAATCAGTCGCCCCTGGGTACCGGCCCCCAGCACGGCGGGCGCTTTGTTAACCTGCTTGAGGAAGGCATCTATCTCCTGTCGGCTGGAGCGAGGCTGTTCACTGGGGTAACGATCATTGGCCATAACGACGGTCCTCATTAATCACTGATTACACTATAGCCGCTGGTGGCTGGTGGCTGGTGGCTGGTGGCCGGGGGCTGCAGAGCTGTTGCTGGATCAATTGCAGGCCCTGGTGAAGCTGGTCGCGGGTCAGCGGGGCGCTGAGGCTGAATCTGACCGCGTTTATCGGCTGGACGCCAGCCAGGGTGAAATCACTGGCAGGCTTGAGCAATACGCCCTTGTGCTGCAGCTGTTCTACAAATTGCAGTGCATCCAGCTGGGCGGGCAGGTGTAGCCAGCCATGGGGTGAACCGGGCTGATACTGAACGCTGCCTCCGGGGCTGTTAGCTGTGATCAGCGGCCTGAGTAAGGCGGCCCGCTGGCTCAGTTCGAGCTGATCGGAGGCTTGTAACTGGCGACTGTAGCCGGACTCAATACAGCGCACGGCCAGCTCAGCCATCATCGGTGAAGCCATCCAGATATCCTGGCGCAGGGTCTGGCTGAGGCTGGCCATCAGCGTCGGGCTGGCGACCAGCAGGCCGATACGCAGCCCCGGTGCCAGTGATTTTGACAGGCTGGACAGGTAGATGGTCTGTTCCGGGTATAGGTTGTAGAGCGGGACGCTGGTGGGGCCGAAATGGGCCAGAATATCGTCTTCGACCACCAATAGCTGGTGCTGACGGGCCAGTGTGGCCAGCTGTTGTTTACGGCGCTCGCTCATCCAGCTGCTGGTTGGATTATGAAAACGGGGGTTGCAGAACAGTAACCGGGGCATATGGCGGCGACACTGTTCATCCAGCGCCTCGGGAATCAGCCCCTGCTGGTCGATGGGCAGTGGGTGCAGGGTCAGGCCAAAGCGTTCAGCCAGTGGCCGCAGGCCGGGGTAGCTGACCGCCTCGGCGAGGATGGCATCGCCGGGCCGGGTAAAGGTGCTGAGCACCAATGCCAGTCCATGCTGGGCACCGGCAGTAATACACAGCTGTTCTGGCTGGCAGTCCAGCCCTGCAGTGCGATACCAGTCGCATAACACCTGACGTTGGCGCAGGGCACCCTGGTCGACCTGGTAGTCCATCAGGGCCGGGTCAAAGCTCAGTCGTTGTGCCAGTGCGGCAAGGGCATCGCCCATCAGCTCAGCGCGGGATTGTAGTAGTGGGGTGTTGATCGACATATTAATCAGCGCCGGGCCCTGGGCATCGGGGATAGCGAAGCCGAACGGGTGCTGGGCGCAGATATAGCTACCACTGCCGGTGGTGGAGCGGGTCAGTCCCATTTCGTTGGTCAGCTGATAGGCGCGGGAGATGGTTCCCAGGGTGCAGCCGATCTCTTTTGCCAGCGTGCGCTGGGCGGGTAGCCGTTGCTCGGCTTGCAGTTCGCCGGTGCGTACGGCGCGGGCGATCGCCTGGGCGATCACCTGATAAAGCGGGCCTTGCGCGAAATCGAGCGTCTGATACCAGTGCATGCCAGGTCCTTGTTGCTGGAGCAGTGGGCTGATTGTCCTGGTTTACCGGCAGATTGTCACCCCAGGCAGGGGTACGCTACTGACAGTCGGGCCTGGGCTGGCGTAGGGTGACCGTTATTAGAATTGTGCAGAGTAACGGACCATGAAAACGGAAAAATATTATTACCAGGATATGCAGGCCAGCCGGTTATCTGCACGAGTCGTTGAATGGTTGCCGGAAAAACGCACGCTGGTGCTGGATCGCACCATTGCTTACCCCGAAGGCGGCGGTCAGGTGGCGGATCAGGGGGTTATTGTCTGGGCAGACCAGCAGGTTCGGTTTGAGGATGTGCAGAAACGTGGCGGCTTTCCACTGTTTCATGAAGCGTTTCCGGCGATTAATGTGGGTACGCGGGTGTTGCATATTATTGCTGAAGACGAGGTTGCCGGACTGGCGGGTTTGCAGCCGGGCGATGACGTCGAAGTGTGTATTGATGTTGAGCGTCGTGAGCAGCTGAGCCTGAGTCACACGGCGTCCCATGTGGTGTTTATGGCACTGGAACAGCTACGGCCAGCACTGGTTCAGGGGCTGATTGGATGCTCTATTCGTCAGGGTGCTGCGCGGTTTGATTTTCTGGTGGATGAGCGGATTGAGCTGGCGGAGGTGGCTGCCTTTGAGCAGCGCTGCGCCGAGCTGGTGGCGCAGGACCTGGCCGTAACGCTGTTTCCACTAGAAACACATGATGAGGCCTGGTACTGGCAGGCCGGTGACTGTGTAATGCCCTGTGGCGGCACCCACCTGCCCTCGATCGGGGCAGTCGGGCCAATTGAGCTGAGCCGTAAACGGCTGGGGAAAAATAAGGAGCGCCTGAGTATGCGTTTTCCCCAAGCGCATTATGACCTGAGCCGATACCATCCGGCTGTTTAACGGTTGGCGCGCGGTTCTGTCATATAGCGTTTGCGCTTCTTTTCTTTCAGGAAGTTCATATCGACCAGCACCAGGCCATCAACACAGTAGTTGAAGCTGGCATCAACGCCGAAATCAACAAAGCGCACCCCGCCAGGTTCGCAGACTTCGCTGTACTGTTTATAGAGCGTGGGGACGCTGACACCGAGAAACTCCAGCTGTTCTTTGAGAATACGGAAGTTGTCCCGGTAATCCGCACCACAGAACAGTGCTTCGATGTTCTGTTCGCTGTCGGTATCCAGGGTGTAGGGCGAGAACGCGCGGGCCAGCTGTTCGGCGTCAGAAAAATAGTGGCGGTAGAACCATACCAGTAAATCCTTGGCCCGCCCTGGGTAGGTGTTGGACAGGCTGACCGGACCGAACATATAGCGGATTTCCGGGTGCTGACGCAGGTAGGCACCAATGCCGAACCAGAGGTAATCCAGGCTGCGTTTACCCCAGTAGCGGGGCTGAACAAAGCTGCGCCCCAGTTCAATGCCCTGTTCCAGGTAGCGTGTCATCGATGGGTTGTAACGGAACAGGGTGCTGCTGTAGAGCGGGCTGTCCGGGTCGCCATAAAGCCTGGCAGCTTCGCCAATTCGATAGGCCCCGGCAATTTCCAGTTGTTCATCATCCCACAGAATCAGATGGCGGTAATACGGGTCGTAGCTGTCCAGATCATGCTTCTTACCGGTGCCTTCGCCAACGCAGCGGAATGACATTTCGCGCAGTCGTCCCACTTCCTGCATCACCGCCGAGTCGGGCTGGTAGTCAAACAGGTAGATCTTTTTGCCATCGCTGGTTTCCCCCAGCAGCTGGGAATCGCGTAGCTCCTGTTTCAGCGCCTGACGATCCTGTGGGTGGGTGATGGTGCGTTCGGTGATAAACAGTGGACGGCCATTACGGGCGATTCGGTACAGGTGTTTCTTCAGTAGTCTGGCTTTTTCCTGATTGGACACCGGCAGGCTGTCGAGCTGGCTGAACGGAATGGGTTCACCCACCCGTACCGGCAGAATGGTGGCTTGCTGGTTAAACATCTCCCGTGCCAGCAGCAGGGTGGCCAGGTTGCGGTTCAGGCAGGAGACGCCATAAAACAGAGAGCTGTTTTTGCCACCCATAAAAACGGGCAAAACCGGCGCGTTAGCTTTGCGGGCAAAATGGATAAAGCCGCTGTTCCACTTACCATCCTTGATGCCGGTGAGGCTGGCACGGGACACTTCGCCAGCCGGAAATACAATCACCGCTTCTTCATTTTGCAGGCTGTCCACAATGCGGGAAATATCCCGTTTACGGGTGCGCTTGCCCATATTATCGACCGGCAGAATCAGCCCGCTCAGGGGCTCAAAGTGCATCAGCATATCGTTGGCGATGATTTTGACATCACGGCGGATGTCACCAATCAGTTTAAGCAGCGCCAGCCCGTCCAGTGCCCCCAGCGGGTGATTGGCGACAATCAGCACCCGGCCGGTGGAGGGAATATTCATCCGGTCGCGATTGCTCATGCTGTAGCTGAAGTCAAAATAGTCCAGCACCTGATCAACAAATTCAAAGCCGCTGCGGTGGCTGTGGGTATCCAGGAAGCGGTTGATCTCCTGCTCACGGATCAGCCGTCGTAACAGGAAGAGCGTGGAGTTGCGCAGCGGTGCAGGCTTGCTGGAAAAAGCTGGATATTTATGGGTCAGCACCTGTTCTACGCTGATCTCGTTCATCGCCTGAGTTCCCCATGTAGCTAAAAGCGTGGTTGCTCTAACTAACTATTTGATTTCAAATACAGCTGTGTTCTATTTAAACGTTGGATAGGCACTCAATGTATGAGTGTTTTATGACCGGTTACTGACGGCGTAGTGACGGTCTGGTGACAAAGAGGAGAAGGTCGATGTGGGTCGTGTCTAACCGGATTTATCTGGTCGATAGTTATGCAGAAGAGTTTGAACAGCGTTTTGCCCACCGGGCCGGACAGATTGATAAACAACCGGGGTTTGTCTCGATGGCTGTGTTAAAACCAGCCAAAGAGGGTGCTCCCTGGGTCGTGCAGACTCACTGGCAGGATAAAGCGGCGTTTGATGGCTGGGTGGGCAGTGATGATTTTCGGCTGTCGCATGCCAACCCGATGGCAAAAGAGGCCTTCAGCCAGAAGGGCCAGCTGGAAATGCATGAAATCGTGATTTCAAGTCGTGAGAACTGAGCCTGAGCCCATAAAATTGCGAGCGCAGGCCTGTCGGGGCGTTGAAGGTCGTGTAGTAGAAGAATAAGCCGGTGACGGCTATAGACGACGTCTTGTAGTATTAGCACTTGATGGCAGATTAGGGAGTGATAGCCGTGACCCCGGAGACTTTCTCAGAGAATACCCAGTTGCAGGCGATGGCTGCGCTACTGGCCCAGGCCAGCACGCCGATTGTTGTGTGTCAGCAGCGCCAGGTGTTGGCCGTCAGCCAGGGCTGGCTGACCTTGACCGACCTTGGCCTGAGTTCACCCTGTGCACTGGCAGACTGGGAGTCTCGCTGTCAGATTGATGATCAGGCATTACAGCGGTTGCTGACGCCCCAGGCCCCGACGCCCACTGAGGTACGTCAGACCCTGACGCTGACTGATGGCCAGGGCCAGATCCGTCATTGCAGTGTTCACCTCAACCGTTTTAACAGCCCTGACCTGGCCGATATCTGCTGGCTTATTTTTACCGACAATACCGAACAGCATCGTATGGAACAGGCGCTGGGACAGGTCATTGCAACCGCTTCCAGTGCCCGTGGTCGGGCGTTTTTTGACCGCCTGACCCGTACTCTGTGCACCACGCTGAACCTGGATGGGGCACTGATTGCGGAGGTGGACAGTAGCGCTGAACCGATGTTGCAGGGGCTGTCTGGTTATATTCAGGGCAGCTATAAGCGAGATATCTGTTATTCACTGGTTGGCACTCCCTGTGAGCGAGTTTTAAGCAGTCGGCGGCCAATCCATTATGCCAGCACCGTCAGCCAGCGCTTTCCGGCGGATCAGTTTTTACGTGAACAGCAGATTGAAAGTTATCTTGGCTTCCCGTTGTGTGACAGTGATGGCCGGCCGATGGGAGTGATCGCCCTGATGTCGTGCCAGCCGATGGAGATGTCCAGTACGCTGATCTCCATGCTGCAGTTTGTCGCCAGCCGGGTGGAGAGTGATTTGCAACGGCAACAGGCGGAGAAACAGCTCGAAGTCAGCCAGCTGGGGCTGCATGCGGCTGAGCGACTCGCCAATATGGGCAGCTGGGTGGTGGATGCTACCCACCAGAGTGTGGTGATCTCAGAACAGATGAGCACGATCTATCACCTGGATGAATTCAATTGTGAAGTTCCCCGTAGTCTGACGCTACAGCGTATACATCCGGATGATCGTGTTCGGGTGCAGGCACAGATAGCAGCGGGCGAGACCAGTGGTAAGCCCTATAACTTCCATCACCGCATCTTGTTACCCGATGGTGAAGTGCGCTGGATTCGTTCCGGCTGTGAGCCGGTTATGGCCGATGGTCGGGTCAGTAAGATTTTCGGGGTCAGTCAGGATATTACTGAACTGACCCACAGTCAGCGTCAGGCCTTTGAATCTGAACAGATGCAGCGACGGCTTATCTCTGCCTGCCCTTACGGCATTACCTACCTGGATCGTGATCTTAATTTTGTCTACATCAACCATGTGGCAGAAAAAATCTACGGTTACCAGCAAGGTGAACTGCAAGGGCGCTCTTTGGCCGTTGTGCTGCCCGATGATCAGTGGCAACAGACCTGCACGCTGTTTAACGGCCTGCTGGATAAATCACCCCGTGTGACGCAATACCATCGAGTGGGTAAGCGTCCTGATGGCACCTTTCGTGAGCTGGATGTCACCCTCAACTATATGCTGGATGAAGAGGGTAACACTCAGGGCTTTATCGGTTTCCTGACCGATGTAACCGATAAAATCGCCACTGAACTGCGCCTGACGCAGTTATCGATCATCGTTGAGCAGAGCCCATCGTCCATTCTGATTACCGATGTGGCGGGTAAAATTGAGTACGTTAATCCGGCGTTTGAAACCACCAGTGGGTATAAGCTCAGAGACCTGGTGGGTGAAACGCCGCGTGTTTTGCGTTCCGGCAAAACCCCGCCAGCGGTGTACGAGGGGATGTGGCAAACGATCACCTCGGGTCAGCCATGGCGCGGTGAACTGTTGAACCGGCGCAAAGATGGTTCAATGTTCTGGGAACTGGCAAGTTTGGCACCGATTCGTTCTCCAGATGGCGAGGTGACTCATTTTGTTTCGATCAATGAAGATATCACCCGCCTGAAAGACCAGGAGGCCCAGCTGGCCTGGCAGGCCAGTTATGACCCGGTTACCCACCTGCCTAACCGGGTGCTGGCGATGGACCGGCTGAGCTGTGCTATCAATGTTGCCCGGCAGAATAATAGTTTTGCGGCGGTGATGTTTGTCGATCTTGATCAGTTCAAACGTATCAATGACACCTTTGGCCACAGCAGTGGTGACAAGTTACTGGTGCGCGCCGCAGAACGGCTGAAGCAGGTGGTAACGGCGGGTGATACAGTCGCCCGCTTCGGCGGTGATGAATTTGTCGTGTTGCTGGATGATCAGCAGGATCTTATCTCGATCGAAAAAGTCGCCGAGAAAGTATTGCGAGCTTTCAACGTACCGGTGCTGGTGGGTGAACATCAGCTGACGGTGACGGCGTCGGTGGGTGTCGCGGTGTATCCACAGGATGGAGACGATCCGGAAACCCTGCTTAGCCATGCCGATGCGGCAATGTATAGCGCTAAAGATCAGGGCCGTAACGGCTATTACTTCTTTACTCCACAGATGAATGAACAGGCCCGGCTCCGGCTGAAGCTGGAAAGTCAGCTGCAGCAGGCGCTGGTACGTCAGCAGATGACGGTGGTGTATCAGCCGGTGATCTCATTCAGCACGGGTGAGATGGTTGGGGCTGAAGCGCTGATGCGCTGGTATTCACCGGAGCTGGGCCATGTGCCGCCGGATCAGTTTATTCCACTGGCCGAAGATCTGGGACTGATCGATGAACTGGGTGAATGGGTCATTGATCAGGTGCTGAGCCAGTACCGGGAATGGCGTAACCTGGTTAAACCAGAGTTTCGTTGTGCGATCAATGTGTCTCCCCGTCAGTTTCAGCGTGGTGAGCTGGCGTCGTTTCTGTTGTCCCGGCTGGATTACTACAATGTACCTGGCAGTGCCATTGAACTGGAAGTCACCGAAGGCCTGTTGATGCAGAACTGGCCGACCATCGATCGTCAGATCCATGATCTGGCCGCTGCCGGTATCTCGTTGTCGATTGATGACTTTGGTACCGGCTACTCGTCGATCAGCTACCTGCGTAAATATCCGTTTAATACCCTGAAAATTGACCGCAGTTTTGTTCGTGAGCTGCTGGAAGATAAAGAAGATGAAACCCTGGTGCGCTCGGTGATTGCGATGGCCCACAGTATGGGGCTATCAATTATCGCTGAAGGGGTAGAAACCGCTGCGCAGTACCATATGCTGCGTGACGCCCGCTGCTGCATGATGCAGGGCTATCTGTTCAGCCGACCGATACCGGCCAGTGATTTTGAGCACCTGCTGGAAAACCCCCGCGATATTGCTGAGCTGCTGCTTCCAGAGGCAGTACTCGACTGAACAGAGCTTGTGCCTGGTCGTTAAATCGCCAATAATTACAACTACTGTATAAATGAACAGCTAGTTGAACGTGGCGCTGGTGGTTGGTATGGCTCAGAAAATGAACTCGGCACAGGCTTCAGGTGAAGTCAGTGTCGCAGCACTGGAAACGGTGACGCAGGTGTCTCGTAAAATCGTGCATTGTGATTGCGACTGTTTCTTTGCTGCGGTTGAGATGCGCGATAACCCTCAACTCAGGAATGTACCGCTGGCGGTGGGTGGCAGTGCTGACCGTCGTGGTGTCATCGCCACCTGTAATTACGCCGCACGGGAATTTGGGGTGCGCTCGGCCATGTCGACAGCGCGGGCGTTACGGTTGTGCCCTGATCTGGTTGTAGTGTCAGGCAATATGGAAAAATATCGCCAGGTATCCAAACAGATTATGGCGATCTACCGTGAATACACTGACCTGATCGAACCTCTCTCCCTGGACGAAGCCTACCTGGATGTTACCGGCTCTGAGCATTGCAGCGGCAGCGCGACCCTGATTGCCGAGGAAATTCGGGCAAAGGTGGTCGCCCAGACTGGCATTACCATTTCGGCGGGGGTCGCCTCTAACAAGTTTATCGCCAAAGTCGCCAGTGACTGGAATAAGCCTGATGGCCTGTTTGTGGTTCAGCCCGGCCAGGTGGACAGCTTTGTCCGCCAGCTGGCGGTGAAAAAGATCCCCGGCGTCGGTGAAAAAACGGCCGCCCGGTTGCATAAGCTGGGCGTCGAAAGCTGTGATGATCTGCGTCGATTTACCCTGGCGCAGCTGATTGAGCAGTTTGGTCGCTTTGGCAGCCGACTTTACGATGTGTGCCGGGGGCTGGATGAGCGGTCGGTGAAAACCTCCCGCACCCGCAAATCGGTCAGTGTTGAACACACCTATGCTCAGGATCTGCCAGACCTGAGCCGCTGTGAAGCGCAGCTACCTTTACTGATGCAGGAGTTGCAGGCCCGCTATCAGGGCCTGAAAGATCGCCGGGCAATCGCCGGGGTGGTGGTGAAGGTCAAGTTTGGCGATTTCAGCCAGACCACCGCCGAGAAGGCACTGACGCAGGGAGGGCTTGAACACTTCCGCCAGCTGCTGGCCGAGGCCTGGGGGCGGGGTGGTAAGCCGGTGCGTTTACTGGGGCTGGGTTACCGCTTGTCTGAACAACCGGTGCAGCCACAGGTACAGTTAGCCCTGTTCTGAACGCTGGGGTTTAGTATTGATCTGCTGCGTAAAGCCCGGGCCTGGTTACTCTTCGTGTTACTTATTGTTAAATCGCTCGCTACTCACCTCAAAATAACGCGAAAACGGCCTCAAACCGGATATTTCCTCACTACGATCGACAAAGCCCGACAGACTGTCCGCTTGCTTCTCTGCTATAATTGCGCGCTTTTTTGGGGAACCTCTGAACAAGTTTTGTACACTCATACTGTCTGTAAATGGCCGCTCAGAGTTTGTTCAGAGGTTCTTTATTTTTTAGGTCGAGACCGCGGTGCCAAGTGCCGGGGTTGAGAATCGACACATTGAGGAAGTTGATGTTTCAGCTGCTTATTTCCCGTACTCAAAGCATGAAAGCGGATCTGCTGTCTGGTCTTACTGTCGCCCTGGCGCTGGTACCGGAAGCCGTTGCGTTTGCATTTGTCGCTGGCGTTGAACCGCTGGTAGGTCTTTATGCCGCCTTTATGGTTGGCCTGATTACAGCGGCCATTGGCGGTCGTCCGGGGATGATCTCCGGTGCAACTGGCGCTCTGGCGGTGGTGATGGTCTCGCTGGTGGCCCAGCACGGGGTGGAATATCTGTTTGCCACGGTGGTGCTGATGGGGGTCTTCCAGATTGCCGCCGGGGTGTTCCGTATGGGTAAATTTATCCGTATGGTGCCGCATCCGGTGATGCTGGGTTTTGTGAATGGTCTGGCCATTGTGATTGGTCTGGCGCAGTTCAAACAGTTCCAGTTCTCCGATGAGAACGGTGATCTGCAGTGGTTGCAGGGCTCTGATATGGGCATGATGGTGGGCCTGATCGTGCTGACCATGGCGATTATTCATTACCTGCCCAAACTGACCAAGGCGGTGCCTTCCACGCTGGTGGCGATCCTCAGTGTTACCTTGCTGGTGATCGGGCTGGATCTGGATGCCCGCACGGTGCAGGACGTACTGCGTGATATGACCGGTGACCCGATGGCAACGATTGCTGGTGGCCTGCCGCAGTTCCATATCCCGATGGTTGATCTGAGCCTGGAAACGCTGAAAATCATTGTGCCGTATGCACTGATTCTGGCCGCCATTGGCCTGATCGAATCCCTGCTGACCCTGACCCTGATCGACGAAATTACCGAGACCCGTGGTCGCAGTAATAAAGAATGTGTGGGCCAGGGTGTTGCTAACGTGGCCACCGGCTTCTTTGGTGGCATGGGTGGCTGTGCGATGATCGGTCAGAGCATGATCAACATCAACTCCGGTGGTTTTGGCCGTGCGTCGGGCATCTCGGCTGCGCTGTTCTTGCTGGCGTTTATCCTGTTTGGTTCCAGCCTGATTGAGATTATTCCGGTGGCGGCGCTGGTCGGCGTGATGTTCATTGTGGTGATCGGCACGTTTGAATGGGCGAGCCTGCGTTTGTGGGGTAAGGTTCCAAAATCTGACCTGCTGGTGGTGGTAGCCGTGACCGGTGTAACCGTATGGCAGGATCTGGCGATTGCCGTGGTGGTGGGGGTGATTATCTCCGCGCTGGTGTTTGCCTGGAAGCACGCCAAGCAGATGGTTGTGGAAGAGATGGAAGACGAAGGTGTCAAAATCTATCTGCCTAATGGGCCACTGTTTTTCAGCTCGGTGCAGAATTTTCGCGATCACTTTAGCCCGTCTAAAGACCCGGATGTGGTGATCATCGACTTCGCTAACTGTCGCGTGATGGACCACTCCGGTCTGGAAGCAATTGATGGTCTGGCTGAACGTTACCTCAAAGCGGGTAAAGAACTGCACATTCGCCACCTGAGCCAGGAATGTCGTGATCTGCTGGATAAAGCCGGTGATCTGGTGGAAGTGAACCGGATGGAAGACCCGAACTACAAAGTGGCTGATGACCGGCTGGCCTGAAGCCCGCGGGTTGTAACTCGCGGATAAAGAACCGGCGACCGGGAACGGTCGCCGGTTTTTTTACGCCAGCATTTTATCGACTTCTTCACCGACAATGCGCATGGCGTTCTCGACTCCCTCGTCGGTGGTCATGGCGAAGTTGATACGGATAAAGTTACGGTATTTATCACTGGCGCTGAACAGGTTGCCAGGGGCAATGCTGACCCCTCGTGCCTGGCAGTGATCGTTCAGTTCGTTAGCATCAATACGCTCATCCAGCTCGACCCAGAGCACAAAGCCCCCCTGTGGTTTGCTGGCGCGGGTGCCTTCCGGCAGATAACGGGCGACCCATTCCAGCATCCGGTCGCGGTTCTGTTTGTACTGAGCGCGGACTTTACGCAGGTGGCGTTCATAGCCGCCCTGGGCGATAAACTCCGCCACCGCCAGCTGCGGCATGGTGGTACTGGACATGCTGGTAATGTATTTCATGTGCATGATTTTCTGCAGATAGCGCCCGGGTGCCACCCAGCCCACCCGTAACCCTGGTGCCATGGTTTTGGAGGCAGAAGAACACAGAATCACCCGGCCTTCGGTATCCCATGATTTGATCGTCCGGGGCCGAGGGTAGCTGTAGGACAGATCACCGTAGATGTCGTCTTCAATAATCGGAATATCATACTGGGTGGCCAGCGCCAGCATCCGCTGTTTATGGCTGTCGGGCATGGTGTGGCCCACCGGGTTGTTGAAGGTGGGAGTGGTCAGAATCGCTTTGACCGGCCACTGCTCCAGCGCCAGCTCCAGCGCTTCCATACTCATCCCGGTTTCCGGGTGGCAGGGGATCTCCAGTGCTTTCAGACCGCTGGCTTCGATCGCCTGCAGGGAGCCAAAAAAGCCCGGTGATTCCATTACAATGATTTCTCCTGGCTGGGCAATGGTGCGCAGGCTAATCGACAGTGCCTCCTGGCAGCCGGTGGTAATAATGATTTCGTCCGGGGACAGCTGGCAGCCGGAGTCCACGGAAACACGGGCCAGCTGGTGGCGCAGTTCTTCCGCACCGTTAAGGCGGTCATAGGCCAGCCCGCGCAGGCCTACCCGACGGCACAGATCTGTCATGGTGCTCTGCAATGGTTTCAGGGTGCTGGACTCGAGGTTCGGCAAGGCGACGCTAAGCCAGGTGACCAGCTCGGAGTTGGTACTGTTGAACATGTGTAATACATGGGCCCACTTGGATACCTGCAGGGGTTGCTGAATCACTTTGCCAACCGAGGGCAGCTCCGGGGTCCGGTTTTGTGGGCTGACGTAATAGCCGGACTTGGGCCGGGCATCGGCCAGACCGCGATCTTCCAGCAGGCGGTAGGCTTCCTGCACCGTGGAGATGCTGACACCGTGCTCCTGACTCAGGGTGCGGATTGAGGGGAGCTTGTCACCGGTCTGAAAATAGCCCTGTTCAATACGCTCGCCCAGGGTGTCTGCTAATCGTTCATACAGTTTCATGCAATCGGTATCCTTACAGGCGATGCCACCAGTACAGATCCGTCCTGGATGATCCTGACAGATCAGATGGGTAGTTTCTGTGCTGGTGTATGTTATGTGTCTTTGAATCTGTAATGGTTTCAGTTTTTTCCCTACACTGCAAGGCAATGAAACGCTGACAGGGAAGTGATGCTATGAACTATCTGAATCGGCTGTATGGCCGCTTACGGGCCTATTATCGTTGTTATCGGAGCCGCCGGATGTTGCTGGGCATGGACTGCCAGGCGCTAGGTGATCTGGGCCTGAGCCGCTGCGATGCGGAAGCAGAAGGGCGCAAGCCGTTCTGGAAAGAATAACAATACACAGTGGAGTAGAGAGAATGCGTACCCTGAAATATCAGTTACTGGATGTATTTACCCGCCAGCCGTTTGGTGGCAATCAGCTGGCGGTGTTTTCCCAGGCAGAAGGGCTGACAACAGCACAGATGCAGCAGCTGGCCAAAGAGCTGAACCTGGCAGAAACCACCTTTGTCAGTGCGGGCGAGGCAGAACGGATGCCACGGGTACGGATTTTCACTCCGGCCTGTGAAGTGGACTTTGCTGGCCACCCCACCATTGGTACGGCGATTGCGCTGGCTTCGCAACAGACGGACCAGCGGTGCAGTGACTGGCAATTACTGGAAAATGTGGGGCCGGTGCCGGTTAAGGTACAGCTGCTGGACAGTGGTCCGGTAGCGGAGTTTGCGGTGGCGCAGTTACCCCAGGTGTCCTTATCACCGTTTTCACTGGCGGATATTGCGGCGGTTATATCACTGAATTTGACCGATATTGTGGGTGAAACTCAGCACTCCAGCTGTGGTCTACCTTTCCATGTGATTGAGTTAACCGGACGGGAGGCGCTGGCGCAGGCAGCTGCGGACAGTGCACGCTGGCAGCAGGTGATCGGTGATGATCCCAATGCCAGTCTTTACCTGTTCTGTCGCGAAGGTGAGCAGATTTTCGCGCGTATGTTTGGTATCGCTGTCGGTATTGCTGAAGACCCGGCAACCGGTAGCGCTGCAGCGGCATTAGCCGGCGTACTGGCCCAGTCACTGTCCGAGGGAGACTATGCGGTCGAGATCACCCAGGGGGTGGAGATGGGGCGGCCCAGTCAGATTAGCCTGTGTTTCAGTATTGCGGCAGGAGCGCTTACCCGGGTCACCGTGGCAGGCAGTGCAGTGCTGATGGGGGAGGGGCAGTTTTATCTGCCAAATGATGATGAGTCGACAATCACGCCGTAAGTATCGCGCCCAGCGCAGTGTTCTTAGTTCTAGTTCCAGTAACACTTCCAGCAGCAGTTTTTGGGCACCTGAAGTGAAGGTGGGGGTGGCGCTGTTCTCTGTTATTTTTATTAATCTGATGTGTGGTGCCATCGGCAGTCTTATTTGATTACTCGGTCAGATTAGCCTGTCACACGGCCTGCATCCTGCGGGCCGAACCGGTAGAATGCGCTCTGATTATGCAAATACAATCAGAGGTGTCAGTTGGAATTACTGAATGCGCAATTGCTGGGGCGTCCGCTACGGCTGGAAGGAAACATGGCTGGCTGGCAGCAACTGTACTGGGATAACCAGCTGGTGTCGTTCCGCGATGCTCAGGCCAGTAAAGAGGGCCTGGCTGATGATGCCATTGAACACCACTTTGAGCTGCGCGCAGATGATCAGCCGTTGCAGTGCTGTTTGCGGTTGACCCTGCAATGGCAGCCGTTTGCGCTGGACTACGCAATGACCGTCAACGGTGAGCTGGCGGGCGAAGGTCAGCAGGATAGCCAGGCGATGGAGCAGTCGGTGCCGTCGGTGGTACAGCCGATGAAAAAACAGTTCAGCCTGATCGGCATGGGCCTGTTGGGGCTGAAACTGCTGAAAAGCGCCAAAATCATCAAAGTGGTGCTGGCCGGTGCCAGCGTGGCTGCCTACGCCTGGTTGTTTTCATTACCCTTCGCGCTGGCACTGATCGCCTGCCTGGTGGTGCATGAGTATGGTCATATCCGGGCGATGAAGTCGTTTGGGATGAAAACCAAAGGTATTTATCTGATTCCGTTTGTCGGTGGTCTGGCGCTGGGTGAAAACCGGGTTAATACCCGCTGGCAGGATGTTGTCATTGCCATTATGGGGCCAACCTATGGGCTGGGTATTTCATTAGTCTGCCTGCTGGGCTGGCTGCTAACCGATGAGCCTGTTTTTGCTGCGCTGGCGTCGCTCAACGCGCTGCTTAATCTGTTTAATATGTTGCCTATCCTGCCGCTGGACGGCGGCCATATCCTTAAAAGTATCAGTTTTTCCATGCACTCCTGGCTGGGCCTGGCGCTGTGCGGTATTGCGGCGGCGGGTGGCATTTTCCTCAGTTATTACTTTGGCCTGGCGTTGCTGGGTTTTCTGCTGTTGATCGGCAGCGTGGAGATCTTTTTTGAATGGCGCTATCGCCATCAAAGCCGCCTGTTACCGTTACAGCGTTACGGTCAGGTGGTGGCAGCGCTGTGGTATGTGGCGGTGACGCTGGGGCTGGTTGGGGTGATCTGGTATTTCGCTGGTACGGGTGATGCGTTACTGGGTTTGCCGCTGACTATTTTACAGAGCTGATTCAAGCACTTGGCTTACTACGACTAAGGGTGGCCTAAGGCAGATCAATTTTTGTGCAGTTTGTGGCTTGAAATTGCCAGGTGAGACGCTGTATAAATGTGTCTGAGGTTGCTCCGATTCAAACAGAATCGACCGTCAGGGAAGCAGCCGGGATCAGTCTGAAGCGCTTTAATAAAGCTGTTTTAGTGCTGATATCTGAGACCTTTGGATCAAACTGCCAGGCCTGATTTTCAGTTGTACTGAACAGGCCTGATAATGTTTGAAAGAGACAGGCCTAATGAACGGTTGGCAGCTACCTTTATTCAGTCTTTTCACCCTTATTTCCCTTGGCCTTGTGGCCTGGTTTTGTCTGTCTCAGCGGCTCGCTGGCTCCCCTCAGCGCTGCACGCTAGTCGATAAAGCCCGGGCCCTGGTGGGGCGGCGTTTGCGGCTGGAATCTGATCTTCATGCAGGCTCAGGTCACGCCAGGCTGGATGACGCGGTCTGGGACGTGCGAGCCGAGCAGCAGCTGGCCGGAGGGGTAAAGGTTGAGGTGGTTGCAACGGATGGACTGACGCTGTTGGTCAGGCCCTGCCGGTGCCCTGCATCGGCCCTGATTATGGACGCTGAATAACCTCGTTTCCCCACTAACCATGGGGGTTACAGAGCACTGCGCAACTGTTTGCCGAACAAGGGTTCGGCAAACAGTTGCGCGGTGTTTTTTTTGCTCTATACTTCGCGAAATTCGGTCACAGTCGTGACACATAGATCCGTTTTTCCATAATCTTCTTTCTCAGGCGTACGTGAATGCAGCTACCTGAACACATCAGTTCGGCGCAGTGGCAGCGCTTCAAAAAAGCCGCTGACCAGTATGAAACACCGTTTTTGCTTCTTGACCTCGATGTGGTACGTAATAAGTACCAGGAGCTGGAGCAGAGCTTTGATTACGCGGGTATCTATTACGCAGTTAAGGCCAACCCGGCGGGTGAAGTGATCCAGCTGCTGGCTGAGCTGGGCTCTAACTTTGATATTGCCTCCACCTATGAGCTGGATAAAGTGCTGGGCTTTGGTGTTGAGCCGCAACGGATGAGCTTTGGCAATACCATCAAAAAAGCCAGCGACATTGCATATTTCTATCAGCAGGGTGTGCGGATGTACGCCACCGATTCTGAGCCAGACCTGCGTAATATCGCGGCGAATGCACCGGGTTCCAAAGTCTATATCCGTATTCTGACGGAAGGCTCTGAAGGGGCCGACTGGCCGCTGTCACGTAAATTCGGCTGCAACCCGGAGATGGCGGTCGAACTGGCCAGTCTGGCGGTGGAATTGGGACTGGAGCCCTGGGGGATTTCATTCCACGTGGGCTCCCAGCAGCGGGATATTGATGTCTGGGATGCCGCCATAGCCAAGGTGAAATTCATCTTTGAGCGGTTGCTGAACGAGCAGGGTATCCAGCTGAAAATGATCAATATGGGCGGCGGCTTCCCGGCCAGCTATCTGCACAAGACCAATGAGCTGGTGACTTATCGTGAAGAAATCAGTCGCTTCCTGCAGGAAGATTTTGGCGACAATATGCCGGAAATCCTGCTGGAGCCGGGCCGTTCACTGGTCGGGGATGCCGGGGTTCTGGTGTCAGAAGTGGTGCTGATTTCCCGTAAATCCAGTACCGCGCTGGAACGCTGGGTGTACACCGATGTCGGTAAATTTAACGGCCTGATCGAAACCATGGATGAAGCGATTAAATACCAGATCGGTACTGACCATGAAGGCGAGCAGGGGCCGGTGATTCTGGCCGGGCCGACCTGTGACAGCATGGACATCATGTATGAGCATCACAAATACGAGCTGCCGCTGGCATTGGAAATGACCGACCGCGTGTACTGGTTTTCAACCGGCGCGTACACCACCAGTTATAGCTCGATCGAATTTAATGGTTTTCCGCCATTAAAACAGTACGTGCTGTAATACGCCTGCCATAAAGCCTGCTTCATTGATGTAACCCTTTGGTGTGTCTGCAATTTAATTTGCAGACACACCACTGGCCATGCCAACATTGTGGACGTCCCACGGTCTCAGCTGTGCAGAGAGCAGAGCTGATCGTTAATTTTCAGTGGTGGCGAATCAGCCTTCAACGGCCTCGTCGCCCCGTCTTCGATTGAGTGCAAGTCTTCGGGAGAACATTGGATGTCCGGCGCCGAGTTGCTTACCACCCTTCTGAAAACAATTTCCGATACCGTTCTTATTATCGACAGTGCCGACCGGGTGAATTACTGCGGTGGTGGCAGTGACTGGGTGCAGCTCACAGCGCTGCGTGGCAAAACCTTGCAGGCGCTGTTTAATGACGAGGTCGCGTTGTTATTGTCCAGCCTCTGTGAACAGAGCCGTCGTGGTGAAGACACCCGGCAGACCGAACTTACCTTGACGCCAGCGTGCTCACCAACGCTGGTGAAACTGGGGCTTAAAAGGCCCTGCTGGTATCGGGTGAACTGTAGCAAACTGGCAGACAAAGCCATTCTGTCATTGCATGATATTACCCGCGAGAAAGAGATTGAGGCGTGTGCCGAGGAGGCGCGTATCAGTCATCAAAACCACCAACGCCATCAGGGTCAGCGTGACCCACTGACGGGTGTTTATAACCGCAATGCGCTGGTGCCGATGCTGAACCAGGGGGTTGCTCAGGCGATTCGCTATGAGTATCACTGCTCATTAGTGTTGATTGATATTGATGGCTTCAGTGATATTAATAAGCGTTATGGCAGGGAGGGGGGAGACCTGGTGCTGCAGGCGCTGGCCTCGGAACTGGAAAAGATGAAGCGAGGCGCTGATTTTCTGGTGCGCATCGGCAATGACCGGCTGGCGATGATGCTGCCTGAAACCCACCGTGATCAGTCCGCTGGGATGGGTCGGCGAGTGATTAAGCATGTTTCCAGGCTGGAAGTGGAGAGCAAAGCAGGCCCGATACGTTTTAAAGTCAGTATTGGCACCGCATCCCTGCGTGGCCCTGACGATACCACCGAGGACATGAGCAAGCGGGCCAGCGAGAACCTGTCCATTGCCAAGCTGAGCGGTGGTAACCGGGTTGAAGTTGATGAAGCCTGAGGCGAGATAACCCGCCTCGGCTCAGCTGCCCTTCGCGGTTTTGTTTTCCGGTTTGTTAAAGCCTGCTGGCAGTTTCAGGCCCTTGAGGTGCTGGCGGAATTCGCGGGTGACTTCGCGGGCTTCATCCCGGCTGGTGATGGTGGTGGGGGTGATCAGTATCACCAGTTCCGTCCGGCGGCGCTTTTTACGCGTTTCGCCAAAGGCCCAGCCGAGCCCAGGCAGATTTCGCAAGCCCGGTACGCCACTGTTGCCGCGATCCTGGTTATCACGAATGAGCCCGCCCAGCACGATGGTATCACCGCTGTGCACTGCCACGGTGGTGTTAATCTGGCGCTGATTGATGGTGGGGGAGTCGATGCCAGAGGAGGTGGTCTGGGCCACATCACTGACATCCTGGTTAATTTTCAGCACCACCATACCGCCATCCTTTATCTGCGGTGTGACCTCCAGCATAACCCCCGTATCACGAAACTGAATGGTGCTGGTGATCAGCGGGTCGGCACCGCTGCTGCCGGTATTCGTGGTTTCTGAGGTGCGGATAGGCACCTGGTCCCCCACCCGGATTGAAGCGGTCTGGTTATCCAGCACCATCAATGACGGTGATGACACCACGTTGACTTTGTTATCGGAGGCCAGCGTGTTGAACACCGCCCGGACTGCGTTGGCGGAATCGACTACTGAGTAAGAAAAGCCAGGGGAGACAGGGGCAATGCCTGCACCGCGCAGATCGAGTTTGCCAACCCCGCGTTTACTGCTGCTACCACCGTTCTTAAAGAACCACTCCAGTCCGTAGAACAGATCATCACTGAGGGTGACCTCGACAATAGAGGCTTCAACCAGCACCTGCATGGGCAGGACATCCAGTTTGCTCAGCGCAACTTTTATCCGTTGAAAATCGGTATCAGAGGCCATAATCAGCAGCGCGTTATTCTGGCTGTCGGGAATAATGCTGACATCAGTGCTAGCCGGCAGGCTGGCCTCCAGCGGGCTGAGGCCTGCCTGGCTGAGTAATATTGCATCGGCACGCTCTGTTGTACGTTCAGCGATACGTTCGGGCGAGGGGGAGAGCGGGCCGCTGCCGCTGGCATTCTGACTGGCGGCGGCCTTGTGGTTAAACAGCTGGCTGAGCAACCCGGCCAGGTGGTCAGCGGTGCTGTGGCGGACTTTGTAGACATGCAGCGCGGTATGGTGAGTGCTGTTGTTACGGTCCAGCCGTTCAATCCAGCCTTTGGCGGCTTCCAGGTACTGCGGCTGTGGAGTGATGATCAGCAGGCTGTTAAGCCGCTCCAGAGGTACAAAACGCACCATCCCGGCCAGCGGGCCTTTGGCTTTATCGCTGAAGATGGCATCCAGTTCCGTCAGCATGGTACGGGTGCTGATGGTTTCCAGTTCGATCATACCGATGGCCATGCCCTTGAGCTGATTCACATCGAATACATCAATGGTATCCAGCAGGCTGCTTAACTCGTGATGGGTGCCGGTCAGCAGCAACAGGTTACGTTTTTCATCCACTTCCACCTGGTTTTGTTCCGGGCCTGAATGGCCTAATATTTTGGCCATCTCCGGGGCGGCGATATAACGCAGCGGTACCACCAGCGTCTGATAGCCGCGGCTGGCATCGAGTTGCAGGCGGGGAGAGTTATGGCTCAGCAGAGCCTGGGACTGCGGCACAATTTCGATCAGCGAACCATTGTCATGCAGCAGCGCACCGTTAGCACTTAGCATGGACTCCAGAATTGGGATCAGGGCCTCGCTGGAAACAGGGCGGCTGGTATGCAGGGAAAAGGTGCCGCTAACCCGTTCATCAATGGTGTAGTTACGCTGCAAAATATCACCCAGAATGGTGCGGCTGATTTCACTGACATCGGCGTCTTTAAAGTTCAGGGTGATTTTGCCGCCCTGATCCAGCGCTCTGGGCTTGCTGGCATTGTGCTGGCTGATCATACCCTCGCCAGGGCTGATCAGCTCATAGCGTGAACGGGTTTCGGCCGCTGTGGTGGTTACTGAATCCGGTGTGATTGCCGCGGGCGCAGCTTCGCGGGCCTGGTCACGCAGTTCACGTTGTTGCTGAATCAGGGTGCCTACCGGCTGGTGGGGTTCTTCGACTGTCTGTTGTGGTGGCTGGTGACTGCAGGCCGATAACAGCAGCAAGTGTCCCAGTATGATGGCGCTCCATTTGTACTGCTGCGTCATGGCTCTGTCTCCCGTTGGACGATGATGGACGCCCGTTGATGACTGTGGCTGATTATGACTGCGGATGGCCGACATGAGTTCAGCCTCCGTGTTCTTCGTTATGTAATTTCAGCTGGATTTGCTCATCCTCCTGGCGCAGGGTGACGCTGGCACGGCTGATCTGGGTGACAGTCCAGCCATCCAGCTGCATGCCGGGCTGCAGGGCTTTGCTATCACCGTCTGTTTTGAACATCGCTACGGCCACCTGGCCGGTGGTGATGATGCCGCTCAGTCGCCAGTCAGTCAGTTCGGTCACCGGGCTGTGCTGTTGAAGCTGGCTGACGGTGCTGACGGGTCGACGGCTGGCTGTGAATAGCGGTCGCTGGAGAATGTGTTGCTGTTGCGCCGGGGTGATGATGGCCAGGCGCTGAAAATCGACCGACGGGGCTGATGCCTGTGTGATCTGTGTCTCTGACAGCGCTGCTGAGGTTGTGTGATTATCGGTTACGGGCGGCTGGCTCAGCTTCCAGATCAGCAGGCTGGAAATACCCAGTTGTCCAAGGAGCAGGCTGAGCTGACGCTGGCGGGCTTTCATGGAGCCTCCTGGCGCAGGCTGTAGCCGCTGAGCTGGAACTGGATATCCAGCGGCCAGGCGATCGGCTGACCCGTACTGCGCAGAATGCGTGTCGGGCGGGCCTGAATACTGAGCTGGCTCAGGGTTAACAGCGGCTGGCCCTGCTGTAGCTGTAACAGACTGGCGAGTATCTGGTCCAGGTTGGCCCGCAGTTTTACCTGCAGCCGGACAGCGGTCAGCTGCTGATCGGGTAAGGGGTCCATTGACTGTACACGCACCAGCTCGCCACCGTTGCTGGCTATCACATCCCGTAACAGCTGCTGCAGGCTGGCAGACAGCAGTGCCTGGGTGCGCCCCTGCAGCAATACGTTGGCATTATTAAAGTGCTGTTGACGTTGCTGCAGCTGGGCTTGCAGGGCGCTATGGCTCTGGTTGATCCGCTGGTAGCGCTGCAGTTGATCCTGCAGATCGCTGATCTGACTATCGGCGTGCTGATAGGCCAGGCGCAGCGGCTGAATAACCAGACCCCAGCTGGCCAGTAGCACCGCTGCCAGAATAGCCAGTGCCAATGCCTGCTGACGACCAGCGGATAGCCTGTTCATGGGGTTGCCTCACGATTGAACTGCAGGTTGATACTGAAGCGTTCTTTGCCGTTGTTGGGGTTGCGGGTAACCGGCGTGCCAAACTCTACCTGGGAAAATGTGGTTGCCTGATCCAGCTGACTGATCAGCGCCGAGGCATTGTCCGCTTCGCCCTGCAGGGTGATGCCATTCTTCTGCCATTCCAGCTGGTTGAGCCAGGCACTGTCAGGCAGTTGTGTAGTCAGGTTGGCCAGGGCCGGGAGATGCCGACCGGGCTCGTCGCGTTGCTGTTGTAACTGCTGCTGTACCTGAGTGAGCTGGTCCAGTTGCTGACGGGTCTGAAGGACCGCCTCAGCGTTGGCCCGTAAGCGATTACGTTCGGCTTCGAGTACGCTGATCTGCTGCTGTTTTTGCCACAGAGGCAGGGCGACCAGAGTGGTCAGCAGGATCAGATTACTGGCCAGCAACAGCCGGTTTAACTGCCGTAATGGACGACGGTTGACCGGCGGTGGTGGCAGTAAGGTGTAACCTGGGCAGTGGGCCATGCTGAGTGGGCGCAGGGTGTCGCAGTTCAGGCCCCAGTGGCGTAACTGTGCCAGCTGTGTATCGACCAGCGCTTTGGGCACCAGCTGCAACTCCAGCCGTAGTGTCTCCGGCTCACAGGGCAGCGGCTGATAGCTGACATAGACCTGATCAGGGGCAAAGGGAGTCAGTTGAGGCAGCTGGTGCGCGATTACCCGGTCGATGTGCTGGGCCGCTGTTGCTGGTAGCTGGACCGGCGCGCGCAGCACCAGCGTGTCAGGGATCAGAATCACCAGCGGGTCAAAGCGCTCCAGTTGCTGACGCAAGGCCTGGGACAGAGGGGCGGTGTCGGGTTCAAATACCGTCAGCGGCTGCTCCAGTGCATCGGGGTCGCTGAGCAGTTCATAGTGCTGGCCGTTGATTAGCAGATAGCCGGGTTGCTGGCCGCTGATCAACCGCTGGCAAAGCCAGGCCGGGCAGAGCAGGAGTAACTGTTGTTGCCACCAGCGCCAGCCCCGCAGCAGATGCTGTCGGTAAGGGTGCCAGTGGTGAAGGTGCCGTTTGAGCGCTCTCATGGTGATCTCCTTGCGCTTAGCGGTGTGGGTCAGGCCCGCCGATGGGATGGCCCTGTAGCTGCCAGCTCAGGGTGGCAAAGGGGCGAGCTACAGCGATGGCTCTTTGGCGTTGTACGGAATCCAGTGCAGCAATAAACTGGCCATCGCGCCAGGCGTCCAGCTGTAGATGCCAGGTGTTACTCAAGGCTGGGCTTCCCCCCAGTCGTGCTGTCGTGGCAGGCAGGTCAGCCATGGGGTCAAGCGGGTCCTGTTGTTGCAGCGCCTGAAGTAGCAGAGGGTTCACGCGCCCGGCGCGACTGTGTAGCGAGACAAACGGCTGCATCTGCCAGGCCAGTGCCGGACTCAGGCCCAGCACTTGCTGCAGTTCACTGATATGGGCAAAGGGCCGATTGGCCGGTGGTTCAGTTTGATTGTGCTCGGCATATTCAGCGGCTTCGGCCCCCTGGGGGCGGAGCAGGTCGTCGCGGTCACGCCAGTCCATGATCCGGTCAGCCAGTGTCTGCTGTTCTGGCAAGGCAAGGTGCAGGGCGTTGAGTAACTGCATCAGTGCGGCTGACTGGGCAAAGTTCAGGTTCATCCGGTGGTCTTCCGGTTGCAGCTGCAGGCTGATCTGGTAGCCATTAAATTGCCAGGGCTGGGGCAGTGCAAGCTCGGGGTGTCGGGTGCTGATGTTATGGGTCAGTATCTGGTAGAGCAGCCACTGTTCTGCCCCGGCCAGTGCATGGTGGGCGCTGAGCTGGCTCTGTTGCTGGCGCACGGTATCAATCTGGTTACGTTGCTGCGCTGTCATTGTGGTAGCAATCAGCGTCAGTACAACACTTAACCAGAGCACGGAAATCAGTGCCGCACCCTGCTGCCGGTGCTGCGTCTGTTGATCCATCGGTTGCCGTTGCTTAGCGTACATGGTGTGGGCTCTTTATCTCTATCAGTTGTTCCGGCCATCCATGGGCATACGACGGGTTGTCGGGCTGGCTGAGCCGGACCAGGGCGGGCAGGCTTCGCTGCTGTTGCCACTGGCCATGCCATTCCAGGCTGCCATCTCTGTTCTGACTGGCATATTCAATCAGTATAGGGCTGGGCCCGGTATAGAGTTGGAACCTTTCTGAGGGCACAGGTTCCGTCGGGTTTAGATTCCAGCGACGAATATTGAGTGTGAACTGGTATAGGTTATCTGAGCCTCGGCTGTGGCTCAGCTGGTAGTGATAGAGGCCGCTGCGGGCTGGGTGATCGATGGCGGCGACGAAAGCCAGTTGCTGGCTGTCACCCTGAAATACCGGCTGGCGATCGATGCTTTTAACACGCAGTGCCTGGCTGAGCTGTTGGCGTAAATGCTGATTGAGGCGGTATTGCTGGCTGCTGTGCTGGGCAATACTGCTGCTGCGCTGCCACTGTTGCAGACTCTGGCTGACGCCCTGATAAAGCAGAGCCAGCAGGGCGGTGCTGATCAGCAATGCCAGCATCAGTTCTAGCAAGGTAAAGCCACGCTGGCGGGTCATGGTGCGGCCGTCGTGTCGGGACGTGCGCTGGCATGGGACAGGCGCAGGGTTGAGAGGCGCACAGGAGGTTCAGCCCGGCCCGTCCAGCCCAGTTGAAGATCAATCCGATAGAGGGCCCAGTCGGGGCTGGTGGGTTGATCAGGCGTGCTCTGCCAGTGGCTGATTTGTGCCTGCCAGTAAAAGTGGGGCGGCAGGGTGCCCTGGTGCTGGCCCAGCCATTTCTCGGGCTGCAGGGCGATCCGTGCCAGCTGAGCATCGGCCAGTTGCAGCCCACTCTGGTAATCCTGACTGGTGGCGGCGGTGCGGCTGGCATTGCCGATCACCTTAAACGCCAGCCCACAGACCATGGCGGCGATGACCAGTGCGACCAGTACTTCCAGCAGGCTGAACCCCGGTTGCGAATAATGCCGGTGTCGGGTCTGGGCGTTAAGTCTGATGGGCATCGAGTTTTACCTCGCCGGTTAACCAGTGCAGGCTGATCTGCTGCTGTTGCTGGCCGTTGCTGAGCTGTATCTGCCCACCACTGTTGCTGCCGTCACGAAAAAAGGTCAGGGCAGCACCGGGGCGGTCGGGTTGCCACTGCAGTGTGGTCCCTTCTGGCAGGTGTAGCAGAGGCTGCTGATCAAGCAGTATCTGGCCTGGCTCAAGCGTCAGCTGACGTGGCTGGCCGCTGTGCCGGGCGTGCTGGGCCTGTTGTTGTAACAGGCTGACCAGTTGGCTGCCCTGCTGGGCGAAACGTACCCGGCTGAGCAGTTGCTCGAAACTGGGCGCGGCGATCGCAGCCATGGCGCTGGCAATGATCAGCACCACTAACAGTTCGAGCAGGGTAAAGCCCCGTTGCTGGCATCGCATGATTAATGCCTATTCCCAGCTGTTCATGTCTTTGTTTTCACCCTCACCGCCAGGCTGCTGATCACCGCCCAGGCTGGTGATCTCGTAGGCGGCATTGCTGCCGGGGCTCAGGTAAACGTAGGGCACGCCCCAGGGATCGTTACGGATCACTTTTTTCTTCAGGTAGGGGCCATTCCAGCCTGCGGCGTTAAGCGGCTTGCTGATCAGTGCATTGAGCCCCTGACTGCTGTCCGGGTAACGGCCCACTTCCAGCCGGTAGAGGTCCAGTGCCGCGCCGAGTTCTTCCATTTGCAGGCGGGCGGTTTTTGATTTGGCACCCCCGAGCTGATCCATTACCTGAGGGCCGACCAGACCGGCCAGTAAGCCCAGAATGATAAGTACCACTAACAGTTCAAGCAGGGTGAAGCCATGACTTCTCAGTCCCTTAAAATCATGGGTCGCCTTAGAGGTCTGGCGAATGTTGTGGGTCGGGTGCATCGGTGGCTCCTTGGTTATCAGAAACTGATGTTGTTGATGCCGATAATGGCGGACAGCATGGACAGCACCAGCAGGGCGATGATCAGTCCTAGGCTGATGATTAACAGGGGCTCCAGAATGCTGATCAGTTTGCGTAGCTGGATACTGATCTGGCGATCCTGGATGTCGGCCAGTTTGACTAACATCGGCCCTAACTGGCCGGTTTCTTCACCCACCTGCACCAGCTGCGTCATCATGGCCGGAATCTGTGGCGCGGCGGCCAGCAGGGGGGAGAGTTGCTGGCCATCGCGCAGTTGCTGATGGCTGTGGGCAAACAGCTGTTGCAGGGGTTTGAGCTGCAGTGTCTGGCGGGCGATCTGCAGGGCGGACAGCATGGGGGTGCCTTTGCTCAGCAGGGTGCCCAGGCTGCGGTTAAAGCGGGACAGCTCAGCATCGATCAGCAGTTTGCCGACAATAGGCAATTTCAGCTTGCAGCTGTCCAGCAGGGGTATCAGGGCGGGGCTTCGCTGGGCAAGGCTCAGCAGCATCAACGCGCCCGCCAGCCCCAGTGCCAGCCAGTGGCCCTGACTGCGCAACCCGGCACTTAAATCCAGAATCAGCTGGGTATGAAAGGGCAGTGTCTGGCGCATGCCATCGAGGATTTCGGCAAACTGCGGAATCACAAACAGCAGTATGATCAGGATGGAGGCGATGGAAACCAGGCTGAGGATCATCGGGTAGATCAGCGCACCAGACAGGGTTTCTTTGAGTTGTCGGCTGTGTTGCTGGTAACGGTGCAGGGTGGTCAGCCCTTCGGCCAGATCACCGGTGGCTTCTGCCGCCTGGATCAGGCTCAGATAGAGCGGGCTGAACAGGGTGGGGTAGCTGGCCAGCGCCTGGCTGAATGACTGGCCGCTGCGCAGGGCTTGCAGAATATCACTCAGCGGAAGCTGGCGGGTCAGGTCGGGGTGTTTTTGGAGCATGTCCAAAGCGCGTTCCAGGGTGATGCCAGCCTCCAGCAGGTACATTAATTGCTGGGTGAATTGTTCTGTCTGCTGATCGGCGTTACTGCGTGGTCGTCGTTGCTGCTGGGCCGTCGCACTCAGTGGAATATGGCCACGGGCCTCCAGTGCCAGTAGTGCGCTTTGCTCATCCGTGGCCTGTATTTCGCCTTCCTGTAGCTCGCCTCCCTGGGTTAATGCCTTGAACTGAAATAGCGGCATATTATTCCTCCCGCGTGACTCGCAGGACCTCCTCGAAGGTAGTCAGCCCGGCAATGACTTTCTGGCAGCCGTCGACATACAGGGTGAGCATGCCTTCGGCCACGGCGGCCTGCTGTAACTGGTGGGCGTCGGCCTGTTGCAGAATCAGCTGCTGAATCGCATCGCTGACCGGCAGGATCTCCATCAGGGCGACGCGGCCCTGGTAGCCGCTCTGGCTGCAGTGATCACAGCCTCCTGGCTGGTAGAGTCTCAGCGTGTCGTCAGCGGTATCCGGACAGGCCAGGCGGAGGGTTTGACGCAATTCAGCCGATGGGCTGAAAGGCTGGGCGCAATGGTGGCACAGTTTGCGCACCAGACGCTGGCCTACCGCCGCTAGCAGGGTGGAGGTCAGCAGATAGTCAGCGACACCCATCTCCAGTAATCGGGTGATACAGCCCGCGGCCTGATTGGTATGCAGGGTAGAGAGTACCAGGTGGCCGGTCAGGGCGGACTGGACGCAGATTTCTGCGGCCTGCTGGTCGCGAATTTCGCCGACCATGATGATGTCCGGGTCCTGGCGGACGATGGTGCGCAGGGCGCTGGCGAAGCTCAGGCCAATGGTGTTATTAACCTGGATCTGATTGATGCCATCGAGCTTGTACTCCACCGGGTCTTCAACGGTGATGATTTTGCGCTCGGGGGTATTGAGCTGACGCAGGGCGGTGTACAGACTGGTGGTTTTGCCGCTCCCCGTTGGCCCTGAGACGATCAGTAAACCGTTAGGCTGGGCCAGCAGCTGGTTGAGCTGAGTGTGTTGCGCCGGGCTGAGCCCCAGTTGTTCAAACGCCAGAATCAGATTGTCCCGGCGCAGTAAACGCATCACAACCGACTCGCCATGGACGCAGGGCACGGTGGATACCCGGATGTCGAGCTGGCTGCCCTGTACACGCAGGTTGATGCGGCCATCCTGGGGCAGGCGTCGTTCGGCGATATCCAGCCCGGCCATGATTTTGATTCGCGAGATAACGGCAGTGTTCATCTGTGCCGGGGGCGCGTCGATGGTCTGCAGAATGCCATCACAGCGCAGGCGGACGGTAAGGCTGTGTTCGAACGGCTCTATATGGATGTCGGAGGCGTTACGCTCTACAGCGCTGTGGATAAGCAGGTTGACCAGCCGGATGACTGGCGCTTCGCTGGCCATATCACGCAGCTGGTCAACGTTAACATCCTGATTATCAGTGTTGCCATCCAGGTCCCCCAGCAGTTGATCCATGGCTGAGTTGCTGCTGCCGTACAGGTCGTCGTAGAGCTGTTGCAGGGTGCTGTCGTCGGCGACGATCCGGCGGACGGTTTTCTGGCAGGCCAGGGCGACACTTTGTACGGCCAGTTCGTTGCTGGGGTCGGTCATGGCCAGGGTGATCTGCTGTTCACTTTCGGCGATGGGCAATACACGGTGGCGTTGCAGAAAACCGGCTGACAGGGCGTCGCCGCAGAGTGCTTCTCGTGGGTAATGACGGGGCTCAAGCTGCGGCAGTTGTAGCAGCTCGGCCAGGCCCATGCTCAGGTCAGCCGCCGAGACAGTGCCCAGTTTCAGTAACAGCTGAGGCAGCCCGGTTTCATGCTGTTTTTCTTGCCAGAGCTTAACGATATGCTGACATTCGCCGCTGCTGAGGTTGGCGTGCTTTTGTAGCCAGGGCGTCAGGAGTTCTTCAAGGGGCGGTGGCTGGTGAACTGGCGTAACCCTCTGCATCTTTAGCCCTCCACTGGCTGATCAGTTGAGTCAGCACGGTTGGTATTGTGTTCGAAATCTGGTTAGTGCCCGAGGTTCAACCGGCAGGGGAAAGGTGTAATCTGACGGAGCTATTCCTCCCGTTCTGACTGCCTTTGACACGGAGACCCGGCCGTTCTCGATTGTTATAGGTGATGAGTGCCGAAACGCTGTGAAGTTCCAGTTTTGCCCTCAGATTCACACGCTACTATTCGATGGTTTTGGGCTGAGGTTTAGATCATCGGCCAGCACACTACGACAGTGTCTCCTTGCTCAGGGGCTGATCTGGAACCGTTGTCCGTTATGGCTGAGTATCAAGGCTGTGGGGCGTATTTCCTGCAGTGTCAGGCCTTGTGGCAGTGGGTCACCTTCGTAGTACATGGCGTTGTTGATACGTGCCCGGCGATTTTTTGAGCGCGTTGAGTAGATGATGACACTGACTTTCAAGTCTGGGATCTGTTGTTGCTGTATGAGTGGCAGATCAACCATTCGAGGTATGTACAGAGGGACTGACTGAGTGTCATGGAGGGCGTCTGGTGTTGTTGCCAGCTCAGCCATCGGACTATCGGTATCGACAGGGGGGAGAGCGGGCTCTGTGGCGGTGCTTGCTGTGATGTCGGGTGCTACAGGCGGGCTATTCTTCACTGATTGTTCAGGCTCACTGTTGAGTGATGCCAGGTTGCTCTGGCGATAAGCCTGCATCTGTTTTCGAATAGCGGCTTGTTGTACTTCCAGGGTGGTTCTGGAGTGATGAGTTGGATTAATCACGCCAGGCGGCGGTGTGGATATAGCGGAAGCGGTGATGTCGGTGGGTGCGCTGCTGGCAGGCGTCAACCAGGTGGTAAGGGCTGGCCACTGTAGCCCGATAATGATGGCTGCCAGGCTAAAGCTCAGCGCCAGAGCCCGCCATTGAGTCGTGGGGGCTGGTTTGTCAGGGCAGGGTGCGGCTGGTGGCGATTGGAACGTGCCTCGTGGTTGTCGTTGCTGGTCTGATTTTTCCAGTGCTGCCAGAATATATGACATGCTTCACCCCTGATTATTCTGCAATAAAGGAACGCGCTTTGACGTGACGCTGTTGAGGTGAATCAGCGTGTGTGGGCCTGCGACACCATCCTGAGACAGGCCCCGGCTGCGTTGGAATGCTTTTACCCAGAACTCGAGATCGCTGTCAAAGCGGTGATTGTCAGGGTCTAGCGGCGCTGAAGTCAGTACCGTCAGCTGGGTTTTGAGCCAGCTGACTGAAGAGCTGCTCTGGCCGGTGCGCAGAACATTGATATAGCCGGTAGGTGGACGCCAGATCAGGGTGTAACTGCCATCCCAGAGCTGAGCCAGGGTTGTGTGGCTGAGCTGGCGCTGTTGCTGGTTCTCTATCACCGTCGCACTGCTGTCGGTGAGTGAGGAGAGTACGACGCTGCTGGGGCCTTCGGCACTTTTCAGCTGGATGACTGCGGGTCGATTGAGGCTCGCCAGTTCTTGTAGTGAAGCGACGCCACTGAGGCAACGCAGGCCATTCTGGCGGGCAAGCAGGCAGGGTTCTTCCGTGCTGATGTTCTGCTCCGGGAGTTGCCAGAGTGATAGCAGTACCTCATAGGCTGTGTTGCCCGGTGTGATTGCCGTTGGTGCTGTTTGTTGTACGGTTGGGTTTGCCTGAGCTGCTGGACGGGTTGCATCATCGTCAACGGTGCCGGGGGGCTGGACTGGTACAGGGCTAGAAATCGCAGTGGCTGGTTGTTGTGCTACCGAGATAGGAGCTGATGTCTGTTGTGCAGATACAGCGGGTGTTGGGGTCAGGGTTTGTAACGTTGGGGATATGCTCATCGGAATGCCTGTTAGCCAGACCAGCAGGGCAAGCGAGGCTGCGAAAACACCGAAGTAGACCGGTAGCCGTGTTTTATTTGGGGAACTGAAGCTGGGTTCAACCCCCAGAGTTTCTCGAGCCGCCTGGGCCAGCATCTGGCGGTCTATCTGCTGCTGGTTGTGGGTGTAAGCCCCCAGCAGCGTACGGTCACAAAGAACATTGATCAGTCGTGGGATACCGTTACTTAATTTGTAGATCTCCTGACATAGCTGCGGGTCAAACAGTTGGCCGCTACCGCCAGCGATGGTCAGGCGGTGCTGTATATAGGGCTGAATATCACTTTCTGCGAGCGGGGCCAGATGAAAACGGGCCGTAATACGCTGGGAGAGTTGCTTCAGTTCAGGGTGCGCGATCAGTTCTCTGAGCTCAGGCTGGCCGAGCAGAATGATCTTTAGTAATTTCTGCTCATCGGTTTCCAAGTTGGTCAGGAGCCGCAGTTGTTCCAGTACCTCCATCGACAGGCTTTGGGCCTCATCAATGATCAGCAGGGTGCCCTTACCGGCTGCGTGTGTTTTCAGCAGATGGCGGTATATCAGTTGCTGGAGCTTTTTCAGGCTGGACTCAGCCTCTGTGGTGACTTTCACCCCCAGCTCTTCGCAGATGGCCAGGAAGAGCTCTTCGCTGGTTTGCGCCGGGTTGAAGATAAAAGCGATCTCACAGTCATCAGGCAGTTGATTGAGCAGTAGTCGGCACAGCGTCGTCTTACCGGCTCCCACTTCACCACTGAGCATCACAAAGCCACCGGTTGATTCTGTACCGTACTGCAGATGCGCCAGCGCTTCGCGGTGCTGGTTACTCATATAGAGATAACGCGGGTTCGGGGCAATCGAGAAGGGTGACTCTCGTAAGCCAAAAAACGCTGTGTACATGGATCACTCCCTGCTATCAGTGGTGAACAATCGGCTGGTGTGATCAGTTTAGACAGTGGATTCCAGCTATCCACTGCAGGAAAATATAACGAAGAATATATTAAACATTACGGTTTGATGGCCGTTAACCTGGGTAATGCGAGCACATTGCTGGTTGAAACGGCTATTGCATTATTTTAACTATCGAGCGCAGTACAGGTTTAGGGTTATCTGTTGTCGTTCTGGCTCGCGAGCAGGTGGAAGATGTCGTGTTTGTTGGCAGTTTATCCGCTGAATATAGTTTAACCGTGAGCAGGGATTCGTTTTCTGCAGAAGTGCTTGGTCCGTGCTGCTAAACTATGCGGGCAAAGTCGATGACGATATCAGAGCAAGTAGATGTTTCTATGAAGAAATCAGGGCATTCGCAACAGATTGATAAATTACTGCGCTCCATGGGAGTGCTGAAAAAGCAGATCAGTTCAGAGGTCCATATGCTCAATCAGGGGCGATCGACAGGACAGGATGTCAGTGAACTATTCGAGCTGCTGCGCAGTGATGGTGCCTTGCTGGAACAACTTATAGCCAGAAGGCGCGGGACGCCTGACGTCGATGAGGCCGATTTTGATCTTTCAGAACTGGTGGAGCTGAGTCGATGTTATTTGTGTGAAGAGCCAGTAACCATGACGTTCTGGGACCCTGACCCAGCCAGAATCCGCTGTTCAATGTGCCGGGATGAGGACTGATCGGTGTTTTTATCCGTTAAATACGTCTAACTTTACTTGACGTTGATTGCCTGGCTCCGTACTATTCGCATCTCGCTGCTAACGCAGTGATGTGTCCCATTCGTCTAGTGGTCCAGGACACCGCCCTTTCACGGCGGTAACAGGGGTTCGAACCCCCTATGGGACGCCATTCTTACAAAAAAGAAACCCGCATCTGCGGGATTTTTTGTTTCTGGGCCAGGCTAATTTAAATCCCTCTTCTTTTGGCTCTCGAGTGCGGTTAAGCGTGCTTTTTCCTGTCTGATCATCTCCTGTCTCTGCGTGTCTGCTGGCGTTGCTGTGGTGTCATCGCGCCGGGGCGTCTCTTCGTCTGCGATTTTCTTTGTAGTGTGCTTCGTGTGGGTATTTCTCTGATCGCCTGCCTGTGTCTGTTTTTCTTATTGTTATCGTTTGTCTTGCGAGTGCCTGGTCAGGTTATTGATTGATGAATTCTAAAATAAATCATTAAAATGAAAAAATAATTTGTTTTTTCATTTCGTAGAACTTACTCTTCCTCTGTCGGCTCGTGCTGGAGCTGAATCTGTATGAATAATAATCAGAAAAGGGTGCTTGCCTGCGTTAGTAGCCGGGTGCCGCGATGAGGAAAACCGACGATGTATGATCCCTTGATCTCTGCTGGGCCGGGCCATGCGGCTGCGTGGCCTGATTCTTACTGGGCTGATACGGCGGGCGCTGCGCCTGCAGATGATGGGCCGGTTAGCTGTGATATGTCCGTCGATGTCGCCATTATTGGAGGTGGCTATACAGGCCTGTCTGCTGCGTACCATCTGGTGAAAGAGCAGGGAGTTGAGGCGGTGGTGCTTGAAGCGAACGGCACGGGCTGGGGGTGTTCCGGTCGTAATGGCGGTTTTGCGCTGAAGGCGGGTGGCCGGCTTTCCTGGCAGAAGATGGTGCGTCGTTTTGGCAGTGATCAGGCGCAGCAGATGTTTGGCGAGATCTATAACGGGCTGGAGCGTGTGCGAGGTCTGATTCGGGATGAGGGGATTGACTGTGATCAGCAGCCGGATGGCCATCTCTGGGTTGCGCATCGGCCACGGATGATGGCGGCGGCGCGTGAAGAGCAGCGTTTTCTGCAGACGCAGTTTGGCTATGCTACCCAGCTGCTGAGCGCTGATGAGCTGGCTCAGCAGCATTTTATCAGTGATGAAGCCTGTGGGGCGTTGCGTTATAGCGATGGCTTTGGTGTGCATCCACTGAAGCTGGCCTGGGGTTATCATCGCCTGGCGCGAGCTGCCGGGGCACGCATTCATACAGCCAGCCCTGTCCAGAGCTGGCGAAAGGAAGGCGGGTATCACCTGCTGGAAACGCCCGGTGGGGTTGTGCGGGCAAAAACGGTGATTTGTGCCACCAATGGCTATACCGCACCAGGCCTGACGCCGTTGCTGAAAAATCGTACTTTTCCGGTGTTGTCCAATGTCATCGTGACTCGGCCGCTGACCGAGCAGGAGCTGGCGGCGACCGGTTTCCAGAGTTCTGATGTGATTGCTGATACCCGCACGTTACGGTTTTACTACCGCAAGTTACCCGATAACCGGATTCTGATTGGGGGTCGTAGTGCAATCACGGGGCGGGATGCGGCAAACCCGAAGCACAATAACAACCTGCTGCAGGCGCTGAAACGCAAGTTTTCAGCGTTACAGGATCTCACCTTTGACTATCAATGGGGTGGCTGGGTCAGTCTCAGTTTTGACGAGATGCCTCATATCCATCAGTCGGAAGATGGTTCGGTGCTGTATGCCATGGGCTATGGCGGCAGTGGTGTGACGTTTGCGGTTCAGGCGGGGGCGCGGCTGGCAGAAAAAGTCGCCGGTCGAACGGCTGGGCATGGTTTGCCAATACTGTCGTCTGCGTTGCCAAAGTTTCCGCTGGCACCGTTTCGTCGGCTGGGTCAGCAGGCGCTGTATCACTATTACTATGCGCGTGATGAGCGGCGTTGAAGCTGTCTGCTGTTCTGAGCTTGCTACGTTATGTATCCCTCTGAGTAATCAATCTGCGCAATCAATCTGGAGTGCATCTGATGACAACATGTTATATCGACCAGGTAATCAGCTTTTCTGAGCCACCACTGCCGCTGGGGCCTTTTACCACACCGCCGGAGCGGCTGTTGAAAGGCGATCCGGCACAGGCGATTGCTAACTACGTGACGGCGGAAAATGGTCGTCTGCTATCTGGCTTGTGGCAGAGTGAGCGGGGTAAGTGGAAGGCGGTGGCTGAGCGCACTGAGTTCTGTTACATCATCAGCGGTGATGTGATCATCAGCGACATACGCGGTGGTCAGCGGCGTTACAAAGCGGGTGATGCGTTTATGTTGCCGTATGGGTTTGATGGTTACTGGGAAGTGCTGGAAAGCTGTCAGAAATATTACGTGATCCTGCAGGATGATGTGCCTGTGTGAACGGGCTGATGGCCTAAGCGCATTTTATGGTGTCGATAACAACTGCGAACTTTAACATTCAGGAGAACGGCACCGTCAAAGCGACTCAGCCAGGTGGTATCGATTTCGTCAATCCATTTGCCTCGCTCGAGTTCTCCTGTCAGGACTGGACGTAACAGCTGCGGGATTGCCTGGAAGCGTTTAAAGGCGATATGAAGCCTGAGCAATATCAGCGAAGCCGCTCCTTTGCCAGCTAATCCTCCTGCAGCAGAAAGCTCTGTCTTTCTGCTACTTTTCCAGCGCGCTCCCGCCTTCTGCGTTATCCCTTCTGTTTTTATTCTGATGTTACCGTCGTGCGCTTTTTCTCTGCGACAGGCCTCGATACCCGGCTGCGTCTGAAGGGCTGGGTATCGGGGTCTGCGGTTCTGGTGGCTGTATGCTGGGGGTGAGGTTTAGTTGTGCGCGGCTGTTGTCATAAAGACAATTTGTTATCTATAAGACAGCATATGAAAGTTGTCTTGTAGATAACAATCTGGCGTATTAAACTTCTGGTGTAAATACAGGTGGAATGAGCACAAATATCGTGTGATCGATATACTGATCACCCTGGATCTGGTTATTAGAAAGGCATACGGAGCGGTGGGGCGAGGTGGCCTGGCTGGCTGTCGCGTCAGACGCAGGATGTCTATAGCTGATGTTAAGTCTGGTCTTGTGCTTTTTAAAACCTTGATAGATACTTGAGTAATCAAGCATCTATCAAGGTTTTGTCATGTCTCAGATTTCGTTAAGTTCTACCTTCGTTATTCAACATGCGTTGCTGGCGTCCCGCATATCAAAACGCGTGGATAATCACCTCAGTGTTCATGGCATCAGCTTTACGGAGTATATGATCATGCACCACCTGGCGGGCGCTGCGCTGAAAACCATGCGCAGGATTGAGCTGGCAGAGTGTGTTGGTATCAGCGCGTCCGGGGTTACCCGGCTGATTGCGCCGATGGAGAAGATAAAAATTGTGGAGAAGGAAGCCAACCCGCGTGATGCGCGGCAGAGCCTGGTTAAATTATCGGAAACCGGCCAGCGATTGTATGAAGAGGCCAGCGTCAGCTTTGCCCATTGTGCTGATGGGCTGTCAGACAACCTGAGTGAGCAGCAGCTGGCAAAGCTGATTGAGCTGTCCGGCAATATTCTTTAATTGGCGATGGTGCTGACCCGGTGGGTGTCCACCGGGTTATTCAGGTTAGTTTGGCGCTAGCTCAGGCCGATAGACCGCCTCGGCAACCTGTAATAAATTTTCTCCTTGCCACTGGCCACGGGCGCGCATCTGCTCCAGCAGCTCGACGGCGCTGGCGGGGTGAGGAATGTTCTGTTGATGCCAGAATTTGTGCAGCACCGGCTGATGTGGCTGTAGATTTTTCGCCGGTGCATGTGGGCCCAGGTAATCCGGGTGGAGCAGCAGCTGCTGTAGCTCGGGCTGGTTCTCCGGCTTATCCAGCCACTGGCAAGCCTGGCTGAGGGCGCTTAGCAGGCGTTGATGGGTAATCGGGTGTTCGGTTGCCCACTGTTGGGTGACGCCGAATACTTTTTCGATGGCGTCAGGAGCAATCTGATGGCCGGAGACGATCACCCGCCCCAGTTGCTGCTGTTCTGCCAGGCTGTTCCAGGGCTCGCCCACACAGTAGCCGTCGATCTCACCGGCTTTAAGGGTGCTCAGCATCCGGGTGGGGGGCAGGGCGACCAGCTCGATGTCCTCGCCGGGCACGATACTGTGGGCCAGTAACCACTGGTGAAGCTGATAAAAGTGACAGGAGTAAGGGTACACCGTGGCCAGTCGGGGTTTTGCGTCGCCGTGCTCACGGTTATGCTGGCAATACTGGCGCAGCAGCTGGCCGATCTGTTCAGGGGTTTGTACCGTCTGCGGGTCAAGGTCCAGCTGGTCAAACAGGGCTTGCGACAGCGTCACGGCCAGGCCGTTATAGCTCAGTACCAGCCCGGTAATCATGGCCACGGCACGGGTGCCCAGTCCCAGGGTGGCGGCCAGCGGCATGGGGGCCAGCATCTGCGCACCATCGAGCAGGCCATAGCTGACTTTATCGCGAATATTCCCCCAGCTGGCCTCCTTCACCAGGCTGACATCCAGCCCGGCCTGGTCAAAAAATCCCAGTTCACGGGCGACCGCCAGCGGCGCGCAGTCGGTGAGGGCGATAAAGCCCAGGCTCAGGCGGGTTTTCTCTGCAGTGGCTACAGGCATCCTGCTATCTCCGGTTTTCGCCCTGGTGGGCGCTTGCTTCAAACATTCTGATCACTTCACTGGCGACATCGGTCAGCTTCTGGCCTCTGTCCATGGCCAGTTTGCGCAGGGTTTTGAACGCCTGCTCCTCGCTGCAATTGTGGTGTTTCATCAACAGCCCCTTGGCTTTCTCGGTTACTTTGCGTGAGGCCAGCTGATCGCGGGTGCTATCCAGTTCTGTGCGTAACTGCTGATAGTGGTGGAAGTGGGCGATGGCGGTTTCGATGATGGGGCGAACCCTGTCAGGCTGAAGGCCATCGGCGATGTAAGTACTGACACCGGCACGAATTGCCTCGCCAATGGTGACGGCATCCTGTTCCTGCTCAGCGAAAAATACGATGGGTCGGGGGGCATCGCGGCTCATGGCAGCCATGCTCTCCAGAGTGTCGCGGTCCGGTGAGTCCATATCGATAATCACAATGTCCGGTTTGCACTGTTGCACATGCTCGCTGAGGCCATGGACGCCAGTCAGCTGGCTGACCACGGTATGTCCCGATGCGTGAAGCGCATCCTGCAGGGTTTGCATACGTGCGGGCTGATCATCGACCAGCAGCACACTGAGGGATGTAGTTTGCATAACAGACTCTCCAGAGTGACAGAGGGTACAGAGCAAAGATCGTTCCAGATTCTGGCCCATGCTTTGCATGTATCTGTTTTATTAATGCTAGCCCTGCTGTTCAGGGGTGGCGACACAATCTGAAACGATCGGCAATGGGGCCTGGCATTAAGCATGTCAGGCCCTTTTTTGTCTGGGAGAAACCGATGCAGTGCAAAACAACCTGTCCATACTGCGGTGTGGGCTGCGGCGTAGTTGCCGAGATGACCGACCAGCAGATTACGGCGGTGGCAGGGGATACCAGCCATCCGGCTAACCGGGGCCAGTTGTGCGTTAAAGGCAGTGCGCTGGCAGACACGCTGGAACAGCAAAGCCGCTTGCTGACGCCGCAGATCAATGATCAGCCCGCTAGCTGGGATAACGCACTGGAACAGGTCGCCAGTGGTTTTGCCCGCACTATTGCAGAGCATGGCCCGGACTCGGTGGCGTTTTATCTGTCGGCTCAGTTACTGACGGAGGATTACTACGTCGCCAATAAACTGATCAAAGGCTTTATGGGCACCGCCAATGTGGATACCAACTCCCGGCTGTGTATGGCCTCGGCGGTGGTGGGCTATAAGCGGGCGTTTGGCAGCGACACCGTGCCGACCTGTTATGAAGACCTCGACCAGGCGCAGTTGCTGGTGCTGGTAGGCTCCAACGCCGCCTGGAATCACCCGATTCTGTTCCAGCGTATGCAGGCGGCGAAACAGCGCAACCCTGAGCTGAAAGTAGTGGTGATTGACCCACGGCGCACCGCCACCTGCGAACTGGCAGACCTCCATCTGGCGATCCGCCCGGCCACGGATACACTGCTGTTTAATGGCCTGCTCAGCTATCTGGCAGCCGATGGTCGGCTGGATCAGCATTATATCGATCAGCATACCGAAGGCTTCGCCCAGACCCTGGCGGCGGCCGATGACAGCGCCGGGGTGCTCAGTTGTGTCGCCCGCGATTGTGATATTTCACTGGATGCACTGCAGCAGTTCTACCGCTGGTTTGCTGAGACTGAGCAGGCCGTGACGTTCTACTCCCAGGGGGTTAACCAGTCCAGTAGCGGGGTGGATAACGCCAACGCCATTATTAACTGCCATCTGGCGACCGGGCGCATTGGCCAGCCAGGGATGGGGCCGTTCTCCATCACTGGCCAGCCCAATGCCATGGGCGGGCGCGAGGTGGGCGGGCTGGCCAACCAGCTGGCGGCGCACATGGACTTTGACAACCCGCAGAGTATTGATCGGGTCCGCCGGTTCTGGGATGCCCCCAACATGGCGCAGGATAATGGCCTTAAAGCCGTCGATATGTTCCAGGCGATGGAGCGTGGCGAGATTAAAGCCGTGTGGATTATGGCCACCAACCCGGTGGTCAGCCTGCCTGATGCCGATCAGGTAAAACGCGCGCTGCAGGCCTGCCCGCTGGTGGTGGTGTCTGACTGTATTGAACACACCGACACCAGCGCGCTGGCCCATATACGCCTGCCTGCGACGGGCTGGAGCGAAAAAGATGGCACCGTGACCAACTCGGAGCGCTGTATCTCCCGCCAGCGCGGGCTGATCCCGGCCAGTGGCCAGGCCCGCCATGACTGGCAGATTATCAGCGAAGTGGCCCAGCGAATGGGCTTTGCGGCAGCTTTTGATTACACCACACCCGGGCAGATTTTCCGCGAACATGCAGCGCTGTCTGGCTTTGAAAATGGCTGCGCTGGCGGGGCGAAACGTGATTTTGATATCAGCGCGCTGGCCGGGCTGAGCCGGGCAAAGTATGACCAGCTACAGCCCATCCAGTGGCCGGTGACGGCGGCTGCCCCCAATGGCACGGCGCGGATGTTCAGTGATGGTCAGTTTTTTACCCCCAGCGGTAAAGCCCGTTTCTTGCCAATTACCCCGCGCCCGGCGCAGCAGCAGCCCGACGCGCTGCGGCCGCTGATTATGAACACCGGTCGCATCCGTGATCAGTGGCACACCATGACCCGCACCGGCCTGAGTGCCGGGCTGTTTCAGCACCGGGCGGAGCCGTTTGTGGAGCTGCACCCCGTTGATGCCCGCCACTACGCGGTGATAGAGAACCAGCTGGTACTGCTGGAAAACCCAGCCCTGCCTGGCGCAGGCTATGTGGGGCGGGTGCGACTGAGCGATGGCCAGCGCCCCGGCGAGCTGTTTGTGCCCATGCACTGGACCGAGCAGTTCACCCGCGCCGGGCGGATGGGCAGTCTGATCGAACCGGTGACCGACCCGCTCTCCGGCCAGCCAGAATCCAAACACGCGGCTGTCCAGCTGCGCCCCCTTAACGTCAGCTGGCAGGCGCTGCTGGTGCGCCGCGGCAGCGACACGCAACAGCCCGTACCGCCAGCTTTCTACCACTGTCGAGTGCCGCTGCAACATAGCCAGTCCTGGCGACTGGCCGATGTCGAGCCGGTGGCGGACTGGTCACAGTGGTGTCGTGAGCACCTGAGCGTGCCGGATCTGAGTTTTGATGATGTCAGCCTGGGCCATTACCGCGCCGCTGGCTTGAAAGGTGGCCAGCTGGACTGGGTGTTACTGGTACTGCCCTATGCTCAGTTTCCAGAACTGGACTGGCTGGATGCCCAGTTTGCCGAACCCGAACTGAGCGCCGAGAGCCTGGCGTATTTGCTGGCTGCCCGTCACAGTGATCAGCCGGACCGTGGGCCGATTGTCTGCAGTTGCTTCCAGGTGGGCCAGCGTGCGATTGAAGCGCAGATCAGCGAGGGCTGCTGCTCGGTAGAAGCGCTGGGCGAGAGTCTGGCTTGCGGTACTAACTGTGGTTCCTGTGTGCCTGAGTTACAGGCGCTGTTGCGGGGGTGATGGTGTCAGCCCTTGTGGGGCCGGTGCATCCTGCGGGCATAAACCCCCACCGGGAAGCTCTTAATGGGATTGTGCTCGATTCCAGGCACCAGGGGTTTCAGTCGGGTTGTCTGCAATGGGCTATCGCGGGGAGCTGGTACTGGGTTTTGGTTGTGGTCTTGCCTGCTGGCGCGCCAGGGGGCTAGCCCCCTCGCAACCCCCATCGCCTCCAAAGAATGGCTTAATCCGTGCCTGTCCTGCGTCTGTCGCTGAGTGAAATAAACTCCCTCGTACCTCGGTCAGACAAATTTCACTCTGATCGCGACAGTCACAGGTCATGCCCGGGCCATTCACAGTCGGCGAAGTAGAGCGTCGTAAACTGATAGCTTTGTTGCACGGGTCTGGTTGACCTGGTGTATATGTTTCGGTTGCTGGTTGACCTGGTGTATATGTTTCGGTTGCTGATGGACAGGTTGCTGCGCTTTGGCCCCTCCTGCGGTACAGGCGAAAAAAAACCGCCTTGGCGGCGGTCAGGGTGGAGGAGTTTGCAGACACACACCACCAGAAAGTAGATTCAAGTATAGATCAGTCAGTGATCTCTACCTAGTTCCCGTTTAGTCGTACAAACCGCAGGATGGGCAAAGCGAAGCGTGCCCATCAATCATCGTCGCAATGTTCTGCGCGTGAAATGATGGGCACATCGCTGCGCTCTTTTGCCCATCCTGCAAGGTTAGCGCGCTGACAACTTAGCGGCCCTGTTTGTGCCGTTTGGATTGATCCATCACCGAACGGCAGTACCGGCTGAAATCACGTTCCTTCGCCCGTCGTTCCGCCAGGCTGGCGCTGTTATGGGCCTGTTCGCGCATCAACTTCTGATAATTGGCAAAACGCCGCTCATCCAGTTGTGCTGACTCAATGGTCGCCTGTACGGCGCAGCCCGGCTCATTACCATGCTGACAGTCGTTGTAACGACACTGACGGATCAGCTCGCTGATATCAGCAAACGTCTCCTCAATCCCGCTTTCGCAGCCTGCCAGCTGCAGCTCCCGCATGCCCGGTGTATCCAGCAGCAGGCCGCCGTCCGGTATCAGCCAGAGTGAGCGGCCGGTGGTGGTGTGGCGACCTTTATCATCGGCCCCACGGGCAGCACCGGTCTGTTGATTGTGCTGGCCCAGCAGGGTGTTGATCAGGGTGGATTTACCCACCCCGGATGAACCCAGTAACGCCACCGTCTGACCTGCCCGGCACCAGGGTTGCAGCACCGCTGTACTACTGGCATCCAGGGCGTTGACGGTTTCCACCATCAACATCGGATCCAGTGCCTGCACCTGCTGGCGGAAATCGTCCGGGTGTTCACAAAGGTCGGCCTGGGTCAGCACGACTACCGCCTCAGCGCCAGCCTCACGGGTGGGTGCCAGGTAGCGCTCAATGCGGTTCAGATTGAAATTGCGGTTCAGCGCGGTGGTGATAAACACCGTATCCACATTGGCAGCGATCAGCTGCTCACTCACCTTGCTACCCGCCGCTTTGCGGGAGAACACCGACAGCCGCTCCAGTGCTCGGCCATAAGAGTGATCAGCATTAAGTAGCAGCCAGTCACCCACCGTAAGTGGTGGCATGGCGGCTGTGATGGGAAGGTCAATCGGGCCCTGCTCACAGAGCAGTTCCAGCCGGGAGCGGTGTTGTGCCATTACCCGCGCAGGCGTGGCATCTGTCCATTCGTCGAGGTTGAGCTGTTGCTGAAAAAACGCGGTCCATCCCAGCTGGGACAGTGGGTAAATTGTAGTCATACGAACCCCTGACGCAGTCACAGACTGCATCCGATAGTGTTATATCGTGGGGGCAAAAAGTGCCCCGGTTCAGAAACCGGGCAGCGAAATCAGATCAGCAGATTTCAGCAAGCTGCCCGGAAGGTGTTGACTACAATCATGTTTACCCTCCAGTGCGAAATTGGTTGTTTGTGGCTGGGAGTGTACTTGAGGGTGGGGTGTCAAGGAAAGCTGAAAGGCTATAAATGATGCAATGGTAGAGCGGACGTTGTCTGCGCCAACCTGTAAAATTCGGTTCAAGGGCGAGTATTGTCAGCTTTTGTCTATTTTATAGTTGGAGATATGGGTGCCCAAGAGTAGTAAGTAATGCGTTTGTGGTGATCCTGCTAACCGTATCGAGTACGTAGCTGATAGTGCAAATCAGGCTTATACATTGCCTTTCTGATAGAAAAAGATTCCCGGCTCAGGGATCAGTGAGGTTCCTGGGCTACTGTCATGGACGATACATATGAAAATTAATTCACTTGCCGGAATGGGAAATCATTCACCTGCCACGCGAATAACGAACACGGATAAAGTCTCAGATCAGCTCCCTACGGGTGCAGCAAGTTCATGGCTACAGCAGTCAGGATACAGCTGGACAGGTAGATCTCTAAACCTATCCGAAGTAGACAACGCTGCTTCTTTGGGGGCCTCTTCCCCTGCACTTAACGGAATCGACCTGGTGGGCCCTGATCCAGATAATCAAGGCGAGGCATACGGTGAAGCGAAGAGGGCTATGGCCTACTTGGTACTTTATCAGGACCTGCTTCTGTCCAGTAAAATCGGTGAGGATTTACAGTTACCTCAAAACGAGTCATTTAGTTTACTGAATGCACTTGATGAATACCGTACAGGGCAGGTGTTGCCTATGGCAAATAGCGATCAGCCTCATCCAGATTCAAAGCGGATAACGTCATGGCTGGATACACATTCCGATCAAGTACTGGCTGTGACTGAGTTATTTGATGTATTTAATTCTGGCTTCAGCTCACTGGAGGACTTCCAGCAACACTACAACCTTGAGAAGGGGGAGCCTGGTGCACAGAAGGTCCAGAAAATTACCGAGCAATTAACTGCTCAGCTTGATCGAGCTAAACTAGAATGGCGTGCGAAACTGGCGCAATCTTAACGTGGGTGTCTCGCTTATGTTGAGAATCTAGAGGCTACTGGCTGACAATAGGGCTTTCAGCCTTCTATGAAATACTTTCCGTTTACTGGTTCAGTTATTACCCAGCTGGGGTATTCAAACCCCAGCGCCAGGTTATTGAAAAACCTTACCCCAAAACCTCCACAACCCCCTCCCTCAACCTAACCGCCCAGCTCTTCAACGCAAGATCCTCCGCATCCAGGCACTTCCCGCTACGCAGATCATAGTGCTGTTTATACAGCGGTGAGGCGACCATCAGTTGGCCATCAATATCGCCCACCAGGCCGCGGGCGATGACGTTGGCTTTTGATACCGGGTCGTGGTTGCTCAGGGCAAATACTTCATCTGCTTCGCCTGGCAGGTAAAACAGGGCGATCTGTTCTTCGTTGTGCAGGGCGGCGACGCCGGAGTAGGGTACCAGGTCGGTCTGACTGCACAGGGTGGTCCAGCGCTGCTCGGTGTTGGTGTTCAGTGTGATCGGGCTATTCATGATCAATTCTCCTCTGAGTGGGCCGGGTTCAGGCTGGGCGTGGCTGGCTGCGTTCCTGGATCATTACGATCTGTGGGTCGCTGCTGTCATCGTTGACGAAGGTGCGGAAGCGTTTGAGTTTTTCCGGGTCTTCAATGGTGGATTTCCACTCGCACTGGTAAGTGCCGACGACGTGGCTCATCTGCTGTTCCAGTTCGTCGGCCAGGCCCAGGCTGTCGTTGATGACCACATCGCGCAGGTAGTCCAGCCCGCCTTCCATATTGTCCATCCACACCGAGGTGCGCTGCAGGCGGTCGGCGGTTTTGACGTAGAACATCAGCACCCGGTCGATGTAGCGCACCAGAGTGGCGTCATCCAGATCGGTGGCGAACAGGTCGGCGTGACGTGGTTTCATGCCGCCGTTACCGCAGACGTAGAGGTTCCAGCCGTTTTCGGTGGCGATGATGCCGATATCTTTGCTCTGGGCTTCGGCACATTCACGGGTACAGCCGGAGACGGCGAATTTGATTTTGTGCGGTGAGCGCAGGCCTTTGTAGCGGTCTTCCAGCTGGATCGCCATGCTGGCGCTGTCCTGCACGCCGTAGCGACACCAGGTGCTGCCGACACAGGATTTAACGGTACGCAGGGATTTGCCGTAGGCGTGACCGGTTTCAAAACCTGCGTCGACCAGCTCGCGCCAGATCTCCGGCAGTTCGTGCAGCTGGGCACCGAACAGGTCAATTCGCTGGCCGCCGGTGATCTTGGTGTAGAGGCTGTATTTTTTCGCCACCTGGCCGAGCACGATCAGTTTATCCGGGGTGATCTCGCCGCCGGGAACACGGGGCACCACCGAGTAGGTGCCGTTTTTCTGCATATTGGCCATGAAGGTGTCGTTGGTGTCCTGCAGGCCAACGTGCGTCTCTTCGGTGATCAGCTCGTTCCAGCAGGAGGCCAGGATGGAGCCGACGGTCGGTTTACAGATCTCACAGCCCCGCCCTTTACCGTGGCTGGCCAGCAGCTCTTTAAAGCTGCGGATGCCTTCCACCCGGACGATGTGGTACAGCGCTTCACGGGTGTGGGCGAAGTGTTCACACAGATCGGTGTTGACCTCGACGCCGCGTTTTTCCAGCTCGTTATCGACCACACTTTTCAGCAGGGCAGCACAGCCGCCACAACCGGAGGCGGCTTTGGTGCCGTCTTTGACATCACCTACGCTCAGCGCACCGGCGTCGATGGCACCGCAGATCTGGCCTTTGGAGACGTTCAGGCAGGAACAGATGGTCGCGGTGTCGGGCAGGGCGTCGGGGCCGAGCATCGGCGCGACGTTGTCGCTCTGGGGCAGGATCAGGCTTTCCGGCTGGGCGGGCAGGTCGATGCCGTTGAGGGCGTACTGCAGCAGGGTGTCGTAGAGGCTGTTATCGCCGACCAGCACCGCACCGAGCAGTTTTTTACGGTCCGCGCTGACCACGATACGGCGGTACACCTGGGCCACATCGTCGCTGTAGCGGTAGCTCAGTGCGCCGGGTGTGTGGCCCTGGGCATCGCCGATGGAGCCGACATCCACGCCCAGCAGTTTCAGCCGGGTGCTCATATCGGCCCCCAGGAAGGATTCGTCGCCGCCGCTGAGCTGGGCCGCTGCCACTTTGGCCATGCTGTAGCCCGGTGCCACCAGGCCGAAGATGCGGCCATTCCACAACGCACATTCACCGATGGCGAAGATGTTTTCGTCGCTGGTCTGGCACTGGCTGTTCACCACAATGCCGCCGCGCTCGCCGATCTCCAGCCCGCTCTGGCGCGCCAGCTCGTCCTGTGGCCGGATACCGGCAGAGAACAGAATCAGGTCGGTTTCCAGCGTTTCGCCATCGGCGAAGTTCATTCGGTGCAGGTGCTGTTCGCCATCGTCGATCAGATCGGTGGCTTTGCTGGTGTGTACCTGTACCCCCAGTTCGCTGATCTTACTGCGCAGCAGGGCACCGCCATCTTCATCCAGCTGCACGGCCATCAGGCGGGGGGCGAACTCGACCACATGGGTTTCCAGCCCCAGATCACGCAGCGCTTTGGCTGCTTCCAGGCCGAGCAGGCCGCCACCGACCACCACACCTTTGCTGCCACCTTCGGCTGCGGCACGGATCTGATCCAGGTCATCCAGGGTGCGGTACACCAGGCAGTTTTTACGCTCATGGCCAGGGACAGGTGGCACAAACGGGTAGGAGCCGGTCGCCAGAATCAGTTTGTCGTAGGACAGCTGTTCGCCATTGGCAGCGGTGACCTGCTGCTGTTCGCGATCGATGCTGATGGCTTTGTCACCAGGGCGCACGTTGATGCCCCACTCGCGATACAGGTCCGGTGTCGCCATGGCCAGATCATCAGCGCTGGAGCCACTGAAATACGCACTCAGGTGGACGCGGTCATAAGCCAGCCGGGACTCCTCACAGAATACGGTGATCTCCCAGCGCTCAGCCTGGCCGGACTCAACCAGCTGCTGGATGAAGTGGTGGCCGACCATGCCGTTGCCGATAACAATCAGTCGGCTTGTGTTGGTTGAACGTGTCATTGGAAGTGCTCCTGTCAGGAAATCTGTAAGTCAGTGGCGGATGGCAGTACATGGCTGCCTTCCTGCTGTCTGGCGGGTACATGTGCGGTGGCCAGTGCCTGGCCGAACATCAGCAGGGGCCGCAGTGGCGCAATATCCTGCTGCTGTTGAATAAGGTCGAAGTACCAGTTGCCGTCGCTGACATCGCCGTAGAGCACGGTGCCAACCAGCCGGTTATCTTTGAACAGCAGTTTTTTGTAGTTGCCGCTGAGGTGGTTATAAAAGTGCTGGCTCTCGGTGTTGTCGTCGGCCTGGTGGAGGCCGGCGGAAAACAGCTCGATGCCGGAGACTTTCAGTCGGGTGGCGACCGGGCGGTTCTCGAACGCCTCGCCCGGCTGGTCGCTGAGGGCGCTGGCCAGTACCTGGGCCTGATCGTAAATCGGGGCCACAAGGCCGAAGGTTGCGCCGTTAAACTGGCTGCATTCACCCAGCGCGTAGATGGCCGGGTCGCTGGTTTGCAGCTGATTGTTCACCACGATGCCCCGCTGGCATTCCAGCCCGGCATGCTGTGCCAGCTGGATATTGGGGCTGATGCCGATGGCGGAGACGACAAGTTGCACCGCCAGCTCGCTGCCATCGCTGAGCGTTACGCGCTCTACCTGTTCATCGCCATGAATGCTCAGTGCTTCGCAGCCCAGTTTTAGCTGGATGCCGCGCTCGGTCAGTGTCTGTTGCAGCTGCTGACCGGCGGCGCTGTCGAGCTGGCGATTGAGCAGCCAGTCACTGCGATGTAAGACTGTGACTTCACAGCCGAGCTGGCGCAGGCCATGGGCCGCTTCCAGCCCCAGCAGGCCACCGCCGATCACCAGCGCATGCTGGCTGCGGGCTGCACCGCTGCGCAGGGTGTCGACATCGTCCAGGTTACGAAAACTGCACAGGCCGTCCAGTTCACACTGGCGCACAGCCTCAGGCAGCGCAGGGCGGGAGCCGGTGGCAATAATCAGCTGATCATAGCGCTGGCTGACCCCGGCACGGCTGTACACTTTCTGCTGTTCACGGTCGATCCGCACAATGGGATCGCCGCTGTAAAAACGGATTTTATGCTGCTGATACCAGTCGGTACTGTGCAGCATAATGGTGTCGGTCTGAGTCTCACCGGCCAGTACAGGCGACAGCATGATGCGGTTATAGCTGGCATGTGGCTCTTCGCCGAACAGGCTGATCTGATAGCGGCCGGGAGACTGTTTTAGCAGTCGTTCCAGCAGCCGTGCAGTGGCCATGCCGTTACCAATGATTACCAGTTTTTCGTGTGTCATCAGAGTGCCCAGGCAAAAAAAAAGGCGTTCGTCCGCCACAGCGAGTGCGGAGCTGCAGAGGATGAACGCCTTTGTTCAAATGAGATTGTCAGGGACGATAAAGCAGAATCTGTGCCATTGTTATTTAATCTTTTTATTTCAGTTAGTTATGTTGTTTTTGCTGGTCAGGGTTGCACCGCAGGCAGGGTGGGGCTGAACACTGCTGGTGCAGCGGTGCCCTGGAACGGGGCTGCGGATTATTACAAACGGTTACATTTTCGCACAAACCGTTGAACCCCCACGGCGGATAAACCGTTACGGTGGGCTATTCCACTGTGCCGTTGTTACAGGAGTCTGATTGTCCCGATGATTACAGCCCCGATGATTAAATGGCTGTCCCGCGCGGTTGAAACCGCTGCCCCGGCTGCCCTGGAGCAGGCGCTACACTGGCTGTTTGGCTTTGTCCGACCCCAGCGGCGGGCGATTATGCAGGTGCTGGGGCTGTCGTTGCTGGCCTCGATGCTGGTGCTGATGCAGCCCTGGCTGACCAAAACCCTGATTGATGATGGCCTGATTGCCCGTGACTACAGCGCCCTGGTGCAGGTGGCACTGGCGATGATCGGGGTCGGCCTGTTCAGTACGCTGCTGTCCGGCCTGAACCGGTATCTGCACACCCGGCTGTCGGCACGGATTCTGTTCAGCCTGCGCATGGATGTGTATCGCCATCTGCAAAAACTCTCCCCGGCCTTTTTCGCCCGCCGCCGGCTGGGTGACATTCTGTCCCGGCTGGATGGCGATGTGGCGCAGATCCAGCGCTTCGCTGTGGACTCGCTGTTCTCAGCGGTGTCCAGTGTGATTGGCCTGATGGGTGCGCTGGCGCTGATGCTGATGCTCTCCTGGCAGTTATCGCTGATTGTGGCGCTGCTGATTCCGCTGGAGGTGCTGTGGTTGCGCTGGATGCGGCGCAAGCTGGAAGTACAGACCCGTACGCTGCGCGAGCGTTCGGCGGATTTGTCGTCGTTTCTGGTGGAAACCCTGCCCGCAATGAAGTTTATTCAATCGGTAGGCCAGGAGCCAAAAGAGGCCCGGCGGCTGGATGGCCTCAACAGTCACTACCTCAGTGACCTGCTGCGGTTACAGATCACCGAATTTTTCACCCAGGCGGTGCCGGGCACGCTGACCTCGCTATCCCGCGCCGGGGCGTTTCTGATCGGCGGTTACTGGGTGATTGAAGGCCAGTGGCAGCTGGGCTCACTGATTGCCTTTTCGACTTACCTGGGCATGGCGGTGGGGCCGGTACAGAGTCTGCTGGGCCTCTATGTGGCGGTGCAGCGGATGACGGTCAGTCTGGGACGGGTAATGGAGCTGCGTCAGGAACCGGTGATGGTTGCCGCAGCCGAGGTGGAGACACCGCTGCCTGCTCAGGGGGGCGCGCTATCCCTGCAGGGGGTCAGCTTTAGCCATGGCGACGGCGAACGCCAGACCGTGGTGCTGAAGGATGCCAGCCTGGCGATTGTGGCAGGTAGCAAGGTGGGCCTGACTGGCGCGTCCGGGGTGGGCAAGTCTACGTTGATCGACCTGTTACAGCGCCATTATGACCCGCAACAGGGCAGCATTGTGCTGGATGGGGTGGATATTAAAGCCTGCAACCTGGCCGAACTGCGCCGTCGGGTGGCGGTGGTCAGTCAGGAGATTGTGTTGTTCAGGGGGACCCTGGCAGACAATATTCGCTATGCCGCGCCCCTGGCCAGTGAGGCCCAGCTGGCGGCGGTGGTGGTGCAGGCGCAACTGAGCGAGATGGTGGCGCAGTTGCCTCAGGGGCTGGATACCCTGCTGGGTGAGCGCGGTCAGCAGCTGTCGGGCGGCCAGCGTCAGCGGGTCGCGATTGCGCGGGCATTACTGCAACAGCCCGATATTCTGGTGCTGGATGAGGCCACCAGTGCGGTGGATGCACAGACCGAGCGGGAGATTATCAGCGCGGTGGATCAGCTGTTTGCCGGGCGTACCCGGATTCTGATCAGCCACCGGGCATCTACGTTACAGCAGGTTGACCAGCGGGTTGAACTGCGTGATGGCAAGCTGAACCCTGTTGAGGAGGCTCTGACATGAGCGGCCTGAAAGTGGGCATTGTTGATAGCGGCTTTGCGCCCGCCCAGGCCGGACAGGTGGCGGCCAGTGCTGCCTTTGTGCTGCACGAGGATGCCCTCTGGCAGGCAGAGGGCCAGCCAGACCAGCTGGCCCACGGCACAAAAATTGTTGAGGTGATCCAGCACTGCGCGCCGGATGCGCAGCTGTATATGGCCCAGGTGTTTAGCGAGCGGCTGACCACCACGGCCAGCCAGGTGGCGGAGGCGATTCACTGGCTGGTCGAGCAGGAGGTACAGCTGATCAACCTCAGTCTGGGCCTGCGTACCGACTGGGAATGTCTGCGTGAGGCGGTTGCTGAGGCGGTCGCGGCGGGCATTCTGATCTGTGCTTCATCGCCAGCAAAAGGGGAACCGGTGTTTCCGGCGGCCTACCCTGGGGTGCTACGCACTACCGGCGATGCCCGTTGTGGGCCAGAACAGTGGTGCTGGCTGGATACCCGTTATGCTGATTTTGCGGGCCATGTGCGCAGCCTCACCGGCGAGATCGCCGGGGCCAGTATTGGCACCGCCTGGCTGTGTGGTCATATTGCCCGGTTTATGGTCCGCCAGCCCGCTGCCAGCCGTACCGAGCTGGGGCGTTATCTGAAAACGGGCGCTGCGTTTCAGGGCGCTGAGCGCCGAGGCGCGGATGAGGTCTGGCCTGGGGGAGACACAACAGATGACTAAAACGGTGCTGGTACTGGGGGCAGGGCCTGCCGGTGGGGCGGTGGCGCTGGGGCTGCGCAGGCTGGGTTATGCGGTAACGGTGATCGCTCAGCCCCGGCCTTTTGCTGCAGTGGAAGGGATTTCCGAGCGGGTGGTGGCAGGGTTGAGGGCGGCGGGTTTTTCGGCGGCATTAACAGCCATTGCTGAACCTTCGGCCCGTAATGCCCACTGGAACGGGGCATCTAACAGCGCGAATACCGAGCAGCTGGTGGACCGTCAGGCGCTGGATGCTGGAATCTGGCGGGACTTGCAGCAGGCCGGTGTGCGTTGCATTTCGGCACGGGTGACCGGGATTACACATAGCGCTGGCCAGGTGTCGGTGCAGTTTGCACCCACCTCGTTATCGACCTCGCCGGGTGAGTTGAGTGGCTGTTTCCTGGTGGAAGCGCGGGGGCGGCAGGCACCTTCAGCCGGACTGTCACGCCTGCGCGGGTCGCAAACGGTGTCGTTGCTGCAGTACTGGCAGGGGCCTGCGGCCGCGCCTCAGTCGGCGGCGGTCAGCTTTGCCGATGGCTGGGCATGGCTGGCGATGACGGCCCAGGGGCGGCGCTATCTGCAGTTGACGCTGGATGTGGCCAGCACGGCGCTGCCCGCGAAAGCTGAACTGACGGCGTTCTGTCGTCAGCGTTTTGCCGCGTTGCCTCAGGCGGTGCCGTTTATGGCCAGAGCGGAACCGGTTGGCGACGTACAGGCGCGCACCAGTACGGCGGTGCTGTGCGAGGCGGTGGTCGGCGAGCGCTGGATTCGGGTGGGCGATGCGGCGATGGCGGTGGACCCGTTGTCTGGCAACGGTATTTTCCAGGCGCTGTCGTCGGCGCTGCAGGCTCCGGCGGTGATCAACACGCTATTGCAGCATCCTGAGCGGGCGGCGCTGGCTCGGCAGTTTCATCAATCCCGTGTTGAGGCGCTGTTTTTGCGTTTTGCCCGGATGGGGCGGGATTTCTATCAGCTGGAACAGCAGTGGCCTGCTGAGCCTTTCTGGCAGACCCGTCGGCAGTGGCCGGATCAGCAGCCGATGCACCAGGCCTGCAGCTTTGCCGAGTTTGAGGTGCAGACGTTGCCGGTGGTGCAGGGGGCGCAGATTATCGCCCGGCCGGTGGTGGTCACGCCTGATCAGCCGCTGGGGGTCTGGCATCTGGCCGGGGTGGAGCTGGCCCCGCTGGTGGAGGTGGTGCGGGGCCGGGCTGCGGGCGTCAGTTTGCGTTGCTGCCTGGCAGATCAGGGCCTGAGTGGTGAGCCACTGGTGCAGCTATGGCAGTGGTTCCGCCAGCAGGGTGTGGCGGAGCTGTCAGAGTAACAGTTGCACCAGATTGGCCAGTAGCAACAAAATTGCCGCCCCCTGCCAGAACTTCAGCGGGTTACGTTCCAGCAAGGGCTGGCGGCGGATACGGGCTTCCAGCGCCGGGTTGGGCTGGTTCAGATCCTGCAGAAATTCCGACAGCGCACTATAGCGGTGTATTGGGTTTGCCTGCAGACCTTTGCGCAGGCAGCCCTCCACCCAGAGTGGCAGCTGGGGCCGGTGATTGAGCGCAGGGATGTAGTGCAGCTCGCTGTAACTGGCCAGCTGGCTGCGTTTGACCGAGGGCTCCTTGTAGGGCAGCTCGCCGGTCAGCATCTCGTAACAGATCACCGCCAGCGAGAACAGATCGGAGCGGAATGAGCCGCGCTCGCCGGTCAGGTATTCCGGGGCGACATAGTTGACCGATCCCTGAGGGATCGACTTATCCAGCGGCGAGGCGATCTCTTCGATACCGGCGATCAGCACGGTGCCAAAATCAAGAATCTTCACCCGACCATCGCGGTCGATCATAATATTTTCCGGCTTCAGATCCTGGTGCACCATATCCGCCCGCTGGAAGGCCCGCATACCCTGCACAATCTGCTGCATCAGCGCGCGCACGGTTTCCAGCGGTGGCTCGGGATTGTCGTTCATCCACTGGCGCAGGGTTTCGCCTTCAATGTATTCGCCCAGGTAGTAGAGAAACCGTTTGGGCTGGCGCGGGGAAAAGGTTTTCATCACATTGCAGTGACTGATCCGCTGGCCGACCCATTCCTCGCGGATAAAGCCATCCAGGTAGAGGCTGTCGTCGCTGAAGTTGAGTGACGGCACTTTGAGGGTGAACTGCTGCTCTGTCCCCCGGTCGATCACCCGGTACATATGGCTGCGGGTGCCACTGAAGATAATATCCAGCACTTCGTAATCGTCAATCCGATTGCCAATTTTCAGTACCGGTGGAATGGGCAGCCGGGCCAGACGTTGCTGGCTTTCATCCAGAGTTTCCTCGGGCAGCTGATCCACGACCATCAGCAATGCGGTGACGTTGTCATCGCTGCCGTTATCCAGCGCCTGTTGCACCAGTGCCCGGGCGCAGGCTTCGATATCGCTGTGGTCGGCCAGCAGCTGTTTCAGCTGACGTGGCTTTACAAACTCGTGCAGGCCATCGCTGGTTAGCAGAATCAGATCATCGGCCTGTACCGGGCGGGTCTGGTAATCCACCTCCAGCTGGCTGTCGCCACCCAGCGCGCGGGCGAGAAAGTTGCGCCCGGCTTCCTTGCGGGTGTGATCCTGAGTCAGCTGTTCCAGATCACCCTGGTGCCAGTGGTAAATACGCGAGTCGCCGACATGGAAGCAGTGCAGGGTGTTGGATTTGATAATGGCGCTGGCGAAGGTACACATCATGCTGTCGCGGTCAGGCTGGGCAGCATTGTTGTGCTGGTGCAGCCAGCGATTGAGGCCGTGTAATACACGGGATACCGACTGTTTAACGCTCCAGCTGTGCGGGGTGCTGAAATAGTCGGCGATAAAACTGGTGACGCTGGTCTGGCTGGCGATATGGGAGTCCGCACAACTGCTGACGCCGTCGGCAATGACGGCGGCGCTGCCTTTGAAGGTGAGTTCCCGATCCGTGGGCAGGTGGGCGGCGAAGGCGTCCTGGTTGAGTGCCTTGACGCCGCCCACCGAGCAGCCGCCGAAGCGGACTTTAAGGGTTGCTGTCATGGTTGCCTCGTGGTGATGTTTGACGGATCGCGAGCAAGCTCGCTCCTACGTGTGTGGTGTGGCTTTGTGTAGGAGACAGCTTGCTGGCGATCAGGGGCCGGTACGAACCCCGACGCCCGCGGAGCGGGCTGCTACAACTGTGTGTCATGCAGAGGCCTGGTCTTGCCTGATGGCGCGTCAAGGGGGCGGCGCGCCCCCTTAACAATCCCCGCATGCCTCCGGCCTGTCTCTTATACACATCTGACGCTGCCGACGAAGAGGATAG
>CAJXNY010000028.1 GCA_913057435.1 uncultured Oceanospirillaceae bacterium | reverse complement strand
GTATCGGCATCGCGATAAAGAAATTTGGTGTACAGCTGATCAATAAATACTGAGGTAGACATCATTACATCCAGGCTAATCGTTTTAAATATTCAGAAGCTGTATTCAGCGCAACATCAGCTAGACTCTTATCTAACTGATATTTTATCAACGGAAAGACAAGGAAAATACTTCCCGTGGCCTGAAGCTACAACCAATTGTTTTTACTCGCTAACTTCAGGAAAAGCCACTAAAAACAGACTTGAGCCTTAGCCTGACAACTTATTATAAATTAGCGACATCACTCGGATTAAGGAGTGGTATAAATTGACGCGATAATTACAAATCTAAGCTAGACTTGTCAACGTAACTATTAATAATAGTATTGACACGGCACTATAAACACAAAAACAGGAGGCAAGTTAAGGAATAAAAGGTACAGAAACATAAAATACATTAACCCGCACGCATCATCATAGAATTACATATTGAACAACGACAGAGATCAACCATAGTACTACCTGCGCTCAGCTCACGCGCACCACAGCGACAGGAGAGTCTTGTCATAGCCTCCTGGGTTGGTTATTATTTAATTAATGAGTGATCAAAAACAAACCGACCGCTACGCGAGAGCAGCAGCCAGCCTCACCGCATAGACACAGCCCCCTGCCATCAACAGAAAGCTTGGATATGGCGAAAATAGCGCCCCTCATCGTTAGCAGCACCTCGTTTTTAGTGCGTAAACGAAACCTCACCAATAAAGGTTGCCGCACTATCGGCTGCCCCCTGCAACGCCTGTGAAGAAAGATGTGCATAGCGCATCGTCACGCTGGGATCTGAATGACCCAGAATCTGCTGCACCTCATACAGACTACGCCCGCTGTTCACCAGGTAAGAGGCGAACGAATGCCGTAAATCATGCATACGCACATCTTTCAGCCCGGCTTTTTCCCGCATCCTGAACCAGGCATGGGTAATACAGCGCAATGGCCTGCCATTATAGTTACTGATAAAAAGACTTTGCTCTGGCGATTTTGGCGCACCCAGTTCCTGTAATACTTTTAATGCTGATGCATTAAGCGGAATCGCCCGGGGCTTTTTACTCTTAGAGTTTTCCGCTGGAATTCGCCACACCCGATGAGCCACATCAATATCACACCAGCGCGCCTTCAATGCCTCCCCACGCCGAGCGCCGGTACTCAACAGAAATAAAAGCGCTAGCGCCACCGGACGATTGCTGTCCGCCTGCAGCACCCTTAACAGGCGGTGCGTTTCCTCTTCATCGAGATAACGCTCACATTTATTATCCTCACGAAACAGCTTAATACGCGCAGCTGGCGTCGCCTCCAGCTGCTCCCACTCCACCGCAAGGTTAAAAATATAACGGATCAGCACCAGATGGCGATCACAAGTGGAAGGCTTCAGGCCACCCTCTCGAAGCTCCGAATGAAACGCCTGTATCTGCGCGCGGCTTATTTCTGCCAGCGGCAGATCACCAAATGCTGCCAGAATACGATTATCCAGTAACGACACATCCGTCGGCCAGGAGCGTTTACGTGCTTTGATGTAAGGCAGGTAATATTCACTAACAAAAAACGCAAACGTCATCATCACCTGCTTCACAGGCTCCTGCCACTGACCCAGCAGGGATTGCGCTTTAATTTCCCGGGCCCGCGTCCGTGCATCACGCACCGACACCAGCTCAGCATCACCAATACGTACGGTGATAGTACGGCCATCCTTTCGAATTCGCTGAAAGAATGTGCGTTTACCACTTTTCGCTACCTGCAGGTAATAACCTTTCAGGCGCTCATCAAAGTAGTCAACTTTACTTTTTCCCGGCTCACATGCAGCCGTGCGACAAAATCTTTCCGTGATACGAGTTACAGGCATCCTACATCATCCTAAGTTTAACAAGCTCCCTGACAAGGGTGCTGATATTACGGATTAACTGACGATTTACACCAGTACCTTAGCATCGAATTCACAAATACCAACATTAAACAATGCTACTTTGTAGGTAAATGATAGGTGGGATTGATCTGTAACAGAAAGTGAAAAATCATTAAAAAACTATTATATACAATGAGTTAACAATCATCGATGGTATGAATTACAACTTTAGACCTAATTCTTATCCACAGAAAACACATTACGGTGATAGAAATCCTGTAGGTAATTCCGTTGTTAATAAGTAATGTGTATAACTTTCAGTTAGTTATCCACACAGATACTTTCACTCTGACTGCCGACGACGATACTGTTGTAGGTACTGCGAATGACGACACCGTTAACGCGACTTCTTCCACTCTGGACGCAAACGATGTTGTGCTGGATCAATCCACCACTGACAACGACACACTGAACCTGACACTGACCGCAACTAACAACACTGCGAAAGTAACAGGCATTGAAAACGTAAACGTTGACTGGGATGCATTCGGCACAGCAACTGTAGATGCAGATGGCATCTCTGGCGCGACAATCACCGTAACGTCCAGCAAACTGGGCTTCCTGGGTGATGCGACTGTCAGCAATGCAGGTGCAAACACTATTGTTGCAGGCACCGGTACAGATGGCACCCTGACGGTAACTGGCGCAACTACCAGCACTGTAAACGCTGGCGAAGCTGATGAAGTTTCCGTTACATCTGACGGCACAACCGACGCTGACGACACCCTGACACTGACCGCCGGTACTAATACCGAAACCGTTACTGTTGCTGACTTCAACACCATCACCGTTAATACTGGCACTGCTGACACAATCAGCCTGACCGATGACGACAATGCGTCTGACGACAGCGACACTGCTGCGCTGACTTTCGGTGCAGACGCTGCGCTGACCAACGCTGTTGATGACCTGACTGTCACTGCTGCTGCTGCAGATCTGACCCTGACTGTTGACAATGTTGAAGCGTCTCTGGTTGTTGCTGGTACAGAAAACCTGACGCTGAACGTTGATGACGCGACCGATCTGGACGCTGAAACCGTAACTAATTCCGGCACTGGTACTGTATCTCTGACAATCGATGACATCGATGGCGCAGCAGATCTGGACGAAGTAGAAGTTGACCTGATCACTGTTGCTGCAGCCGCCACTGGCGGCGCTCTGACCGTTGCAAACGGCCAGGCCGTTACTGTAACTGCTGATCTGGCAAGCGCTTACGGCCTGACCGTTGCTGGCACAGGCACTGCGGACACTGCAACGCTGACACTGGAAGACGATCAGGCTTCAATCATCACTTTCGCTGGCATCGAAACAACAACCATTGCTGCTAACGCAACCGTTGATGCTGACGCTGTTGATCTGACCATTGCTGAAATCAATGCAGGCACTAACGACGTAGTACTGACCGGTGCTAACGACGTGACAATCACGCTGGCTGAAGCGGGCGAAGTTGATGCATCTGCCCTGACTAACGACCTGATCATCACTCAGGACGCAGCAGCAGACATGGACATCCTGGGCGGTACTACAGACAACACTGTTGTCTTCAAAGGCACCACTCACGCTAACAACTTTGTTGGCCAGGAAGGTGACGACACGGTTACTTTCGCAACCACTACCGGCTCTGCAACTGCAGTTGCAGGTAACGGCGATAACACCATTACTGCTAACGCTGTAACAACAGGTGATCTGGTTGTTGTTGCTGGCAGCGGTGACGACACTGTCTCTGCAACCGCTCTGACAACTGGCAACGTGACGCTGGAAGTGGGTGCTGGCGACAACGACATTACTCTGGACGGTGTATTTGCAGGCCTGAACGCGACTGTTGTCGCAGGCGCTGGCGCTGACTCCGTAACTATCAACGATGCAACGACTGCCACTGACACGCTGAATCTGACCCTGGGTGAAGGCACTGACACACTGGTTATCAGCGAAGACATCACTGCCGGTACCCTGACGGTATCCGGTCTGGACCAGATTGATCTGGGTGCTGATGCAGCCACTGCAATTGTTAATGCCACTCTGGTTAACGGTCAGTCTTACGAGGTTCTGGCAAGCGGCACCAACACTGGCGGTATCTTCTCTGATACGCTGCTGGTAGAAATGGATGCGGCCGGTACACTGGACCTGTCCAGCCTGGTACTGAACAACACACTGGATAACGGTGTTGGCGGTGCAGAGGTTACGGGCCACTCCGGTAACGACACCATCACAGGCACCAGCGGTAACGACGTAATTGCAACCGGCGGTGGTAACGACACCATCACTGGCGGCAACGGTGCAGATACTGTGACACTGGGCGCTGGCGATGACACGGTTGTAATCGGCTCTGGCGATTCCGGCATCACCTTCACCACTGCAGACATCGTAACTGCGCTGGGCGCTGCTGGTACAGATACCCTGTCTCTGGGCGTTACAGCGACAGCAAGCAACTACGCTGAAGCAGCAGACGCTGACCTGGGCACAGGCGCAAACAGCACTGCATTCGACGCAGCACTGGTTGCCGCAAACACTGCAATGGATGGAACCGTCGTTTACTCCTTCCACGGTAACACCAACGGCACCAACAACGATCACGGCTTCCTGTTCGTTGATACTGATGCTGATGGTACTGCGGATTACGGTATCGCACTGACAGGTATCGCTGCAGCAGACATCGCGTTTGCTGACATCGTAGCCTGATAACTGCCTGCAACAGGTCGGGGTAACCCGACCTGTTGCCGCCAAAAAGCCGCTGCCTTTCGAGGTAGCGGTTTTTTTGTTTCAGCGTAAAGATCACCCGAGACCGCCAACAGCCCACCTGTAGCCCGCCTGAGGCCGTTTTTTATACAGCGCATGTTTGGCATGAATTCGCACCGAAAGCCGCTCAGAATCAAATACAGGACGTAAAAATCCCTCAGGCCGTAAACCTTCCGCTCGCCAGGTCTTTAGTTGAAGTCGTCACAGCCACCCCGGCCGCCAGAATGAGGCAGCCAGTATTTCAATAGCATTCACAGGAAAGTGAATATGGCTACCTGTCCACATCATGATCGATGATGGCACTGTGCTGATTCCAGCGTTCGCCCTGAGCGCGAAGCAGTTGAAGGGACGCGAGGCCGACCGGACAAGTTCAGTTGAAGTGTTTGCTACTGCCTATCCCCGTAACTGCTGCACCTCGACAAGACTGAGCCCGGTGATCGTGGCGATCTGTTCGTCAGCCAGTGTACTAAGGGCAATCATATTGCGCGCTGTATCCCGTTTTTCTTTAAGGCGACCTTCTTCCCGGCCCTCTTCCCGGCCTTCTTCCCGTGCATCGTACATCAGGCTGGCTTCGTCGTGCAGGGCGCGTTCGCGGACAAAGGCCAGCCGGTCGGCTTTTCGCAGCTCGATGATATTCAGCTGCAGCTCATTACCCAGCCGTACCTCGGGCTGGGTGGCATCACGCATTTCAAATCGCCACAGCGCCTGTTGTTGCTGTTTTTCACCGTCGCTGAACAAATCAAAATCCAGCAAATGAATACCCACTGCCGCTTTAAGCTGGCGGTAATCACGCCCGGCATCCAGCTGATCACTGAGCATGCGCGCCAGATAATACAGGCTGCGCTGGCCCCAGGCGTTATAACGCCGCACCTGCATCTCCACATTATACTGATGGCCATCGGCATCGCGGGCCAGTACATCCAGAATAATATACTTGCCGCTCAGCTCGCCCGCTTCAATATTGGGGTTAAGCACCTCCACCGAGGTAATCGGTGGCAGGTCCGGGCGCAGGTCGTTGATCAGTGCCAGTAGCAGGTCTGGCGCTTCAGCAAACAGCCGCTTGAACACATAATCATTTTTTGGGTCAAGCAGTGGGGCAGGCACAATGGGCGCTCCTGAAAGCCGGGCGGTTATGCCTCGAGTCTAGCACAGCTGGGCTCCCAAAACGGTGCGGTAGTTACCCTGCTGAAGGGCTGGCTACCGGCTCACTGGCCGTATATAACTGCCGTGCCTGGGCCTGGCCTTTCACCCAGCGGCGGCCAATATTCTCAGCATACTGCTGTAACCGCGCCACAGACCCCACCGCCTGCTGAAACCGCAACCCGGCAGGCAGCATTGTACGCTGCCACTGGGCAGGCTCGATACACAGCCGCTGCAAAATAGGCGGCGTATCCGCAACAATCGCCCCACGTTTATCAGCACGGGCACAACGCCCGGTCCAGTCCACCAGGCCCAGGTAATCCCGCAGAGCAAACGGCACCGAGGCCTGAGCATCTACATCCGCCTGATGGGCCGACAGCCGCTTGAGTGCCGGTAATTCACGCTGTTTGCTGACATCGGTGCGCTGCGCAATACGCTGTTGAACCGAGGTAAAATCAGACATTTCCGGCGTTTTCGCCATCCCGGCCCGCAACGGATTCAGATCAACATACGCCATGCAGGTCAGCAAAGCCTGCTCATCCAGCAGCGCCTGGCATTTAAACCGGCCTTCCCAGAACCGCCCCGTACAGCCATCTTCCAGGTTGGCCTGGCGGGCCACCGACTCATTCAGGCAGCGCATAAGCCAGCTGATATCGGCCAGCCGCACCCGCCAGTCTGCCGCATATTCGGCCACCCGCGCCTGCTCGGCGGCACTCAGGGCGTCCTGTTGCAGGTAACGCTGCACCAGCGGCGGGCCGCTGAATAGCATCAGCCAGCGCTGCAACACCTTATCATCAGACCAGCCCTGCGCCTGTGTTTCGTTCACACAGAGCACCAGATGATAGTGGTTGGACATAATCGCATAGGCGCAGATATCAATGGCGAACACCTGTTCCAGAAACGTCAGGCGATCCAGAATCCACTGCCTGCGGTGCTCAAAGCAGCTGCCCGTCAGCTTGTCCTGACCGCAGAGGAAGGCACGGCGAACACAGCGGGAAATGCAGTGATAATAGGGGGTATCCAGCAGGCTTACCTGCTCGCGGCGGGCGCGGGTCATCGGGGTGGCTCCAGTCAGATGAGGCCGATACAGCAGGCGGGGTTAAAGCAGTGTAGATAGGATTGCGGAAATAGCGAGAGTGATGGATGTCCCCGTTCTTTCGTTTTGCCAGAACTGCTCAGCGTTAGTGAGAGTGCCAAACGGCTGATCAATCAGATGATGCCTGAGGAAGGCTTTGAGTGCGCTGGAAACAGGCAATGTAGCCAGTTCTGACGGCTGTGAAATGCTCTGCATGGCTAACCTCTGAGTTATTGAATTCAAAGGTTTTATATATGGTTGAAGTGGGAGTTGATGCGGCTATCGGTGGGTAATGGTGTCTGTCTTTTTGGCGGGGCCAGAACAGTGTAGATGGGATTGTGGAAATAGCGAGAATGATGGATGTCCCCGTTCTTCCTTCCTTCTCGCAAAAAACCGCTACCCAGAAGAGTAGCGGCTTTGTAATAAGTAAGCATCAAATCACAATTAATTGCTTAATTGGATGTGATAGCTTAAGCCTTATTATGCATATACAAAGTTAGCAGCTGCCACATTCTCATCAATAGTTGCTATTAATGTAATTTCACCTGCCGCGATCGCTGTGCTGCCTGCAGCAAGTGTATCTACATGGTAGATGTATGCATTAGAACCAAAGTTAATCGCAATAACGTTTTCTTGATCAGCATCATTGGTCGTTGTGTAGCGTTCCGACAGATATGCCGCCACATTAGTCAACGTACCAGCAGTAAGGTCCGCTAGTGCCATTGTAGCTGTTCCAGCTGTAGTCAGGTTAGCAGCGGTACCATCAGTAGTGATAATAGCTACTGTATCATCTGTGAGGGCCCCCTGAGCCGCAGCAGTTGTTACTGTTGTTAAGCCAGTAGCAGTTGTTGTCCCATCACCCAACAGCCCAACATTTAACGTATCTGTCGAGCCAAAGCCTACAATTGTATCTGTGCCGTTAGCTGTCACAACTGCTGAGGTGGTCGCCCCTCCAGTGAAGGTAACCTTATCAATGGAAGCTGTTGCCTCTGTCAGATCGATACTATCTGCACCAGCACCACCAGTGATAGTATCAGCACCCAGGCCAGCAGTAATGCTATCGGCACCACCACCACCAGTAATAAGATCAGTACCTGTACCGCCAGTGATTACATCATTACCAGTACCGGTTGTTACTGTGTTGGTCTCACCAGAGCTAGCATTACCCAAGGTAATTACAGTAGCTGAGTCCTGAGCAGTACCGTTAAAGTTGAAGCTACCAGTATGAGTAGTTGCTGTGATCGCAGTGGTATCGATGTCAGCATCGTTAGCGACAATAGCAACATCACCTGCACCCGTTACTGTAATAGAATCCCAAACAGCGTTAGTACCGGTAGACATTTCAGCCAGAGTTACGTTGATATCACTCAGAGTATCAGTAGCAGAAGTACCAGCATTCAAAGTCAGAGCCGTAGTTACATCTGCTGCACCAGCTGACATATCGGTACCAGCGAAAGTCAACGCACTGACGGTAATATCTGCACCTCCCGTCGCAGTAGCAGTTACAGACTGCACGTGATCCAGATCCAGATTAGTGATGGTGATATCGTTAGCCTCGGCACCTGAAGCAGACAGGGCTACAGTCGCAACATTAGCATCAGAAGTAACAGTACCCAGAGCAACAGCACCAGCATCAGCAGTTACAGTCATTGCTGTCATTGCTGTCGCAGTTACGGCGCCAGTCTGAGTCAGACCTTTTGTGCCCCCGAACTCAAGAGTAGTAGAGGCGGTAGCTGACAGTGCGTTGATAGAGTTTGCAGCTTCACCTGTAGATTGAACAGACAGCTTACCAGTGTGACTGGCAACAGTGATATCACCAGTGTCTACAACGAGGTTAGCCGCTGTGGAATCTGTAGCACCTACATTCAGAGCCAGGTCGCCAGAGTTGCTAGATGCGTATGCGATAGACGCTGCTTTTGTGTTTGCAGCAGCTGCACCATCCAAAGTTACAGAGGCTACAGTGGAAGCAACAGACGTCAGGGAAGCGTTCTGTGCATCGTTATCAACTTCAATAGCAGTCACGTCAGTCATGTTAGACATGTTGAAGATGCCTGCCGCCGTGAAATCCAGATCAACTTTCTCTACACCAGATGAAGTTGCAATGATTTGACCAGCAGAGCCAATCGTTGCAGTCAGTTCATCACCGGAGTTAGTACCACCTTTAATGTTGTCACCAACGCTTAAGGTTGTACCCATGTTGAAGTTAGTTGCACCCGTCGCTGCAGAAGCATCAACTTCCAGAGTAGAAGCGCCAGTAATAGCCAGTGTGTTAGTACCGTCACCAGTTACAGTTACTTTAGCTGCAGCAGTACCACCTGTAATAGTGGCGAAGTTAGTGCCAGAAGTCGCAACAGTTACCGCTTCAACAGTGTTGGTATCAGAAACATTGACAGCCACAGAGTTAGTCGCAGAACCAGTACCAGCAACAGCAACCTGTGCTGTATCAGCAGTGCCGGCAGTAGACAGGAAGTCTACAGTCAGGTCGCCCTGGCCTGCCAGGCTGAAAGTAGACGCCAGAGAGGCATTGTTTACAGTGGAAGTCTGAGCATCCAGTGTGCTGGTGAAAGCGATTGTTGGGTCATTGTCGATCAACACTGCGTTCAGGTTCGCACCCGCTACATCACGAATGCTGATAGTTTCAACATTGGTCGTCGCTATGGCAGCAGAAGGTGTGTTGCCAATAGCTGTCAGGCTCAGTGTATCGTTACCTGCTCCACCGTTAACACTGTCGCCAGCAGACAGAGTGTTGTCAGCTGCTGTACCGGAACCAAATACACCGGTGAAGGTGTCATCGTTGTCCGTACCAGCAAATGTATCCGCACTAGTAGTCAGAGTGAAAGTAGTGCCTGGCGTGCCTGGGTCAACGACAGCATCGATTGCAGTCTGTGCAGCAGTTACGGCTGTTGCAACAGTTGCTACATCAGATGTTACAGCTGTGATCTGCGTTTCCAGATCCGCTTTAACTGTGTCGTACTGAGCCTGAGTGACAGCAGCTGTCATCTGGTCTGCAGCAGATACTTTGTTTGCAACAGCGGCAGCGTCGTCGCCAGTCGTTGCGCCGATCAGGATCGCCAGGGTAACAGATGCTTTGGTTTCTGCACCTGAGGTCAGCGCGTCCAGCCAGAAAGTGCCGTCAGCAGTGGCGTCGTATGCACGACCCAGCGCGTTCATGTAAACATCGTTGATGATAACGTCGTTATCCTGACCTACGAACTGCTGGCCTTCAGTCGACGCTTCAAACGCTGCGAACAGAGTCGCCAGAGTTTCTGCACCGCTCTCGATTGCATCAGCCCAGAAAGTCTGGCCGTCCGGATCAGCTGGACGACCGAAAAAGCTTACGTATGCCTGCTGTACCAGTGTCAGATTTGCTGCTGTAGCCATGTGTACTTTTCTCCAGAGTGTCGCCGGGGACGGGCAGGCTATTTTCTTTCCTGAACACCGTACCTGGCTGAAATAATAGATCGATCAGCTGTTGTGTAATTTCAACAACAACTTAATACGCGTTAGTGCGCAATTGCGTAGGGAAAGGTAGCAATACTGGCAAAAATAAAAAGTGATGGTTATCACAAAGAAAACGTCGTTGTGACGATGACTGATTAAAAATAAACATTTACTGATGAATATCAGTTTAACGTCGGTTTAACAGGGTCGGCAGGCTTCCGCCAGGCCTGCCGTATATATCAGCGCAATCGCCGCAGCAGTGCTGCCAGCAAGGGGTTAATAAACGGCACTCGCACCAGTATGCCATATAGCCACAGTGCCGCCGGTAACTGACGTAAACGGGCTTTAATACTGGCAACAGGCCGCTTTACTGCGGGGGTAGCCGGTGCAGTCATACTAACAGGTATGGCCTGCTGTCCCGCGTCCGCCATTAGCGCTCCCAGCCGTCGCTGCCGGTAACGTTCCACCCAGGCTGCGGGCTGGGTCGCTACCGGCCGTGGCGGATTGAGCAGCTGGGCACGCTCCAGTATCGACACCAGCTGCGCCGCCACTGCTGTCGGGCTGTGGTGGCGCTGCATCCAGTCACGGGCACAGCGGCCAATTGCCTGACGCTGCTGATTATTCTCCAGCAGCTGCGTTAATACTGGCACCAGCTGCGGCGCGTCTGCCGGTGCCGCCGACAGGTGGCAAACGGTGTCATCTGGCAGCTCGGCAAACCAGCCCGTGCGGTTAACCAGGGTGGCACAGCCTGCTGTCATGGCGTGGATCTGTACACCGGAGGTTTCGCCGAAACTGGGGTAACGCAGATTCACCAGCAGGTCAGTCAGGTGCAGCGCCTGCTGAAAGTCGTTATCACTGACATAATCCACCGCCAGGGTCTGTTCGGCAAAGGGGCTGGCGGCCAGCCAGTCGGGGGTATGGCCCTGGCCTACAATCAGTAGCCGGGTGTGCTGACGCAGCTCAGCCGGCAGCTGCTGTAATGCCTCCACCAGCACATCTGCCTGTTTGTTATCACCGCGAAAACCAAACAGCCCCACTACCCGCAGGGCCGGGTTATGCTGACGGGCCTGTGCCAGCTGCTGCAGTACTGGCTGTTCAAGGCTGGCTGGCTGATAGCCGCAGGCCCCAAACGACAGGTGCGGCATGATTTCCACCGGCCCGGTATAACCCTGCTGCTGCAGCATTGTTGCCGCCGTCTGGTTATGTACGACCACCAGCCGGGCACAGTGATTAAGCTCTTTCAGCAGCGGAAACTGATGCGGCTGGGGGTAGTGCTCCAGCATATTCTGCCCGTCTGGCTGGTCTGCCGAGCCCATGCAGGCTTCCAGCTGCTGCAGGCTGTCCAGCGCCGGAAAGCCGTTGGCCGCCAGCGCCTGTAACAGACGGCCACGACCCATGCTGGCCATCATGTTGTAGAGCACCGCATCATGCAGCACCACAACCCCCGGTAGCCGCTGTGCCAGCCGCCAGATTGCGCTGTGGTAACGGGCATTGTTACCCAGCTGATACACCGGGATACCAATGCTGGCCCGCACCTCGGGCGAGACAAGGGCGGTCGAGAGTTCTTTGCAATCATGGGTATCAGATAAGGGGCAGTCCGCTATCTGTTCATCATACAGTGTCAGCCGTACTTGCCCTGTAGCAGCGAGCGCCTGCAGCAACCGCTCGCTGTAGCCAGCAATACCGGTAGCTTTAGGGGGGAGCGGTGAGAACCAGGCAACATCAAGCTTGGCGGTCATCCGGGGAACCCTCCATCAGCCGTTCAATCACATAATCCCAGTTGATATTCAGCTGTTGCATCAGCGCCAGCCCCGCCTGACCCAGCCGCTCTGACTGGCCCGGACTGTCCTGAATCTCATCAAGCACGGTAGCCAGTGCATTGGCTGTTGGTGGCGTAATGTAGCCGTTGCGCTGGTGCTGAACAAATTCCAGCGGGCCACCGGAGTCAGTATGGGTAATCACCGGCCGGGACGCGAGGAAGGCCTCCAGGGTAATGTAGCCATAGTCTTCATCCAGCACACCGTTATATACCGCGCCAGCATGGGCATAGAGTGACAGTTTTTCCTGCTCGCTGACGTGGCCACGAAACTCCACGCAGGCCTCCAGCCCCAGCTGCTGCGCCAGCGCCCGGACTTCGCGCGCATGGCTACTGTTATCCGGGCCGATAAAGATGATGCGCCAGTCCGTGCGGGCAATTGCGCGGGCTTCAAGCAGCAGCTTCTGTCGTTTCATACCATCCATCCGGCCCGGCGCCAGGATATAGTGCTGGTAGTCCTCGGCATAGAAGGCGTCATGGTTGAGCGGCGGATGATAGAGCGGCTCGGCAGCAATGCCGTTGTAACGCCGCAGCCTGTTGGCGGTGTTTTTTGCATTGGTAAACAGCTTGCGATGCTCGGGCAACTTGAGGTTGTCCATGCGGACAATTTCATCGCGTACTGCCCGGCCTTCGGCACTCTGGCGCAAATCCCCCACGCTGGTGTGGTACAGATCATACGCCTGGCGGTGCTGGTGCAGTATCCAGCCGACTTTGTTCGGGTGTTCGATGTAGTACATGGGAAACTTCAGCGTGATTAGCTGATCAATACGGTCACCATTGGCACCAGTCAGATCCAGCAGCTGGGTGGCCATCATGCTGTCCAGGATGCGTTCTGGCGGATACCATTTAAACGGAATCGAGATAATATCGGCTTCATAACCGCGCAGCTGCAACTGCTGTTGCAGGCTCTGGGCATGCATCTCGGCCCCACCGTGCATAAACGGCACCTGTACTGTCGCAATGCCAACCCTCACGCCAAAGGCTCCATTTTATGTACCGCATCGTAGAGCCCGACCATAAACTGTTCAGCGATTATATCGCCGGAAAAACGCTGGGCGATATTCCGGTAGCCCTGCTCAATCAGCGCCTGGCGAGTATCTACATCGCGGGTAGCCTGCTTTATCAGCTGGGCGATATACAGGTAATCTTCTGCGGACTCTGGCCGTTCAAAGCCAAACTGTTGTGGCCCCAGTGTTTCACCAATCGCTGCGGTGGTGGTGGTTAACACTGGCAACCCCAGTGCCTGCGCTTCAATCACCGGCACACAGAATCCTTCATGCAGACTCGTACAGAAGAAAGCAGACGCGCGAGCATACAGCTGCTTCAGCTCTTCTTCCGGCACATGGGACAGGATCGAAACATTCTGTTCCAGCCCGAGGGCAGCAATCAGGCCATTAAGCTGATCCATATAACGCTGTAAGGCCGGATCCTGAGAACCCACCAGGGTCAGGTGGATATCGCGATCGATGCTCTGGGTATAGGCATAGATGGCACGCACCATATCCAGATGGTTTTTATTGGGGGAAAAACGTCCGACAAACAGCAGTTCAACGGTACTTTCGGTGTCTGAAGCGGCCGCTGGCATACTGGCCCGAAACTGTTCCAGCCGGTTGAATGGCGGTACCACACCCACATATTTCAGGCTGTATTGCGGCGCCAGCTCGGCCAGGTCCTGAATATTGTAGTGTGAGGCGGGCATCCAGTAAGCACGGGCCCAGAAACGTTCCACCAGCCGGCGCGTCTGCTCCCGGCCCTGGGCACACATCATAACGGCATGGGCTGCAGCCGGGTAAGGACTGAAGAATGAAGCCGGGGTAATGTTGTGGTAACGCAGAATCAGCCGCCCCCGGTATGCATCCAGCAGCGGTTCAATGTCAGGCAGCTCAATACAATGATGGTAGATCACCAGATCAAAACCATTCAGGCTGTCCAGCTGGCCAAATTCAGCAACGGGGTATTGCTGGCGAATGCTGTCTTCAACACTGAAGGCCACCAGTGTAACCTGATGATTCGCCGCACGCAGGCTATCTGCCATGCCCAGAATATCGATACCAACGGCATCGCCATTGCGGATTCCACCGGCGCAGATCGCAACTGTTTTCGGTTGTTCAACCCTGCTCACTGCATTCTCTCCCCGTGGTTTCGCTCAGCGGTAATTCGCCAGCAGGCCGGTACACCCGCGAGCACATCAGCAGGCTGGTTTTCGATGGCGTTGATTTGCAGTTTTCGCTCACGCAGCAGCGGAACAACAAAGGCTGCTGGCACCGCCTGCACACCCGTTTTATAGATGCGTTCAATCAGTGCCGTCTCGTCCGGGTGGACCCCCTGAATAACAAAGACCCCTGCCGGGGCCAGATGGTCGACCAGAAGATCAATCTGTTCTATCAGCTGCACGCTGCTGCACCCCTCAGCCCCCTGTACATACACAATGCCATCGTACAGTTTTTGTTGCTCAGCCAGCTTCAACAGAGGCCAGGCTGTCTCGGATTCATGTACAAAACGTAAATCAGAGAAGAAACGCTCTGCCTGCACCGGTTTGTCTCCCTGGCAGCCGTTAATCAGCGCTAGCGCCTTGCCCGCTGGCAGGGCTGGCACATCCAGCATCAAGGCCTGATCAAAACAGCGATGGACCGCCCCCGACAAAGGAGATGCACTCATTATCCCTTCCACGGGCACCGGCTGCTTGTCGCTGTTGCGCTGCTGATCCATTTCCCGGTGCAGGTCAGCAATATCCCGTCGCATTACATACAGAAAGCGAGCCGACCACAGAATACGAAGCACACCGCCCACACGGGAGTTACGGAAAAAACGTTGCAGCCTGGCAACCAGTTCACTGCGTACGCTCCGCATCCGACCTGAGGGCTGTGATATGGCAGCCTCAGCCTGGCTCAGCCCCTGGCGTACTGCATCGACCCGCGCCTCGGGCAGGGCTGTGGCCTGCTGACGTGCCTGTTCTCGTATTTTTTCTATATCCAACGCCACACTCACTCTCCGTTCACCTCAATTCCCTTCATCAGATCTTCAGAGCAGGTATCGACATAGAACTCAGGGTTCAAATAGCAGATACCACTGAATTCAGACTTTCCATAGCCTGACACCTCAAATTCGCTGAGTTTGTCATTCCAGTAATAACAATCATCAAGGTGATGATCATTGGTATGCAAGGCCGCAGACAGGCTGTACTTTCCTTTATTCAGGTCTAGCGGAAGCTTGTAGCAGCAGGTGAGCAGCTGATCTTTTTTCAGCGTCAAAGGGCGTTGCATAAGAAAGCTGTTTACACCAAAAATATCCTGACCAAAACGATCACGAACCATCATTCCCAGGGTGACATCATTGAGGTCAGCAAAGCTTTTTATGGTGAATTCAAAGACAACACTTTCACCCGACGTCAGCACATTGCTGCCAGATTTTTCACCCAGAATGCGACAGGACTGAATAGTCGCCTGACCGTCACCATAGCTTGTATCAGACTCACTGCTATTCAGGGTAAAGCCATCATCCCCCTGATCCGCCATTAGCCGGTTGTAATAGTTGACCGATTTTTCAACATCACCATCAGCAATAACGTTCCCATGGTCCAGTACAATCGCACGATCACAGAGCATTTTTACTGCATGAAGATCATGTGAAACAAATAATATCGCCCCACCGCCCTCTTTAAACTGCCGTATTCGCGTCATGCACTTTTGCTGGAAATGAATATCGCCCACAGACAGCGCCTCATCAACAACAAGTACATCAGGCTCGGCATGTATGGCAATGGAAAATGCCAGCCGCATCACCATACCTGAGGAATAGGTACGGACAGGCTCATTGATAAAGTCTCCCAGCTCGGAAAAGGCAATGATATCCTGCTGTTGGCGGGCAATATCACTCAGACTCATACCAATAAGCAGGCCGTTTATCTCGATATTTTTCAGGCCACTCTGGTTAGTATCAAAGCCGGTACCTAATTCAAGCAGTCCTAATATACGAGCATTGCTGAGCACCCTGCCGCTATCGGGCATCAGGACGCCGGTGATAATCTTCAGCAACGTTGATTTCCCTGCCCCATTGCGCCCCAGCACACCCAGCGCCTGGCCTTTGTCAATGGAGAAGGAGATATCACTTAGTGCCTGGTGGCGCGAGTGGTAGTTCCGCCTGAACAGAATTTCCTTCAGGCGATCAACCGGCCGATGATAGAAACGGAAACATTTGCTTAAATTTTCAACAACAAACATCACAGTCACCTATATAAAATCACGCACGTCTCTCTCAAGACGGCTAAACAGCCACAGGGAAAAACACAGCACAAAGAAAGATAATCCTCCCCACAATAAGACTCCTCCGAACCCTTCGATACTGTGCGTAACAATAATCTGGCGGTACAGGTTAACGAAGGCATAAAACGGGTTTATCTCGAAGTAAACCTGGAGTGATGGCGGCAGCATTCCAATCACATACACGATGGGTGTACACCAGAACCACAACTGCAACACCACCGGTACGATCTCTTTAATGTCTCGAATAAATACGCTCAACCAGGCACAGGTAAAACCGATGGTATACGCCAGAAGCTGCTGAAGCAGGAAAACCAGCGGCAGCCAGAGCCACTCAACGGTAATCGGGTAGCCTATAAACAACAGAAACAGGACAAAGAACGACATCGAGATAACATAGACAATCGACTCTGAGATCAGCACATAAACCGGTAAATACTGCAACTTTATATTGACTTTAGAGATCATCCCAGCACGGTCATGCAGGCAACTCGTCACCCGGCTGATGGTCGCTGAAAAAGCATTCCAGGCAAGTACGCCACTCACCAGGTAAATACTGTAGTTATACTGGCTGAACTCAGCCCCCAGCCCTTCCAGCCGCGCCCCCATCACTTTGGAAAAGATCACGGTAAAGATCAGGATGTTGACCAGTGGCAGTATGAAAGCCCACAGACTCCCTAATAAAGACCCGGCATAACGGTCAACCAGGTCCTGCTTAACAAAGCTGATTAAAAGAGATCTATTCAAAACAGGTTCCGTAAAAAATTATTTTTGCCTTGAGATGATTTAACGATATAAATCAACACATTACACCAGTGCATGATAAAGCTGTGCCGTCTGTACCGCAGTTTTCTGCCATGAAAATTGACGCGCCCGCTGATAGCCAGCGGCAATCATGCGCGCCTGCAATTCGGAACTGCCCAGCAGTTGCTGTAATCCATCACAGATGTCATCAACCGATTCGGGGTTAACCAGACAGGCAGCATCTCCGGCAACCTCCGGCAGCGCCCCAGCACTGGCGCAAAGCACCGGCACCCTGCTGGCAAACGCTTCCAGCACCGGCAAACCAAACCCTTCATGCAACGAGGGTAATGCAAATACCGTGGCAGCCTGGTACAGTGCTGGTATATCGGCGTCCGCAACATAACCCGTCAATATAACGGTCTCGCGTTCTACTGCCTGCGCCAGCCGGGCTTGTAAACCCACATCGCCCCACCCGGCACGCCCTGCAATCACCAAGGGGCTCGTTTTTTGCGTTGCGACGGGCAACCGCGCATGCGCATCAAGCAAGCGTTCGAGGTTTTTACGCGGTTGTAATGTACCAATGAACAGCACGAATGACGGTGGAAGACAGTATAAAGCCCTTACCCGGTTTAACTCCGGGGGAGTGCAGGCAGTAAACCGCTCCATGTTGACACCATGATGGATCACGCTGATACGCGATTCAGGAACGTTCCAGTACCGGACAATATCATCGACAACGGCATGGGAGATGCATATCACCGCATCAGCCCAGCCGGCCGAACGATGCATCATCCAGTTTTTCAGGTGTCGCCAGCGATTGTTGGCCCAATGCGGATGCGAAAACGGCACGGCATCATGCAACGTCGCTACCACCGGAATGTTTCTGAGCCGCGGTATCCGGTGGTCAGTGGCATGATAAACCTGAGGCGCACAGCCCTGTAACTCAAATCGACCACCTGCCTGAGCCCGCACAGCATTACAGGAAAAACTGCCTTTAAACCGCGCAACCCTGAGCTCCGGACGCTCGCCACCGTAGAGCATAGGCTGCAGGTGGAGCCCGCCTTGTGCAGTAAGTGCCTGCTGGAGGTTAGCCGTATATTGACCAATGCCATCTATTCGTGACTCGTCAGCCAGTGAGCTGATTCCAATTCCTACCCTGATTTCACTCACATCACACCATTACACCCACCGCGCCAGCTCTTTTCATCAATGAACGGCTTCTAAGTCAGATTGCGGGCCAGAGCATATCAGATCCTTGCTCTGAATGGGACAACACCACCGAGCCTGACCATGCTGTAACAGCCCTGCTGGCTAACAATAACGACAACCCTGTTATAACAGTAATCGGTGGTAGCTAAGGGGTCTGCTTAGTTCTATGATCAAGCATTCATAAATATACGTACTGAAGCCTGAAACCATCATATAGTCGTAAGCTTCTTCAATGTATTGTGCGCAACATCACGGCATTTATTTTCGCTATACCCGAAAATTAAAGAGATGCATACCCCTGCTCGGATCGTGACGAGTTCAAGCCTGATTCTGGAAAGAGACAATGATACCAACACAGACAAGCTTCTTTAAAAAGATTCAATATTCGGCTGGTTTAGTGATGTGTGCCCTTCTCTGTGCGCAGAATATCAGTGTTGCGAACGCCAGCACTGTTGCAGGCAGAATTATTTTCACGGTGGGTGATGTTTATTTGCTGACACCGGAGGGGCAACGAAAAACAACAATCAGCCACGGCAGCGATATCGTTGTCTCAGATACTCTCGCCACGGGCCCCGATGGCTATGCGCATTTACGCATGAGTGATAATGCTTTTATTGCTCTGCGACCAGACAGCGTACTGAGAATTGATGAATACAACTTTTCCGCCGGGAAAAAGGCACTGGATCGGGTAAAAATTTCCCTGCTCAAAGGAAAGTTACGCAGCATCTCCGGCCAGGTTGCTAAACGCAGTAAAGACCGTTATCGCCTGAACACACCAGTCGCAGCAATCGGTGTACGCGGCACCGATTACACCGTTGTCACAACGGCACAGCAATCTCAGGTTGATGTCCTCCAGGGCGGCATCGCCATGTCACCCTTTAACAGCCAATGTAAGGCTGCAGCTCTGGGGCCCTGTCGCGGCAGTTCCGTCGTTGATCTTTACGCCGGGATGAATCAGCATTATCTGCAACTCAATGCCAGCGATCAGGTGCCAAACCTGATTGAGGGCCGCCTGAACAACCTCTCACCACCAGAGGATGACGATAGCCTGCTGACAATCAAACCAGCGCAGGCAACCAGCTCAGGTAAAACAGCCAAGACCCCTTCTGAACAGGCAACAGAGCCAGCGGCTACGACCAGTGAAACAGCAAATTCAGGCGAAGCTGTCGATACGTCTGCGTCTGCGGCTGCAGAAACAGAACAAGACAAGGCAGCCTCAGCCGATGACAGCAGCAACAGCACAGAAACAGAAGCAGGTAGTCCTGCTGCTGGCACTAAAGATGAACTGACAGCACCTGAAGGTGAAACCAGCGACAATATCCCCTCTGCAGAAGCAGGTGACGATGAGAATGTTCGCGCGCAGATCGACAGCGATGGAGATGGCGTTACAGACCTGTTTGACGACTTACCGGATGATCCAACAGAACAGCTGGATACGGACCAGGATGGTATTGGTAACAAGCAGGATCTGGATGATGATAATGACGGCCTGAGTGATGTGCAGGAACACCAGACAGGCAGCAACCCGCTGTCCGGTGATACTGATAATGATGGGGTATCTGATAAACAGGACAGCCGCCCTCTGTCAAATGCCGGCGTAACGCTAAAAAAACAGCAGCAGGATGTGACCCTGTCTGAAGCTGAATTTGCCGGACTGATTATTAAGAAGGTACAACTCAATCAGCTTAGCAGTAGTAATACTACTGGTGAGGTCATGCAACAAACCCTGCAGCTGACTGATACTGGCACTCCTTACCTGACGCTAAGCCGTAAAATGGACACTCGTGGTCGCGCCTTCTGGGGCGAGGCAAACACAGCCAGAGCCTGGGACTATAAGCTGAATACAGCACCAGACAGCATCACACTACCCCCCCAGAACGGTGCGGATAACAGTGCACTAAACGATGCATGGGCTGCCTATTACCGCAAGGGAAATTTTACTCCGCTGGTTGAAAACAACACGCAGTACCTGAGTAGTGTCGATGGGCTGGTTGCTACCACAACACCAAACCTGAACCAGACATTTCCCAAGCTGGGACTGATTTACGAACTATCAGCTTCAGATATCAATCTGATTGACAGCCAGGGCACAGCTCAGCAAGCCTCTGTTATCGATTTTGATTTCAAGATGAATTATACAAACCAGACGTTTGAAGCCGTGTTGCTTACCCGGGACTCACAGGGTGCAGAGGTGGCCATTCAGTTCCAGGGGGCCGTCAGTAAAAGCGGTATGGTATTCGGTGGTAGTAGCGATGCTTACCTGAAAGGCTTTTTCGTTAACCAGATGAGCCAGATCGCATTGATTTTTGAAGCCGAAGACAATAGCCAGCAGTATTCTGGCACACTGATTATTGACCGAAATTTCAGCCAGGCATGGGCTCAAAAACTTGAGAAAACGTTTGCCCGTTATCAGACAGCCGATAAGCCGCCTGTTAGCTGGGGCCGCTGGAGCAACTTTTCAGAAATCACCAGTGCTGACGATTATGCCAATCTGGCAAAGGGGAATGAGCTGATCGATCATAACCGGGTATTTGCCCTGATGCGCACCGCCGATCAGGATATCAGCCTGCCAACCGAAGGCGTCTTCAGCTTTGAGTTAAACACAGCTGAAGCTGTTTATAAGCAGGGCGAATTTACTGAGACAGCGCTCGTCAGCAACCCGACACTGAGCATCAACTTCAACAATCGCAGCTTCGAAACCGCACTAAGGGTATCAGCACCATCAATTGCCCAGGGCATCAGCGTGAATGCGGCGGGAGTACTGCAGGATGACGGTTTGTTTTTCAGTAATCCCGATCTTTCAAACAGCAGTATTTCCGGCGCCGTTCATAACAATGGTACCGGTGCTTCTATGATTTTTGAACGGGATCTGGAGCAGGACGCTTATATCAGCGGCGCTGTCGACTGGACACGCTAGAATCACAACTGAAGATGAACGATACCAGTATTCATCGTTTACGTTTCGTACTGTCTGTTGGTAGCCTGCTACTCTGCTTTGGTCTGCTAAATGAGGCCGTCTCACTCAAGCTGATAACCCAGCTCGAGTTGTTGGCATATGACTGGCGTATGACGGCCCGCCCCCCTGCTGATAACATTGACTCTCGCATCGCTATTATAGATATTGATGAGCGCAGCCTGGCCGCAGAGGGGCAGTGGCCATGGCCACGCACACGCATTGCCAAGCTAATCACCACGCTGGCGACTGATTACCAGACCAGCGCTATCGGACTGGATATACTGTTCCCTGAGTCCGACCGCAACCCATTGGCGGACAGGAAGCTGGGAGCCACGCTGGAACACCACCAGGTGGTGATGGCCCAACTATTTCAGCTGGAGCAGAGCAGCCGCCCACTACAGGTTGCCAACCTGAGCAGCGGCAGCAAAACAAATCACCAACCTCCTCCCCCCCTTGCCGAAGGCTACATAGGTAACAGTAGCTCAGTACTGCAACACAATCGTGCCGGGCATATTTCCATTGACATAGACACCGATGGCAAAGCCCGCCGTTTGCCCGCGCTGGTTTCTTTTGCAGACAACTCCTATGAGAGCCTGCCTGTAGCCATGCTGCGCCAGCTGTTTGATATAACACGCCTGGATAGCGCCTCCAACACCAACCCTCTCAACTCAGCCCGCCAGCTACGCGCAGCTGCTTTTCAGATCCCCATGGATCATACTGGCCGTATGCTGATCCCCTATCAAGGGAGTGCCGGGCAGTACATGTACATTCCTGCAACAGATGTGCTGCAAAAAACGGTGGAGCCGGAGTTACTGCAAGGCACCCTGGTGTTGGTCGGCTCATCTGCAACAGGGCTGTTCGACCTTATATCAACCCCCTGGAGCAAGAACTACCCCGGTGTAGAGGTACACGCCAATGTGCTAAGTGCGATACTGGATAGCCGGTTACTGACCGAGCCCGCAGGTAGTGACGTATTATTGATGGGATTGTGCAGCTTGCTGTTTATGCTGATAATGCGCTGCTATCAGCGAAAGGGAATTCTGTACGCGACCCTCCTGCCAGCCATACTGGCCATCAGTTGGCTCTCCCTTAACTGGTTGATGTGGGACCACTACCAGCTTGCTTTTGACATCATCCCGCCGCTGCTGTTACTGGCATTACTGATTCTGATAAACACACCGGCACTGGCTTTACTGGCTACAAGACAGAGGCAAAATCTCTTTCATCATTTTCAGGACTATGTTCCACGTACCGTCGTCGAACAATTAATTCGTCAGAATAACAAGGACAGCATTCAACCTGAACGCCGGGATATGACCGTGATGTTTATGGATATCCGCGGCTTTACTTCCATCGCAGAAACGCTGACCCCAACCCAGCTCTCAGAGCTGATGACCCAGGTGCTTTCGCCTGTCACACGAATTATTCATGAACAGGGCGGCACCATCGATAAGTATATGGGCGATGCAGTGATGGCCTTCTGGGGCGCTCCGCTAGCTCAGGCGGACCATGCCGAGCGAGCCGTTAGCACAGCACTTGCTATACGCCAAGCGCTGGCATCATTGAACAACCAGTTAAGGGACAATCACTTCCCGGAAATTCAGGTAGGCATCGGGATTAATACCGGTAATATGACCGTCGGAAATATGGGCTCCGATTTCAGGGTATCCTATACCGTCATAGGAGATGCTGTTAATATAGCGTCCCGCCTGGAAGGGCTGACCAAGAAGTATAAAACAGACATTCTGATCGGTGGCGCAACAGCCGAGCAGATAACGAACAAAAGCCTGTGCCACTACCTTGGTGAGTCTGTAATTAAAGGCCGCAGCAAGCGGGTTTCCCTGTATATGCTGCAGGAAAGCAGTAAACACCAATAAAGACCTACAAGGCCGAGAACAGGGAGCAGGACGTTTGACGATGATGAGCGCAGTAGCCGTTGAATAACCTGAAGGTATGGCTCAGCTTTTTGCCTCTCGTGCTCAGTAGCAGCCTGATTTCTGCCTCACCCACCTCACCTATTCAGCAAGCCAGTGATTTGCTGGAGCAAGGCGATGCGCAGGCAGCGTATACATTACTGTACCAGCTTGAACATACTTACAGCTTTAATGCGGACTATAACTATCTGCTTGGCGTCAGCGCCCTGCAAACACGGCACTATTCACAAGCCCGTAACGCCTTTGAACGGACTTTACTGCTACAGCCTGGAAATGCAGGCGCTTATCTTGACCTGGCTATTACTGAAATAGAACTGAAGAATTTCCATGAAGCCAGACGGTTGCTTCAGGAGATCGAGCAACGTTTCAACCCTCCAGAAGGTATCCGCCAGGTCATCAATGCTTATAACGCCCGCATCAGCTCCGCACTGACACCTCGCAATTACTTCAGCAGCCATGTGTTCATTGGCGGCGGTTACTCTGACAATGTAAATAATGGCACTGATAAATCACTGATTGAGCTCGACCTGGGGACCGGCCCTGTACTATTGCCGGTGAGTAACAGTAGTAAATCAAGCCCGGACAGTTACAGCGAAGCAGGGGCGACATTAAGCTACAACATTGAACAGGGCCCCTGGCGTCATCAGCTAATTTCTGCGATCCAGCGTAGTGATTACCACTCAATGACCGAGTTTAATACTGTTAATGCAGTATTTGGCGCTAACAGCAGCATCAGCTATGAGCAATCGCAAATAGACGCTGGCATTTATTACTCAACGGTCTGGCTTGACGGCGCCGACTATCAGACCTCCACCTCAGGCTCCGGCCAGTACAGCTACCAGCTTCCTTCCGGATTGAAACTTGCCAGCCAGCTGCGCTTAAGCCAGTTACGCTATATCCAGACACAAAGCAATAATATTAACCGTGCAGAGTTGACGTTCAGCGCAAGCAAAGCGGTAAGCGTACTGGGCAAAAACAGCCTGTTACAGGCAACCCTTCGCTTCAACCGGGGCAGCGCACTGAACAATCGCGCTGGCGGTGACGAACAGCAATGGCAAGCCGGCATGGCACTGATTACTCAGTTAAACCCACAAGACCTTGCTCGCTTAAGCCTGTCAGTCGGTAACAACAACGACAGTACACCTTACAATCCATCTCTGCTGGGCCCAAAGGTGCGTGATACTCAAAAGCTTCGGCTATCAGCCAGCTATAGCCACCAGTTCAACGAAACCTGGTCGATTACAACCGGGCTTAACATAGCCCGCAACCGCTCGAATATTGATCTATTTACAACTGACAGTAATGAACTGACTGTGCGCCTCAACTATAAACTGTTGTGACGGGTTATTTTAGTAACCCGGCCTGCATCTGCTGAAGGCGCTTAAAGTTTTCCAGCGATGCAGTCTGTGCTTTCAGCAACTGCCACAGACCATTCTTTTGCCAGCCCGATTTAACAGCCTCTCCTAACGCTTCAACTTTATCCCAGTCAAGCACGCTAAAGCCATCCAGCCGATGGGGGTTTCCATCCAGTGTAAAGTCAACCCTGCCCGGACTCAAAACCTGGTGCTCAACCAGCGCCGAAAATGCTGTCGTAGTGACCAGCCGCTGTTGTTCAATCGCTTCCAGCTGAGCCGTCATCGCTTTCAATAAAGGCGACGGCGTAAAAGATTCGCCACGGCGGTTATATAACAATTTGCCTTTCTTCGCCTGCAAGGTTTCAGCGTCAGTATCCATAATGATGATGTACTGACCATCCTCCATTTTTTTCAAGCCGAATGGATAACAACTCAGTTGCACAGGTATGACAGGAGCACACCACTGATCCTGTTCATTTAACCAGAGATTACAGCCGCCAAAAATACCCAGCACTGCCAGCGGTGCACCGCTATGTGAGTTAAATACAATGGGGTAATACTCGCTGAGCTGCTCCAGCTCGAAGGCCTGAACACCAATATGGCTAAGCCCACGGGAAAAGCCATAATTATCAGCTGGAGTGAAGCGCAATCTGTTATGGTCGTGACGGTTAACAGCCACTGGATTTGTGTACATTATGTCCTTACTCTCACATTGAAACAGCAAGCCGATAGTCGGCTTACTGGAAAACATCAGTTAACGTCCCTGAACTTACCCAAACAGCCCCGATACCAGAGACTGTGAACCCGGCAGTTAGCGAACCCGCGCCTGAGCATCCAGCATCAGTTGTTTCATCTCCACCACAGCCTGCTTCAAGCCAACAAACACCGCGTGGGCGATCAGGCCATGGCCGATGTTCAACTCGTTAAGGTGAGGAATTTCGGCAACCTGTTCAACGTTATGGTAGTTCAGACCATGGCCAGCGTTTACCACCAGTCCTTTGCCGTACGCATAGGCGGCACCTTCACGGATACGCGCCAGCTCGGCGATCTGTTCTGCTGAGCTTTCAGCATCGGCGTAGGCACCGGTGTGCAGTTCGATTACCGGCGCACCACAGCGTACGGCGGCGTCTATCTGGGCAGTGTCTGCATCAATAAACAGCGAGACCTGAGTACCGACGGCGGCCATACGCTGGCAAGCCTCGGCAATTTTTGCTTCCTGAGCAACCACATTCAGACCCCCTTCGGTGGTCAGCTCTTCACGTTTTTCTGGCACCAGGCAGACGTAGGCGGGCTTGACCTGCTCAGCAATGGCGAGCATTTCTTCGGTGACGGCCATTTCCAGGTTCATGCGCGTATTAAGCGTTTCTTTCAGCACGAAGACATCACGATCGATGATATGACGACGATCTTCACGCAGATGGATGGTGATGCCGTCGGCACCGGCCTCTTCCACCAGTGCTGCCGCATGGACCGGGTCCGGGTAGCGGGTACCACGGGCCTGACGCAGGGTGGCTACATGGTCGATATTTACACCTAACAGCAGGCGGCTCGGTTCAATCACGGCTTACTCCTTGAGCTTTTTGAATAGGTCACGGCTGCGCAGGGGTTTATCCCCCAGCAGGGGTTCCAGCGCCATGCGCATCAGTCGTTTAGCGGCACGGCGAGTGTCATCGCAAGCATAGTGATCTTCACCAATGGCCTGCAACTGCTTTGCACTGAAATAACAGGAATCGGGTTTTTGCGGCGCACGGCCCAGCGGGATAAAACCCTGACCGGGCTGGTAGCGGAAGTGGCCGCCGTCATGGACCTGTGACAGGTCCATCTCATAGCCCATTTCCAGCAACAGGTGGCGCTCAAAGGTGCGTAAGGCACCTTCTATATCGTCACCACTGGCCAGGGCGTTGAGCACATACTGGTAGTACACAAATAACCTGGGATAAGGTTCAAAGGGGGTGAGTACCCGCTCCAGCAGCTCATTGACATAGAGCCCGCAGATCAGCGCATTACCGGTCAGGAAACGCATCTGGCCCACCGGCTCAGCACCCGACAGCGTTTTCAGCGCCTGCCGACCCCGCCAGCTAATCTGCAGCGACACGAAAGGCTGCAAGGTACCGCGCAAGCGGGCATTAGGCCTGCGCGCGCCTTTCACCACAGCGGTACACTTGCCCCACTCCAGGGTGAAAAAATCGACCAGCAGGCTGGTGTCACGGTAGGGCCGACTATGCAGCACATAGGCCGCCTGACCCTCAACCCGGTAGTTCATCAGGCTCAGTCGACGTCGGTATAGCCCAGGCTGCGCAGGGCGCGTTCATCGTCTGCCCAGCCCCGGCGGACTTTAACCCACAGGTTCAGCAGCACCTGGGTATCAAACAGGCCTTCCATATCTTTACGGGCATCACGGCCGATGGTCTTCATCCGCTCGCCTTTAGGACCAATCACGATCCGCTTCTGCCCTTCACGCTCCACCAGTACCAGCGCGCTGATCACCAGCAGGCCATCGCCGTCGTAGTAGAACTCTTCGATCTCAACGGTGGTGCCGTAAGGCACTTCGTCGCCCAGGTTACGCATCAGTTTTTCACGGACGATTTCAGAACAGACGAAGCGGGAGCTGCGGTCGGTCAGCTGATCTTCTTCGTACATGTGTACGCCTGCCGGGATGTGTTTCTCAACCTCGGCTTCCAGCTGTTCCACATTAGCGCCCTGCTTGGCAGATATCGGTACGATGGTGGCAAACGCCATCTTCTGCGACAGGATATCCAGGTGTGGCAGCAGGTCTTGTTTGTTCTCCAGCTCGTCAACCTTGTTAACCGCCAGAATCACCGGGCATTTGGCATGCTGCAGTTTTTCCAGCACCATCTGGTCTTCTTCTGTCCAGGCGGTACGGTCAACAATAAACACCACCAGATCAACCCCGCGCAGGGCTTCTGTGGCGGCTTTGTTCATGTAACGGTTGAGGGCTTTGTCCTGATTTTTATGCAGCCCCGGCGTGTCCACATAGATCACCTGCAGATCGGCTTCGGTTTTGATACCGACGATCTGATGACGGGTGGTCTGTGGCTTACGGGAGGTAATACTCAGTTTCTGCCCCAGAATGCGGTTCATCAGGGTCGATTTACCGACATTAGGCCGACCAACGATAGCGACAAAGCCGCAGCGCTGATCACTGTTTTCGTTCGCCGGGCCGTTAAGCTCTTCGAGCAGGAGCGACAGATCTTTAGCCATTATTTTTTCACCTGCAGCAGATCCAGTGCCTGGCGAGCGGCTTCCTGCTCGGCCTGGCGACGGCTGTTACCGACACCGTCGGTGGATTTTGACATGGTCTCCACATGACAGCGGATGTAGAAGGTCTGGTCATGGGCTTCGCCATCGACGCGCAGCAACTCGTAGTCTGGCAGCGCCAGGCGGCGAGACTGCAGAAATTCCTGCAAGCGGGTTTTGGAGTCTTTCAGGGTTTCGTTCAGGTCCAGCCGCTCCAGTCGCTCGGTGTACCAACCCAGTACGAACGGACGCACAGTGGCCAGATCGCTGTCGGTGTAGATCGCACCGATAACGGCTTCTACCGCGTCCGCCAGAATGGAATCACGACGGAAGCCACCACTTTTCAACTCACCCGAGCCTAGCCGCAAGTAGTCACCCAGCCCCAGCTCGCGGGCGATCTCTGCCAGGGTTTCCCCTTTTACCAGCAATGCGCGCAGGCGGCTCATCTGGCCTTCACGGGCCTGCGGGAAGCGTATAAACAGCTCTTCGGCGATGATGAAGTTCAGGATCGAGTCACCCAGAAACTCCAGACGCTCATTGTTCTTTTTACCGCAGCTGCGGTGGGTCATCGCCAGTTCACAGCGATCGATGTCGTTAAACGCGTAGCCCAGCTTGCGAGCTAACTCAGGAATAGGTCTGATCAAAGGAGCCTCTGATATCTTCCCGCCACGCCGTTTTAATAACAACGTTCCAGGCGGTAACTTCGTAATACATTAAAAACCCAAAATGCCGTGGTGCTTCACACCACGGCATTCACTTGCAATTCCAGCGGCTCGATACCTGAGCCAGAGGCAGCTTATTTGATAAATCGCGCCTCGCTGAAATCAGGAATACTGAACCGTTCTGGCCAGAATACCCAGACAGCAAAGGCACGACCGACCAGTAGCTCGTCCGGTACAAACCCCCAGACCCGGCTGTCATTGCTGTTGTCGCGGTTATCACCCATCACGAAGTACTGCCCTTCGGGTACGGTAACTTCGCCATCAATCCGTGGCCGCTGCAGATCCTGATAGATCTCATGACTGACCTTGCCCAGCTGTTCGCTTTGCAGCAGACGAACCGGCTGGCTCGGTGGTAGCTGCGCCATCAGGGTCAAGTTCTGCTCTTCGCCATTGATGTATAGAGTCTTATCCACATAGCGGATTTTATCGCCTGGTACGCCGATCACTCTTTTAATGTAGTTAATGGAGGGGTCCCGTGGGTAACGAAACACCATAACATCACCACGTTTGGGATCGTTCATTGGCACAATTTTGCTGTTCAGAACTGGCAGGCGTAATCCGTAGTGGTATTTATTCACCAGGATAAAGTCACCAATATTCAACGTTGGCAACATGGAGCCAGACGGAATCTGAAACGGCTCAACCAGAAACGACCGCACCAGTAATACCAGTGCCAGCACTGGGAACATGGAACGACCGGTATCGATCCAGCCCGGCTCACGGCTGAGCATCTCAACCGTGTCAGCAGGCAAGTCACCCTCGACCTGAGCCTGCGCGGCAGACAGTTTTGCCTGGCGTTTTGGTGCCAGCGAGTAACGATCCAGCGCCCAGATGGCACCCGTTGCCGCCGTTGCCAGTACCAGTATTAGTGCAAAGTCAAAATTCATGGTAATCAGCTATCCACTTTCAGCACAGCAAGAAAGGCGTCCTGTGGAATTTCCACGTTGCCCACCTGCTTCATCCGTTTTTTACCATCTTTCTGCTTCTGCAGCAGTTTCTTCTTACGACTGATATCGCCACCGTAACACTTGGCCGTTACGTTTTTACGCAAGGCTTTAACGGTGGTACGGGCGATGATCTTGCCGCCCAGTGCCGCCTGAATCGCCACATCGAACATCTGACGCGGGATCAGTTCTTTCATTTTTTCACACAACTGGCGGCCACGGTACTGGGAGTTATCCTTGTGCAGGATAAGGGCCAGTGCGTCGACTTTGTCACCATTGATCAGGATATCCATACGGACCAGATCAGCGGCTTCAAAGCGGACGAAGTTGTATTCCAGGGAAGCAAAGCCACGGCTGACTGACTTCAGGCGATCGAAGAAGTCGAGCACCACTTCAGCCATTGGCAGTTCGTAGGACACCTGTACCTGGTTACCAACAAACTGCATATTTTTCTGTACGCCACGTTTCTCGACACACAGACCGATTACCTGGCCCAGGTAATCCTGCGGCACCAGAATGTTGGCCTCAACAATGGGCTCGCGCATTTCACGCATTGTGCCCGGATCGGGCAATTTCGACGGGCTGTCAATCTTGACGATGTCGCCGTTATTCAGTTCCAGTTCGTACACTACGGTCGGTGCAGTCGTCACCAGATCCATATTGTATTCGCGTTCCAGCCGCTCCTGAATGATTTCCATGTGCAGCATGCCAAGGAAACCACAACGGAAACCGAAGCCCAGGGCATCAGATGTTTCCGGCTCGAAGAACAGCGACGCATCGTTCAGCGTCAGTTTGTCCAGCGCTTCACGGAAATCTTCGTAATCATCGGAGCTGGTCGGGAACAATCCAGCGTAAACCTGCGGCTGGACTTTTTTGAAGCCTGGCAGAACCTCAACGTCCTGGGTTTTAATGTGGGTCAGGGTGTCACCTACCGGTGCGCCATGGATATCTTTGATACCCGCAACCACAAAACCTACTTCACCCGCTTTCAGAACGCCGGTCTCAACCCGTTTCGGGGTAAAGATACCCACCGCATCAACGCCGTAGCTCTGGCCGGTTGATTTAACGACGATTTTGTCTTTTTTGCGCAGGGTGCCATTTTTAACCCGCACCAGCGACACAACGCCCATGTAGTTATCAAACCAGGAGTCGATAATCAGCGCTTGCAGCGGCGCATCAACATCCCCTTCCGGTGGCGGAATGCGCTTGACCAGGTCTTCGAGGACATCGTCGATACCCATGCCGCTCTTGGCAGAACAGGCAACCGCTTCAGAGGCTTCGATACCGATCACTTCTTCGATCTCGATCCGCACGCGGTCTGGCTCAGCCTGAGGCAGGTCCATCTTGTTCAGTACCGGCAGGACTTCCAGCCCCTGCTCCAGCGCGGTGTAACAGTTAGCAACCGACTGGGCTTCTACGCCCTGAGCCGCATCAACCACCAGCAACGCACCTTCACAGGCGGACAGGGAGCGAGAGACTTCATAGGAGAAATCTACATGCCCCGGGGTATCGATGAAGTTCAGCTGATAGGTATTACCATCCTGGGACTTATAATCCAGGGTGACACTTTGCGCCTTAATGGTAATACCACGCTCGCGCTCCAGGTCCATGGAGTCCAGCACCTGCGCTGCCATTTCACGTTCGCTCAGACCTCCGCAGACCTGAATAAAACGGTCGGCCAGGGTGGATTTACCGTGGTCGATATGGGCGATGATGGAGAAGTTCCGAATGTGATCAAGGTTGCTCACGTGTTCACTACCATTGGCTATGCATAAAATTCAAGGCACGAAGTCTACCGTATTCGCAGGCCAAGGGCCATGTACAAAAGCGGGTTTGGATTACGCTGAATAGCAGAACGGCGCACGGTGTGCGCCAGGGGGGAGTGCGGGGCCAATGTGTGAGCTAGCTGTAGCAGTGCGCTCCGCGCGCGTCAGGTCATGGGGCACTAGACCATGACACCCATGAAGGGGGCTGCTACAGGGGAGGAACATACCCAAAAAGCTCGCAAGCAAGCTTGCTCCTGCAAACTTACTGCCGGGTCAGCTTCAGTGGCAGGAACAGCGGACTGCCTCGGCGGACAATACGCATAGGCACTGCACGACCCGCAGGCAGGGCTTTAACAACACGAGCGAAGTCAGCCAGTGAGTCAATGCGTTTACCATACATCATGGTAATAATATCGCCTTCCATCAGGCCGGCATCAGCACCCGGCCCTTTGCTGACCTGCTCCACCACAACACCGGTCTGCAGATCCCATTTTTCACGTAACGCTTCGGTTAACGGCTGCACATCCACCGCCAGCCGGTTCGCCGCAGGTGCAGCCTGCGGGGCTGAACTGAGCTGCACATTGCCATCTTCCGGCAATTCACCAATTTTCAACCGGATCACCTTACGCACCCCCCCGCGCACCACATTTAGACGCGCCACTTTGCCTGGCCGTACCCGACCGACCATATGAGGCAGGTCCGACGACAGGATAATGTCGCGCTCATTGAAGCGGGTGATCACATCACCGTCCTGCAGCCCACCGCTCTGGGCCGGGCTGCCCGGCAATACTTTAGCAACCAGCGCTCCTGCGGGGCGATCCAGCCCGAAGGATTCGGCCAGATCTTTATTCACTTCCTGAATAATCACCCCCAGCCAGCCTCGGCGCACATAGCCCTGCTCTTTGATCTGTTCAGCCACTTCCATGGCAACATCGATCGGTATGGCAAATGACAGCCCCATAAAGCCGCCGGAGCGAGTGTAGATCTGCGAGTTAATACCCACTACTCTGCCATCCAGATTAAATAGCGGGCCACCAGAGTTACCCGGGTTGATCGCTACATCGGTCTGAATAAAGGGCACATAGGTTTCGTTGGCCAGGGCACGCTCTTTGGCACTGACAATACCCGCCGTTACCGAGTGATCAAACCCAAACGGCGAACCGATCGCCAGCACCCACTCACCTACTTCCAGTTTTTCGGAGCTGCCCATGGGTACCGTTGGCAGGTCCGTAGCATTCACTTTAAGCAACGCGACATCGGTACGTTTGTCCGAACCGATAACTTCAGCCACCAGCTCACGGCGATCAGCCAGGCGCACAATCACTTCTGCCGCACCGTCAATCACATGATGATTGGTCAGCAGATACCCATCACTGGAGATAATAAAGCCGGAGCCCAGTGATTGTGGTGCTTTATGGGGACGTTGTTGGCGCGGGTCCTGATCGGGGAAGCGAAAAAAATGCCGGAACAGCTCGGGCATCTGTTCGAATTCAGGCCCCTGGAAAGGGTTGTTAAACTGCGACGGCTTACTGGCCGTGCGTTTTTGTACGGTGCTGATATTTACAACGGCGGGCGAGGCATCCTTCACCAGTGATTTAAAGTCCGGCAGGCTGGCAGCCTGACTCAGACTCGTCAATAACAGCAGGAAAGTAAGCCCCAGAGTCATTCTGATCGCTTGCATAAAACAGATCTCTCTTTTGTGATAGCCAGTGACCTGCCTGATGTTGTCGCCACCGGATTACAGACAGGCCGTACTGGTTCAGGGTAACGAGCCAACCCTATACCTTAGCTGACCCGCATGAGTACCGGGTGATATTCCTGGGCTTTATGCCAGTGACGGGAGATAAACCGCACCAGCCCAAGCCCTGCTGCCAGCCCCGTCAGCCCCGCCAGTATGATTGCGCCTTCAGGCGCACCCGACAGGTCAGCCAGCGCTGACAAGGTAAACAGCAGCAACAACGGCAACAGGTAAAGCGCCAGCGAAGCCTTCATAAATGCACCTTCAGCGATACCGACGACAACCCGATCATCAACACTGACCGCCAGCAACTCAGGATTATCAACACAGATGACCACCTGTTGCCCGGCGGAGCGCTCGGCCAGCAATCGCTGACCACACCCCGAGCGCGCATTACAGCTGGCGCACGCACTGTGTTTTTCTACTTCAATCCAGACACCTTCAGGATCGATATCGACCACTCGGCCTTGCTCTTCAATCATTGATTCAACGCTTAGCTGTGGTCACAGAGGCTGCAATACGTTCGGCCATCATCAGTGGAACATCGCCCACTACGGTGACAAATTTTTCACCCTGACGCTTGCCGACCGCAATCATGCCTTCAGCCTGGGCCACACCTTCTGGCACGGACTGACGACCAAACTGCTCAACGCAAACCGATACGGCTTTGCTGCCATTGGAGAACATCATCATCTCACCACCGCCAGGGGTGACCTCATGACGGACACTCTGGAAGCCCTCTGGTAACCAGTCAGCATGCCACTGCGGCGCTGTACTGGAGAGCATGTAACGGTGCTGCTCGATATAACGCTCAAGACCTTGCGAGAGACGAATCACATCTGCTCCGGTACCGGTCTGTGCTGCCACGGTTCGATTGCCAAACTGCGCCCGCAACAGATCGTTACTGGCCGCGGTATTCGCCGGCAGACTATAGTCTGGCTGATTCAGAGCCAGCGATTCTGCGGTATCACTGTTGAGGTTCTGCACCCCCAGGATCACCATCGCCGTCACGGATGCCGCCATCGCCATACTTGCCATGGGCTTCCATAGCGTGCGTGACTCCTTTCGACGTTCCTGTACCGATTCAGTAGCCGTACCTTCCGGCAATGGCTGTGTATAGGCGGGTTCATCTTCCAGCGCAGCCATAATGCCCGCGCTCAGATCAATATCTGCAGTATTTACAGGTTCACCGCGCATGGCAGAACGTGCCACATGGTAGCGCCGCCAGCGCTCACCCATCTCCGGTGACTGTTCTACCTGTTCAAGACTGCGGCGTAGTTCAAACTCGCTTGCCTCACCGTCCATTAAGATGGACAGGTTTTCGGCTGCTTGTTCATTCATCAGGCCATACCTCGATGCGTTCCCAAAAGTCCCAAGTTAGTCAAGTGCCATAAGAGGCACTATCTCTTTATCTATCGCTTCTCGGGCGCGGAATATCCTGGAACGCACGGTTCCAACCGGACAGTCCATCACCTGGGCGATATCTTCGTAGCTCAACCCTTCAAACTCACGCAGCGTTAAGGCCACGCGTAAATCTTCAGGTAAGCGATCCAGCGTTTTGCGTACCACCTGTTGCAACTCTTCGCGATACAGCTCAGCCTCAGGCGAAGCGATATCCTTCAGATAGGCGGCACTCTCAAAATGCTGCGCATCTTCAGCATCGACATCAACATCAGGGGGTCGCCGTCCACGGGCAACCAGATGGTTTTTTGCCGTATTAATCGCGATACGGTACAGCCACGTATAAAACGCACTGTCACCGCGAAAATTCGGCAAGGCTCGATACGCTTTGATAAACGCTTCCTGGGTTACATCCAGGGCTTCGTGGTGGTCATAGACATAGCGTCCGACCAGCCCGATGATCTTGTGCTGGTATTTTTTTACCAGCAGATCGAAGGCCCGTTTGTCACCTGCCTGCACACGCAGGACCAGCTGCTTATCAATTTCTGCTTGGCTCTCGTTAGGCACTCTGCATCCTTATAACTGACCCGGCTATTGGGAACCGTCTTGCTACAGACCAGACGGGGCACCCTGAAGTATTCAACCGCAGCCGCTGCATTGCAACTGAACGAGCAGATGAATGCGCCATTTATTAACAATTAAGCGTATTCATTGTCCGCGATAAGCCTTGGTTTAGCACTCTGCGCCAGGTTCGGAGTGTCTCGAACTACACTCTAAGACAGCGCTTCAGGGGAAAGTTCCCATTCAGGTTTGAAAATCTTCCTAAATGACAATTCCATGATGCCCGGAGGCCCGGCATAATGGTGCGACTAATGGTTAACTGTGGTAGTCGCAGGCTGCACACCACTCTGACTCAGCGTTGTAGAACTAAGGAACGGCATGAGCTGCACACACACCCACGATGTTCTGATTATTGGCTCCGGCTCTGCCGGCCTGACTCTGGCCCTGCAGCTGGCTGACCAGTTCAGTGTAGCCGTACTCAGCAAAGGCGAGCTGCATGCAGGCTCCACCTGGCTGGCGCAAGGCGGCATTGCAGCCGTGCTGGATGAGCAGGACAGTGAAGCCGCCCATATCCAGGACACCATGATCGCCGGTGCCGCACTCAGCCACGAAGAGGCCGTACGCTTCACTGTCCGCCAGAGCCGCAACGCAATCGAGTGGCTGATAAACCAGGGCGTTCCGTTCACCCGTGACGGTAATCAGTACCACCTGACGAAAGAAGGCGGGCACTCCAAGCGCCGTATCATCCATGCCGCGGATGCGACTGGCAAAGCCATTCAATCCACCCTGATTGAACGTGCTCAGGCCCATGAAAATATAGACCTGTATGAACATTATGTGGCGGTTGACCTGATCACCCGTGACAAACTTCGCCTGCCCAGCAATCGCTGTGTGGGGGCCTATGTGCTCAATACCCGCAGCGGGCATGTTGAGGTATTCCGCGCCAACCATGTAGCGCTGGCCACCGGTGGTGCATCCAAGGCCTATCTCTATACCAGTAACCGCGATGGTGCCAGCGGCGACGGCATTGCCATGGCCTGGCGGGCAGGCTGCCGGGTGGCCAATATGGAATTCAACCAGTTCCACCCTACCTGCCTCTACCACCCACAGGCCAAGTCATTCCTGATTACCGAAGCGGTCCGCGGTGAAGGCGGCCATCTGAAGCTGCCGGATGGTGAGCGTTTTATGCGCCGCTTCGATGAACGTGGCGAGCTGGCACCGCGCGATATTGTCGCCCGCGCCATCGATCATGAAATGAAACGTCTGGGTTGTGATTGTGTGTATCTGGATATTTCACACAAACCCGCTGACTTTATTACCGAACATTTCCCGACCATCTATAAACGCTGCCTGGATTACGGCATCGATATTACCGCCGAACCGATCCCAGTTGTGCCGGCCGCCCACTACACCTGCGGCGGCGTGGTGACTGATCAGGCCGGACGCACCGATATCAGCGGGCTCTATGCCGTTGGTGAAACCGCTTTTACCGGCCTGCATGGTGCCAACCGACTGGCCAGTAATTCGCTGTTAGAGTGCGTGGTTTACGCGCAGTCTGCCGCTGCGGATATACGCGCACAACAATCTATGGAGCAGAATCTGCCTGACATCCCCGGCTGGGATGAGTCACTGGTAACCGACAGTGACGAAGATGTGATTATCTCCCATAACTGGGATGAGCTACGGCGCTTTATGTGGGATTACGTCGGCATTGTCCGCAGCACCAAACGCCTGCAGCGCGCCAAGCACCGGGTGAATATGCTGCAGCATGAGATCACCGAATATTACAGCAACTACAAGATCAGCCGCGACCTGCTGGAACTGCGTAACCTGGCCCTGGTGGCTGATCTTATTATTAGCTCCTCCATGCTGCGCCAGGAAAGCCGCGGATTGCATTACACCCTGGATTTCCCGGAATTAAGCCCGGAACTGCGTGATTCTATTCTTACACCGGTTAATTACGCCTGGCCTCGCTAACTAGCCGCATCAACTACTCGCTTTCTAAATCAACCGCCTTGCGCAGCTGAGGCGGCCTCCCCATCCGGGCAGCAATGCTAAACCGGCGAAAATCATCCACCGATGCAGCATCCCGCCAGACCGTTAAGGCAACGGGCAGATAACGCTGATCAATATGTAACCTTACAAAGATAACCCAGCGGGTCACCATCAATGTACTGATTCGGCTGACATCCAGCCACTGCCCCTCACGAAACACCTGCATATCCCCTTCTTTCAAATGCCAGCGCATACGGCTGACTGCCGGGGTTTTAAAATGCATGGAAAACAGCAAATAAGTAGCAGCAGTAAACAGGAGGATACAGCGGGTAAAAACAGGCAGGGTACAGAGTACGATAGAGATAATAGCCAGGGCACTCACCAGCCATTGCCAGCAGCGCCCCCAGCGAGATGGAGTAAAACTCAGATCAACAGGGCTGAACACGGTCCAGGATAATCTTGACGATGCGACGGTGATCTTCACTGTAGGGCTCGCCACGGCGCATCAGCCAGACGAACAGATCCTGATCTTCTTCAGCCAGCAGGTTCACAAAGCGCTCCTGATCCGCCTCTTCCAGATCCCGGAATGCCTCTTCCATAAACGGAACAAACAGCACATCCAGCTCCAGCATTCCCCGACGAGCCTGCCAGGTCAGACGGCGGATATCTTCTTCGTTGTACTTCATCCGGTAACTCCTGTTGATAACCAGCCCGGTCTCACGCCTTGTCGTCAGCCGGTTTAATACGGTATTCCGCAGAGCGGGCATGGGCGGTCAGGCTCTCCCCTCGGGCCAGCACAGAAGCGACTTTACCCATCTCTGAAGCGCCATCCGCCGAGAAGAAGATCAGCGATGAACGCTTCTGAAAATCATAGACACCCAGCGGTGATGAGAATCGAGCCGTGCCCGACGTCGGCAGAACATGGTTCGGCCCGGCACAGTAATCGCCCAGCGCTTCAGCAGTATAGCGGCCCATGAAAATAGCCCCCGCATGGCGAATCTGCGGTAACAGCGCCTCCGGGTTCTCAACCGACAGCTCAAGATGCTCTGGCGCGATACGGTTAGACATCTCGATCGCCTGCGCCATATCGGCCACTTTGATCAGCGCACAGCGCTCACGCAACGAAACCTCGATGATCGCTTTACGCTCCATGGTCGGCAGCAGCTTTTCGATGCTGGCTTCCACCTGGGCAATAAACTCCGCATCCGGGCAGAGCAGAATCGACTGAGCGTCTTCATCATGTTCAGCCTGAGAGAACAGATCCATCGCGACCCAGTCTGGCTCTGTCTGACCATCACAGATCACCAGAATTTCTGATGGCCCGGCAATCATGTCAATTCCCACGGCACCAAACACCGCGCGCTTGGCCGTCGCGACGAAGATATTACCCGGGCCGACAATTTTATCGACCTTAGGTACTGTTTCAGTACCATAGGCCAGCGCCGCTACCGCCTGGGCACCACCGATACAGAACACTCGATCAACACCTGCCAGCGCAGCTGCTGCCAGCACCAGCTCGTTCACCTCACCATCCGGCGTAGGGACAACCATAATGATCTCAGCCACCCCCGCCACTTTGGCAGGCATGGCATTCATCAGTACAGACGATGGGTAGGACGCTTTGCCGCCAGGCACATAGATACCCACACGATCCATAGGCGTCACCTGCTGACCCAGCATGGTGCCATCGGCTTCAGTGTACTGCCAGGAGTCCGCTTTCTGGTGCTCATGGTAAGCATGAACACGAGCTGCCGCGATTTCCAATGCATTACGCTGCTCTGCAGGCAAATCAGCCAGCGCCTGCTGCAAGCGCTCAGCACTTATTTCCAGCGAGGCCATACTGTCAGCAGAGGTACGGTCAAAGCGGTTGGTATACTCAACTACCGCCGCATCACCTTCCGTTTTCACCCGCGCCAGAATCTCATCAACGATCTGATTAACCTTGCCATCAGACACGGATTCCCATGCCAGCAAAGCATCCAGCTCAGTACTGAAGCCACTGGCAGTGGTATCCATTTTCCGAATCAGACCGTTCATTACGCAGTTTCCTCGCGGCGCGCATCAATGGCTGTGCGCAACATATCCAGGATAGGCTGTATCTGACGGTGCTTCATTTTCAGCGACGCCTGACCGACCACCAGCCGGGAGCTGATATCTGCAATATGCTCGGTCGGCTCCAGGCCATTAGCACGCATCGTGTTACCGGTATCAACAATATCGACAATGCAATCCGCCAGCCCCATAATCGGCGCCAGCTCCATCGCCCCATACAGCTTGATGATGTCCACCTGTTTACCCTGACTGGCAAAGTAATCACGGGTGACGTTGACAAATTTGGAGGCGACTTTCAGCCGACCGGTAACCGGAGCGGCGTCCTTCATACCAGCAACCATCAGGCGACACTTGGAGATTTCCAGATCCAGCGGCTCATACAGCCCCTGACCACCATGCTCCAGCAATACATCCTTACCCGCGATGCCCATATCAGCAGCACCGTATTCAACATAAGTTGGCACATCGGTTGCGCGGATTACCACCAGTTTGATGGTGTCATGGTTGGTATCGAAGATCAGCTTGCGACTGCTGTAAATATCTTCAGCCGGGATAATATTCGCTGCTGCCAGCAACGGCAGGGTTTCCTTCAGGATGCGCCCTTTGGAGAGCGCGATGGTCAAATTCTGCTTCATGCCAGATCTCACTCACTCAGCCAGGTACACGTCGAATGGACGCACCCAGCAACTGCAATTTCTCTTCAATACACTCATAACCACGATCAATGTGGTAGATGCGATCGATGGTGGTATCACCTTCAGCAACCAGCGCGGCAATAACAAGGCTGGCGGAGGCTCGCAGGTCTGTTGCCATCACCGGCGCACCCTGCAGCTTCTCAACACCCTTTACCACCGCGGTATTACCATCAATGGTAACGTCGGCCCCCATGCGGATCATTTCCTGCATATGCATGAAACGATTCTCGAACACGGTCTCTTTGATGATGCCAACGCCATCGGCAACGATATTAATCGCCGCAAACTGCGCCTGCATATCCGTCGGAAAAGCCGGGTAAGGTGCGGTGGTAATACTGACCGCTTTAGGCCGCTTGCCTTTCATATCCAGGCTGATCCAGTCGGGACCGGTTTCAATTTCGGCTCCCGCTTCACGGAACTTCTGCAGCACCGCATCCAGGGTATCAGGCCGGGTATCCTTAACCTTGATTTTGCCGCCAGCGGCAGCAACCGCGGCCAGGTAGGTACCGGTTTCAATCCGGTCAGGCAGCACGGAGTAACGACAACCATGCAGCTTCTCAACACCGTTAACCACAATGGTATCGGTACCATGGCCGGTAATATCCGCACCCATGGCAATCAGGCATTCCGCCAGATCCACAACTTCGGGTTCACGGGCAGCGTTTTCGAGAATGCTCTGGCCATCGGCCAGTGCTGCGGCCATCAGAATATTCTCGGTGCCGGTTACGGTCACCATGTCGAAGAATATTTTGGCACCTTTCAGGCGACCATTGGAACGGGCACGAATATAGCCCTCTTCCACCAGCACTTCGGCACCCATCGCTTCAAGGCCACGAATGTGCTGATCTACAGGACGACTGCCAATGGCACAACCACCCGGCAGCGAGACTTCTGCTTCACCAAAATGGGCCAGCAGCGGCCCCAGCACCAGAATGGAAGCACGCATCGTTTTTACCAGCTCGTAAGGAGCATGGGTTTCCTGAATGGTGCTGGTATCCACTTCGACACTGAGTTTTTCATCAATCGTCAGCTCGACACCCATGCGGCGCAACAACTCCAGCATGGTGGTGATGTCGTGCAGGTGGGGCAGGTTACAGATGGTGATCGGTTCTGACGCCAGCAGGGTCGCCGCCAGAATAGGCAGCGCCGAGTTTTTTGCGCCCGAAATTCGTACTTCACCACCCAGCGGCTGGCCGCCAGTAATAATAAGTTTATCCATTTGCCGTAAAAAACCTCAGCAGGAATCAGCTTTGCAGTGCTTGCCACTGTGCCGGAGTGTACGCCTTGATGGTCAGCGCATGAATAGTGCCATTTACAATGTGCTCATTCAGGCACTTATACACCAGCTGCTGCTTTTTAACAGGTGCCAGCCCTTCAAACAGGTCGCCAACAACGGTCACCTGGAAATCACAGCCTTCTCCCGCTGTATGAGCAGTACAGCCTTCCAGGCCATTTTCAATAATCTGCTTTACTTCATCAGCACCCATGCCGGACTCCATAATTGTCAAAATTGTACGTAATGCTATTCGCCCGTAACGGGCCCCATGGTGCGTCGCAACGCACCTGCATACCTTAAAAGACTTATAGCTTCAGGCACGCCCCTTCTAGACCGGCATGCGCCCAGCGGCGGTCCATACCTACCAGCCGCCCCAGCGCTTTAATATCATCAGGGACATCAACCACCTGAAGCTCCACTTGCTGGCACCGCGCCCAACGCTGCAGGCACAGCCATAACGACAATGCGCTACTGTCAGCCGGACCCACATCCGCCAGACTGATAATCTGGTGACCAATGGCCCCGCGCAGTTCAGTTTCCAGCATGTTACGTACCGTTACCACCGTACGAAATGTCAACTCACCGGCCAGCGTCAGCTGGTGCGCATCCAGCCGTTTGACTTCTGCACTGTGCATCAGCTGTCCTGTCCGGCAGTGATTTCGACCTGCTTCCGCCAGCTGGTAATAACCGCGCCAACCTTGCCACGCTGTTCCTGAGCCATGTTGGCAAACTGATTTTTAAAGGTCAGTCGCAGGTTAATACCATCCAGCGACGCATTCACCAGGGTCCAGCGGTCATCCCGCTTGAGCATAAAATACACCAGGGTAAATTCAGTACCGTTAGCCGATTTCACCACCACCGAGATCGCCTGCTTATTTGCATCCGGGCTTTCCTTGGCTGGCTTGGCCAGACGGTAACTCTCAATCTGGAAGCCCACCAGGGCACGGGCATAGGTTTTCAGCAGGGTCGTTTTGAATACACCGCTAAACTGCTCCCGCTGCTGGGTATTAGCACGGCGATAATATTTGCCCATCACCCGCTTGGCGATGTAGTCAAAATCAACCACCGGTGTCAGCACACGATCGACTTCATTCAGCAAGTCACCAAACCGGGCTTCCTCTTTCATGCTTTCATCATCCAGCACAGCCAGAACATTGCGGGTGGTGTCATCAACGATCACAGCCGCCTCATCCCAGCCAGCCTGGGCAAAGCCTGCTGCCAGCATCAACCAGAACGCAAAGAAACTACGGATTAACATCTGCATTATCGTTTTCCCCTCAGTTAGTCGCTTGCCTGATTAAACAGGAACTTGCCCACCAGCTCTTCCAGTACGAGTGCTGACTGGGTATCTTCAAACACATCACCGTTTTTGAGCATTTCATCTTCCGCCCCTGGCGACACGCCGATGTATTTCTCCCCCAGCAAACCCGCCGTCAGGATACTGGCCGAACTGTCCACAGAGAGAAAGTTAACATCAGTATCAATTTCCATCTCGACTAATGCCATCAGCTGTTCGGGGTCAAGACTGATGTTGACAACTTTACCCACCAGTACACCCGACATGGTCACTTTGGAACGCGGTGTCAGCCCACCAATGTTTTCAAAACGTGCATATAGCGTATAGCTCTGTTTAGTCTCAGACAGACTCAGCCCACTGACGTTCAGTGCCAGCATTAGCAATGCCAGTGCGCCTGCAATCAGGAAAGCACCCACACTTATTTCCATCATCCGTAAACGCATAAATCAGAGGTCTCCAAACATCAAAGCAGTCAGTACAAAGTCCAGCCCAAGTACCGCCAGCGAGGCATAAACAACAGTTCGCGTAGTCGCCTGGCTGATTCCTTCAGAGGTTGGTACAGAATCATACCCCTGATAGACCGCAATCCAGGTCACTACAAATCCAAACACAACCGCTTTAATACAGCCGTTGAGTACATCGTCAAAGAAATCTACCGAGTTCTGCATGTTGGCCCAGAACGAACCTTCGTAGATACCCAGCCATTCAACTCCGACCAGCGCGCCACCGTAGACACCAACCAGCGCAAACACCGCCGACAGGATGGGTAAACAGAGGAAGCCGGCCCAGAAGCGTGGTGCAACAATCCGGCGCAGCGGGTCAACACCTATCATCTCCAGGCTGGCCAGCTGCTCGGTGGCTTTCATCAGGCCTATTTCTGCGGTCAGAGCCGAACCGGCTCGCCCGGCGAACAGCAGCGCTGTAACCACCGGTGCCAGCTCACGCACCAGACTGAGCGCAACCATCTGCCCTACTGCCTGCTCAGAGCCATAGGCCACCAGAATGGTATACCCCTGCAGACCCAGCACCATGCCGATAAACAGCCCGGAGACTATAATAATAATCAGCGACTGCACGCCCACGACATAGATCTGGCGCAACAGCAGCGGCAACATATGCAGTGGCGCAGGCCGCGCCACCAGAGACTGCATCAAAAAAATAGCGGCTCGGCCAAAGGCTGCAACCCGGTTAAGCCCTGCCCGGCCTGTCGCTGCAATAAACTCAACCATTGTTCAGCCCCAGCATCAAGTCCGATTGATAGTCATCCGCCGGAAAGTGGAACGGCACAGGGCCATCCGGCAAACCGTCAATGAACTGCTTCACCTGGGGTGAGTTTTCTGCCATCAACTGCTCCGGTGAGCCCTGAGCAATCACCCCGCCATCGGCCAGAATATAGATACGGTCCGCAATGCCCATGGTTTCCTGAATATCGTGGGAGACAATAATACTGGTGTGTCCCGTCGCTTCATTCAATCGTTTGATCAGGTTCACCAGCACCCCCATTGCGATCGGGTCCTGACCGGTGAACGGCTCGTCATACATCAGCACATCCGGGTCCAGTGCGATCGCTCGGGCCAGCGCTACGCGCCGGGCCATGCCACCGGACAGCTCGCTGGGCATCAGATCACGGGCACCGCGCAAACCCACGGCCTGCAACTTCATCAACACCAGATCACGGACCATCTCTTCCGGCAGTCTGGTATGCACCCGCAGCGGAAAAGCAACGTTTTCATACACAGACATGTCCGTGAACAAGGCACCGCTCTGGAATAGCATGCCCATCCGCTCACGGATCCGAAACAGCGCCCGGCGCCCCAGGTTCGGAACATTCTGTCCATCGAGCAGAATTTCACCACTGTCGGGCTTTAACTGACCACCGATCAGTTTGAGCAAGGTCGTTTTACCGGTACCCGAAGGCCCCATAATTGCCGTTATCTTGCCCCGCGGTACCTGAATATCTACATCACGAAAGATCGCTCTCTCGCCGCGGTAGAAAGTCAGGCCACGTATATCAATTATAATATCGTCCAACTGAGTCATGTCGCACACAGGTGTTTAGGGAACATAAGACGGCCAATTACCTTATTAGAAATGCGCTCTGCATCTCGGCTGCCGGAGAACTCCCAGAACCGCCGCTGAAACCCCGTTCGAACAGGCGGGCCCAAAAGGGCGCAGATTATAGCAATTACAAGACCAAACATGAACCGCAGCAACCTTTATGCGGCACAACTACTATATTTCGGACTGCAATACTGTAGTCGATATGGATGAACCCGGCCTGATCAGGCGATTCTCCTGACGCCTAATTATCGCTATCACCGAGTAAATAAGCTGTAAATATCTGCCCGCGACAGTAATGCTTAACTGACACCAACGCACGCAGAGATTGACCCAACCTGTCATTCTGTTTAAATAGCGGCTTTCCCGCATACGCTACCCTGAGGATCATCAGCCCATCATGCTTTATCCGATTCTGGCACTACTTGCTGGCCTGGCTCTCCTTGTCTGGAGCGCCGACCATTTCGTTAATGGCGCCGCAGCAACCGCACGCAACTTTGGCATGTCACCTTTACTTATTGGTCTGACGATTGTCGCTTTTGGCACTTCAGCCCCGGAAATTCTGGTGTCTATCATGGCCACGATATCCGACTCCGGCGACCTCGCTGTCGGTAACGCGCTGGGTTCCAACATTGCCAATGTCGCGATGGTCTTAGGTATTACTGCGTTAATAGCCCCCCTGCCGGTCAAATCAGGCGTGATACGCCAGGAAATCCCAGTCATGATCGCCGTTACCATACTGGCGGGCATTTTACTGTTTGATCTGCGTCTGGCGATGATCGACAGCATCCTTCTGTTTATTGCTCTGTTCGCCAGTTTGTACATGTTCCGCCGCTTTCAGCGCAACGCTGGCGATGACAGCGTCGCCGAAGAAGCTGAAGAAATCCCGCAGATGTCGACAGGTAAAGCCATACTGACACTGGTCATCGGACTTGGTCTGTTGATTGTCAGCTCCCGCATGCTGGTCTGGGGGGCAACAGAAATAGCCACCGCCTTAGGTGTCAGCGATCTGGTCATCGGCCTGACGATTGTCGCGATCGGCACCAGCCTGCCTGAACTGGCAGCGTCGGTCGCCAGTGCTCTGAAAAACCACCACGATATCGCGATTGGGGCGGTTGTCGGCTCCAATATTTTCAACCTGGCGGCAGTGATGGCCATTCCAGGCCTGGTCGCTCCGATTGAACTGGACTCCCTGGTACTGAGCCGTGACTACGCCATTATGCTGGCATTCACCTTGTTGCTGGCAGTCTTTGCATTACTGCAACGTCCACGCACCATCAATCGATTCCAAGGTGGCGTACTGGCAGCAGGCTATGCGGGCTATCTGGCCCTGCTCTATATCATGAACGTTTAATCAGCGCCTGAGACTCCAGCTCAACTATGAACGATACAATCGACTTTATTGCCTCAGCAACACGCACCATTACCCTGGAAAGTGAAGCTGTCAGTGCCCTCCGTCAACACCTTAACGGAGATTTTGTCAAAGCTTGCGAGCTGATGCTGCATTGCAAGGGCCGTGTCATTGTCACAGGGATGGGCAAATCAGGACACATCGGTAAAAAAATTGCTGCCACCCTGGCCAGCACTGGTACACCCTCGTTTTTTGTACACCCAGGTGAAGCCAGCCATGGTGATATGGGGATGATCACGGGTAACGATGTGGTGCTGGCGCTGTCCAATTCCGGCGAAACCGGCGAGGTAGTCACCATTCTGCCGCTGCTCAAACGGATGAATACACCGCTGATCAGCATTACCGCCAACGAAAACTCAACACTGTCTACCTCAGCCGAAGCCAACCTGCATATCGGTGTCGACAAGGAAGCCTGCCCACTTAACCTGGCACCGACGTCCAGTACGACAACACAGCTGGTGCTGGGCGATGCGCTGGCAATCGCATTACTCGAAGCGCGCGGATTTGGCGCAGAAGACTTTGCCTTTTCCCACCCGGGCGGCAGTCTGGGACGTCGCCTGCTGCTCAAGGTTGAGCATATTATGCACACTGGCCAGGATGTACCACTGGTCAGCGAAAGCACGCTATTGCATGACGCACTCATGGTAGTCACCCAGAAACGATTAGGTATGACCGCTGTCGTAAATGATCGAGGCATCCTCAGTGGTATCTTTACCGATGGCGATCTGCGCCGGGTCATCGATCAGGATATCGATCTGAAGAATACCCCGATGGCAGCGGCGATGACGGCTAACTGCACCACGATCAAAGCTGATATTCTGGCAGCTGAAGCGGTACGTATCATGCAGGAACGCAAGATCAACGCCCTGATTGTCGTGAATGATCAGCAGGCCCCGATTGGTGCATTGAACATGCACGATATGCTCAAAGCAGGAGTGATCTGATGAGCAACTGGTACACCGAAATTGATACCGCGTTACTGCCCAAACTGAAACCTGTCCGGCTGGCTGTATTTGATGTCGACGGCATTCTGACCAGTGGCCAGTTACTGTTTACCGCTGATGGCCAGGAGGTTAAACAGTTCAATACCCTCGATGGCCTGGGCATAAAACTGTTGCAACGCGCAGGCATTGAATCTGCCATCATTACCGGCCGCCGCTCTCCTCAGGTTGAACAGCGCGCCCGTGCACTGGGCATTACCTGGCTGGAACAGGGCCGTGAAGACAAACTGACAGCATTGCAGGAGTTGTGGCAGCGCAGTGGTCACAATGCTGAGTCAACGGCCTATATTGGCGATGACCTGCCCGACCTGAGTGCTATCCGGGCAGCGGCCTTTGGCGCCTGCGTACCCAATGGCCACCCACTGGTGCAGCAGCATGCTGACTGGGTCAGTATGCGCCGGGGCGGTGAAGGCGCTGGCCGTGAATTCTGCGAGCTGATCCTGCAGGCACAAGGCAAGCTGGAACGCCTGCTGGAAGACTATCTCTGATGGGCCGTACTCGCATCCGGCTATTACTGGCCGCTCTATTGCTGATTCCCATCCTGTTGTACTGGGGTGCAGGCAATACACCATCAGAGCGCCTTAGCGGCACGCCCTCCGATGCGGGTATCGACAGCTTTATGAAAGGCGCAACGGTGGTGGAGTACAGCCCAACCGGCCAGGTTGAGCAGGCGCTCAGTGCCAGTCGCATGGAACACCGCCAGGGCAGTAACTACTTCACCCTCCCCTCGCTACAGCGTAATGTTGCGGGCAGTGGCCAGATGAGCATCAATGCACAGAACGGCCAGATGGATGACAGTCAGCAACGACTCGACCTGCACGGTGCGGTAAAGTTATACAACAAACCCACCACAGGCGAGACTCAGCAGCTGAGCAGCGAACGTATGACCTACTACCCGCAACAGAACCAGGCAGAAACCAGCGCACCAGTCGCTTTTCTGACCCCTGGACACCGTATCACTGCCGTCGGCCTCAAGGCTGACCTGGCGAAGGGTCAGATCGACCTGCTCTCAGAGGTAAAAGGGCTGCATAACAATGAAAAATAAACTTACGCCATTACTGGCACTGACAGCACTGCTACTCAGCGGCCAGAGCCAGGCGCTGCCTGAAGACCGCGCCAAGCCAATCCACATCAGCGCAGATAGCGCCCGGATCGATGATACAACCGGGATCACCCATTACAAAGGCGACGTGACCATTCGCCAGGGTACGCTACAGATTGAGGCCGAAGAGGTCCAACTGTACCGCTCCAATGGTGATATCGACCGCATGGTCGCTACCGGCACCCGTACAGCTGCCCACTTTCGCCAGAAACCCGCGGCAGAACAGCCCTGGACTGATGCCTGGGGCCGCCAGCTCGAGTATGAAATCAAAGAGCAGAGTCTGACGATCTCCGGTAACGGCAAAGTGCAGCAAGGCAAAGACCATTTCAGTGGCGAGCGCATTGTTTACAATATCAAACGCGCCATCGTAAATGCCTTCGGCGGAAAAGAAGGTAAAGGCCGGGTTCAGATGGTGATTCAGCCGAAGGCTAAAACAGCAGATGAGTAGCCTGCAAGCACAACACCTGGCTAAGCAGTATCGTGGCCGCGAGGTGGTTAAAGATGTCTCCATTACCATTAATAAAGGCCAGGTCGTTGGCCTGCTCGGCCCCAACGGTGCAGGTAAGACTACCTGCTTCTATATGATTGTCGGCCTGATACCGGCAGACAAGGGCCAGGTCCGAATTAACGATAAGGACATCACCCAGCTACCGATGCATGGCCGCGCGCGTTGTGGGATTGGTTACCTGCCACAGGAAGCATCAATATTTCGCAAACTCAGTGTCAGCGACAACCTGATGGCTATTCTGGAGACCCGTAAAGACCTGACCCGTACCCAGCAACAGCAAAAGCGCGACGAGTTACTGGAAGAGTTTCATATTACCCATATCCGAAACAGTATGGGCATGGCATTATCAGGCGGTGAACGGCGCCGGGTCGAGATCGCTCGAGCACTGGCGACTGAGCCTGATTTCATCCTGCTGGATGAGCCCTTCGCCGGAGTCGACCCCATTTCCGTAAATGATATCAAGGCAACCGTAAAACACCTGCAAGAAAGGGGTATCGGTATCCTGATCACCGACCATAATGTAAGAGAGACCCTCGACATCTGTGAGCAAGCCTACATCGTCAGCGAAGGCGTTATTCTTGCAAACGGCAGTCCAGATGCCATTATGGCAAACGAGGCAGTACGTAAAGCCTACCTTGGTGAACAGTTCCAGCTTTGAGATCACCCTACCTTCAGGACATTGCGGACAGGATTAAGCACAGCGTTCTATGAAACAGTCATTGCAACTCAAAATTGGCCAGCACCTGACCATGACCCCTCAGCTGCAGCAGGCTATCCGTCTGCTTCAGCTCTCGACGCTGGACCTTCAGCAGGAGATCCAGGAAGCCCTGGACAGCAACCCACTGCTGGAAACCAGCGAGGATGATCAGGAAGCGCCCGGCGCTGATAGCGGCAACGAAGCAGCCGAGCAGGTCACCCCCAAAGGCGAGGTGGAGCCCGAGACGGTTACCGCCAGCGCGTCGAATGAGAGTGATGACGCCCCTCAGGCAGAGGATAAATGGCAGGACGATATCCCTGATGAACTGGGAATCGATAGCAGCTGGGAAGACACCTTCCAGAGTTCAGCCGGGCCTGCCAGCAGTGACGCCATGGAAATGCCGCAGGATAACGACAGCGCCGAAGAAACCCTGCAAGATCACTTGCTCTGGCAGCTCAACCTGACCCCGATGAGCGATATCGACCAGGCCATTGCCACGGCCATCATCGACGGTATTACGCCAGACGGTTATCTGACCGTCACTCTCGAAGACATTCATGAGCACTTTCGCCAAAGCCAGCCGGAGCAAATGGGCGAGCTGGAGCTGGATGAAGTCGAAGCCGTATTGCACCGGGTACAACAATTTGACCCCGCGGGTATCGCCGCTCGAGACCTGAGCGAATGCTTACGCCTGCAGCTGGTACAGCTTGCCGCCAGCATCCCGCTGCGCAAAGAAGCCCTCAAGCTGGTTGACCAGTACCTGCCCCTGCTTGGCAGCCGCGATTACCGTACTCTGATGCGTAAAACCCGCATGAAGGAGACGCAGTTGCAGCAGGTTATCAGCCTGATTCAAACCCTGAATCCTAAACCGGGTGCCATGATTGCCTCGGGCAAGGCTGAATACGTTATCCCTGATGTGATTGTCGAGAAAGTAAAAGGCTTCTGGACCGTTAACCTGAATCCGGACATTGCACCTCGACTGCGCGTCAACAGCAGTTATGCTGATCTGATCCGTCGCGCCGATAACAGCGCTGATAACACCTATTTGAAGAATCACCTGCAGGAGGCGCGGTGGTTTATCAAAAGCCTGCTCAGCCGCAATGAAACCCTGTTAAAGGTCGCTCGCGAGATCGTCGCCCGACAGAGTGATTTTCTGGATTATGGCGAAGAAGCCATGAAACCGATGGTACTGCATGACATCGCCGAAGCGGTAGAAATGCACGAGTCCACCATCTCCCGTGTAACTACGCAGAAATTTATGCATACCCCGCGGGGCATATTTGAACTTAAGTATTTCTTCTCCAGCCATGTCAGTACTGCTGACGGAGGAGCTGCGTCATCCACTGCAATTCGGGCAGTAATCAAGAAACTGGTGGCCGCCGAAAACCCGGCTAAGCCATTGAGTGACAATAAGATCGCGCAATTGCTAGATGAACAGGGTATCAAGGTCGCTCGACGTACCATCGCCAAATATCGTGAGGCGATAGCAATTCCGCCTTCTAATGAGCGTAAGCGTCTGGTTTAATGACTACGAAACTATGACGAGAAATCGTCGCTGTAACCAGGAGAAAACTATGCAGATTAACATCACTGGACACCATGTCGAATTGACTGAAGCACTAAGTGAATATGTGCATACGAAATTCGAAAAACTGGAACGCCATTTCGACAATATCACCAATGTTCAGGTGACCCTCAGCGTAGAAAAGCAGCGACAGCAGGCGGAAGCCGACCTACATGTTGCCGGCGGCCAGATATTCGCCACCAATGAAAACGACAATATGTACGCCTCAATTGATGGTCTGATCGATAAACTCGATCGCCAGATCATCAAACATAAAGAAAAACTCAAAGCCCACAAATAAGCGTATCCGCATCACCCGATGACGATTACTGACCTGATCTCCCCCTCAAGAGCCCTTTGCGGCCTTGAGGGTGGTAGCAAAAAACGTATTCTGGAAATGGCCAGCCAAGCCATTGCCGCACAAAATCCACCTCTGGAAGCCGATGATATTTTCTCCGGCCTGGTAAGCCGTGAACGGCTGGGCAGCACCGGTATTGGCGAAGGCGTTGCCATCCCTCACTGCCGGCTGAGCAATTGCAACGAAGCACTGGGCTATCTGATCAAACTGGACACCCCAATTGACTTCGATGCCATTGATAATAAACCTGTTGATTTGCTCTTTATTCTGACGGTACCCGAAGATGCCTGCGAGCAGCACCTGAATACTCTGGCCTCGCTGGCAGAAAACTTCAGCCGGGCAGAATTCAGGGACATTCTACGGGCCTGCGACACTCCAACGTCACTCTATCAAGCGGTTCAGCAGTCCGCACACTAACGCGGAGATTCATTATGAAACTGGTTGTTGTCAGCGGCCGATCTGGCTCAGGAAAGAGTACTGCACTGCAGGCGCTGGAGGATATCGGCTTTTACTGTATCGATAACCTGCCCGCCCTTCTACTACCGGACCTGGTAACCCAGATGAGTACTAATAACGACCACCCTGCCCGGGTGGCCGTCAGTATTGATGCCCGCAACCTGCGTTCCAACTTGCAACAGTTCCCCACGCTCTACAAGCAGCTGTGCGAAGAAGGCAATGCCCACTTTGAACTGTTATTTCTGGATGCTGCAGAGGCAACGTTGCTCAAGCGCTACAGCGCTACCCGACGTAAACACCCCCTGTCAGATGATAGTCAGGGCCTGCAGTCCGCCATTCAGTCGGAAAAGCTGCTGCTTGAACCGATCGCTGATCTGGCCGATATCCGCATTGATACCACCCGCCTGAGCCTGTACGAACTGCGTGACACGATAAAACTGCGTATCGCCCAGCGCCGAGACCAGGCACTGTCCGTGCAATTTGAATCTTTCGGCTTCAAACACGGTGTACCACTGGATGTTGATCTGGTATTTGATGTCCGCGTATTGCCCAACCCTTACTGGGTACCGGACTTACGAGGCTTTAATGGCCGCGAACAACCCGTCATCGATTTTCTCAATAATGAGGCCGACGTTGCCGAGATGTTAGCTGATATCAGTGGCTACCTGCAGCGCTGGCTACCTCGTTATGCGGAAAATAACCGCAGTTACGTTACTATAGGTATCGGCTGCACCGGTGGTCAGCACCGTTCGGTCTTTATTGCCGAACAGCTAACCCATGAATTTTCAGCCAGCATGGATAACGTACATGTGCGTCACCGCGAACTGACCTGACAGGAGCCACCCAGTGCTGAGAAAAGAGATAACCATCATAAATAAACTGGGTTTGCATGCGCGCGCGGCTGCCAAACTGATCAATACCACCAGCCGATTCAGCAGTGATATTCAACTGATCAAAGAGAACCGTGAAGTCGACGGTAAGAGCATCATGGCAGTGATGATGCTGGCTGCCTCTCAGGGAACCCAGCTGACCGTTCAGGCCCGTGGCGATGATGCCGCTCAGGCATTGACCGCCATCGAAGAACTGATTCTTAATCGCTTTGACGAAGCAGAGTAGCCCTCTTCTTCATGGCCAGCCAGACACTGGCCGCAATACCCTCCTTTCAGCCACCAGCCCCTTATTAATCGTACGCTCAGTGCGCCACTAAGTGCTTTTGGTTATAATCAGCCACGTTTCACTCCACTCTCTATCCCGGTCCAGAGCGCTGATCCGATGAGCAGATATGAAGATAAGAGCCACCTCGACCGGTTAAATGAAGCACTGGAGAGTGGTGAGTTTAAACAAATCCGTTACACCCTCAACAACAGCCTGCGCCCGGTTGAAGTTGCCCGCCTGATCGAGAAAACACCGCCTAAAGAGCGCCAAGTACTCTGGGGCCTGGTAGGTAAAGAAATTGAAGCCGACGTATTGCAGGAACTCGGCGATGATGTTCAGGGCGAGATTCTCAGCCGGATGAATGCCAGCGAAGTGCTGGCCATTACTGAATCTCTGGATGTGGATGATATGGCAGATGTGATCCAGCAGCTGCCAGACACCGTGATGCGTGAGCTACTGGGCATCATGGACAAACAGAACCGGGACCGGGTAGAGCATGTACTGTCTTACCCGGAAGACACTGCCGGCGGTCTGATGAATACCGATACGGTGACCATCCGGCCTGACATCACCGTCGAAACCGTGTTGCGTTATATTCGTCGCCACGATGAAATTCCGGAGATGACGGACACCCTGATCGTGGTCAGCCGCAAGGAACGCTATATTGGCTTCCTGCCACTGACCAAGTTACTGGTAGCCGACCCGACGATCACCGTTCGTGAGATCATGAACACCGACATCGAGCCGATTCCAGCAGAAATGCCCGATGATCAGGTCGCCCGGTTATTTGAAGAACATGACCTGATATCAGCCCCGGTCGTCGATGAAGAAGGTAAACTGCTGGGTCGTATCACCATCGATGATGTGGTCGATGTTATCCGTGAGGATGCTGATCACTCACTGATGAGTATGGCCGGCCTGGATGAAGATGAAGACACCTTTGCTCCGGTAATGAAAACTACCCGTCGCCGGGCTGTCTGGCTGGGCATAAACCTGCTGACCGCGTTTCTCGCCTCGGCGGTGATCGGCATGTTTGAAGCGACCATCGAAAAAGTCGTGGCGCTGGCCGTACTGATGCCAATTGTCGCCAGCATGGGCGGTATTGCCGGCTCCCAGACCCTGACACTGATGATACGTGGTCAGGCACTGGGCCATGTTGAGCGCTCCAATGCGGGCTGGCTGCTCAATCGCGAACTGATTGTTGGCACCCTTAATGGTCTGCTCTGGGCCAGTGTTGTCGCAGGCGCGGCTATTATCTGGTTCAATGATGTCACCATCGGCGTCGTCATCGCGCTGGCGATTATAATTAACCTGATTGCCGGCGCCATGGCAGGCACGCTTTTACCACTCGGCCTTAAGGCACTGGGTATCGACCCGGCACTGGCAGGCAGTGTGCTGTTGACCACCATTACTGACGTGGTAGGATTCCTCGCCTTCCTGGGCCTGGCCACCCTGTTTTACACCTGATACTGAATTAGTAGAGATGCTCCGTGACTGACAAAGACAATTTAAAAAACGGCCCCGGGCCGGATGGCGAAGAAGAATGGGTAAGTAGAGCTCAGATCAAGCTTGAGGTTAAAGCGATCACTGCCCTGGGTGAGCAACTGGGCAACCTGAGCCCGGACCAGCTGGCCAGGATCCCAATGGCGGATGAACTGCGTGGTGCCATCAAAGAAACGCGCAGCATCAAAGTTCGTACAGGGGCTATGAAGCGCCACATGAGCTACATCGGCCGATTAATGCGCGCAGAAGATGTAGATGCCATCAAGCAGGCGGTTGAGCAGTTCACCTCTGGTACCTCATTAAATACCGCACTGTTTACCAAGCTGGAGCGCTGGCGCGACCGTCTGTGTAGCGGCGGTAACGCTGAGCTGCAAGCTTATCTGGATGCCTATCCAGATGCAGATATCCAGCACCTGCGCCAGCTGGTACGCAACGCCAGCAAAGAACAGGGCAAAGAGACCCCAAACCAGGCTCCTGGTCGTAAACTGTTTAAATACCTGCGTGAAGTTGCCGAGATCTGATCCCGGACTCAGTACCCCACCTTCTGCCGGTGCGCCAGCACCGGCATTTTCTGCCGTAACGCTGCCTGCGCTGTCAGGTCCACATCACTGAAGACCACGCCTGCTCCCTGCGCCAGCTGGTCAGCAATCCCGCCATCTGACCGAACAATCATCGATTGCCCCCAGGTCTGACGCGTCGCGCTGTGCTGTCCTCCCTGATCCGCAGCCAGAATATAACACTGAGTTTCAATCGCCCGCGCCCGCAGCAGTATCTCCCAATGGGCCTGACCCGTTACCCAGGTAAATGCCGAAGGTACACTGATCAGTTGCGCCCCCTGTTCACGCAAACGCTGAAACTGTTCAGGAAATCTCAAATCGTAGCAGACCGTCAGCCCTAACCGCCCCACTGGAGTATCCACCAGCACCAGCTCGTCACCCGCCTCACAAAGACTGGATTCACGATAACTGGCATGGGCATCAGCCACTTCAACATCAAACAGGTGGATTTTGTCATATCGGGCACGTAGCTCACCCTGGCCATCCACCACCAGGCACGCCGCCCGCACCCGTGGTGCGGCCACGACAGTTCCATCACCGCAGCTGACCATCGGCACGGAACCAGCCACAATCCACAGGCCCAGTGCCCGCGCCTCACGACACAGAAACTGGCTGATAATCTGTTCAGCCTGCTCACGCTCTGCCAACGGACGTAAGGCGGGGGAATCCAGCAAGGCAAAATTTTCAGGTAACACCACCAGCTGTGCACACCCCTCTGCCGCCTGTCGCAGTAAACGACTCGCCTCAGCCAGGTTCACTCTGACATCAGTACCGGATACCATCTGAATTACTGCGATACGCGCCATACTGTCCTTCCTGTCAGGGTTTTTTCGCGGGTTTGTTACGGATCACTTTCTTCCCGCCTGGCAGGGTAATCTGCGGGTCAGCCCAGGGGCCATCGACTCGGTAGCGAATCGTTGTGAATTTTTCCAGCTTATCGCCAATCAGCTTGTCAATCAGGAACACCGCCCCGGCAATCTGGGGTGCAGCCCCTAGCAACACACCCACCACCGGCAGGTTAGCCGTGACCGGCAGGGTCACTTCCATCTGTTTTTTCAGTGTTTCCCGCTCCAGGTCCAGCTCACCCGTCAGCTTCATATCGACCGAGGGGCCAGTCATTTCGAATGGCTTATGAGTACGTGCAATACCGTTTAACAGCCGGTAATCCCCGCCAATACGATCGAAGGCAACTCCTTTTTCAAACAGATCACTGAAGTCGAGCCGCAGCCGACGGCCCAGAGAGTTCAGGTTCAGGATGCCAAACAAGCGCAGGAAATTGCTGCTGGCACCGGTTTCAACCAGCCGACCCTTTTTAATAATAAACCGCGTTTCACCACTGGCCCGACCGACCCGGAACTGCCAGGGTGCCCCTGACCACTCCAGTTGCAGATAGGCGGTTAGCTCTTTATTTTCCAATGCCCGATCATGCCCCCATTGCTGCAAGACATCCCCCAGATCACCGCCTTTTACTTTCAGCGTCAGCGCCGACTGGTCCCGCTCTCCCTCATCCCAGCGCACCTCGCCCTGTAACTCAACGTTAGCCAGCTGTCCCTGGATATTGCGAATGGTCACCCCCTTCGCATCCGGTATCAGCGCAAATGACCAGGCCCCCATCGGCTTGTCATTGAGCTTGAGCTGCTGAATCACCACATTAGAACGTGGCAAGGCATCAGCACGCACCGGGCTGTCATCCAGCACTGCGGCATCAATGGCCGCTGCCTGAGTGACATCCCGGTTCAGGTTAAGACCAGCAATATTGATCTCATAAGGGTCTCCGTTGGCAGGAAACAGCACAGAACCAGTAAAGGTTTCACTGGCCACATGTAAATTCCAGCCCCGCGACATGGGCCGTACCAGAGTGTCCAGGTTTTCAACCACGGTGTCTGCCAGACTGAAGCGACCAATGTTTAACGCCACACTGTGCAGAACCGACTTACCCTTTACCGGTGCTGTACTGGCGCTGCCCGTATCAGCCAGTAGCCCAGCTCGCTCCAGCATCGGCATCAATCGTTCAAACTTCAACTCAGGCAAGCTGCCAATCACTCTCAGGCCGGGGTCTGGCGGCAGAATAACCGGGGTCCGATTAAAGGCAATACGACCCCGCTCCAGGGTCTGATTTTTCAATTGCAAGCGAGCGCGTATAGCATCGCCATAACGCAAGGTGATCTGCTCTTTGGCCTGGTTCAGGTCCGACTGCAAGCGGAAATAACGCTGTTCATCACGGGCTTTGGCCAGCACTTCTGGCCCAACCACTTCAACCCCTTGCAGGCTGGAGCGCAGATCCAGCCCGCTGCAGCCCGGCTTGGCCGTTTTACAGATATTCAGCCGCGCCCGGTACCAGGTTTCCCCCTGGGCAATATTCAGAAACGGCAATGTCAGCCAGTCGCGTAGCGTCGCAATATCAATCCGGCTATCCAGTTCAATCTGCGTCCGGGCACTGTTACCAAACTCAGCCACGGGGCCACTGTTAATTTTAATCGAGGCCGGCTTACCAAAAAACTGTGCGCTGAGCGTATCCGCCTCCAGCCCCCAGGGCGTTTTATAACGTAAGATTCCTGCAACATCGCTGAAATTCAGCTTATACCGCCTGGAGCCAAACTGACCTTTGCTGAGCGTACTGCTGATATTTACGACAGGTTCCGCGCCCTCCAGCGGTATCGCGACTGCCAGCTCGGTTTTCAAGGCTCCTTTAAGTTGCCAGTTTTTCAACTCATCACCCACCAGCTCATGCAGAGGCGAGTCCAGTAGCAAGGTTCGAATATCAGCCGCGTCACCATCGAGTTCACCAATTACATCAACCCGCTGCACTGCGGGTGTCAGCCCGACCCAGGCCCGCTCCAGAGTCGAGTCAAGAATTTTGCCCTGAGTAATATCCACACTCAGCGCGCCATCCTTGTACAACATAAAGGCATCACCTTGCTTAACCGCAGGCCAGCCCGGCTGGAAAGCAAACTCAGCGTTGTTAACATCAAAGAACATCTGTACTGAAGGTAATTGATAGCCCTCCAGCTGGCTGTGGGTACCACCATTGAGCAGAAAACCGCCCTGACGCACTGCACCGGCTTTGATCGCGCCAACCAGCCAGCGGTGGGTTGCCTTACCCACCTCAGCGGGAGGCACATAACGGCCCGCCACTCGGCCATCAGCCTCACGGGTACCAATCATCAGCGTCAGCTCAGTCTGACCACCGTCAAAGGGCAGCCGTAAACTAAAGCGACCATGGGCTTCGATTTCGGGCTGCTTAAGGTGTAATAACTCAGAGTGCAACGTGGCCGCATCCTCACTGATCGTCCAGCCAACAACCCCATCGGCCTGGCCATAACGCCAGGCTTCAGGAAACAGGTCAGGAAAGCCCAGCGTAAACTGCTGGCTATTAAGGTGAATTTTTCCGCCTTTGGCCGTCGCCTCCAGCCGGCCACTAATCCCTTCAATCTGTGGTACTCCAGCCCAGTCATCCAGTGCCAGCTGATCAAGGTCTGCAGCCAGGCTGAAATCCAGCCATTTCGGACTCGACCAGCTGGCCGTCAGGTTATTCAAATCGCCACGCAGGTTAAGCTCACGAACAATCGTCAGAATTTCTTCTGACAACGGCTGAGTGATAGCAAAGGCGGTAACGGTATCCAGAGAAATATGGGGAGCCTGTGCCCGATCAAGCCACCAGCTGCCATAGCGTTGCACCAGGTTACCGGCCACCACCGGTAACGTAAGGCGATGACCATTGAGGTTCAGATGGCTACCATGCAACTGCACCTGATAGCCATTCGGCAACGCCTGCAGATCAAGCAATAGCCTGCTGTCTTCCAGCAACCACTGTTCACCCAGCTGTGCGGAACGCAGGTCCGTCAATGCCTGCATCTGCTGCAGCTTGCCTCCTTGCAAGCGGGCCCAGAGCTGTTGCTTAAGATTGGTGCCCTTCAGGTGAACAGATTCGGGCAGATACTGATTCAAGACAGACGGCGCAATACCATCAAACTCAGCATAGAGCCAGGCTTTGCCTCGCTGTGGCGCACCCAGCCCTTCGATAATGGTTTTTACACTACGAAATTCATCGCCGCTGCCCAGCTGACCTTCAACCGTCATCTGCCAGGTGCTACCCATCGCCACCAGACCGGCCGATACCCCCTTGAGTTGTAACTGACCACCATCAGCCTGCTCAACACTGACCACACCCTCGCTGATTTCAAGCGGCTGATCCAGTAACCACAACGGTACCGCCAATGCTGTGTCCGTACTGGCTTTCGATGGGGCTTCTGTGGAGGCGGGGTCGGGTGTAGAACGGATCAGTGTGATATCAGGATGGATAAACTGCAGACGGGTAAAAACCGGCCGCCACTGCAAGAGTGACTCGGCCAGATTAATACCCACTTCAGCCCGTTGCAGACTGAAGTGGCCGGTCCCGGCTTGCTTAACACTAAGACCCTGCAGGCGCAGAGTGGGGTAAGCGCCTTGCCACTCCCCCTCCAGCTGGGCGATCTCGACCGTGGCAGTCAGCTGCTCAGACAGCAGCTGCTCCACATCCGCTCGATACTGGGTAACCTGGGGCAACAATAGGCGCAGTAACAACACCAGCATGGCAAACAGACTGATTAGCACGGCACACAGCCAGTAACCGGTCCACCACAAACGCCGGGTTGTTTTTAACATCAGGACAGAGCTCCTAAAATGCTGCGCGAACCTGAGTGGGCTGCCCGGTGTTAGCGCAGCACCACATCAAACTGCTCGGCACCGTACATCGTCTCCGCATTGAAGCGAATGGTCTTGCCGATAAAACTCTCAAGTTCAGCAACGTGGTCCGACGCATCATCGGTCAGATAATCCACGACAGACTGTGCTGCCAGCACCAGATAACTATCAGCATCATAGGCCCGGTGATGACGCAAAATCTCGCGGAAAATTTCATAGCATACGGTTTCCGGGGTTTTGATCGAACCACGCCCCTGACAGTGGCAACAGGGCTCACAAAGCACCTGTTCCAGACTTTCACGGGTACGTTTACGGGTCATTTCGACCAGCCCCAGATCCGACACACCGGTGACCTTGCATTTAGCATGGTCCTTTTCCAGCATCCGTTCCAGTGTCCGCAGCACCTGACGCTGATGATCTTCATCTTCCATATCGATGAAATCGATAATGATGATGCCACCCAGGTTACGCAGCCGCAGCTGGCGACCGATGGCTGTAGCAGCCTCCAGGTTAGTCTTGAAGATCGTTTCTTCCAGATTACGGTGACCGACAAACGCACCAGTATTGATATCGACCGTGGTCATCGCTTCTGTCTGATCAAAAATCAGATAGCCGCCGCTTTTCAGCTCAACCTTACGGCCCAGTGCTTTCTGCACCTCGTCTTCAACATTGAACAGGTCGAATATAGGCCGCTCACCCGGGTAGTACTCCAGTTTGTCAGAGATTTCCGGCACCAGTGCCGCCGAAAACTCTTTCGCTTTCTGGAAGGTTTCCCGTGAATCGATACGGATACGCTCAATACTGGCATTCGCCATATCGCGCAACGCCCGCATATTCAGTGGCAGGTCTTCATAGATCACGCTAGGCGCGCGCGCCGTTTTAGTCCGCTCCTGAATGGAAGCCCACAGGCGCTGCAAAAACTGAATATCCCCCTTAAGCTCCTGCTCACAGGCACCTTCAGATACAGTACGCAGAATAAAGCCGCCTTTTTTGCCCTCTTCACCATTAATATCCGTCAGCGACTCCTGAATGACCGAGCGTAAACGATCACGCTCAGCATTGTCTTCAATACGCTGCGACACACCGATATGGGTGTTACCTGGCATATGTACCAGATAACGGGATGGGACAGAGAGGTGAGTTGTCAGCCGTGCGCCTTTGGTACCGATCGGGTCTTTGGTGACCTGCACAACAAGTGCCTGACCTTCACGCAAAACCTGGGAAATGGAGGTGCTCGATTTTTCTTCCGCCGGGGTATGTTGTGGCAACACATCTTCCACATGGATGAAGGCCGCTCGCTCCAGCCCGATATCCACAAATGCCGCCTGCATACCCGGCAATACCCGGACGACTTTGCCTTTATAGATATTTCCGACAATACCGCGCCGACGAACCCGTTCAACATAGATCTCCTGCGGCATGCCGTTTTCGATCACTGCTACCCGGGTTTCCATCGGGGTAAAATTAATCAGAATCTCTTCGCCCATGGTCCTGCCACCTGATCCTTATCCAGTCTGACGGTGCTGCCAGACGGGTACATTAAAGTCTGACAATAGAGTAGCAGTTTCGCTCAATGGCAACCCTACTACTGCGGAATAACTTCCAGAAATATGTCGTACGAAGATGGCTCCAAGCCCCTGAATACCATAACCACCCGCTTTATCGCAGGGTTCACCTGAGTCCCAGTAGGCCTGCGCCTGAGCGGGTGATATGGCATTAAAATGGACATCCGTGATCACAACTTCAACTACTGTACGCTGATCATCTGTCACCGCAACGGCAGTCATTACCTGGTGCAATCGACCAGATAAGGCCTGTAGCATCGCCACAGCATCCGCTTCGCAGGTGGGCTTACCCATAATCCACTCGCCCAGCACCACTGCCGTGTCAGAGCCAAGTGCAGGCCGCCTGCCATCGCTACGGGCAAAACCCGCCTCGGCTTTTTCACGGGCCAATCTGCTAACAAAATCACGCGCAGACTCGCCTGGCAAAACGCTTTCATCGAGATCGACTGGCATCGCCTCGACACACACACCAATCTGCTGGAGCAGTTCACGCCGCCGGGGAGACGCTGATGCCAGTATCAGATCTGCCATAGGATAAATTACCTTAATGAAATACTACTGAATACGGAAGAGCTGGCGAATGCCATTAAGCACAATGTAAATCCAGGGCCAGAACAGTGCACTGACCACAGAGGGCAATAAAAACAATGCGTTATTCCCTGTCATCCCCACGGCCATCTGCATCCAGTGGAATATCAGCTGATTGATACCAATCAACACCAGCACAAGGAAGCCCTGCTGAAAGAGCGGATACATCAGAATGCGTCGATGCAACAGGTGAGTCACGTAAGCAATGGTCACCAGCGACAGAGCACTGAGCCCCAATACCGAACCTTTGATCAAATCCAGGATGATACCAACCAAAAACGCCGTGCCCATACCTACCCGATGGGGCAACATCAACACCCAGAAGATTAATACCAGCGCGACCCACTCCGGCCGCGCCCAGTCCATCACCCGAGGCAGGGGTAACTGGCTGAGCACAAAACTGCAGAGGAAAGTTGCAGTAATAATCAGCCCACCGCCTCCAGAACGGCTATTGCCCATCGCCTGGCTCCGTCACCTGGATTTTACGGATATCGGCCGTTACAGCCGCGGCAGACTCAGCTTTACGCGTATCAGGCATATCCACCAGTAACAGATGGCGGCTCTTATCCAGTCGCGCGGTTGGCCGTGCTGTCACGATGGTAAACGGCCGACCAGGATCACGCACTACTGAGGCAACGCGCGCTACCGGATAACCCCGCGGAAAGCGCCCACCCATACCCGACGTCACCAGCAGATCCCCTTCCCGGATATCCGCGGTGGTGGCAACGTGGTCCAGTACCATCTCATTGAGATCCCCCTGGCCCAGCAGAATACTGCGTAAACCATTACGGTTTACCTCAACAGGCAAGGCATGGCGAGCATCAGTAATCATCATGACCCGGCAAGTATAGTGAGTGGTTCGCACCACCTGCCCCATAATGCCTCCGGCATCCAGTACCGGCTGCCCCTCGTGTACACCGTCTTCGGCCCCACGATTAAGGATCACCTGGTGCTGGAACGGGTCCGGATTAACGCCGATCAGCTCAGCCAGCATCACCTCTTCACGGATCCGGTCACGCCCACTTAGCAACTCACGCAGACGGATATTTTCGGCCGTCAGAGCCGCCACTTGCTGAACTCTACGTTCCAGCACAAGGGCGTCAGCACGCAGCTGGGCGTTATCGGTCAAAAGAATACGACGATCTATCACCAGATCAGAGACTTCACCCGCCATACGGCTGGGCAGATCCACCAGCCATTGCAACGGCGTCACCGCCAGCGATAACCAGCTACGTGCAGGACGCATCTGGGACCAGTACAGGTCAGCACTAATCAGAACAGCAGCAAGAAGGAGGAGAACAGCAAAACGGATACCGGTAGAACGTCCCCGGAAGATAGTCTTAATGGCATACCCCCTTGTGTGAGTACGCCATCAGAGCAGAAACAAAAACCGGGCCTGAGCCCGGTAGTAGATCAATCATGTGCGACCAGTTCAAACGCGTGCTTATCCAGCATCTCCAGCGCCTTGCCACCACCACGGGCAACACAGGTCAGTGGATCTTCAGCAACGATCACCGGCAGGCCGGTTTCTTCGCCGATCAGACGGTCGATGTTACGTAATAACGCACCACCACCCGTCAGAACAATACCGCGTTCTGCAATATCAGACGCCAGTTCTGGCGGACACTGCTCCAGCGCACTCTTCACCGCCTGCACAATCGAGGACAGGGGCTCCTGCAGCGCTTCGAGAATCTCATTGCTGTTCAGGGTAAAGCTGCGTGGGATGCCTTCGGCAAGGTTACGGCCACGTACGTCAATTTCGTGCACTTCGGTTGCAGGGTATGCCGTGCCGATCTCCTGCTTGATACGCTCAGCAGTGGCGTCACCAATCAGGCTACCATAGTTGCGACGTACATAAGAGACGATGAACTCGTCAAAGCGGTCACCGCCTACCCGTACAGATTCGGCGTAAACAATACCATTGAGTGAGATAACGGCGATTTCAGTGGTACCACCACCGATATCTACCACCATGGAACCGTTGGCTTCATCCACCGGCAAACCGGCACCGATTGCAGCGGCCATCGGCTCATCAATCAGGTATACCTCACGTGCGCCGGCCCCCATCGCCGACTCTTTGATCGCACGGCGCTCTACCTGAGTGGACTTACAAGGCACACAGACCAGCACACGTGGACTCGGCGTCAGGAAGCTGTTGTCATGCACCTTGCTGATAAAATACTGCAGCATTTTTTCGGTGACATGAAAGTCAGCAATAACGCCATCTTTCATCGGCCGAATAGCGGTAATATTTCCGGGAGTTCGGCCCAGCATTCTTTTGGCATCAGCCCCTACAGCTGCCACCGATTTCTGGTTACCGTTCTGGCGAATAGCGACAACGGATGGTTCATTAAGGACAATATCCTTGTCGCGTACATAAATCAGTGTGTTGGCAGTACCCAGGTCGATGGATAGATCGCTGGAGAAGATGCCACGAATTTTCTTGAGCATTGGGTCGGAAATCCTAGATCTGCAGGTAGATACAGCTTTGGCCTGAAAACACGTAACTCTAACAATGGCCCATACGTTCGGCAAGCCAGAAACCACAGTAATTCCAGTGTCTGCATTACAGTTTTACAGTCCTGACAGATATTAACAACCACTGGACGGTGCATATTCGACAAATGGCCATAGTTAAATCACGTTCTGAGGCCGTAATATAGCCCTGAAACAGGAACATATGAACAACTTGCCGTAAATCCAGCAGAACTGGCGCAGGCAGGGCCTGCGAGCCTTCAGCGTTTACAGCGGATATGTTACCTTTAGCCACCTTAATATTATCTGTCACTGATCAGTGAAAGACCGTTCGCATTGGCACAGCCAGTTACGCGACTCAGCGAATGATCAGTAACGCCAAAATTATCGCCCAATTTGAATTCAGCGAGACGCAACCATGGCTCTAGACCGCACTGATGTGGAAAAGATCGCCCATCTGGCGCGCCTGCAAATCGACGAGCAGGACATCCCACAGTACACCGAAACACTGTCTGACATTCTGGACCTGGTAAACCAGATGCAGGCTGTCGACACCACTAATATTGAACCGATGGCCAACTCACTGGATGCGGTCCAGCGTTTGCGGGCCGACGTGGTTACCGAAACAAATAGCCGTGACAAGCTACAGGGCGTCGCCCCTGCTGTCGAAGCCGGGCTGTTCCAGGTACCCAAAGTAATCGAGTGATTGAGTCATCCCGACCATCGTTGAATCGCAATTCCAAGGACATTGATACCCATGTTTGACAAGACGCTAGCCGAACTGGCCTCCGGGCTGGAAAACGGCGATTTCAGCAGTGTCGAGCTGACCCAGGCTTATCTGGACCGCATCCACGCGGAAGACAGTAAGTACAACAGCTACATCACTGTGACTGACGAAATCGCACTGAGCCAGGCAAAAGCCGCCGATGAAGCGCGCGCCGCAGGTACTGCTGGCCCCTTCACCGGCCTGCCAGTCGCTCAGAAAGACATCTTCTGCACCGACGGTGTACGCACCAGCTGCGCCTCAAAGATGCTGGACAATTTTATTGCCCCGTATAACGCCACTGTGGTTGATAAATTCAACAACGCAGGCGCAGTGATGCTGGGTAAAACCAACATGGACGAATTCGCCATGGGCTCCTCTAACGAGAGCAGCTTTTACGGGCCATCCCGTAACCCATGGAACACCAACTGCGTACCTGGCGGCTCCTCCGGCGGCTCTGCTGCAGCCGTGGCAGCACGACTGGCACCGGCGGCTACCGGCACCGATACCGGTGGCTCCATCCGCCAGCCGGCAGCTCTGTGTGGCATCACTGGCCTGAAACCGACTTATGGCCGCGTGTCTCGTTTCGGCATGATCGCCTTCGCTTCCTCCCTCGACCAGGGCGGCCCGATGGCACGCACGGCAGAAGATGCTGCCTTGATGCTGAACGTAATGGCCGGATTTGACCCGCGCGACTCCACGTCCATGCAGCAAGCTGTACCAGACTTCACCGCTGACCTGACGCTGCCACTCAAAGGCCTGACCATCGGCCTGCCAAAAGAGTACTTCCCGGACGACCTGAGCCCGGCTATTGCGCTGCAGGTACAGAACGCCGTCAAGGAATACGAAGCACTGGGCGCAGCGGTAAAAGAAGTCAGCCTGCCAAACACAGCGCTGGCGATTCCGGCCTACTACATTATTGCGCCAGCGGAGGCCTCCTCCAACCTGTCTCGCTTTGATGGCGTACGCTACGGTTACCGCTGCGATGAGCCGGTGAACCTGGAAGACCTGTACAAGCGCTCCCGTGGCGAAGGCTTTGGCCCTGAAGTACAGCGCCGGATTATGGTCGGCACCTACGCACTGTCCGAAGGCTTCTACGACGCTTACTACAAAAAAGCGCAGCAGATCCGTCGCCTGATCAAGCAGGACTTCGTCAGCGTCCTCAATGAAGTCGATGTAATCATGGGCCCAACGACACCTCATCCAGCCTTCAAGCTGGGCGAAAAGTCCTCCGACCCGATAGCGATGTACATGGAAGATATTTTCACCATCGCCCTCAACCTGGCAGGCCTGCCAGGCATGTCCGTTCCATGCGGCCAGACCAACGGCCTGCCTGTTGGCCTGCAGATCATCGGTAACTATTTTGCCGAACAGAAACTGCTGAATGTGGCCCACCAGTTCCAGCTGGCCACCGACTGGCACAAACAGACCCCTGACGGCATCTAAGGCGAGGTTAACGACTATGCAATGGGAAGCGGTAATCGGGCTGGAAATCCACGCCCAGCTCTCCACGAAATCTAAAATCTTCTCCGGTGCCAGCACGGCATTTGGCGCGGAACCGAACACCCAGGCCTGTGCCGTTGATCTGGCCCTGCCAGGCACACTGCCGGTGTTTAACGAAGAAGCACTGCGTAATGCGGTAAAATTCGGCCTGGCTATTGATGCTGAAATTGGCCGCACATCCGTGTTTGATCGCAAAAACTACTTCTACCCGGATCTGCCCAAGGGCTACCAGACCAGCCAGCTGTTCCACCCGATCGTCGGCGTGGGCCACGTTGACATCACTCAGGATGACGGCACCACCAAACGCGTCGGCGTTACCCGTGCCCACCTGGAAGAAGACGCAGGCAAATCGCTACATGATGAATTTCCAGGCATGACCGGTATCGACCTCAACCGTGCCGGTACGCCGTTACTGGAAATCGTCTCCGAGCCGGATATCCGTTCTGCCAAAGAAGCGGTCGCCTATGCGCGCAACATCCACTCGCTGGTTACCAGTCTGGGTATCTGTGATGGCAACATGGCAGAGGGCTCATTCCGTTGCGACTGTAACGTCTCCATCCGACCGAAAGGTCAGGAAGAATTTGGCACCCGTACCGAAACCAAAAACATCAACTCGTTCCGCTTTATCGAGCGTGCCATCATCGGCGAGATTGAGCGTCAAATTGATGTCATTGAAGACGGCGGCCGTATCGTGCAGGAAACCCGCCTGTACGACGCCAACAAAAACGAAACACGCTCCATGCGCTCCAAAGAGGAAGCCAACGATTACCGTTACTTCCCTTGCCCGGATTTGCTGCCCATCGTTATTGATGAAGAGTACATCGAAGCGGTACGCGCAACTCTGCCCGAACTACCTGATGCCCGTAAAGCTCGCTTTATCGAGCAACATAGCCTGAGCAATTATGACGCCATGGTGCTGTCTGCAGACCGCAACCTGGCCGAGTACTTCGAAACCGTTGCCACAGCCTGCACAGATGCCAAGCTGGCTGCTAACTGGGTCATGGGCGAGTTATCCAAGCTGCTGAACCAGAACGACACCGCCATCGCCGACAGTCCGGTTTCAGCTGATCAGCTAGGCGGCCTGCTGGTTCGCATCAAAGATGACACTATATCCGGCAAGATTGCCAAGCAGGTGTTTGAAGTGATGTGGAGCGATGGCGGCAGCGCCGACGAAATCATCGACGCCAAAGGCCTGAAGCAGGTAACCGATACCGGCGCTATCGAAGGCATCGTCGATGAGGTTATCGCTAACGCTGACAAGCAGGTGGCACAGTATCAGGCAGCGGAACCTGATAAGCGCGGAAAAATGCTCGGTTTCTTTATGGGCCAGGTAATGAAAGCCTCCGGTGGCAAAGCCAACCCGGGCGCCGTAACCAGTATTCTGAAGCAGAAACTGGACGCTTTGTGCGACTAAACAGCAACCTGTTTTTATAACAGCAAAAAGCCCGCCAGCATGCTGACGGGCTTTTTTACATCCTACGGATACCGGAACACTCGATAATTCCAGCTTTACAGCTTCTCAAACACCAGATCAAAAGAGACCGGCACCTGCGGCATAATACCATCCAGTCCGGCAATTTTGCGCAACGCCTCCACCCCTTCCAGCAAGCCAAACGCCTGAGCATCAATCATCACCGGCTGTGCACTTTTTACCAACCAGCGCTTCTCACTGAGCCGATAGATATGCAGCTCCGTCAGAATCGTCTGCTGATGCCCGTTGAGCTGCAACTCCCCACCGGTAGATAACGGCCACATTTCACCAATACTCAACGCTGCCAGCTGCACAATATCTACCGGCATCTTGATACGGGCCTCAGGAAACCCGGCCAGATTAAACAGCATTTTCTTCATCCGGGTATCACGTATTGCAATGCCCGTATTTACCGAGGCCAGATCGACTGTCAGCGTAGCAATACCATGACTGCCAATATAACCTTTAATCTGATCAAAACTATTGACCTCATATACAGCGCCATTTTTGACCGTTGCATACTGAAACGTTGAATCAACTGCTTTCAGATCCCATTGCGCCAGCGCCAGTATTGGCCAGCACAATACCACCACCAGTAGCGCTTTTATCCTGCCCATCATCACTCCTTAACGTTTTAACTCATGATCTCGATAATGTGGATCTAGCCAGCAAGCAGGCAACGCCTCCCCCGAAGGAAACTCCAACAATCGCTTGTTAAAGGCTTCCGGGTCCTGCCGCTCTTCACCATAATGACTGCACCCTTCAACAGTGGCATGATATGGATCAAATAACTGGGGCAACACCATCACCTCCACCAGGTGACCATTGCCGCTCTCTTTGAGATACATAGCGCAGATCTCGTTCAGCTGAATACACTGAAAAGTGTAGCAGCCAGGCAAGCCCTGCATAGCAACAGCAATACCCCCAACATCCAGAACTGAGGTCATACCATGCAAACCGCAACTTTCGCAGCAGGCTGCTTTTGGGGCATTGAAGCACGCTTTTCAGCTATCCCCGGCGTTATCGAGACAGCTGTGGGCTACATGGGTGGACATACTGAGCAGCCAGAGTACAAGCAAGTCTGTCGTGACACTACCAACCATGCCGAGGTAGTACAATTAACTTTTGACGAACAACAGATTGATTACAATCAGCTGTTAAATGCCTTTTGGCAAATGCATAACCCTACTACGCCTAACCGCCAGGGGCCGGATGTGGGTAGCCAATACCGTTCTGCCATATTCTTCCATACCCCGGAGCAACAAAGCCTGGCACAGGCCAGTAAAGCCGAGCTCGATGGCAGCAACCAGCTCCCTGCACCGATTATCACAGAAATCACTCCCAGCACCACATTCTGGCGTGCCGAAGAATATCATCAGAAGTATCTGGAAAAAAATGGCCCCGGACTATGCAAGCTCTGACACGGTCAACCGTTCAACTAGTACCGGTTACCATTGAAAACCTCTACAAACTTAACCGGTTCTATAAACGCAACGGTCATCGGGGTAAAGCAACAACCAGTCACCAGGCATGGTGGCTGGAGCATAACAACGAAATCGTAGCAGCCCTCCGACTGGAGCCCTACCCCTGGGGCCTGCTGCTACGCGGCATGTGGGTCGCGAACGAACGACGCGGACAAGGACTTGGCAGCCAGCTGCTCTGCGCTTTACAGCCACAACTGAGTAAAGCCGCCTGTTACTGCCTGCCCTACACCACGCAACTGGATTTTTATTATCGCAACGGCTTTATTGATGCGCACGATAACGCACCCGCCGCCCTGAAACAGCAACATACACACTACCTGACACGGGGAGAGTCACTTGGACTGCTACGCCATCAGCCACCCTGCGACTGACGGATATAAAACTGTGCTTTCTCCACTTTCGCCAGACAATCCGTGTAGCTTTCCAATTGCTCCTGCACCTTTGCCGTACCCAGCAGAGCACTCGCTTTTGACCAGGCCACGCTGCCACTGAAGCCACGGCTACGCGCCAGACTCAATGCATCATACGCCGTTTCAATACCACGCTTACACGCCATATCACTACGCCCGCCACCCGGTGAACCGGCACAAGCCGACAGCAAGAAGACCAGCGCAGTAATCAGTAACATCGCCTTTTTATTCATCGCACAGACTCCTGTTGATCACCGAACAAACACCCTTTCATTAAAGCATGAGTATAAATGATAAAAACAACCTGCAGACTGCTAGAATAGCGCCAAAGCCAGAGAACAGTGAGTGTAATAACGTGCGCGACCATGGACAGCAAAGCTTGACGACTCGCCGCCAACTGACCGTAGATGGTCAATGCTACGACTACGACAGCCTTAATGCCGTCATGGATCAACCTGAGGTAACTCTGCAACTACCCTACTGTCTGCGCGCCCTGTTACAGCCAGCCATCTGCAGCGACCACAACACAATCTGCAGCCTGATGAGCCCCCCCGCCAGCATTGGCGAAGCCACCTGCCTGCAACCAACACAGGTCTTACTCACCGCCGTTGAGAAGGCGCTAATTGTTAACGACCTGGCGGCAATTCAGCTCCACCTCACGACTGAAGGTAAGTCTGCGCCAGACCTGCACCCATGCCTGCCGATACATCTGCTACCTGGTAATAAAGAAAACCCACACGTATTCCCTCTCAGGCAGCGGGCTACAAACCACAGTAATATCAGCCTGAGCGGCCACTGCTGTATCGGCACCACCACTGATACCGCCGAACTCAATGCGATGGGAATCCCAGGCTGGACACTCGACCTTGTTGATATCGAAGCGGCAGTACTTGATGGCACCCTCAATCTGCCACTTCCGGACGTGATCGGCATTGAACTGAACGGAAATTACCCTGCAGGGATAACAGATGCACAACTGGTACAGGCGCTGAATCAGCAACTTCAGTACGCCGAGGTCAACGGAAAGTTCATCGAGTTTTACGGTGAAGGGCTGGCTCAGCTCACACTTATCGAGCGCCAGCAAATAGCACGAGCCGTCTTTAGCACTGGCGCTAGCTGCAGCTATTTCCCAATCGACCAGCGCACCCTTGACGGCCTGGCACAACTCAACCAGACTCCAGCTGACCAGAGACTGCTGAAGGCATGGGCCAAAGCACAGCAGCTATGGCACGAACCCAGCCAGCCAACCCCATCTTTCAACCAGAAAATCCAGCTCAACCTGAACAGCCTACAGCCCGCAACAGCAATCAACGACGCAGCACGACCCAGCAATGCAATAACAACCCACTCGACCGCAACAGACGCAGAGCAGCCAGCAATACACTGGCCATTTGACGCAACCGTGCCGAACACCTCAGCACCACTGACAAACTGCCATAAATCAGGACCTGTTCACCAGGCCCGCATCCTGGCACTACTTGGAGACAACATCAGCAGCGGTCAGATTACCCACGCAAGCTGCTTTAGCCAGCCAACCGATAACACAACGATTGAACCGCTTTACCCATTGGCGATGCACTGCATGAGCAATACTACCCCAGCAATACTCTTCGCTGGCGGTAACTACGGCCAAGGATCAGACTCCCACTGGGCAGCCCGAGGCACTCGCTTGCTGGGAATAAAGGCGGTTATCTGTGAATCATTTGCCGAACCACACCGCCACCAACTGGCTAGCATGGGTGTACTGCCTCTGGAATTCGAGCCCGGCGACAGCTGGCAGGCGCTGGCACTGCAGGGCGACGAGTCCATTGAACTGAACCTGCCTGACCAGCTTTTCCCCTACGAGTCCGTAATGATGGTTATTCACCGTCATAACGGCCGCCGCGAGCTGGTTGAGTTAACCTTAAGACTGGATACAGGTGAAGAAATTAGCGCCTGTAGCGCTGGTGGCATTATCAGCAGAGCGCTGCAACGCACCCTCCAATGAAGCACATGACCCCAGCCCTTCACTCGCAACCCCAGGCGCTGAAACCGCGACAGGCACATCAGACATAGCAAAGCAGCTCAACCAGCACACAAGTAAGCTGTAGCAGAAGAGAGTTCAGAGCATACTGACAGGACTATAATATCGACCCAGGGCAAGCCTTAAACGACAAAAAACCGATACTTCTCAGTATCAGCCTCTTAGTGATGGTAGCGGGGGCCGGATTTGAACCAACGACCTTCGGGTTATGAGCCCGACGAGC
>CAJXNY010000027.1 GCA_913057435.1 uncultured Oceanospirillaceae bacterium | reverse complement strand
ATCTGGCGGTTACTCTACCACCTAAGTTGGTGTCCGGGATTATTAGACCACTACACCACGTCTGTGGGGAACACCTCCACTCGACATTACCGCGCGCACCTAAAATCGGTTCATCCCCACGTCTGTGGGGAACACCCGTGCGCCCCGTTCCCATCAATGAAAACAGCCGGTTCATCCCCACGTCTGTGGGGAACACTATGCTGTGCTGTTCGATATATATCAGGGTTGCGGTTCATCCCCACGTCTGTGGGGAACACGCTGGATATGTCCCGACATCAATCCGCTGGGCCGGTTCATCCCCACGTCTGTGGGGAACACGCAGCGGCACTCACAAGCCCGGATCGCAACGCCGGTTCATCCCCACGTCTGTGGGGAACACTTCATTGCTATGTCCTTTGTTGATCTCGCCAACGGTTCATCCCCACGTCTGTGGGGAACACGCTCAGGCGCTCCTGCAGCAGGATGTTCTCAGCGGTTCATCCCCACGTCTGTGGGGAACACTCTAAATACAACCCATTGTTTTTAAAGAACTTAACAGGCCCGGATAAATCTACCGATCATCCGGGCCTGAATTTTGCCCTATTTCCGTCGAATTACGGAGTCGTTTTCTGGTTCAGATTCGCCGTACCATCATCAGGCCACAACCAAAGGCGCGAGCTTTGCCCAGCCCGTTGAGAAGCATTGGAGTAAGCAGATCAGGTTCAGTAACATTCAAGACGCCTTCGTAATCCACTGAGGCAAAACCGGCCTCGCGGGATTTCTCAGCCAGTGCATTCCACTGGTAGCCGGTACACTCCAGTCCGTGGGATATACTCAGCTGATAACCATTACGCACACCCCGGTTCGCCAGCCAGTCATATAGCGCCTGGTCTTGTACCTGCTGCAACAGCGCTGGCAACGCGATCGCATGCTCTGCGGGGTAAGCCTGGGCTAGCAGGTGTGTCAGTTGCTCAGCAGGCAGTTGCTGCAAACGCTGAATACGGGCCCGTTTCGGCCCCTGACTGCTGACCCCAGCCTGCTGACAGAGCTGTACCAGGCACTGATGCTGAGCATCCATAACCACATCATGGCTGGCCGAGTTTTTACGCCCGGGCTGCTTGCGGCTCACAATCGGATTAGCCCGCAGGCGAAACGCCAGCTGATCCCCCTCCGCCAGGCTGGGTGCGTAAGGCCGGGTTTCGATCTGAAACAATGCAGACTCGGCGACCGGCGGCGTTGAAGAAAGCACATAGAACAGCGGCAATTGCTTGCCCTGGTCGCTTTGCTGACGCTCTTCGCGGAACACGAAGGGCCGCGTCTGGCCATCAAAACCGGGAAACAGATCCCAGAGCAGCCGATGCATACCGTAACGGTTATCCATCAACATCAGCGCCAGCTGTGATTGCTCAGCAATGCCCGGTATCAGGCTAACGCGCGACATATAATTCATACGCTAACCTCCTGCCAAAGCCAGTGCTGCGCACGGCTGAACTGCCAGCGCTGGCGTGATACGGGCTGGTCATGTCGCTGGATCTGCTGGGCATTGCTCAGATCAGCCTCGCTACACAACTCCGCCGCTTCACCTTCCCAGCAATACAGTGCATCACTTTCACCCAGCCAGCGCTGTTCCTGCCATGGCTGATCCAGCACATGGGGGTGTTCATAGTTGTCCAGTGCTGCTTTATAGCCTTGCGCGGTACACAGCTGAGGAGCCAGCGGGGCTGCCAGTACGCAGGCTTTACGCCCCAGCGATAGCTGAAAACGCGGTTTACGCAGCGCGGTAGCCAGTTCGCTCAAGGCCCAGCGTGCTGCCGGGTTAGCTTTTACGGCCACCAGCCACTTGCTGTCGCAACGGTATTCCCGGCTTGAAAGCACTGTGCCGAGCCGATCATGCCCGGTTATCAGCTCATCACGCCGGGTACGGTAAACCTGTTTACCCACCGAGTCCGGGGCTTGTACGGTATGGTAATCGCGCAGGGTGGCACCGCTGCACAACTGCTTTATGGCAAACTGGTAGCCTGCATTCAGCACCTGTTGTTCTGTGTCCTGCTGGCGTGTGATGCCCAACGCAGCACCGAGTAGCCCCAGCAACGCCGAACGACCAGGGTAGTATTCACTACGGCGGGTGCCCCCCACCGCACTATCACCCCAGCTGGCCAGTGGGCCATAGAGTCGAAACACCAGATAATCCATACGCTGCCCCTTATTCGCTGACAAAGGCAAGTAACGCCGCCAGGCTGCCGGTACCGTCAACCACGTTCAATGCCTGATATCCGGCATAGCAAGGGCCATATACGGCATCAAAATTATCCCGCTGTTGACACAGTGCCTTAATGGCATCCCGGGCATAGTCCTGGCTGCTGTGCTGATCAATCGGTTTGAGAAACGCGGCAGACAATGAGCGCGGCTGTTCATCGCCTATTTCTGCCAGCGCGTAGGAGGCATAAGCGCGGCTACCGAAACTGTTCTGTTTGCCGCTGGGGGCTACTTTAAGGGTCGCTTCAGTCAGCGCGGCAATGGTTTTACGCGCCAGCGCTTCGTCACCGGCCAGGTTTTTCACCAGCAGTTCGCGATTGATGCAGATGTAGCTGTAAAACAACCCTGCGGCAAAGCCGGTTTCACCAATATGCGCCGCCCCTGCATCTTCATTGCCGTCATTGAGATCATCCACGGCGGTAAAGTAGTCATCTTCGATCACCACCGGATGTACTGAGATAGCATGCGCTACCTGGCAGGCCGCTTCGGTGTTGAAGGCCGGGCTGGAGGCCAGCATGCGCCCGAACATGGCGATGTCGGCGGCCTGATTGTCTTTACGTAACAGTGCCAGTTCAGCGGTTTCAGGCTCTCGCTGTTCGGTGATCAGGGTAGCGGTGAGGCTGTTCAGCGCCTGTTGTTCCAGCGGGCTGATGTGCACCAGCTGCTCGATCTCCAGATCTTCCAGCGGTTTATCTTTTTTGGTGGCCTTCAGTTTGCCGAACACCGCGGCCAGGGCCTGGGCCCACTTTTTCGCTTTAGTCTCACTGATACCGCCCGCCAGCATCTGCTCATACACCTTAATACCGAGCATTTTGGTGCGACAGCCCAGGTGATCAGCCAGCGCAGACTGGAACAGTTCCGAGGTACGCCAGTGCCGTTTCAGGCTCTGCGATGACACCCGCAGACGATCGACACCGCCCATTTTGGCGGTTTTCGGCCGGCCCATATCATCGCGGTTAAGGTTAGCCGGTGGGTAAGAAGTCAGCAGGTGCAGCTGGATAAAGCGGTTGTTGGTATCCGTCATGATGTTGTCCTTAACAATGAATTCAGTTAGCCGGTAACGCGGCGTAATAGTCTTGTGCCCAGCATACGGCCAGCCGTTTGATGGGCTGGCGGTTCACGCCGTAACGGTGCTCCTGGCACCAGTGCAGAATACTGTCGGCCAGCGAGACGATATTCACCTTCCCTTTGAGCAGCGCAATCGCCCGTACCAGGTTACGGTAGAACTCGTCGTGATCACGGCTTTTTTGCAGGCGCGTAAAGCGGGCTTCGCTCATCGGGGCTTTACCGCCCGTCTCCGCTGGCGTCGCCAGCTGAGCAGCAAAAGAAAACTTGCCATGGTGGCGTTTACTGTGGGCCAGGGCCCCGGCAACCATGGCTACGGCGACCAGGGTGTCGGCGTCATGGGCAGTACAGTGCGGGATACCACGGCGATGGATCAGGCTGCGCAGGCCGGGGCTCAATACCAGTTCATCCGGGCCCTGGGCACGGCGCAGGGTTGCCCGTTCAGCCTGGCCGCCTTTGCCACTGTCCTGGGCGTTGTGCAGCCAGAGAAACCACTGCTCCAGTGCTTCGGCAGCGGCCTGGTGCTGGGAAAAACGAAATTTCAGATTAAGCTCGCTCATCCGCCAGCCTCCTCGGTCAGGGTTGTCTGCGCTGCCGCCGGATAGCGGGTGCGGTAATCTTTAATCAGTTTGCTTAAGTTGAACTTGCGCCCCATGGCAGCACGGGCATTTATAATCCGCTTCAGCGGTAAATCCTGAGGCGCACTTTCCAGTGTCCAGCGGTCGAAGCACTGTTGCTGACTGTGCTGCACATGACGTAGCCAGTCATTCATCAGCGGGGCGATATCGTCCACTTTCACCTGCTGGCTGAGCTGCTGTACGCAGCTAAAGAAGCGCTGCTGAGTCAACTGCCAGAACTCGTCGTCGATATAGCTGGTATCCCCTTTGAGATCTTTGGGCCGATTGGCCCAGGCCTCACGCACATGGCTGCGCAGAGTGCTCAGTGCCAGCTGGGCCACCTCCATCAACAGGCTGCAACGATCCAGTAGCCATTCCCGGTGCGCTGGGGTGCAGCTGAACAGCGGGAACTGATGGTCGTACCAGCAGCGGGCTTTCATATTGTCCATATCAAAACCAAAGCACCATAACCGGGCCCGCTGCCTGCGCTCGCCAAAGCCCAGTAAGGACTTCACCCGCGACTCATTAAACAGAGTGACCACTGCCGCCGGGCTGTCGCCATTGGTTGCCGATGCCAGCGCCAGACCAATCCAGTGCCGGTAGCCCAGCCCGCCTGGCTGTGCTTTGAGGCTGAATGAGGGTTTCAGTTTTTTCGGGTCATCCCGGTAGGGGGTCAGCGGGTGACGCCAGCCATCACTGTAGTTGGTGCCGTAGTTGCGGGTCCGGTATTGCTCCACCAGCGGTTGATCCTCCGCGCCACAGAGTGAACAACAACCTTGGGTGGTGGCCGGTAGCAGGCGGATACGCCGTGGCATACCCCAGAACATCTGCAGTGGGTGAGCATCTTCCGGGCCAGTTTCCCGGCCGGTTTTATCGGAGGTTCGGGTTGGCCCCATCCAGGGCAGTACGCGGGCTGATATGGGGTTATCCGTACGATAACGCGGGTGTTCCAGCACATTGAGCCACAGTTTTTGCCACAGTGTGGCGTCGTTATCCAATGGGCAAATCAGCGTGGTCAGGGGGCCGCCACCGCGCAGGCTGACCCGGTGTCCGGACCCACCACTGGGCGCATTAGCCTGCAGGGTAAACAAGGCTGTAGCGGTGCAGCTATGGCACAGCCCGGTAACGGTATCGCGCTTGATAAAGTGATCGAGGTTGTCTTTGATGGTTTTCGCCCCGGGCGCTTCAATCAGCAACCCGGCAATGGGTTTGATTTCACCATCAGCAAGATCAAAGTCCTGCAAAAACGCCGGGCCATCCGGGTTATGCAGAACCATGGCGGGGCTCAGGGGCGCGAACGCCTGTTGCAGGGTGGCCGGGCTGGGCGGCTCGTCATACAGCGTTTCCCAATGCTCGGCATCCTCCGGCATCACGGTTGTCTGTAATAGCCCCAGTAGCCACTGGTAGAGTGCGCCCTGAAAATCAGCGCGGGGGGCGACCAGCTCCACCACCGGGTTGTCCATTTCGGTGATCTGCCAGGGGCTGATCCAGCTGTGCTCGCCATTACGACGCCGAACCGGCAGCCATGGCTGTTCAATCAGATTCATCCTTCCTCCTATGAAAGATGGAGCGGTGCAAATATGCAGCTCTCGCAGTAAATCAGAGCCTACTCATACAGACACGCCCGTTGTAGTGTCAATCAGAGGTACAGTAAACGGCGTAACTAATCCGTTTGTTCAGAGGTCCAGCCCCCTTCCCGGCTATAGCAACCGGCCAGGCTATCCACCAGCGGCAGAATTTCGACCCAGCGTAACGCGGCAATGCTGCTTTTAAGCTGCTCAATTTCATCAAGCAGTCTGGCCGGAATCTGCTGTTGGGCCTGACGCCAGTCTTTCTCCGACAGGCTGAGCTGGCTCAGTTGCCAGCCATGTTCAGAAGCCTGAGACCAGGGCTGTAAACGTCCGTCAGTCCATCGTGCCAGTGCAACAGTCACGGTGTCCTCGCTCAGCCGGGTGGGGGTTTTTACATCGCTATTCCAGTGATCCCCGCCACTGCTACGGCTGTAGCCCTGCCCAAGATCAAGCTGATTGACCCAGCCCTGACGCGCTTCTGATCGCCGGTCGCCATCCGCATCCAGGCTGCTATCAAGTAACGCCTCGGGTACGCAGAACATCGCATCTTCACTGTACACGCCCTCAATCAGCCGCCGGGCATCCTCTGGCATCCGCAATTGCCAGGCTTGCTGCTCAAGGCAATTGAGGGTCAGCCAGAGCTGGCCCAGATCTTTATATACGTAGCCTGTGCCTTGCCAGTGGGGCTGTAACCAGTCAGCACCGGCATCCGGGCTGCCCGCAGGTGCATAGATGGCCAGCAAGGGCGCAGGGCGCTGGTCAGTTTCGGTGAGGTTGCCCGCGCGATCACGCTGGTGCCGATGCAGGCGTCCGGCACGCTGTATCAGCAGGTCAATCGGTGCCAGGTCGCTGACCATGAAATCAAAATCCAGATCCAGGCTTTGCTCAACCACCTGGGTGGCGATCAGCAGTTGTCCGGTACGTTGCGTGGCCGATGAGGTTTTGCCAAAACGCTGTAATACATCCTGCTCTACCTGCTGGCGATCACAGGCGGCAAAACGGCTGTGAAACAGGCTGAGCCTGGCGGAGTCAGCCCAGCCTTCATCGCAGGCTTGCTGCCAGGCCTGGCGGGCATCGCCCACAGTATTGCGAATCCAGCAGACACACTGGCCCTGCGCCAACGCCTGACGGATTGAATGGGTAACCGCCGCCGGCTCACCTAGCCGCTCCACAGCCAGGCTGCGACTGACTTCAGCACGGCTCAGGAGCGGCTGTTCAATCAGCTCAGCCTCAGCACTACAGCCGGTCAGCAACGGATAGTCATCCAATCCGGTACGTTGCAATGGCAGGCCGGGCTGCTGTAATCCCTGGCGAAAGGCATTACATAGTTTCTGGCGCATGTTCTGTGGCAGGGTGGCCGACAGTAAAATGGCGCTGCCGCCCTGCTGGGCATGGGCCGTCAGCAATGCCTGGAGCAGAGTCTGCATATAGGGGTCGTAGGCGTGAACTTCATCAACCAGTAATATCCGGTTGCGCAGCCCCAGCAAGCGCAGCGACTGGTGTTGAGCCGGTAATACCGCCAGCAGCGCCTGATCCAGCGTGCCTACGCCTAAATCTGCAAACAGGGCTTTTTTTCGGCTGTCAGCCAGCCAGCTGCTGCACCAGGCAGTCGCGCTTAGCTCATCAGCCTGATAGTTGTGGTCAGTTTGGGGTTGCGCTGAAAGCCGCACTGATTGCTGAAACGCTGTGGACAGTTCGCGAGCACCGTGCGCAAGCACCAGCGAGGGCTGACTGTCTTTAGTAAACAGCTGTCGATAACTCTCCTGCATCCGTTCATACATGCCATTGGCCGTGGCCATGGTGGGTAAGCCGATATAAAGCCCTTGCCCCCGTCCGGCCGTCATCAGTCGGTTACACAGGGTCAGGGCGGCTTCCGTTTTGCCCGCGCCGGTCACATCTTCCATAATCCATAATTGTGGCCCGGTGGCCAGTTCAACATCGATGGCCTGTTGCTGCAGGGGGGTTGGCTGGCGGATAAAAGGAAACAGTGACTGTATCTGATCAAAGGGCCGGGGCTTGACTGTCTTCGGCTGCATGGCTTCTGTTGCCAACAGAGCTTGCGATAATGCCTGAGCCTGCCAGTAGGCGGAGATTTCCTGGGCCTGATCCGAGTAGGGGAAATACCCCTGATCAGAACCGCTCCAGTCTGCCAGTACCGCCAGCCCGGCAAGCTGCCAGCTGACCGGCTGTAAACGCCGGGCCAGGCTGCTGTCGTTGAGGGGCGCCAGGTCCGGCTGGAACAGCTCAGTCATGGCTTCACAGTATGCCTGCGCAGCTGCCAGATCAGCGTCACTGAACCAGAAATCCAGCCCTTTGTTCGGCTCAATGGGCGGCGCACCATGATGACCGGTGACAATTTTAAGCCAGGGGCCCAGTGCCCGGCTTGCAGCCGAAGGCCGGGCCCAGCAACACTGTGGCTGCCAGGCCCCCTGTAACAGCGCAGCCATCAGATATTCCTGCCATAACGCCCAGCCCTGAGAGTCATGACGCAGGTCATAAGCGTACTGAGGATCAGGCTGCACCAGGGCGTCACTCAAGTCCGGTACCAGACCTTGAAACGCAGACGAAAACTTGCCCAGATCATGCAGTGACAGACAAAAGCAAAACCAGCGTTGTAGCCATTCAGGCTCAACCTGCAACTCAGTTGCCAGCTGCTGACATAACGGTTTGTCCGGTGCTAGCAGCTGCCAGCCAACCCCGGCCACATCCAGCCCATGCCAGGCCAGCAAATGAAAATCCGCAGCCTCTGCATCGTTAGCAGGCCGCGCCTTGCCCCAGTAGCGAAAGAACGCCGGTGTCATGAATATCCTCTCCCTGTGAAATGTGAACATGCCTTTCTGCTTATGCAGATTACAGCCGCCCGGCTCTGATGTGGTAGCATTTGCCAGGTAATCAGCTGAATACATCTGAGGGGCTGAATGTATATCGAGTTAACGGATTTACTCTGGGTAACGCTGATCTGTGGGGCCATGCTGCACTGGTGGAAAGCCCAGCAAATTAAAGAGATCGCGCTGAAAGAAGTCCGCAAGCAATGCGACGAGATGGATTTACAGTGGCTGGATCAAAGTATCGCGCTGCATGGCTTCTGGTTGCGCCGGGATGATAGTGGCACCGTCCGGGTCTGGCGCTCTTATGTGTTCAGTTTTTCCAGTACCGGTGATGATCGCTATGAAGGCCGTGTCACTCTGCTGGGTCGTAAAGTTACCGGTGTTCAGCTTGATCCCCATCGAATCTGATCCGCACTGTCATATTGAGCAAAGAATTAATGAATACAGTACAACTGACTGATCCAAAACAGCCAGGTTACGGCGAAGGTGATACATCCTATCAGGCCGCCGGCGGTTACGCCGGGCTGGTGATTCTGTGTGATGCGTTTTATAAAGCGATGGATGAGCGACCTGAGGCGGCATATATTCGCGCCATGCACCCGGCTGATCAGGTGGAGTCCAGCGAGAAGCTGGCCCGCTTTCTGGCAGGCTGGCTGGGCGGGCCCAGGTTGTATCGGGAAAAGTACGGCCCTATTCGTATTCCAGCGGCCCATGCCCACCTGGATATTGGCCCGGCGGAGCGTGATGCCTGGTTAGGCTGTATGGAGGTCGCGTTGACACAACAGCCTTACCCCGATGATTTTAAACAGTATCTGATGCAACAACTGTATGTCCCGGCGGAGCGTAGCCGCACGCGTGACTGAAGTTGTCACCGATGGAGAAGCGTGATGAGTGAAGTAAACAACCTGCGGTTGCTGGCTCAGTATAATCAGTGGATGAATGAAACCCTGTATACCGCGGCACAGGGGCTCAGCGAAGAACAGTTACGTGCTGACCAGGGGGCTTTTTTTGGCTCGGTACTGGGCACGCTGAACCACCTTCTGGTGGGTGATATTATCTGGTTGCAACGCTTTGCGACGCACCCGGCGAACTATGAATCACTGGCTAACCTCCATCATATCCCCCGCCCTAGCGCGCTGAATCAGATTCTGTTTGATGATCTGATGGAACTGCAGATGGAGCGGGAATTGCTGGATCAGCTGCTAATTGACTGGAGTTACGAGCTGCAACGTGAACAGCTGTCACAGCCATTACGCTACAAAAACACCCAGGGCACTGAGTCCGTGCGCCCTTTTGGCATGCTGGTACTGCATCTGTTCAATCATCAGACCCACCACCGAGGCCAGCTCACCACTCTGCTATCGCAGATGGGGATGGATATCGCAATTACTGACCTGCTGGCACTGATTCCTGAAGTCGAAGACTGATGGCACTGGATGAGCTGAGTCGGCAGAAGGTCTGGCAGGTGGTCGCTGCGATTCCCTGCGGCAAGGTCGCCAGTTATGGCCAGGTTGCTGAGCTGGCCGACCTTCCGCGCCAGGCCCGGGCTGTGGGAAAAATGATGAGTCAGCTTCCCAAAGATAGCCGCCTGCCCTGGTACCGGGTGATCAATGCCCAGGGGCGGATTTCGTTTCCATTTGATAGTGAGGGCTATCAACGCCAGCGCGAACGGCTGGAAAGTGAGGGCATCGAGTTCAGCGGTGAGCGCATCAACCTGAAACACTACCGCTGGGATGGACTGGCCTGACGCGGCTTATTCTGGCGGACGCAGGCGCAGATAACGGGGAAACCGTGGTTTACCGGTGTGGGTTTTACCGCTGTAACCGTAGGTGATGGTGCTGCCGATGGGCGGTGGCTCCCGCCGGTCACTGTCTTTCAGGCCGCTGCCCACTTTGAATTGAACCCCTTCGGTATTTCGCACCAGCAGTGCGCCGACCATGCCGGTATATTTTCCCCGCCCATCCAGATGGCCCAGCACCAGGGCTTCAGCATCATAACTGGGCTTGAGCTTGAGAATATCGTCACTGCGTGCCGCTCGATATAAGCCCTGCGCCCGGTTCAGCATTAACCCTTCCCCACCCTTGCCGACCACCTGTGCCAGCTCGTGCTGCAGGGCCTTTTCATCGGCCAGCCGGTAATACTGTACCGCTTCCAGCCAGCGGATATGACGCTGACCGAGCAGCAACTGCAGGGCCAGACGACGCTGTTCAAAGGTGGCAGGCACGCCCTTGTGCTGCTGGGTGGGCAGATCAAACACCATATAGTGGACTTCATCCCAGCGCGGGTCGGCAATGTTATCGCTGCGAATAATGGCGGAAATTTCATTAAAGCGGCCCCGCCCCAGCCAGAGCTCACCATCCAGCGGCTGTTCAGGAAAATCAGCGGTAAACCACTCAGGTGCCTGAATCGGATAACCACCCCGGCTACGTAACTGGCTACCGTCCCAGTACGCGCGTACGCCATCGAGTTTTTCACTGACCCAGTATTGGTCCAGTGGCATATCGACCCGCCAGGTATTAGCCAGCATCAAATGAGGTGCATTCTGCGTCGCTGCTTTCAGTGTCAGTGGCAGTGTAAACAGCACGAGCAACAACAGGGGTATTACGAAGGGTAACAGTACTTTCATGGCCAGCATCACTCCCTGAGCAGGTCAATGACAGTCGGATAGGAAGGGTTGCGTAATAGAGTAGGAGAGGCACGGTCGGCGAACAAGCATTCACCTGCCCTGTCCGACTAATGCCATCGTATTGTGGGTGATTAAGCTGCGCAGCGCTCAGCCACCCAGCTGATGAATCAGTGACTGGATGGCATCCAGCCGGGCTAAAGGCGAGTTGGACTCCAGCAGCAGCTGTTTCTCTTCGCCGGTAAATGGCAAAAACTCCGCCAGCCGATAGCCCACGTCACTGGCATCCTGGTAATCGATGTCCAGCCCCATCATTTCGATCATCGGATGCTGCTGAATGTCCTGCAGCAACTTCAGCAATACCTGGTGCTGATCTGTCATCAGAGTGGGCTCTTCAACCGGCAGGTACTCACACTGGCCCATCAGCAGGTTATCCTGTTCAGGCTGGTGGCTGTGAATACGCACTTTACGCAGGCCGCGTACATCAATGCCCAGCAGGTCATTAGGCAACGGGTGCCAGTCATTGATTTCGCAATAGCAGCCAATATCAAAGAAGGGTTCCAGCGCGCTACTGTCATCCTGTTCAGCGGTCTGGACGATAACAAAACCGGTTCCCGCTTTCAGACACTGCTTCACCATCTGCAGATAGCGCGGCTCAAAAATCTGTAATGGCAGCAGCCCACCGGGGTACAACAGAGTGGGTAGCGGAAACAACGGTAAAGTGTGCATCGAGAAACTCCGTAAGGTATCGAACTATTCTATCCCCGTCCCTGTGACGAGGCACCGCTGGTGCATAAGAATCTGATGATCGAGGGGCCAGCCCATAGCCAGCCCCCGATTTTTTATCTGCTGTCCTCCATCGCGGCAGGCACCGTGTCTGGTCGAGTGCTGATATCAGCCGCCGCCGTATCATGGATAGACAGCACCCGGTTACCGTCCAGGCGAACGCCAATATCGCGTAGCTGAGCAGGGCTGAGGGCACGCAGTTCGTCCAGTGCCTGAGCACGACGGCGGCGTTCGTTATAGCGGTTAATCGCAGCGGCAAACAGTGATAATAAAGTCATGGTAACACTCCTGAATAAAAGGCCTGAGCCTGAGTAAATAAACGGAGAATTACCGGGGAAATATCTGAAGGGAAAAAGACAATCCGCGGTAATCTCCGCGGGTTGTTGTTCATATTTCAGAAACAGCAGCCACACGGACAGGTCGCATGTTTGCATGCGTTCCATCGGTTAATATGTGGGTAAACTGATTTCATAGTCTGAACGTATTCTTTGAGTAATGAAGAAGCTGAGCAACAATAATGGCTGAACAGCGTTAGCTATTTGACGTGTTATCCGGATTAAGCACAACCCGTGCTTTAGTATATATTTCATTCAGCTGCGCCCTGCCATTCTGAATCAGTGGCTGTATTGCATCGCTCTGACCTGTGCGGCAGCGCTACATCGTATATCAGTATCGGTCAGACACAAAAAAGGCAGCCGAGGCTGCCTTTTTCAGATCAGGTGGTTAGTAAGCGATTGCTTACCACTTACCTGCGTCTTTCAGTTCCTGCAGAGCGTCGCCGATCTGAGCCAGGGAACGTACAGTCTTAACGCCTGCATCGTTCAGTGCAGCGAATTTCTCATCCGCTGTACCTTTACCGCCAGAGATAATCGCGCCAGCATGGCCCATGCGCTTACCTGCAGGTGCAGTAACACCAGCAATGTAAGAAACAACAGGCTTGGTTACATTCGCTTTGATGAATGCAGCCGCTTCTTCTTCAGCAGAACCACCGATTTCACCGATCATTACGATCGCTTTAGTCTGTGGATCATTCTGGAACATTTCCAGAATGTCGATGAAGTTGGAGCCTGGGATTGGGTCACCACCAATGCCGACACAGGTAGACTGACCGAAGCCAGCATCTGTGGTCTGTTTAACCGCTTCGTACGTCAGCGTACCGGAACGGGAAACGATGCCGATGCTGCCTGGCAGGTGGATGTGACCTGGCATGATGCCGATCTTACATTCGCCCGGGGTGATAACACCTGGGCAGTTAGGACCGATCAGGCGTACGCCCAGCTCGTCACACTTCACTTTACATTCCAGCATATCCATAACAGCGATATGCTCAGTGATGCAGACGATCAGCTTGATGCCAGCGTTAGCCGCTTCAAGGATAGAGTCTTTACAGAACGGTGCTGGTACGTAGATAACAGACGCTTCAGCGCCGGTTACTTCTACAGCTTCAGCAACGGTGTTGAACACTGGCAGACCCAGGTGCTCAGTACCGCCTTTACCCGGCGTTACACCACCAACCATTTTGGTGCCGTAAGCGATCGCCTGTTCAGAGTGGAAGGTACCCTGACCGCCAGTGAAACCCTGGCAGATGACTTTAGTATCTTTGTTAATCAGTACGGACATTATTTACCCTCCGCTGCTTTTACGGCCTGCTGAGCAGCGTCAGTCAGGCTGGTAGCTGCGATGATATCCAGACCGGAGTCAGCCAGCAGTTTGGAGCCCAGCTCAGCGTTGTTACCTTCCAGACGTACAACTACAGGTACTTCTACGCCTACTTCCTTAACGGCACCGATGATACCTTCGGCGATCAGATCGCAACGAACGATACCGCCGAAGATGTTAACCAGTACGGTTTTCACCTTGTCGTCAGCCAGAATCAGTTTGAACGCTTCGGTTACACGCTCTTTAGTCGCGCCGCCGCCAACGTCCAGGAAGTTAGCCGGGAAGCCACCGTGCAGTGCAACGATGTCCATGGTGCCCATTGCCAGGCCCGCACCGTTAACCATGCAGCCGATGGTGCCATCCAGTGCAACGTAGTTCAGATCCCACTCAGCAGCATGTGCTTCGCGTGCATCTTCCTGGGATGGATCGTGCATCGCCTGCAGATCTTTGTGACGGTAAACAGCATTGCCATCGATCGCTACTTTAGCGTCCAGGCAGTGCAGGTTACCTTCATCAGTGATGACCAGCGGGTTGATTTCCAGCAGTGCCAGGTCTTTTTCCTGGAACATTTTCGCCAGACCCATAAAGATCTTGGTGAACTGCTTGATCTGGTCGCCTTTCAGGCCCAGTTTGAATGCCAGCTCGCGACCCTGGTAAGGCTGTGCGCCTGTCAGAGGATCAACGGTAGCTTTCAGGATTTTTTCCGGGGTTTCTTCTGCAACTGTCTCGATTTCAACACCACCTTCGGTGGATGCCATGAAAACGATACGGCGAGAAGAACGGTCTACAACCGCGCCCAGGTACAGCTCGTTAGCGATATCTGTGCAGGTTTCAACCAGAATTTTAGAAACTGGCTGACCGTTTTCATCTGTCTGGTAAGTGACCAGGTTTTTACCCAGCCAGTTAGCAGCAAATGCCTGTGCTTCAGCCGGAGATTCGATCAGCTTAACGCCGCCCGCTTTACCACGGCCACCGGCGTGAACCTGGGCTTTAACAACCCATTTATCACCGCCGATTTTTTTAGCTGCTTCAGCAGCCGCTTCTGGAGTATCTACTGCGATCCCTTGGGAGACCGGCAGACCATACTCGGCAAACAGCTGTTTACCCTGGTACTCGTGAAGGTTCATGCTCTAATCCGTTGTGTTGTCACTAATGATTATTCGGCCCGGTACAGTGCAATGCCTGCGCCGTTAAGCCGCCCTTTCGGGGTTCAACAACAAGTTTCTTGCTAAATCGGCCGGACATTCGGATGAAGCCGGCCGAAATCTTTCTAATCAGGTGCGATTAACGCTTTTTGCGGTTCGCCATGTGAATAGCGTGGCCATCCACTGCCAGGGCAGCTTCGTGCAGTGCTTCACTCACAGTCGGGTGGGCAAAAATTGTCATCTGCAGATCTTCAGCGCTGGCACAGAACTCCATCGCAATCACTGCCTGACCGATCAGCTCGGACGCCTGACCACCGACCATGTGGATGCCCACAATGCGGTCAGTCTCTTCGTCCGCCAGAACTTTAACGAAACCATCGGTATCGTTCGCAGCCATCGCACGGCCCGTCGCAGCAAACGGGAATTTACCCGCTTTGTACTTGACGCCTTCGGCTTTGAGTTCCTGTTCGGTCTTACCTACCCACGCCAGCTCAGGGTGTGTGTAGATGATGTTCGGGATCACGTCATAGTTCATATGGCCGTGTTTACCGGCGATCATATCAGCAACCATGATGCCTTCTTCAGACGCTTTGTGCGCCAGCATCGGGCCACGTACGGAGTCACCGATGGCGTAAACGCCTGGCGCTTCAGTGCGGCAGTGATCATCAACAAAGATGAAGCCACGCTCGTCCAGTTTAACGCCGGAATCAGCGGCCAGCAGACCATTGGTCTGTGGCTTACGGCCAACAGCAACGATCAGTTTGTCAACAACCAGCTCTTTCTCGCCTTCGCTGTCGGTGTACTTAACCAGTACTTCTTTGCCGTCGATGATCTCAGTGCCGGTGCAGCGTGCGCCCAGCTTGATATCCAGTTTCTGTTTCTTAAACAGCTTGGCGGCTTCTTTAGCTACGTCTTTGTCGGCGGCAGCAAGGAACTCATCCATGGCTTCCAGTACAGTCACTTCTGTACCCAGACGTGCCCAGACGGAACCCATTTCCAGACCGATAACACCGGCACCGATAACACCCAGACGCTTAGGCGTCTCAGTGATGTCCAGCGCGCCAGCATTGTCCAGAATCAGGTTATCAGCCAGCGGGGCTGGCGGGATGTTCACCGGTACAGAACCGGATGCCAGCACAACGTTGTCTGCAGCGTAAACAGTTGCAGTACCGTCAGCAGCGGTCACTTCAACCTGCTTACCTGCCAGCAGCTTACCCATGCCCTGCAGCACAGTAACGCCGTTCGCTTTAAACAGGCCACCGATACCGGCAGTCAGGTTACCCACGATCTTGTCCTTGCGGGCAACCATCTGTTCAACGTTCATGGTTACATCGCCAGTGCTGATGCCATGTACGTTCAGGCCAGCTTTGGCTTCATGGTATTTGTAGGTTGTTTCCAGCAATGCTTTAGACGGAATACAACCAACATTCAGACAGGTACCGCCCAGTACAGCGCTGCCTTTATTATCCACCCACTTCTCAACACATGCGGTTTTCAGACCCAGCTGTGCAGCGCGGATTGCTGCTACGTAACCACCAGGACCGGCACCGATTACGATCACGTCAAATTTATCAGACATGTATCTTTCCTATCTCTCAATTCACTCGTTAAAGGAGGGGGCTGTATCAGACATCCAGAAGCATACGTGCAGGGTCTTCCAGGAGGTCTTTGATAGTCACGAGGAATTGTACTGCTTCCTTACCATCAATCATACGGTGATCGTAAGACAGCGCCAGGTACATCATTGGCAGGATTTCAACCTGGCCATTGACCGCCATTGGGCGTTCCTGGATTTTGTGCATGCCCATGATCGCCGTCTGCGGCGGGTTCAGGATTGGAGTCGACATCAGGGAACCGAACACACCACCGTTGGTGATCGTGAACGTACCGCCCATCATGTCATCCAGACCCAGTTTGCCATCACGACCACGCTTGCCGAAGTCAGCAATGGTACGTTCAACATCGGCCAGACCCATGCTGTCAGTGTCACGCAATACTGGAACCATCAGGCCACGTTCAGTAGAAACGGCCACACCGATATCCTGGTAACCATGGTAAACCATGTCGTTGCCATCGATGGAAGCGTTCACTGCAGGGAAACGTTTCAGTGCTTCAGTCGCCGCTTTAACGAAGAAGGACATAAAGCCCAGGCGCGTACCGTTGTGAGTTTTCTCGAACAGATCTTTGTACTGCTTACGCAGCTCCATGATCGGTTTCATGTTCACTTCGTTGTACGTGGTCAGCATGGCAGCATTCTGCTGTGCTTCAACCAGGCGCTTAGCGATGGTGGCGCGCAGACGTGTCATTGGAACGCGTTTTTCAACACGCTCACCGGCCGGTACATTGATCGGTGCAGCTGGCGCTTTGGCCTGAGCAGCTGGCGCTGTAGCGACAGCCGGTGCAGGTGCTGCTGCACCCTTAGCCATAAAGCTGACAACGTCTTCTTTGGTGATGCCACCGTTTTTACCGGTACCCGGGATTGCAGATGCATCCAGCTTGTTTTCTTCAATCAGCTTGCGTGCAGCAGGGCCGATTTTGTCAGCATCGCCAGCGGCGTCAGCAGCGGCCGGAGCATCAGCAGCCACCGCAGTGCCTGCAGCGCCCGCTTCGAAGATAGCGATGACTTCGTCACTCAGAACGGTATCGCCTTCGCCTGCTTTAACTTCTTTGATGACACCGTCAGTTGGTGCAACAACTTCCAGTACCACTTTGTCGGTTTCGATATCGACGATCAGTTCGTCAGCAGCGACAGCTTCGCCTGGCGCTTTGTGCCAGGTAGAGATAGTGCCGTCTGCAACGGATTCAGGGAACGTTGGTGCTTTGATTTCGATTGACATGTTTTATCCTTGGGTGCTCACACAACCGGCTGCCGCGCTATTTTCTCAGCGCAGCAGCCCATTGATTTAACCGTTGATTGCTTCGTTAACCAGTTTGTCCTGCTGTTCCAGGTGAACTGAGATGTAACCTACTGCAGGCGCCGCTGCATGTGGACGGCCAACGCCTTCCAGATGCAGAGAGCTGTTATGCTTTTGCAGTACTGAACGCATATGGTGCTGCGAGCAGTACCATGCGCCCTGGTTCATCGGTTCTTCCTGACACCAGACCACAGATTCGAGGTTGGTGTATTCAGCAATTGCGTCTGCCATGGCTTTCTCTGGGAACGGATACAGCTGTTCGATACGAACAATCGCGACATCCTGTTTTTCCAGTTCGGCACGGCGGTTGTAGAGGTCGTAGTAAACCTTACCGCTACACAACACGACACGTTTCACTTTACTGGCATCGAGCTGATCTGTTTCAGCGATAACCGGCTTGAAGCCGCCTTCGGCAAGCTCTTCCAGTGTTGACGTGGCCTGTTTGTGACGCAGCAAGCTCTTCGGTGACATAACAACCAGCGGCTTACGCAGCGGGCGTACTACCTGACGACGCAGCAGATGGAAGATCTGTGCCGGTGTCGTTGGTACACATACCTGGATGTTGTGCTCAGCACACAACTGCAGGTAACGTTCCAGTCGTGCGGAGGAGTGCTCCGGCCCCTGGCCTTCGAAGCCGTGGGGTAACAGCATGGTCAGGCCACACAGGCGCTCCCACTTCTGCTCGCCACTGGTGATAAACTGATCAATCACAACCTGAGCACCGTTGGCAAAATCACCAAACTGAGCTTCCCAGATTACAAGTGCATTTGGCATGGTCGTAGAGTAGCCATACTCGAACGCCAGCACCGCTTCTTCCGACAGGTAAGAGTCGTGCAGGGTGAGACGTGGCTGCTCAGGCGACAGGTTCTGCAGCGGCAGGTACGTGCTCGCATCTTTCTGGTTATGCAGAACCGCATGACGGTGGGAGAAGGTGCCTCGACCCACGTCCTGACCGGTAATACGTACCGGGTGACCTTCCGCCAGGATAGATGCATAAGCCATAGACTCTGCCATCCCCCAGTTCAGCGCCATTGCGCCTGCGGCCATACGTTTACGGTCATCAATAATTTTCTGAACCTGACGCTGAACGACGAAGCCGTCCGGTACTTCACAGATTTTTGCGCCCAGATCCTGCAGCAGCTTCATGTCCAGGCCCGTATCACAGTCGAAAGACCAGCTGAGACCCAGGTAAGGTTTCCAGTCCACAAACAGTTCGCTGTTTGGTTCCAGTACCAGTGCATTGGCTACATGCTCACCCGCTTCCAGCGCACGACGGTATTCTTTCTCCATCGCTTTCGCTTCATCAGCGCTAATCACACCGTCTTCAAGCAGACGCTGAGAGTAAAGCTCACGGGTGGTTTTCTGCTGTTTGATCTGCGCATACATCAGCGGCTGGGTGCCCGATGGCTCATCCGCTTCGTTATGACCGCGACGGCGGTAACATACCAGATCGATAACAACGTCTTTTTTGAATTCGTTACGGTAATCCAGTGCAACCTGAGTCACGAAGCGTACGGCTTCAGGATCATCACCGTTCACATGGAAGATCGGTGCCGATACCATTTTCGCAACATCTGTTGCGTATTCGGTAGAACGGGAGTCTTCCTGTTTATTGGTGGTGAAACCAACCTGGTTGTTGATCACGATATGGATCGTACCACCGGTTTTGTAAGCGCGAGTCTGAGACATCTGGAATGTCTCCATCACTACGCCCTGACCCGCAAACGCCTGATCACCGTGGATATTCACCGGAATAACCGTGTCGCCAGCCGGATCATCTCGACGGTCCTGACGGGCACGTACAGACCCTTCAACAACCGGCGCAGAGATTTCAAGGTGAGACGGGTTGAAGGCCATCGCCAGATGCACTTCGCCGCCGGGCGTCATGATATTGGATGAGAAGCCCTGGTGGTATTTAACATCACCGGAGGTTTCACCCGATTTCTTACCTTCGAATTCACCGAACAACTCCGCCGGATTTTTACCGAAGGTGTTGATCAGCATATTCAGGCGGCCACGGTGGGCCATGCCAATAACCATTTCACGCGCGCCCGCTTTACCGCTGCGCTGGATAAGTTCATCCATCAGCGGAATCAGGGCTTCAGCACCTTCCAGACCAAAGCGCTTGGCACCGGCGTAGCGAGAACCCAGGTAGCGTTCCAGGCCTTCAGCTGCGGTCAGACGCTCAAGAATATGTTTACGCTCTTTCGGCTCCAGCTGCGGGTGGCAGCGAACCGGTTCCAGACGAGACTGGATCCAGCGTTTTTCCTGAGTATCAACGATGTGCATGTACTCTGGGCCTACGGTATTACAGTAGGTTTTCTTCAGGTCCGTCAGAATGTCGCGCAATGGCGCTTCTTCCGTGCCGAAGAACAGTGAGCCCAGCTGATAGGTCGTGTCGAAGTCAGCTTCAGACAGTTCGTGGAAACGTGGATCAAGATCCTGAACGTTTTCACGCTGCAACAATCCCAGCGGATCGATGGCAGCCATCTGATGTCCACGTACCCGATATGCGTTAATCATACGGAGTACACGAACCTGCTTTTTCTCGTGTTCTGAACTGACAGAGCTGACTGCAACCGGTGTTGCACGCTTCTGATTTTTGGCCAGATACAGGAAATGATCCTGAATCGGGGAATGAGGAACATCCTGCGTCAGGTTGTCGCCTACCTTCGGCAGTCGGTCGAACTCTTCACGCCATTCCTGAGGAACGCCATTCGGGTCCATCAAGTATGTCTCGTAAAGCTGTTCAATGTAGGAAAGGTTGCCACCATAAAGGTGGGCATTTTTCCACATCAGCTCCATGATGCCTTCTTGCATTATTGATCACCCTGGCTTGGGGGTTTAGTCCCGGCAGGTTGCACTATACCTGCCATTAAAAGGACGACCCCTCTATCGTTACCGTATATAGACACGCCCGATGCATGTCCGGCGGCCATTATAGTAAAAGCTTCGGCTTAAAGCCTTATTTTGTTCTTATGAATTCGTCACGAATTCTATTTTTCTTTGATATAGAAAAAAGCGGCGCCCATTGGGCACCGCTTTTAGCTTCGTATCAGGTTGCTTGCTGCAGCAACATGTTACGGATCTTACCAATGGCCTTGGTTGGATTAAGGCCTTTCGGACAGACATTCACACAGTTCATGATGCCATGGCAACGGAACACGCTGAATGGATCGTCCAGCTCAGTCAGTCGTTCCTGAGTGGCTGTATCGCGGCTATCCGCCAGGAAGCGGTAAGCCTGCAACAAGCCAGATGGGCCGATGAACTTGTCCGGGTTCCACCAGAAGGATGGGCAGGACGTAGAACAACAGGCACACAGGATACACTCGTACAGGCCATCCAGCTCAGAACGCTCTTCAGGCGACTGCAGACGCTCAATTGCCGGCGCTGGCGTATCGTTGAGCAGGAACGGCTTGATCTTCTCGTACGCTTTGTAGAACTGACCCATATCAACAACCAGGTCACGGATAACCGGTAAACCCGGCAGCGGACGCAGTACCAGCTTGTCATTCTCAACCACTGCAGACAGCGGTGTGATACAAGCCAGACCGTTAACACCGTTCATGTTCATACCGTCAGAACCACACACGCCTTCACGGCAGGAGCGGCGGTAGCCCAATGAACTATCTTTATCCTTCAGCAGCTGCAGAAGGTCCAGCACCATGATGTCTTTACCACCCGGGATATCGATATGGATATCCTGCATGTATGGTGCATCATCCTTTTCAGGATTGTAGCGATAAACACTTACCAGCATTTTTCACAGCCCCTTAGTAGGTTCGCACTTTCGGCGGGAACGGTTCCATAGTCTTCGGTGCAAAGTTCACCGCACGTTTTGTAATCGCTTTCTCAACCGGATGGAAAACAGAGTGGCACAGCCAGTTCTCATCATCACGATCGGAGAAGTCATTACGTGCATGAGCACCACGAGACTCTTTACGGATCTCTGCAGCAATAGCCGTTGCTTCCGCAACTTCCATCAGGTTCTGCAGTTCCAGCGCTTCAATACGTGCAGTGTTGAATGCCTGGCTCTTGTCTTCCAGATGCAGGTTATCAACTTTGGCGCGAATGCCTTTCAGCAATTCCAGACCTTTCTGCATGCTTTCGCCGTCACGGAATACACCGAAGTACAGCTGCATGGTTGCCTGCAGTTCTTTACGCACATCTGCAGTACGTTCACCGCCGGTAGAGCTGTTCAATGCACTCAGACGCGCCATCGCACGATCAACATCAGCATCGGTAGCATCTTTAACTGCGTAACCATCCTGCAACTGACGTTCGATTTCCATACCTGCAGCACGACCAAACACCACCAGATCCAGCAGCGAGTTACCACCCAGGCGGTTAGCGCCGTGTACAGAAACACAGGCAACTTCACCACAGGCGTACAGACCATTAATGATCTTGTCTTCGTCGCCTTCCAGCGCAGGCGCCATCGCCTGACCACCGATATTGGTAACAACGCCACCCATCATGTAGTGACAGGTTGGCACAACCGGGATCGGCTCTTTCACCGGATCGACAGCAGCGAAGGTCTTAGACAGTTCACAGATACCCGGTAAACGGGACTGCAGCACGTCTTCACCCAGATGGTCCATCTTCAGGTATACGTGATCACCATCCGGGCCACAGCCACGGCCACCCAGGATCTCCAGGATCATGGAGCGTGCAACAACGTCACGGCCCGCCAGGTCTTTCGCGTTAGGCGCGTAACGCTCCATGAAGCGCTCGCCATCCTTGTTGATCAGATAGCCACCTTCACCACGACAGCCTTCGGTTACCAGTACACCGGCACCGGCAATACCGGTTGGGTGGAACTGCCACATCTCCATATCCTGCGCCGGAACACCTGCACGCAACGACATACCAACACCGTCGCCGGTATTGATCAGGGCATTGGTCGTAGAAGAGAAGATACGACCCGCACCACCGGTTGCCAGCACAGTGGCTTTGGCTTTGATGTAAACGGTTTCGCCTGTTTCAATGCAGATCGCGATACAACCGACGATATCACCGTCAGCGTTGGTCACCAGATCAACCGCGTACCATTCATTCAGGAAGGTCGTGCCTGCTTTCATGTTGCCCTGATACAGAGCATGCAGCAGTGCATGACCGGTACGGTCTGCCGCTGCACAGGTACGTGCAGCCTGACCACCTTCGCCGAAGTTCTTGGACTGACCACCGAAAGGACGCTGGTAGATACGGCCTGTTTCAGTACGGGAGAACGGCAGACCCATGTGGTCCAGTTCAAATACCGCCTGAGGGCCTACAGAACACATGTATTCGATCGCGTCCTGGTCACCGATGTAATCGGAACCTTTAACGGTGTCATACATGTGCCAGCGCCAATCATCATTAGGATCAGCACTTGCAATTGCACAGGTAATACCACCCTGTGCGGATACAGTGTGTGAACGAGTCGGGAAGACCTTGGTTACACACGCAGTGTTAAGCCCGGACTGAGCCAGCTGCAAAGCAGCTCGCATACCGGCACCACCACCGCCTACTACAATCGCGTCGAACGTAAGCGTACGCAGATTCGCCATCTCTTATACACCCCACAAAATCTGAATGCCCCAGGTGACGTAGATAAACGTCAGGAGGCCGGTTGCTGACTGGAACATGAAACGCACGCCGGTAGCCTTGATATAGTCAGTTGATACTGACCACAGACCAATCCATACGTGTGCCGCAAAGGACAGGATCGCCAACAGTGAAAAAATACGCATCGCAGTGTTATCGAACAGTGCTTTCCACTGTTCATAATCCTGCGCAGGATTCATCAGCAGGTAGCCAATCATGAAGATGGTGTACAGCATCAATATGATTGCTGTTACACGCTGAATCATCCAGTCGTAAAGGCCGCTACGGCCAAAACTCGTGATACTGGTTACCATATCCACACTCCTGAAATCAGACAGGCTACGCCACCGGCAACCAGAGTCGCTTTGGCAGCAAGGCGCCCGCTCTCCAGTTCCTCACAGTGACCCAAATCCATCACCAGGTGTTTGACACCGGCAAACAGGTGGTACAGCAACGCAGAAACCAGTCCCCAGGCGATCAGCTTGGCAAAGAAGCTGTTCTCCATCATGCTGACAGCAGCATCAAAACCCTGCTGCGACTCCAGTGACATTTCCAGCGCATATAGCAGGAAGATGGCACCGAAAAACAACACTACACCCGTTACCCGATGCAGAATTGACGTGATGGCCGGAAGCGGCTGCTTGATAGTTCTTAGATCTAGGTTTACAGGTCTTTTTTTGTTCACGGCTCTTGTTCACACTCGTATTTGCCCTGTTGCAGAGCAAGGTTATCTGGAAGTGCTAGAAGATTAAGTACCTCGCCGAGGCCTCTCCACATTAGAATAATTTAGTAGGGAGAAACTTCGCGCCGAGAGTATAAGCATTTCACTATTCGAATACAACGCAGGTGCCGGACTCTAAGCCTTTGGTATAGCGCCCTCCAGCCCGACGGGGGGCGTTCAACTAAATGATTATTCAGGCCATTCAACATTCCTGATAAAAACTTTCTCGCCATGCTGCATTGCAGTAACGCCCACCTTGAGCTGATTGACAAACGCATTTCAAACTCTATATTGGTGGGGCCTATTTTCGGGCCAAACCAGCGGTTCAGCCGCGATGGAAGATAAAGATAAAGGCCCGAACAAAAACACAACAATTGATAGGAGCCTCTTGATGGCTGACAAAAAAGCACGCTTGACAGTCGACGGTCTGGACGAAGCTATTGAACTGCCGGTGTATTCCGGTTCTGAAGGTCCAGACGTAATCGACGTCCGCCCGCTGACTGGCAACGGATTGTTCACGTACGACCCAGGCTTCGTCTCTACTGCTGCATGTGAATCCAAAATCACATACATCGACGGTGCAAAAGGCGTGCTGCTGCACGGCGGCTACCCGATCGAACAGCTGGCAGAAAAGTCAGATTATCTGGAAGTTTGTTACCTGCTGCTTAACGGCGAACTACCAACTGACGAAGAGAAAGATAAATTCGTCAGTACCATCAAGAACCACACCATGGTTCACGAGCAGATGAGCCACTTCTTCAACGGTTTCCGCCGTGACGCTCACCCGATGTCTATCATGGTTGCCTGTGTTGGTGCCCTGTCTGCGTTCTACCATGACTCGCTGGATATCAATGACGCGCATCACCGTGAAGTCTGCGCATACCGCCTGATCGCTAAAATGCCGACTCTGGCTGCCATGTGCTACAAGTACTCTATCGGCATGCCGTTCCAGTACCCGCGCAACGACCTGAACTATGCAGAGAACTTCCTGCACATGATGTTCGGTAACCCGTGTGAAGAGTACGTGCCAAATCCGATCCTGGCTAAGGCTATGGACAAAATCTTCCTGCTGCACGCCGACCACGAGCAGAATGCCTCTACGTCTACAGTACGTCTGGCAGGCTCTTCTGGTGCCAACCCGTTCGCCTGTATCGCTTCTGGCGTTGCCGCACTGTGGGGCCCGGCACACGGTGGTGCTAACGAAGCCGTTCTGACCATGCTGGAAGAGATCGGTGACGAGTCCAACATCGAAGAATTTGTTGCCAAGGCCAAAGACCCTAACGACCCGTTCCGCCTGATGGGCTTCGGTCACCGCGTATACCGCAACTTCGACCCTCGCGCCAAGGTAATGAAAGCGACCTGCGATCAGGTACTGACTGAACTGGGTGTTGAAGATGAGCCGCTGCTGAAAATCGCCAAGCGCCTGGAACAGATTGCACTGGAAGACGAATACTTCGTTGCCCGCAAACTGTACCCGAACGTCGATTTCTACTCCGGCATCATCCTGAAAGCAATCGGCATTCCGACCAGCATGTTCACTGTGATCTTCGCCCTGTCTCGTACTATCGGCTGGATCTCTCACTGGAGCGAATTCCACTCCAGCCCGAACAAGATCGGTCGCCCACGTCAGCTGTACACCGGCCCAAGCCGCCGCGATTACAGCAAGTAAGCGCGCTGACAACGCATTAAAAAACCCGCCTCGGCGGGTTTTTTATTGCAGATTTGAAATCATACGATAGCCGACTACCGGACTCAAATTTCAACAACCCATTGTTAACCTTTTGCTTAGCAATTGGAGCGGCCAGACAGATCCTGCATCCATTCAAGCCGGGGCACAGGGAAAATAACGGGGTTGAACGACCTGCTCAGTGCTTTTCTGCCAGCGGTACTTCTTTAGTCAACTTCACTTCTGCTGTTACTGGCCGATATCACGTTCAAAGATAAGTATCCGCAGGGAACGCTGATGAAACTCACATCTATTCCACCACCACTGCTACAACCACAGTCCGCTGTCAGTAATATCCGTGAAGCTCAGGCCTCACCAGAGCCTGCTTCTCGAATCAGCTCGATAATACCAGCAACCTCCGTTTCGCCCTCGCCAACGGCTGATGAGAGCGACACTTATGCCCGACCCCGCCTTGTTTCCAGAACCTTCTCCAATGTTATTTCACCTGCCGATGGTCACACCACTCGAGAGACATCCAGCCATCTGTCGAACGCAATCGGACGCTATAGCGCAACAGGTGATCTGGATCCGACCGGGTTCATGTCCCGGCTGGCTGGCATGGCCGGCGAAACATCCTTGTTTGAAGGTGAAGTGCGCAGAGCATCCATATCAGAAGAAGCCGCCGCCGCGAATGTTCAGCCCGACTTCAAAGATAAACTCCGTGGGCCGGGCGAGACCATGGAGGTCCAGCTTCGTACAGCCGATGGTGACCTTGTAACCATAGAGCTTAAAGCCGTAAACGCAGAAGGTGGCGACAAAGCCCTGTCTTTTACTATGGAAGTAAAAGGCGATCTGTCTGAACAGGAGCTTGCCGCCGTCTCCGAAGCTGCCAATGGACTTGGCAAAGTAGCGAACCGCTTCTTCAAAGATGGCGAGGCCGCACTGAATGAGCTTCCCAGTCTCGAAAATAAAGCACTGACGGGGTTCACTCTGGAACTGAAAGATCTAAACAATGAAACACTGCAGCTGGAATTCAACCGCTCCGCCCTCGAAGGCAACATGCAGTTAAAGGGAGAGTTTAATGGATACAGCTTCGATGTCACTCGCAACACAGCTGGCACAATGATAGGTGACGCACTACTGGAGAACCCTCAGTATCAGCAGTATGTCAAACTGATCGAAGAGTCAGGCCAGGCGTACGGTACTGATTCGGACAACATTCGTTTTATGAAAGAGGGCCTGGATGCCGCATTCGGAGTTCAGTCCGATGAGGACACAGCAGAGCGTATTGGTGAGAATGGTTCGGTAGCGCCCTATCTTAATGATACGTCGCGAGAAACGATCAATAACTTTGCCAGTAATCTGCCAGACTTCGAGGCCAGCTTCAGATCATCGGTTACCGTTAACCCTTACAGGGTTACCGACCAGGCATTTATGACGCTGGATATGTCTCAGAGCACCGAGCTGAACAAAGCGGCATCCGGCAATATTGATTTCACTCAGAAGTTTAACTACGAACAAACAGTCCAGACATTCGAAGCCTTACCAGGCATGGACCAACCTGACCTTAAGGGAGGGAACTACGTACTTCAAACTCTGGATCGAAAAGAGGAAGTACTGCGCTACCTTGAGCTCGATAATGGCCAACCAGCAACAGCCGCTGAGTCTCGAAAAGGAGAGGAAAGCCTTGTTCGAGAAATAAAGGAGCAGTTCGCCGTTAAAGATACAGAAGTAGGAAAAGAAGGCTTCGATTACGTTGTGGACCTGCTGGCACAGGCAGATGCGCTAGGCGAGAAATCGGCAGAATTTCAGCGCGATCAGCTACTTAACAGTGAAACGCTGCAACTGTTCGAGCTGGCCGGCTCGACAAGACAGCCATCTGCTTCTGAGCAACCAGCCGAATGATCAGCTGACCCGCTGCGGTGCCCCGGTGAATCCCGGGGCACCGGGCTATATAAGACCGTCAATTTTACTCAGTTGTCGCTGGTCGATTCGATCTTGTGGATGCTCAGATCAGCACCATTGTATTCCTGCTCATCATCCAGCCGCAGACCAACGAACTGCTTCAGCGCGCCGTAGATAATCAGGCCAGAGATCAGCGCAATGGAGATCCCCACCAGAGTACCGACCAGCTGGCTCATAAAGCTGACACCGCCCAGACCGCCCAGCGCCTCAGAACCGAAGATACCGGCAGCGATACCACCCCAGGCACCACAGATACCGTGCAGCGGCCAGACACCCAGCACATCATCCAGTTTCCAGCGGTTCTGGATCAGCGTAAAGGCGTAGACAAAGATCGCTCCGGCAACCGCACCCACCACCAGCGCACCGGCAGGATGCATAACATCAGACCCCGCACAGACGGCCACCAGACCTGCCAGTGGGCCGTTGTGGATAAAGCCCGGGTCATTACGGCCCAGCACCAGTGCCGCCACAATACCACCGGCCATCGCCATCAACGTATTCACCGCTACCAGCCCGGAAATACCATCCAGCGTCTGCGCCGACATCACATTAAAACCAAACCAGCCAATACACAGAATCCAGGCACCCAGTGCCAGGAAGGGGATATTTGAAGGCGGAAACGCGATCAGCCTGCCATTACGATAACGCCCATTACGAACACCGAGTAATGCGACCGCCACCAGCGCAATCCAGCCACCAAAGCCATGTACCACCACAGAGCCAGCAAAGTCATGGAACGCCGCACCAAAGGTACTTTCCAGCCAGCTCTGAAAACCATAATTACCGTTCCAGACGATCCCTTCCATAATCGGATACGCCACACCAACCGTCAGCGCAGAAGCTGCCAGAATCGGCCAGAACCGCGCACGCTCAGCAATACCACCAGACACAATCGCCGGAATCGCCGCCGCAAAGGTCATCAGGAAGAAGAACTTCACCAGCTCATAACCATTGCCCTGCGCCAGCGTTGCCGCATCGCGCATAAAGGTCACATCGTAAGCAATCCAGTAGCCCACAAAAAAATACACGATTGCAGACACACCGAAGTCAGTGATGATCTTGACCAGTGCATTGACCTGGTTTTTGCGGCGAACCGTACCGACTTCCAAAAAGGCAAAGCCAGCATGCATGGCAAACACCATGACCGCCCCCATCAGAATAAAAAGCGTATTCGAGCCCTGGATCAGGGTCTCCACGGCACTGTTTACATTTTCCACGTATCACTCCTGCACTATCAGGTATCACTAATATGGTTATGTGCACTATTTTGGGGCGGCCTTGATGGCGTATTGTTATGGATTCTGCCCCCAGAACGCCCATTAAAGGGTGCGCCTGTACTGCAACAGTGCACAGATACAAATCAACAGGGAGCGATGATGCAGAGATCATGCCAGGCATAGGGACAGGGTACAAAAAAGGCCCGCTCGAATGGCGGGCCTGTGGGTCAGTCAATTACGATTATTCTGCGCCGTGACGGATCTCGAAGCAGACATGGATCCGGCTGTTACGTTTAAAGTCCAGGTCCAGCGTCTTCGGCGTAATATCGACAATATCGAATTCAGCCAGTGCCTCACGGTCAATCTCAAACCGACGGTAGTTGTTTGAAAAGATCAGCACACCACCGGGACGCAACTGCAACATCGCCAGCCGTACCAGACCGGTATGATCACGCTGAATATCCAGCACCCCGTCCATCCGCTTGGAGTTAGAGAACGTTGGCGGGTCGAGGAAGATCAGATCAAAGCGCGCACCTTTCTGCGTTTTCAGCCACTTGAAGCAATCTTCCTGGATAAAGTGATGGCGCGCCTCAGCAAAGCCATTGAGCGACATATTATGCTGCCCCCACTGCAGGTAGGTGGATGACATGTCCACACTGGTGGTGCTGGCCGCCCCACCCTTCGCCGCATGAACCGACGCCGACGCGGTGTAACAAAACAGGTTCAATACGTCCTTACCCGCAGACATCTGCTGAATCTGCTTACGTATCGGACGGTGATCCAGGAACAGGCCGGTATCCAGATAGTCACGCAGGTTCACCCGGAACTCACAGCCATACTCGGTTACTGTTTTGAAGTTCTGGCTCTCACCCTGCTTCTCATACTGGTTTTTACCCGACTGACGGCGACGCTGCTTGAGCACCACCTTATCTTCACTGATACCCAGCACTTCCGGTACCGCCTGCATCACCGCCTGCAAGCGCTCAAAGGCTTTGACCGGATCAATATTCTTCGGCGGTGCATACTCCTGCACATGCACCTCATCACCGTACACATCGACCGCCACGGCAAACTCAGGAATATCGGAGTCGTATAAACGGTAAGCCGTAATATTTTCTTTTTTCAGCCATTTTTTCAGCAACCGCAAATTCTTACGCAAGCGGTTAGCAAACATATCGCGTACTTCAGCGGACACCTCGTAACGCGGCGCGGCTTCCTCAGGCTCTTCTCCTTCGAGACGAACCCGGGCCGGTGGCAAGCGACGCTCATGGATACTGAACAGCGCCAGCCGTCCTTCCAGTGCACCGTTGTACATTTTGTAGTGCTTATCTGGACGCAAGCCGACAACGTCGATCAGGTCCGGGTTACCGCTGAAGATCGAAATTTTCCAGCCCGCCAGCTGCTCTTTAAACACCGTACCGAGCTGGCGATAGAAGAACATCAGCTGCGCGCTGTCACCCATACGCTCACCGTACGGCGGGTTGGTCACCAGCAGACCTTTGCCTTCCGGCAGCGAGTCGCGGGTCAGCTTTTCAGCCGCACCCTCTTCAAAACGGATAAACTCAGACACACCCGCCCGCTCGGCATTATCTTCGGCAATAGACAGTACCCGCACATCCGTATCGCGCCCGATCAGCGTTGCTGGCATTGTCGCGCAGCCCTGAGTCCGGCGTTCACGCGCCTCGTCCATCAACGCGTTCCAGACCTCTCGACGGTGCTGCACCCAGCCCTGGAAACCGAAGTAGCTACGGTTAATGCCCGGCGCAATATCACAGAACAGCATGGCTGCTTCAATCAGCAAGGTACCGGAGCCGCACATCGGGTCCAGTACAATCGGATTGTCGGTATCCGGCCAGTCAGAACGGTACACAATGGCCGCCGCCAGGTTTTCTTTCATCGGCGCGCCGCCCGCCTTTAAGCGGTAAGCACGACGGTGCAGGCTGTCACCCGACAGATCCAGCGCCACCTGCAGCTTATCCCTGTGCAGGTAAACATTAACCTTAATATCAGGCCGGTCACGCTGTACCGTCGGCCGATCACCGGTGGCGATGCGGATCTGATCGACGATCGCATCTTTCACCTTTTGCGCGCCGAACAGGGTGTTATTGATATGCTCGGAACTACCGTTAAAATCAATCGCCAGACTGGCCGTTGAACGCATATGCTCCAGCCAGTCAACTTTCTGGACCGCCGCGTATATCGAGTCGGCATCGGTTACATCGGTATGCACCAGCAATAACAATACCCGGTTGGCCAGCCGCGACCAGAGACACACCCGGTACGCATCTGCCAGCTCTCCCTCGAGGTGCACACCCGCACCTGTCGGCCGCACAGCCGATTCATCAAAACCCATCGCCAGCAACTCGTCAGCCAGCAGTGGTTCAATACCTTTCGGGCAGCTAATAAACAGCTTCATTTTATTCCCCCGGCACCAGTGGCCGTCTGGATCAGTGCTTTCAGTGTAGATCTGTAGCACATGAAAATATTTCAGTTTTGTAAAACCACCAATGCCGCCGGACTAAGCATCTGAATACACTCAGATTTCTTTAACCCTGTTACGTTGCATCTATGACATACCGTTGTCACATAGTGATTTTAAATCGAATTAGTGTCCGCTTTCGGTTAAGAATGGAGGTCCGAGGTAACCGACAGGGAACGCTTACAGCCAAGTAAGAGCGGCGTCCAGCATCCGTTATCCGGCCTCAAGTATCAGCGCCCAGCACGGCAGTTGATACTTATATACAGAAGACGCAATTAGCGAGGCTAGACTATGAAAAGACAGAAGCGCGATCGTAGTTCAGTTCTGTTCAGCCGAGGTTTCCAGGCAGGGCTTAACCGTAAATCCCGAGACACCTGCCCCGTACAAACAACCGAATTACGTAGCATCTGGATGAATGGGTGGCGAGAAGGCCGCCAGGCGCACTGGGGTGGCCAATCTGGCGTCTCTGCCATCCAGGCGAACCCTGCCTATCACTGAGTTGCGACACTCCGTTTCTATCTGAAAAAGGCTCCGCAAGGAGCCTTTTTACATTCAAGCCGGGGTTAGCGGCTCTGCGACTGGATCGCCTCAACGGCATCACGTACCAGCTGCGGGCCCCGGTAGATAAATCCAGTGTAAATCTGCACCAGACTGGCGCCGGCTTCAATCTTCTCGACGGCATCAAACCCTTCGGTAATACCGCCCGCACCGATAATCGGCAGCGCGCCATCCAGCGCCTGGGACAGGGTGCGAATCGCCTGAGTCGACTTATTACGTACCGGCGCACCTGACAGACCACCCGCTTCAGCGGACTGCGGGTCGCTCTCAACCCCTTCACGGGACAACGTGGTGTTTGTGGCAATCACACCGTCCATCTCGTAGGATTTCAGGGCAGCAGCAACACCGGTCAGCTCTTCAGCATCCATGTCAGGTGCGATTTTCACCGTTATCGGCACATAGCGACCATGCAGGCGAGCCTGTTTAGCCTGCTCCGTTTTCAGTGCGTCCAGCAACTCATTCAGATGGCTGCCATGCTGCAGTGAACGTAGCCCCGGCGTGTTCGGAGAAGAAACATTCAACGTGATATAAGACGCCCGGCTGTACACTTTACGCATGCACAGCAGGTAGTCATCGGTGGCTTTGTCGTTGGGAGTATCTTTATTTTTACCAATATTGATACCCAGCACACCGTTATAACGGCTTTTTTCCAGATTTTTCAGCAGCTGATCAACACCGTGGTTGTTAAACCCCATCCGGTTGATGATGGCGCTGTTCTCCGGCAGGCGGAACAGCCGTGGCCGCTCGTTACCCGCTTGAGGGCGCGGCGTCACGGTACCCACTTCAACAAAGCCAAACCCCATCGCCGCCAGACCATCCACGGCTATACCATTTTTATCCAGCCCCGCTGCCAGTCCTACCGGGTTAGGAAAACGGATACCCATTACCTCAACCGGGCTTTGCAGAACCTCAGCCCCTAACAGCTTTGGCATACCCAGCGTTGCCGCCAGGTTCATACCCGTCAAGGCCAGGTCGTGGGAGCGCTCCGGATCCATCCGGAACATTAAAGATCGGGCTAATGGATACAGCATGATGTGAATACCTGTGGAAATTTGCGCGGGATTATAACGTACTTAACTACCTGATGTGGCTATTTGGCAGAAAATGACGCAAAAATGACAGGTTTTCAGGCACTGGCCTGACTGGTGGCAAAGCAAAAGGCCTGTCATTGCTGACAGGCCTTTTGCTGATAACGCAGTGTCAGAGCCGTTCAATGGTTTTGAACTTGCCCTTATCATCAAAAGAGATCTGAAACCTGCCAACAATGCCCTGGCGAGAAACAAACGGCTGCAGTATTTTGGTCGGGAAACGTACCCGCCGCCCATCCAGCGCCCATGCTACAACATCTTTCACCTGGCCCTGATAATGGGCCATGTACTGATCAGCATTGATATTCAGATCCACAACTATGTGCCGCATAACGCTCAGCATCCCTCACAATCATTAATTACTCCGCAGGCAGCGCCTCCGTCGCCAGCCAGTTACAGGCATTAGCCAGATCAAACAGCTCGCGAACGGCCACAGTATACATCGCATATTCCTGTCGTTCAGCATGCTGAAGCTCACTCAGAGTCGCCTGCCAGCGTTTTATCATCGGCTGTGCCTGCACCTGCCACAGCGCCAGATCAGGGGCTTCACAGCCGTGGGAGTCACTGAATTGCAGCACATGGCGGGTCAACGCCTGTTGCTGCCAGTCAAGATCATCACGGAACGCCTCACGCGCCAGTGCCTGCCAGTAATTATCCACCTCCAGCTCGCTTAATTTACCCGCCAGCCATGCAAGATCCAGCGCTTCACCCAGGCCAAAGAATGTCTGCGCCACCGTGGCCACACTGTGCTGACTGCCCTGACTGACCTCAATCACTCCCAGCACCTGATAGATGCTGCGTGCGCCAGCGACCAGCTGCGCCAGTGACTCCGGGGCACCGGCATCGATATAACGCTGACTCAGCTGCAACCAGTGCTGATGAGGCTCACCCTGTAACAGCGCACCCAGGTCCTGACACACGGTCGCCAGTTCCTGACGGTAGCGCTCAACCTGAGATTCAGTTTCATCTTCGTTCAGGCGGTTACGCACAAACCAGCGCGTGGCCCGACGCATCAAATGCTGCAGCTCATGCATCATTTCAATCTGCATGTCGCTACTGACCTGATAGTCCAGCCCTTCAATCTGCCGCCAGACGTTACCTATATCAAAGACATCCCTTGCGATCACAAACGCCCGTGCAATCGTTGCAGAATCAGCACCGGTTGCGGCCTGTAACCGGGAGGCGGCATTGATCCCCATATAGTTGACCATATTGTTGGCAATCTGAGTGGCAATAATCTCCCGGCGCAGCCGGTGCTGCTCCATCTGCTCGCCAAACTCCACCGACAGGCGCGACGGGAAAGCCGTCACCAGCTCCCGACGTAACCATGGGTCATCCGGTACGCCAGATTCTGCCAGCTCCTCTTTTAGCTCGGCCTTACTGTAGGAAATCAATACTGACAGTTCTGGCCGGGTCAGACTGCGCTCCTCCACCCGACGCTGCTCCAGCGTGTCATCGGTCGGCAGGAATTCCAGCGCCCGATCCAGTCGGTCAGTCTCCTCCAGGTGATTGATAAAGCGACGATACTCCGGCAGCTCGTCCACACCTCGGGCTTCATCCAGGCTCAGCGCCTGTACCTGGCGATAATTGTTCTCCAGCACCAGTTCAGCAATCGAGTGAGTCATCTCCTCCAGCAGCCGATTACGCTGTTTATCAGTCATTTCACCATTATCGACCACCTGACTGAGCAGAATCTTGATATTCACCTCATGATCAGAACAGTCCACCCCACCGGCGTTATCAATAAAGTCGGTATTCAGGCGACCACCAGCAGCCGCGTATTCCATCCGCCCCCGCTGGGTCAGGCCCAGATTGCCGCCCTCACCCACAACACGGGCGCGCAGTTCACAGGCATCAACACGCAAACCATCATTTGCTTTGTCACCCACCTGTTCATGGCTTTCATCGCTGGCTTTAACATAGGTACCGATACCACCGTTCCAGATCAGATCTATCGGTGACTTAAGCAGTGCAGATAACAGATCCGTTGGCGTAACCTCATTGTCCTCCAGCCCTGTTAACGCCTGGATCTCTGGCGTCAACGTAATCGACTTGGCCCGACGATCAAACACCCCACCTCCGTCAGATATCAGGCTGGCGTCGTAGTCCGTCCAGCTGGAACGCGGCAGCGCAAACAGTCGCTGACGCTCAGCAAAGCTGGCGGCAATATTCGGAGTCGGATCAATAAAAATATGCAGGTGATTAAACGCCGCTACCAGCTTGATCTGGTCCGACAGCAACATACCATTACCGAAAACATCACCGGACATATCCCCGATGGCCAGCACAGAGAATGGATCAGTGGCGGTATTAATGCCGATCTCACGGAAGTGCCGTTCTACGGAGACCCAGGCCCCCCGGGCTGTGATCCCCATCTTCTTATGGTCATAGCCATTACTGCCGCCGGAGGCAAACGCATCCCCCAGCCAGAAGCCATAATCATGGGCAATCTCATTGGCGATATCCGAGAAGGTCGCCGTACCCTTATCTGCCGCAACAACCAGATAAGTATCATCTCCATCATGACGAACCACCCGTACAGGCGGCACCACGGCGTTATCTTTCAGGTTATCGGTAATATCCAGCAAGGCACTGATAAAGGTTCGATAACTGGCCACCCCCTCAGCCAGCCAGGCTTCCCGGCTCATGCCATCATGTAACCGTCGGGCAACAAAGCCGCCTTTGGCCCCCACCGGTACAATCACCGCATTTTTTACCTGCTGCGCTTTCACCAGCCCCAGTACTTCGGTGCGGAAATCTTCTTCACGGTCTGACCAGCGTAAACCACCACGGGCAACCTTGCCGCCACGCAGATGCACACCTTCAACCTGAGGCGAGTAGACAAAGATCTCAAACCGCGGACAAGGCAGCGGCATCTGTGGAATCTGTTCCGGTGCCAGTTTGAAAGAAAAATAGCTTTTCGGCTGATCATCTCTGAGCTGGTAGTAATTGGTGCGCAATGTGGCCTTGATCAGAGCCAGGTACTGGCGAATAGCCCGGTCTTCGGTAAGGCTATGCACTTCATCCAGCTGCTCCAGCAGCAGCACTTCGAGCTGCTGTTGCCGTTCAACATCAGATTGCTCCGGCGAGAAGCGAGCATGGAACAACGCAACAAGCGTACGGGCCAGCGCTGATTGATGCAGTAGCGTTGCGCTAAGTGCCTGTTCGCTGATCGGGAAGCGAATCTGCTTCATATAGCTGGCATAAGCACGCAGCATCGCCGCTTCACGCCAGTCAAGGCTGGCTGACAGCACAAGTTTGTTAAAGTCATCATTATTGGCCTGGCCTTGCCAGGTCGCCAGGAAGGCCGCTTCAAACACTTCACGCAGCTCATCAAATACCACAGGGTTATTGCCGGTATAGCTCAGATTAAAATCATGAATCCAGCAGCTGCTATCACCGATGCGGATGGCATACGGGTGCTCGTCGATTACCCGCAGGCCAAGGTTTTCAAGTACCGGCAGCACATCCGACAGCGGCAGCGGGGTTCCCATATGGAACAGTTTGAAACTGAGCTGATCCGCACCACGTTCCAGTGCCCGGTAAAAACTGAGCTGAATCGGCCGCTGCTCACTAAGCTGCTCCATATGCTGAATATCGACCACGGCGGTGCGGGCAGTAAAGTCTGCTCGGTAACCCTCAGCAAAACCGCTACCGTAACGGTTGCGCAACCATGTCCCACGCTCCTCCCCCTGGCTTTCAATCAGGGCATCAGCAAGGTCATCTTCCCAGCTACGTACAGCCTGGCGCAGCAGCGATTCCAGCGCGCGTGCATCTACCTGGTCAGCCAGCGCCCCCTGGGTATTGCGCAGGATATATTGGGTACGAGCCAGAATGGATTCGGAAAAATAGGTATTAAACTCGACCGAGTCACAATCGAGTTCGCGACAGAGAATCGCCTCAACTTTTTTACGAAACTCTGTGCTGTACACATCACGCGGGGCATACACCAGGCAGCTGAAGGCATGACTGGCATCATCCCGATGCACAAACAGCCGGATCTGGCGGCGCTCATGGATCTGCAGAATACCCATCGCGGTTTCAAATAACTGCTCAACACTACTCTGGAACAGATCATCACGAGGATAGATCTCCAGAATCTGCATCAGCTCTTTCCAGTCATGGCTCAGGGGATGCAAGCCGGAACGCGCCATCACAGCTTCAAGCTTACCGCCGATCACCGGGATGTTGCGCGAGCTCTGAATATAGACACTGGAAGTATAGAGACCGATAAAGCGGCTTTCGCCCACCAGCTCGCCGCTGTCATCGTAGCGTTTGATGCTGATGTAATCAGGATAGGCAGGCCGATGTACCCGGGCCTTGCTACAGGATTTATAAAAACCAAGAATATCCGGTGACAGCGCAAACGTATCGGCACAGCGCACCTGACTACCGGCCGGCTCAGTGTGGGCATGCTCACCCTGATAGCGCAGCAAACCCAGCTGCTGACCTGGCACCGCAACCAGCTCCGCCCCATCAGCACCTTTCACATAACGAAATTCATCATAACCCAGGAAGGTAAAGTGCTCTTTTAACCAGCTGAGAAAATGCTGAACATCTTCTACGTCACGACTGTCCTGCCCTGGTATCTGACAAGTAAAGCTGTCAGCCAGACTGTCACAGCAGGTCAGCATGGCATTAAAATCAGCCACCGAAGCTTCCACTTCATCCAGCACCAGGTACAGGCTCTGCTCCAGGTCCGCCAGCTGCTGGGCATCAGTATGGCGGTCAACCTCGACTGAGATCAGACACTCATGCAACGCCGAACCATCATCGCTGTCATTGGCCAGTACATCGACCAGCTGAGCCCCTTCGCGCGTGAGGGTCAGCACCGTGTTATGGATAGCGTGGATAGTCAGACTGCGGCGGTTCAATTCCATACGTATGGAATCAACAACAAACGGCATATCCGGGCATAAAACCTCAATCACCGTATGCGTTGATTGCCAACCATGGCGCTCGTAATCCGGGTTGAAGACCCGCACACAGACTTCATCTGGCTGGCGTTGCTGGATAAACTGCCAGAATGCCAGCAAGGAACCGTAAAGATCCTCCATCCGCCACTCTTCAAGATCAAAGGCAGAAGCAGAAGCTAGCGAGTAACGGGAAAATTCAATCAGTTCCTGTGCGCGCTCGTCCGGCAGACGCCGTTCTATCTCTTCAACAAGTTGCTGTAACAGGGCTTCTTTGTGGGCTGATTTATAACGCTGCATCGACTGCTCTCCTTAAATCCATTCGATGAGATTTTCTATCAGAACGTTGCAGCGGCCGCCTTATCTTCCGTTTATAGTGTGTAAGGAAGTCGCGGGGGCTGTTTCGTCCAGAACCGATAACCGGCCACGCCCGCTCATACTCCTTACCAGGGCGCGTCAGGTCAGTATAGACACATAGCCCGGTGTTTTTATGACGCTACCGGTCAATCAGGCACACCGCAGTCATCTTTTCGCCGCACAGCCTGCCCCGCTCGATTGCGATGCACAATTGCACTGTTCATGAGCTTTGCTGATAATAGGCACTATCTCTAGCCGAGGAGCGGCTTTTACAGCTGCCAGAAATGGAACCCTATGCGTACGCTGCTGCTATCACTTTTACTGGCCTCCGTGCCAGCGCAAGCCACCGTTAATGCCTATCTGGACCGCTACACCGTTACCGAAGGCAACAATATTCGGCTGACGCTGGAAAGTGACCAGGCCGGCGGGCTCTCACCTGATCTATCTCCCCTGCACAAAGAGTTCCAGATTCTGGGCTCAAAAAAGATGTCGATCACCAGTAACGCCAACGATACCCGTCAGACATCAGCGCGCTGGCAGGTATTGCTGCGCCCCAAGCGCCCCGGCAGCCTGAAGTTTCCAGCTATTCAGGTGGGTGCAGAGAGCTCATCGGAAATGGAGGTGATGGTAGAGCGAGCTGATCGCAGTCGCAGCTATGCCGCTAACGCCCAGGCGACCCTGGAACTGATGGCCAGTAGCAGCGTACTTTATCAAAACAGCCAGATGGTGCTGACTCTGCGCCTGACCGATAACCTGGCACTGCCAGCTGCCAGCACACTGAAACCACCCAAACTGGCCAACGCCAGCGTGTTGCCTTTCGGCAACGCCAGCCAGCGCCAGAGTGTTCGCCGGGGTCAGGTGTTCAATCTGATGGAACAAAAATATCTGGTGTTCCCACAGAACAGCGGCATGCTGGAAGTTCCGGCTCAGACACTACTGCTAACCGGTCAGGCTAATGATCCCCGCCAGGTGACCAGTGAGCCATTAAAGATTGAAGTGCGTCCGGCCGCGCAGCAGCAAAATCGTGGCTTCTGGCTGCCCGCCAGTCAGCTAAGCCTGACGGACAGCCTGCAGAGTGCAGTCACCCTGACCGTCGGTGAGTCGGTAGAACGTACTCTGACACTGACCGCCCATGGCATCCGTGCCGATGCGCTGCCCGCCCTGATGCCGCTGAAAAACGAACTGGCGACCATCGACATTATCGATATCCAGCGCAGCGAACGTCAGGACAGCCAGGGGCTGATCAGTACCCGTTCTGAAACCGTGCGGATTACTCCCCATGAACGGGGCGAGATCACCCTGCCTGAAATCACTCTGCCCTGGTGGGACACCCGTCAGGATCGCGGCCAGACAATCACCCTGACCACTCAGCAGGTCACAGCCCTGCCCGCACCACTGCAGCTGAACGCCGATGGCAGCGCAGCAGGTGACAATACTGCCGATGAAAGTACCACAAGCCCTGTCAATCAGAGCTGGCTGTACCTGTTGGCAGCTTTGCTGACAGCCGTAGCTGGCGGTGCCTTCTGGCTGATCCGCAAACGCCGCCAGCAAGGCAACCAGAACAATCAGGCGACTGATGCCTATGCCGAACAGGAGTCCAGTGCATTTGAAACTCTGGCCATGGCCTGCCAGCAACCGGACCCTTTCCTGGGTCAGCAGGCGCTGGTGCTTTGGGCACAGGAGTTCTGGGCAGGATTACCGGTCAATAACAGTGCTGATGTTGCCCAACTGGCTGGCAGTGAAACCTTTGAGTTACTGGTCGCCGACCTGGAGCAGCATATGGCGGAAGGCTCTGAAGACTGGCAGGGTGATCTGTTACTGCAGGCCGTGGCAACACTGCGCGGCATCTAAACCCGGTCAGTAACCGCAACATTCAGACAGCAAGGGCGCATCTGCGCCCTTGTCTGTCTCTGACTGATTACAGAATATGCGTCAGCGCCTGCGACAGTTGCGGATACTGAAAACTGAAACCCTGAGCCTGTAGCCGGGTCGGTGCCACACGCTGACCTCCCAGCAACAGCTCGGCTCCCTCGCCCAGCATCAATTTGATAACCAGCGCGGGCACGGTAAAAAACGCTGGCCGCTTTAAGGCACTGGCCAGAGTTTTACTGAACTCCAGGTTACGCACGGCCTCTGGCGCCGTCAGATTAAACGCTCCCTGTGCCTCACGCTGCCCTAACAGATAAATAATTGCCGCCACCTGATCCTCCAGGTGGATCCACGACATCCATTGTTCGCCGGAACTGATCGGCCCACCCAGCCCGAACCGGAACGGCGGCAACATCTTCGCCAGAGCGCCGCCTTTGCCCAGCACCACACCGGTACGCAGCAAGCAGACCCGCACCCCAAGCGACTCGGCTTTCATCGCCTCGGCCTCCCAGTCGGCACACAACTGATGGGTGAAACCCGGGGTCACCGGGCCACCTTCAGGCAACGCCTCACCCTCAGGATGATCACCGTAATAGCCGATCGCTGAACCGCTGAGCAGCACCCTGGGCGGGTGAGTCTGGCGCGACATCCACTCCACCAGCAAATGGGTGCCATCAATACGACTGCTGCGCAGCAACGCTTTACGTGACTCCGACCAGCGCTGGTCAGCAATTCCGGCACCGGCCAGATTGATCACCGCGTCGATATCAGCGCCCGTCAGCTGGCTGTAATCCTCTACCGGCGTCACCGAATCACCAAAACAACGGCGTACCCGCTCCGCCCGGCGACTCAGGCAATACACCTTATGCTGCGCCAATAATTGAGTAATCAGCGCCTGGCCAATAAAGCCCGTACCCCCGGTTACCAGTATATTCATCTTCAATCCTCGATTAGCTGCCCCAACGTCCCTGTACGTCATTAGCTGACAGCTGGATTAATCAATGTAGTGGCGCTAGTGTAGGCCGCAATCCTTTACACTTCACTGCCACAAGAGACTAACATCGCCATGTTTACCGGTATTGTGCAAGGCAAAGCCACGGTCAGCAGCCTGCAACGTAAAGCTGATTTTATGCGCCTGAGCCTGACCCTCCCAGAGGGACATATGGAGAATCTGCAAACTGGCGCATCCATCGCCGTGAACGGCACCTGCCTCACCGTCACCGGCTTTGACGACCAGCGGGTGCACTTTGATCTGATCATGGAAACTTTGAAAGTCACCAATCTGGGCCAGCTGGCACCGGGCAGCGTCGTCAATTTTGAACGTGCCGCCCGCTTTGGTGACGAGATCGGTGGCCATATGCTCTCTGGCCATGTACATGACCAGATCAGCGTGGTCGAAATCGAACGGCCTGATAACAACTGCATTATCTGGTTTGAAGTCAGCCCACAATGGCTGAAATACATCCTGCCCAAAGGCTTTGTCGCCCTGAACGGCGCCAGCCTGACGATCGGTGAGGTCAAAGACAACCGCTTTAATGTCTACCTGATCCCCGAAACCCTGGCTCAGACGACTTTCGGCGATGCCGAACCGGGTTTGAAGATAAACCTGGAAGTCGACCCACACACCCAGGCCGTCGTCGATACCGTTGAACGCTACATGGCCAACCAGACCTCCGCCTGACACGCCTGCCTATACAGGCCCTGCTCCCCCGTTACCGGCCCGATGGCCGGTAACCCGCCTCTGTTAGACCTTGGTTTAGCAATCTATATTCGTTGACCTGCATCTAAAGCCCGACTTCAGCCGCTCGGTAGACTCGGAACGTTTTGACAAGAACAGATCCCAACGATCGCTGGTATGCGCACTATAAAAAAGCCGAGGAGTCACCCGGCTCACTCTGCTAGCACCACGCTTACAACACTGATAACAAACGCCGTGCATACCCCTTTAAGGAGCCAGGACATTGAATGCCGTAAATCCTGTTACGGCGACTCAACGCCAGTTTATATCCGGTAATGAAGCGGTGGCTCAGGCTGCTCGCGATGCCGGCTGTCGAGTCGCTGCTGCCTATCCGGGCACCCCGTCTACTGAAATTCTGGAATACGTCGCCAACTATTCCGACCTCTACGCCGAATGGTCCATCAACGAAAAAGTCTCACTGGAAGTCGCCATTGGTGCCTCCATGTCAGGCAGCCGCGCATTGTGTGCCATGAAACATGTGGGCCTCAACGTCGCCTCCGATGCCCTGATGACCCAGACCCTGATCGGCGCAGTGGGCGGGCTGGTCATCGTGGTGGCCGATGATGTTGGTCTGTCATCCTCGCAGAACGAGCAGGACTCCCGCTACTGGGGTCGCTTTGCCCATCTGCCAGTACTGGAGCCCTCTGACGCCCAGGAGGCCTATCAGCTGACCCGCACCGCCTTTGATATCTCCGAGCAGTTTGAGGTGCCGGTCATCGTCCGCCTGACCACACGTATCTGCCATGTCAAAGGCGTGGTCGTGGCTGAACCAGCGGTGCAGCATGAAGTCAGCGGCTTTCAGAAAGACCCGACCCGTTTTGTCATGGTTCCTGGTAACGCCCGCCACCGGATTCCTAAGATGCTGGCGCGTGATGGCATCCTCAAAGATTTCGCCGAGCAGAGCGAGCTAAACCGCATAGATCCCGGCAGTGATCCACGCATGGGCATCGTCACCTCTGGCGCGGCTTACTACCATGTAAAAGAAGCCTTCCCGAATGCACCGGTATTCAAGCTGGGCTTCAGCCACCCCGCGCCCATCGAGCGTATTCGCGCGTTCGCAGACAGCGTTGAAACACTGGTGGTGGTCGAAGAGGTCGAGCCGCTGCTGGAAACCGAACTCAAAGCCGCTGGCATCGCCCTCAAGGGTAAAGACCTGCTGCCCCGCATTGGCGAACTGACCCCGGCGGTACTACGCCCGGAGCTGTCCAGCCTGATCGGCATCGAGCTAAAAAGCGCCAGCCTGATCCCCACCGCTGAAGTATTCCCTCGACCGCCCACCATGTGTGTTGCCTGCCCGCATCTGGGCATTTATTACTGCCTGGCACACCTGCGTAACACCATTATCTCCGGTGATATCGGCTGCTACACCCTGGGCGCAGGCCACCCCTGGAACGCACTGGATACCTGCATCAGCATGGGTGCCTCACTGTCGATGGCGGTCGGGCTGGATAAAGGCCGGGCACCCGGCGATGAGAAGAAAAACGTTATCGCCGTCATTGGTGACTCTACCTTCCTGCACATGGGGATGCAGGGCATGCTGGACATCACCTACAACAACGCCAATGTCACTGTGCTGCTGCTGGACAACCGTGCCGTAGGGATGACCGGTGGTCAGAACGCCCCGTCCTCCGGACTCAATCTGCGTGGCGAAGAAACCTGTCAGGTTGATTTCCGCAAACTCTGTGAAGCACTCGGGGTTAAACCAGAACGGATTACCGAGCTGAACCCTTACGAGCTACCGACTCTGTTCAAAGCCCTGCGCAGCGAAACCAAAGTCGAAGGCCCATCGGTGATTATCACCAACCAGCCCTGTGTGCTGACCGAGCGCTACAGCCAGCTGCCACCGCTAAAAGTCGATCTGGACAAGTGCACCGGTTGTTCCAACTGTCTGGATGTCGGCTGCCCGGCGATTCTGGTGGAACGGCGTGAAACCGTGATCAAACCCAATGGCCGCGAAAAAGAGTTGTCCTTCGTCAAGATCGACACCGCCGCCTGTACCGGCTGTGATCTGTGCACTGACACCTGCGCACCGGATGCCATTGTTCCGGCCATCAACACTAACGCCATCAATGCGGTAGAAGTGAAATGAGTGAATCAGCAGTTACCAATATTCTGGTCGCTGGCATCGGCGGCCAGGGCGTCATGACCGCCGCCGACATTATCGCCAGCACCGCGCTGGCCATGGGACTGGATGTAAAGAAAACCGAAGTCGCTGGCATGGCACAACGGGGTGGCGTGGTCACCTCCCATGTGCGCTTTGGTGAAAAAGTCCTGTCCCCCTCCATCCCACCAGGTGAAGCCGAAATTTTGCTGGCTTTCGAACCTGCCGAGGCCCTGCGCTGGAGCAGCCACCTGCAACCCGACGCCATGGCGATGGTAAACACCTTCGCCCAGGAGCCGCCCGTGGTCTCGATCGGCCTGTTCGACTACCCGGAGAACCCAATGGCCGACATGGCCAGATTGCCACTCTCCCTGTACCACTACGATGCAGGCCATGCTGCTATCGAGCTGGGTGATCGCCGACTGGTTAACAGCATCATGCTGGGGGCCATCGCTGACCACCTGCCCTTCCCCGCAGAGGCGCTACTGGAAAGCCTGTTGCAACGTTTCGCCCGTAAGGGCGAAAAACTGCTGCAACTAAACCAGCAGGCATTTGAACTGGGACAAAGCGCATTTAGCTGAGAGAACTGCCTGGCAGAGCTGGTTTAACAGGCTAGCCCTGCCGGCAGGCTTTTAAACACCTGTCTTCAGGTTCAGGGCAACAGTGTCGCGGACTGTACTGGAACAAGGGCAGACGCGATGGGCTATTTTTCGTTATTAACCGGTGTTGACAAAAACCTGTAAAAAACTCAACACATTCTATATATTTCTTATTTATCAATAAGTTAAGTCCACAACCAACTATTCCTTTACTTTGTATTTAAATCGGTAAAGGCGGGTCGACTGTACCTGTCAGAAATTAAAAACTGGGCCTATGTCCGCCGAGCAGCTTTCATTACCCTTCGCCATACAAATCAACGGACTGGATAGGTGATCTGGAATAAAAAGATAGAAAGCAGTTGTTACTAACTACTTATGAAATAGATTTATCAGTTAAAAAAGATCACTAAAACAAAAGAAAACACGTCGCACGTAAATTTTAAATAAAACTGGAGCATAAAACTCATGCAAAAAACATCAAATAGCTCCGACAACTATAGAGGGTGCTTATTCATGCTGCTGGCTATGGCATCTTTTGCCATAGAAGACATGTTTATAAAAAGTGCAGCAGAGGTTATTCCACTGGGTTTTGTTATTCTGGGATTCGGTTCAGGCGGAGCCGTTATCTATTTTTTTATGATGATTAAAAACTCAGATCCGGTATGTCCACCCGAAGCCTTAAGCCGGGTCATGCTATTACGCACGATATGCGAAATCACTGGCCGTTCATTTTTTGCACTGGCGATTGTACTCACCCCGTTATCCAGTGCATCCGCTATTCTTCAGGCAACACCTCTTGTGGTTGTCATCGGCGCATCGTTATTTTTGAACGAAAAAGTCACGTTGTCACACTGGATTGCCATTTTCCTGGGGTTCGCCGGTGTCATCATGATTGTACGCCCAGGCATGGCCAGCTTTGAGCCTGCTTCCCTCTGCGCGGTCATCAGCACCCTCGGTTTCGCAGGGAGAGACCTGGCAACACGTGCCGCATCACCCCGGCTATCTGGTGCACAACTGGGCTTTTATGGTTTCCTGGTATTAATAGCGGCAGGGCTCTGCCTGACATTGACGTCAGACCTCCCATTCACAGTCGATACAACATCATCCATAAAAATACTGGGTGCGGTTTTATTTGGTGTTATCGCCTACAGCTCACTCACGATTGCCATGCGCTCTGGCTCGGTTTCTATTGTTGCCCCCTTCCGTTATTCCCGTGTGATTTTTGCCCTTATACTTGGCTTTTTTATCTTTGATGAAAACCCTGACTTTTTCACGTTAGCTGGAACAGCCGTCGTTGTTCTCAGCGGCATATACATCCTGCTTAACAAAAGTCACGTAAAACAGGTCAATTATAAAAAACCTCAAGAAAACCCAGGGTAGCCAAAGATACCAGATCAAGGTACTCCTAAGAGAAGGCCCCTTCCCACAAGATATCGCGCCTGTTATTGGTTCTAGCGAAGGCCCCTGTCACGACAGTTGAGTCGCTTATGTTGGAAATCTAGGAAGGGCCAACGTCTACGACTCACGCCCGTGCTATCAACCGCCGTACAAAGGCCGCCAGCCCTGATAACAGCCTGAATATTGCCGTCGCGTTACGTGCTATATCCTGCACGGGCTATAGCTTCCAGGTAATTACTGTCAGGTGTACTATATTTGATCAAGTTTACCCGCAGGTTAAGTACAGCAGAATTTGTGCCAAGGCTTAACAGGCTTAGTAAGCTGACACTATCTCAGGCGACTAAACAGGTGCACTACAGCCGCGTAAAGACCTTATTTATCAATTAGATAACCAGTTAATTAAACGGGGATAAGACTATTGATAAATATCAATTTATGCTGCATTTCCCGCATCGAAGGGGATTGTAAAAAAAACCGTGTCACGCTAACAAAATCGCTTTATATTAATCTGGCACGGCCGATACCCTCTATAGAATCTACCGGTGCGGGGACAGTAATGAGCACTACGGCTCTCGAGCGTGAAAACCATGAACTCAAACGCACTCTGCGCTTGATGGTCAGTAAAGCTGAAGACAATGAAGTCATTCAGGCGGGATTTTTTGCGCTTGAACTTCAGCTATTGAGCTGCAAACGACTGAAGAAGCTGCTGGAAGCGGTGCTGGTCGACATGCGCACTCATTTTCATATCTGCTCGGTTGATCTGTTACTGCTGGACCCTGAACACAGCGCCCGCCAGTTGCTGGAGCCAGAACTGCTGGAAGAACATGCCAACAGTCTACGCTTTCTGGATAACTCGCAATTACTGAACCGGCTGTTTCCCCGCAAACAGATGCTGGTCGGGCCGCTGGAACAGACCCCTCAGATCTGCTCGGCTTTCCCTCACACCACCAATCGGCAAGGCTCCAGCGTATTGCTGCCATTACTCCACGGCGAGTACCTGATTGGCGCACTGCATCTGCACAGTAAAGACCCCGAGCGTTACTGTCACAAATATCGCTATGATTACGTGATCCACACCGCCGCCATGGTTGCCCTGTGCATCGAGAACTGTATCAATCATGAGAATCTGCACCGGCTAAGCATGATTGATATGCTGACCAAAGTGATGAACCGGCGCAGCTTTGATCAGGATATTCTGCGCGAGCTGTCACGCACCCGCCGGGAGGATAAGCCGCTAAGCTGCCTGTTCCTGGACCTCGACCACTTCAAGAAGGTCAACGACACCTTTGGCCACCTCAGCGGTGATCAGGTGTTGCGCACTCTGGGGCAATTGCTGAAAAGCTCGGTCCGCAAAACCGACCTGGTGGCCCGCTACGGTGGTGAAGAATTTGCAATTCTGCTACCCGGCTGCGATGAGGCCGCGGCTGAGCACCTGGCAGAAGTATTACGCACCAAGGTACAGTCACTGGTATTCCGCTCCGAAAACGGCCACCCTTTCCGCATGAGCACCTCCATTGGCTGCTGCACCGGTTACCCCGCTGAATTGCTGGAGTGGAGTTTCCCGGATATTGCTAATGAGCTGATTCATGCAGCGGACACTGCGGTGTATAAAGCCAAGCATGGCGGCAGGAATATGGTTTGTGTGGAACCCTTTCCCGGGCAGCCTATATATGGTCAGGCTCAAGCCTGAACCATACACTGAGGGCTCAGGATGAGCATATCAGAACTCGGTTTCGCCACTCAGTAGCTGTTGATAGAGGGTGCTGTAGCGGGTTGACTGGGTTTCACCGAACAGTGGATCATCCGGGCGTGACAACTCCTGCTCCAGCTCTTGCCAATCCACAGTGGTGGCTACGCCAATCAGTGTTGGCATCAGGGTTTCGTCTTCCAGTTTCAGATGTTCACTTTGCTGTAAAACAAACTGTTCCAGCCGGTCAGTGAACTTGTCCATCGGAATCACCGCATCATGCAGAATACAGTCCAGCGACTCCGCCAGCTCCGCACCTGATTTAAGCATCTCGTGGTGCTGAGCCTCACAGCAGGCCATCACCTTATCCAGCGCAGAGTCACGCCCGGCAAAGTGCACAAACAGTTTATTTTCCCAGGGGTGATGGTATTCATCGGCATAATTACGCATGTAATCAACCGCTTCTTCCAGCAAACCAAAGTTCGGATGCTCCCCATCACGCAGCTTGCTCACTTTCTGACTCAGTATATCCAGCAGACGCCACATATTGATGTGATCCTGCCGCAGTTGCTCAAGAATCGTCATCTCGACCCCTCACTTTTTATCGGCTATTTCTTAACTATAGACAGCCTGAGCGAAGAATGAGAACGTGATTAATACATCAAATTCAGTAGCTGGGCCAGAGAGCTGACCTGCAGATCCGTCAATTCCGGCCACTGAGGTGCACCGGCAGGGGCCACATGTACCGTTGCTGTGCCTGCGGCCCGGCCTACTTCCAGATCAAATCGAAAATCACCGACCATCACCGTCTGCTCAGCCGGGCACTGCCAGCGATCCAGCAACCGTTCAATACCGTCCGGGTCAGGTTTGGGGCGGGCTTCATCCCGCCCCAGCACCCATTCAGGGGCGAAGAAATGAGCCGCACCGATCGCCTGCAACGACTGTAAAGCAATCTCCCGGCTATTGCGGGTCAGAATGCCCAGTTTCACCCCACGGTTATGCAAATGCACCAGCAGGTGCAACACCCCCTCTGCAGGCTCAGCCAGCCGGGCGTAGCGCAGCTCCAGCTGGTCCAGCCGTACCATCATCGCGCTGCGATCCGGCTCAGGCAACGCCGCTATAGTGCCGAGAATATCAGCATCCGCCGCTATCCCCAGCGCCTGCCGCATATAGGCAAAATCATGGACCGGACAGGTCAGAGTGCCGTCCAGATCAAAAATCCAGCAAGGACGCTGTAAAAACTCTGGCGAATAGCGAGCCAAGCGGTGTACTCCCAGGTGGAAAGCAGAGAAAAGGTCAGTCAGATTCAGTGGTCGTGCCAGTGTCGGGAATCTCATCAATCAGCTGTATCAGCTTCTGCTGAATATCCAGTAACAATTCATGGTCACTATGCTGCGCATCTTCAGGGCGCAGATGATTTTCCAGCAGGCTGACGGCATCGCGACTCTGCTCCAGAATCTGCAGCAGGTTACGCGAGCGTTTTTTATTACTGTCAGTCAACTGCCCCAGCCGTGAAGTGGTACGGCTGAGCTGAGTATCAAGCTCACTGATATGTTCGCTGACATCCAGCATGCCACTGCTAAGCAGGTGACGCATATGCACCAGCTGCTGCTCCAGCCGACTGACGGCATCCTGAAAACGGGCAAGAAACTGTTCTGACTCACGCTCCATAAAAATCGCCAGTAACTCATCAGGCAGCAAAGCCCGGTTACGGCCATCGCCACGGATCGCGTAATCACCGTACTGAGTACAGTAAGGTTTGTGAATTCCAGGGGGAATTTCCAGCCGCAGCATCGGCTTGCTGGCCAGATTTTCGACGTAGAGTTCAATCTCTACGGTGGGATAGCAATCGGTTGCTTTGTTTACCAGGGTAAGGCGGGCATTGTCATCAACCGCACAGCCAACCACCTGGCCACGCTGCACCCCGTCTGCTGACGTAAGCTCATCAACGCCAATCAGAATGGTGCCACCATGAATAGAATTAGCGAACGCCACCAGATCACGACTTTTGATGCCGCTGACGTCACGTTTGAAATCAACTCGAGGCCCCTCCGCCATATTCAGCAACTGCTGAGTGCGGCGGCTGAGGCCCCGATATTCACGCTGCATCAGTTTAGCCTGACGTCGCTATCAACGCTTAGTGGTAGCAAGCGTCGTCAAACGGGTCCAGCGGCTGTTCCAGCATCTGGTCGTTATTGCTGTACATGATACGACCTTCAAAACGCAGGCCTTTGGTAGCAAACCAGCGATCCAGCTGTTCAACGCCTTCACCTACATCAGAGGTACGCATCCAGCTACGGACAACACCGTAAAAATACACACCGAACATGCCAGCAGCGGCACCCAGGAAGAAGTTAGAGGACAGTGCGAACAGCAATACAATAATACCGACCACCCAGATACGGCTGGCACGGGCTTCATTGTAAGACGTCATCGCACCTTCATGGCGTTCAGCCATACGGACATAACGACGGTAGTTCTGTTGGATATCGAATTTATCGGCCAGGGAAAGATAGCGTTCCATGGAGCTTCCTTGTGATACAAATAGACAGCTAATTTAATGCTCCGGGGCAGCCACCTGCTCACCGGAGCGCGTAATCAGGCCAGACTCTTGCTGACCACTTCAAAAACGTCTTTCGACAGTTCACCACTGTCGAGGATCTGTTGCAATGCCTGTTTCATCAGCGCTTGACGTGCCGCATCATACTTACGCCAGCGGGTCAGCGGCGTCAACAGACGGGATGCAATCTGCGGGTTCAACTCATTCAGCCGAATCACCTGCTCCGCCAGGAACTGGTAGCCACTGCCATCGATGGCGTGGAAGTTGACCGGGTTCTGACCACAGAAACCACCGAACAGTGAGCGTACTCGATTCGGGTTACGAATATCAAAGGCTTCGTGTTCCAGTAGCGCTTTCACCCGACTCAAAGCATCCGGTTGTGGACTGGCAGCCTGAACGGTCAGCCACTGATTGACTACAAGACTTTCGTTGTACCAGCGGGCATAGAACTGATCAAGTAATCCTTGCGCAGCCGTGGTGAACGAAGAGTGAACCACCATTACCAGCGCGGCCTGCTGATCGGTCATATTATCAGCCTGAGCAAACTGCTGCTCAGCCAGTGCCAGCGCGGCCGGGTCACCGGTAGCCAGCAGATAGTTCAGGGCCAGGTTTTTCAGGCTGCGTCTGGCAATAGCATCAGCGTCCGGGCTATAGACTGCCTCACTACAGTTAGCAGCGTAGGCGCTCTGGAACTGATCTTTCAGCGCATGGGCCAGCGTTACACGAACAAACTGACGGACCTGGTGAATGGCATCCACATCTACCACTTCTGCCCGCTCCGCCAGGTAGGCTTCAGCGGGTAGTGTCAGGGTTTTAGCCACCATGGCCGGGTCCAGCGTACGGTCAGCCAGCACCGTACCAAAGGCGGCGATCAGGTTCGGGTCCACCACCAGCTCACGGCCAGCCTGATGATCTTCCACCAGTGCTTCCATCAGCCGGGTCGCCATGGTTTGCGCCGCATCCCAGCGGTTAAAGCCATCGCTGTCATGGGCAATCAGGAACACCAGCTGTTCGGTGGTGTACGGGTAGTTGAGTTTAACGGGTGCCGAAAAGCCCCGCAGCAATGAAGGTACTGGACAGCATGGCAGGTTTTCAAAGCGGAAACACTGCTCAGCGGCCATCAGATCCAGCACCTGAGTTGTCGCGCTGTCAGCCAGAGGCAGATCATTACCCGCCGCATCCAGCAAACCGATCGCCAGTGGGACATGGAACGGGGCTTTCTCTGCGGCATCCGGCGTGGCCGGGCAGGACTGTTTCACCTGCAACTCATACGTGCCCGTCGCATCGTCAAAGCTGTCACTGATCTCCAGCACCGGGGTACCGGCCTGGCTGTACCAGTGACGGAACAGCGTCAGATCACGACCCGAGGCCTCTTCCATCGCATTGACAAAATCATCCGTAGTCACGGCCTGGCCATCATGACGTTCGAAGTACAGATCCGAGCCTTTACGGAACAGCGCTTCACCGAGCAGGGTGTGGATCATCCGTACCACTTCACAGCCTTTCTCGTAGATAGTCAGGGTGTAGAAGTTGGAGATCTCGATAAACGACGCTGGCCGAATAGGATGGGCCATGGGGCCCGCATCTTCCGCAAACTGAGCAGTACGCAGCAACGCGACATCTTCCACCCGTTTAACTGTACGGGAGTTCATATCGGCCGAGAACTCGGCATCACGGAATACCGTGAAGCCCTCTTTCAGGCTCAGCTGGAACCAGTCCCGGCAGGTAACGCGATTGCCGGACCAGTTATGGAAGTATTCATGGGCGACAACCGCCTCAACCCGCTGAAAACCGCCATCGGTGGTGGTTTCCGGATGCGCCAGCACACAGGAGGTGTTGAAGATATTAAGGCCCTTGTTTTCCATGGCCCCCATATTGAAGAAATCTACCGCCACGATCATATAGATATCCAGATCGTATTCGCGGCCATAAACCTGCTCATCCCAGCGCATAGCGTTCTGCAGCGAGGTCATGGCATAGGCCAGTTTATTCAGGTCTTTGTTCTCGGCAAAGATCTGCAGGGTCACCACCCGACCGGACATCGTGGTGAACTGATCTTCGATATGCGCCAGGTCACCGGCCACCAGTGCGAACAGGTAGGCAGGCTTTTTGAACGGGTCTTCCCAGACTACAAAGTGACGGCCATCGTCCAGCTCGCCCCGCTCCACCGGGTTACCGTTGGACAGCAGTACCGGATACAGCGCTTTGTCCGCCACCAGAGTGGTACGAAACACGGCCATCACATCAGGGCGGTCCGGGTAGAAGGTGATACGGCGAAAGCCTTCAGCTTCACACTGGGTACAGAACATACCATCAGACTTGTACAGGCCTTCCAGCGCCGTGTTGTTTTGCGGCTCGATGCGGGTCACTGTTTTCAGTTCAACCGTATCCGGTGCCCCGGCAATTAACAGCCGCTCGGCATCGCGTTGATAGTTCAGCACATCGCTGCCATTAACTTGCAGGCTCTGTAGCTCAAGGCTGTCATGGCCATGCAGTTCCAGCGCCGGGTTCTGCTGCTGGCAGTCCGGGTTGCGCTGCATCTTCAGGGTTGCGGTCACGATAGTCTGCGCTTCACCCAGCGCAAAATGCAGCTCGGTCGTTTCAACCAGCCAGGCCGGAACCTGGTAGTCCTTCAGGTGAATAACCTGTGGTTGCTCTGACATAAGATCCTCCCGATCAGGCGCTGAACGCCACCTGATAGGCTGTAAATTTGCGAATATTAATCACCCCGGTATCCAGCATCAGGTACTGGCCCTTGATGCCCATCAGCGTGCCTTCCACGACCTCAGTTTTATCGAAATTAAAACTGGTCACCTTGGTCGGGAACACCTGTACCGGGTAGTCGATGTCGATCTGCTGTGCATCACTGAGCCGCTGAATCGCCTGCAGACCATGGGTCTGTTCAAGCTCAGTCAGGCCCTCAGCACACTGCTCAAGTAACCGGTCACGGACCTCGGTCAGGTCCACTGGTGTGACATCGCCTTTGAGCATAGCTCGCCAGTTGGTTTTGTCAGCTACATGTTCACCGAGCAGACGTTCCACCTGACCGGATTGCAAGCGGGTCGCCACCCGGAAAATCGGCAGTGCCTGGATTGCGCCCTGGTCCATCCAGCGCGTCGGTACCTGAGTACCCCGGGTGATGCCGACTTTGACACCAGATGAGTTAGCCAGGTAGACGAAGTGGTCCTGGAAGCAGAATTGCTCCCCCCAGTCAGCGTCGCGACAGGTACCCAAGTGGAAGTGGCACTTCTCCGGGCTGACGATGCACAGATCGCATTGCGGCAGCTTTTTGAAACAGGGGTAGCAGTGCCCCTGGCCATAGCTTTTCTTGGTTTTGCGTCCACAATGGGTGCAGTTGATCGCGCCAAGAAACTCCAGACGGATCGGCTTGCCGATGTAGTCGTTAAGTGGCACAGCGTGGTCATCCAGCAGCAGCTCGTAACGAACGGGCGCGGCCAGTTCGGTGCGCATCTTACTGAGCGCACCCCGGGCAATTTCATGTGTCATTGAGATATCTGACTCAGTTGTCGGTCAGGATTTTGATGGTCTGGGGTGCAAAAGGATCTTCCCCATGCTGAGTACCATCCGGCCGGGTGCGGTCAATAAAGCCAACACGTTCCTGTTCAGGCAGGCGTTGGTCATAATGGATCACGGCGCGCATACAGGTCTCACGCTGCTCCGGCTCCAGACGGCGGCCATCAGGCCATTTACCCAGCTCAACAGCGGTACGCAGTGCAACATGCATCTGCGGTGTCATTGCGGCAATCAGTTCTTCATAAGTCATGGACAACTCCTCTTCACCTCGCGCAGGAGTCTACCATATTCTGCAATCAGCGACGGCGCAGTACGGCAACCAGCGGCACAAACGCCAGCCCGGCAAGCAGGCCAACCAGGTGGGCAGTGTTCGCCACCGCGCCCATGCCAGCTCCTTCAAGTACACCACTGAAGCCCAGTGCCAGCCAGATCACCATCAACGCCATCAGCGCCGGTGGCAGGTTGAAGCGCTCGGCCACCTTGCGTTGCCGATCCCACAGCCAGGTGTAGGCCAGCACAGCAAACACCACCCCTGACATCCCACCAAACAGCGGCCCACTCACCACATACTGAGCCAGGTTTGATGCCACGCCGGAAAACACCACCAGCCCCAGTAGCACATTGAGCCCCTGCAGCCGTTCAATCCGGGCCGCTACGACCCAGATCCAGAGCAGATTAAACGCCAGGTGAGGGATATTGAAATGCAGGAAAATCGGCGTCAGCAACCGCCACAGCTGACCACTTTCCAGCGTTACATCCAGCCCTGGCGTATAAAGGCTATCGCCCTGCTGGATCAGATCTGCGATGGTGAAATAACGCAGTAACTCGAAGTTGTCACCGAAGCCGGTGAGCAGGGCAATCAGCACGCTGGCAACAATCAGCATAAGGGTGGCGGGTAAACGGTGCAGATCAAACGCCGGGGTCGTGTTTATAGCCGGGTTATGCTGCACCTGAACCTGACTCAGGTCCGCCCCGCTGCGCCACAGCTCAAACAGCTGGTTGATCCGCTGCGGATTAATCCCGGCGGATACCCACAGCTGCTGACACTCGCCCTCTTCCATGATGCGGTGGGGAATCTGATGCTGCCATAAAAAGGCAGCAAACTCGCTCAGATCCAGCTGCAGCGATACTTCGAGTACTTTAACCATTACGTCTCTCATTGGCAGCCTGTCGGGCTTAGTACTGATCAACTACGCAAAGCCCGACAGGCTGCCAGGCCCGTTAACGACCGGTGGATTCTTTAAATTCCTGATTAACATCCACCCAGACAAACTTGCCCGCCTGCAAGGTGGTTTCGGCGTCCATCCGGTAGGCCACCAGCTTGCCAAATTTAACCGCACTGTAATCCAGACAGGCTATGTTGTCGGTAATCGGCTCTGGCTGACCTTCGCGCCAGTAATGACCAATAAACAGCGGCTTCTCATCTTCACCGTAGTACAGCAGGTCGTCGTATTCCTGCGGACTCAAGGCCCGGCGGGCAAAATGAGAGGGCAACGGGTCCGGCTGGAACACCACATCGGCATAAAACTGCGGCTCACAGGCCCAGAATTTAGTACGGAAAAATTTTCGCTTAAAACCATCCCGGCTGATCATCACTTCATCATTTGGCAGTTTCAGATGAGTGCCTCGCAGCAGGCGATCAAGCAAAACCCACTCAAAGGTGCCGTGATTGGCAGAGCGCTGTAACATCGCCGGGGTCAGGTGGTTCACCCCGTATTCCTGCGCCAGCTGGTCGACCAGCTGCTGATGCCAGCAGGCGTGTACCACGCGGAAATTGTCAAACTCCTGAAACAGCGGCATCTCCATAATCCAGGCCAGCAACGACTCCAGTTCTTCCGGGTACGCTGCATACTGCTCCAGCGTTTCCTTCAGAATCCGGTGGTGGCGTGGTGTGCGTTCACGCAGATAAGGGTGCTCCCCCTGCTCTGCTTTTGTCAGATAGCACAGCAGATTGTATTCATGGTTACCCATCACAATCTGTGCACTGCCTGCATCTACCATGCCTCGTACCAGCTGCACGGCTTCCCGGATACGGGGGCCACGGTCAACGATATCCCCCAGAAAGACGACCTGTCTTTGTGGGTGTTGGTAGACGCCATCTTTACGACAATAACCTAACCGCTCCAGCAGAATTTCCAGACTCTGGGCACAGCCGTGTATATCGCCGATCAGATCATACCCTTGCAGATCCGCCACGCTTCAACCTCCCAGTTTTGTGCCCCAGCCCAGCTTTTCGCGACAGGTCTGGTAAAAATCGTAATTTAACGGGTGCAGCAATTTCAGTTTGTGCGGCTTCTTATGAATGGTGATGGTGTCACCGGGCGCACAGCTGATGTCATTCTGACCATCACAGGAGATCGCCGGGTAGGTTTCATTGCGCTCACTAATCACCAGCTTGAGCTCACTGTTACCATCTACCACGATCGGCCGACTGGACAGGGTGTGCGGGAACATCGGCACCAGTACCAGCGCATCCAGTTTCGGGTGCATAATCGGCCCGCCCCCGGACAGCGCATAAGCTGTTGATCCAGTCGGCGTCGAGACGATCAGGCCATCAGAACGCTGTGTATATACGAACTGCCCTTCGATATAGAGTTCAAATTCGATCATTCGTGCCGCTTTACCAGGGTGCAATACGCAATCATTAAGTGCCACCATTTCACCGATAGGTTCGCCGTTACGCTTAACGGTCACATCAATCAGGAAGCGACTCTCAACGGTGTATTTACCGTCCAGTACTTCAGCAACCTTCTGTTCGATCTCATCCGGGGCAATGTCAGTCAGAAAACCCAGATTACCGCGGTTAACCCCCAGTACCGGGATATGGAACTGCGCCAGTGAACGGGCTGCGCCCAGCAGGCTGCCGTCGCCACCGACGACAATCACCAGATCGCAGATTTCGCCCATCATTTTCTGCTTGCATACCTGCTGGCCATGGCCCGGCATCATCTCGGCAATACGCTCATCTAATATCGCATTCAAGCCCTGATCATTCAGAAAACGGATCAGGCTCTTGAGGGTATCAACGACATTTTTGCTGCCCAGACGACCAATCAGGCCGATGTTGCGAAAGTAATCCATCTGTTCTCCCGTAGTTACTGCGGTGCGACATACCAATTGCGCATTATAAGTGTGCGATACAGGGACGCATAGGCGTCTACCGGGCTGAGTACAGCTCTACCCTGTAAAATCTGGATAAACAGCTGGCTTATCCAGCCAGGCCTCGTCGCCCCTGCAACCCGCCGGTGTGCAGTGCCAAAATACGACTGCCAGGTTTGAATGCGCCCTGTTCAATCAGCTGTTCCAACCGGAACAGCATTTTGCCAGTATACACATGCTCCAGTGACAGCTGATGCTGCTGTTCAAAATCAGCCATAAACGCCAGCAGCTCCGGCGTGGTTCTGGCGTATCCCCGGCAATGCCCCTGCAGATCAATAGCCCAGTGAGCCTGTGGCTGCACCCCGGCACGGCCCAGCAGCTGCTGCACATCCTGATACAGAAATCCCGCGCCTTTTAGCACAGCAACGCCCAGGATGCGCCAGGATGCAGGGGCAGCAGCAATCAACCCCGCCAGAGTGCCACCAGTACCACTGGCGGTAATCAGGTAATCCGGCTGCAGCTGCTGCACCTGGATCTGCCCGACCAATCCCGCCAGACCTTTCAATGCCAGAGGGTTACTGCCTCCCTCCGGCACAATCCATGCCCCAGGCCATTGCTGCTGGAGCTGTTGCAGATAGTCAGTATCATGGCGTCGGCGATACTCTGCCCGGCTGACAAACTGCAGCTGCATGCCCCAGCGTTGTGCGTCCTGCAGCATCGGGTTACTGGCATTCTCCGGTTCACCCCGGATAACGCCGACCGTGGCGATGCCAAAGCGGTGCCCGGCACAGGCCAGCGCATGGATATGGTTGGACCAGGCCCCACCAAAGCTGAGCACCCGGGCAGCACCCTGTTGATGGGCAGCCAGCAGGTTATGCTGCAGCTTGTACCACTTATTACCACTGACGCCGTCACCGATCTGATCCAGCCTCAATAGCCGGACATCCAGTCCCTTGCGTCGATAAAGTGAAGAGGTCAATGTCGTCACCGGCACTTTAACCGGCGTCAGCAGATGGGCAATAGATTCAGTCATGAAGTCAACTCACAGCAATCAGGCAGATATACCTGATGAGTCAGGTCGCCACAGCGTATGTGACGAAGAAAGGGATTAACAGGGCCAATCGGGGGAACATGAAGCACCCAGCGGGCGCTGGATGGGGCCGGGCAGACATAACCAGTGCCCGACACAGATTAAGATGCAGGTTTAGGTACGACCATATAGCGATCACCGCCCGCCTGTTTGGCTTTGTACATCGCCTTATCGGCGCGGTTGATCAGTTCTTCGACCGTTTCATAACCATCGGTCACCGTAACCCCCAGGCTTAGTGACAGATCAAACTCGCGGATCTGACTCTTGCCGTTATTATAAGGTGCGTACTCATTGAAGCGGACACGCAGGCGATCAGCCAATAGCTCAGCGGAAACAATTTCAGTTTCCGGCAGGATAATCATAAATTCATCGCCACCGTAACGAAATGCCTTATCCGCTTTACGCAGATCCCGACGAATTACTTTGCCGATAAACCGCAGTACCCGATCGCCTTCCAAATGGCCCAATTCATCATTAACCTGCTTGAATTTGTCCAGATCGATACAGATCAGCGACAGAGCACGACCGTAGCGACGGGCACGCTCAAGTTCTGCTTCAACGGTTTCGTAAAAGTGACGCTGATTATGCAGGCCAGTCAGATCATCGGTCACGGAGAGTTCTTTCAAGCGGGCTTCAAGCTTTTTGCGGGCGCTCTGATCATGAAAAAACCCGATACTGCCGTGGGCAAAAGAACCGGCAGGGTCCATCAATGTAGCAGACAGCCTAATCGGGATACGGCAGCCATCTTTGGCATACACCTCGGTTTCATAACCTTCCAGTCGCCCGATACCACCATACTGGGCACCGTCTTCGAGCAAGCCCTTGACTCTGCGCGCACGCTCAATGCCACCATAAATATCAACAATACTCATCTTGCCCAGTACATCAGCAACACGATACTGCAACAGAGACTCTGCTGCCGGATTGAAGATATTCACAATACCCTTAGCATCAACCCCAATTATCGGGTCAGGGCATAACTCAGTTAAAGCAGCGACTTCAATGTCTATCATAGCGTTCCCGACTTGCTTTAATCTAAACGGTGGCCAGGCACAGAGTACCCGTCGAATACCTCGAATATATAGCGGCTGGCGGCTCAGGAAAAGAGCACATTCGTAGAAAACCACTAACAAATTTAAAACGGCGTGCTATTTACAGCACGCCGCAGGCACAATCAGCGATCTCAGTACAACAACCGCTGATACCATTCAAGGCACACTATCGCATAACTAACCGACAGCGATGCCCAACTCGCGCAGATCAATCACGTAAACGAGCGATACGCATATCCGCCGTCGACATATCACCGGGCAACTGGATGCTACCGGTTTTCTTCAATGTCTTCGGGTCATGAATAGAAATATCACTGGAGGTGCCACCCACATACAGACGGGAGCCATCGCGGGTCATATTAATGGTGTAGTAGGTGTGCTCAAGGTCTTCGGTGGCCAGGGTTTTATGCTGGCTGACACTGTGTTTGGACAGGTTATTAAATGCCCCATACACGATGTCAGGATTATTGGGATCAGTCACCAGATTAAAGAATATAAACTCGAATGGCACCAGCTCATTAGATTCCAGCTTACCACTGGCCAGATCAATGCGGTTCATGCCCCACCAGAACTCTGCTTTTTCCATCTCACCCGGCGCACCGTTCCACTTGATAGTGAAGTACGGCAGGATATATTCACCCACATGTTCTCCCTGAGCCTGCATAGCAAAGGCATCCGGGGCAACCCATTTATCCGCTGGACGCTGCCAGTTCTGCAGCTTTTTCAATACGCGGATGTCACCTGTTTTCGGATCAATCGCTTTCAGATCGGCACCACCGAGAATTACCTCGCCATTATCCATGGCACCAATTTTGGTAATCCGCCGGTCAACCGGGTAAAAACGCTTTGCCCGGGCATTCAGGCCATCAGCGGTATTAAACACCGCCAGCCGGGGTTGCTGCACTTCAAACCGGTCCGCATGCTTGACCACCGGGTTCTGCACCGTATACAGCTCATTACCATCCGGGCTCACCGCCAGCGAGATAATCGTTTTGATCTGTACATTTTGGTATGACTGCTTCGCCGAAAACACCTTCTCACAATTGGTGATATCAAAGCCGTATACATCTTCCCACTTATTGGTCAGTACATAGGCGATACGGCCATCCGGGGACGGTACGATTGAGTTAGAACCAAAGATGCCGGGAATTTTGCAGCTGCGCAGCAGCTTATTGGTTTCCACATCCACCACATGCAGCAGATTCGGCCGGGTGGAGGTCAGCAGATACTCCTTCCCCGCCACCATCGCCGTATCCCCGCTGCCGGTACTGGCGCAGCCACTGAGTAACGCGGCGCTGCCAAGGGCCAGGGTGATCGCACTGGCTTTATACATTTGAGTCAGTTTCATGGTTGGCTCCTCAGTCTTCATCCGGGAATACACTGTCGATCTGACGCCAGTCTTCATTGGCCTTCGCCACATCCTGCGACCAGCCTGGGTGAGTGCTCATGGTGTCTGGCACCTGCGCAGGCCACCAGCAGGCATCGGCGCAGCCATAAAGATCAGACTCCATCGGCTGACAGAGCGAGCCCAGCCCGCCGAACGGGTCGACTTCCCAGCCTGGGTCATTGGTGGAGGTACAGCCAACCACCGTCTGCATGGCCACAACGTCTTCGGTAGTTCCATCGGCCACAGCTTTCTCCAGCAGCTGCGCCTTCTTATTAAACGATTTCAGATGCTTCATCTAAGCGCTCCTTCTTGGCGATACATAGGTGTCGAAGAACGCCGGGTTCTCGACCATGATTTGCGAATACACCGCCACCCCGAAATCAACCCAGTCTCGCAACAGGTCACAGTAGTGGTAGGACGGCGTCGTCGCATCGCCGTATTTCGCGTAACTTTCGTGATAGCAACCGCCAGAACAGATGTTGCGGATGCGGCAGGTTTCACAGCCGGTATTGCTGCGATCCAGACGCCCCTCAACAAAGGCAGCCAGCGCGGGCTTATCAATGCCGTTATCAACATCGCCGAATAACGGCATCTCCGAGCCGGTAAAGCGATGGCACAGATTCAACCCGCCCTGGGTATCCACCGCCAGCAGGCCGACCCCGGCACCGCAGGGCAGCTGCTTTTTATTGCCCTCATGCAGGTCCGTCATCAACTGATGCATGTTGCCAAAGCCCATACTGCGGTGCGCCAGCGCAGCCTCCAGGTATTGCTGCCCCAGTCGTTTCATGCCAGCGAACACGTCCACCATCTCATCGGCGGTCAGATTGAACGCCGTGATATCCCCTGATGTCACCGGGCCAAAACCCACCTCGGTAAAGCCCAGCTCCCGGTGCAAGTGATCAAAGATGGTTTCCACATCGGTAATCCCCCGCGTCAAGGTGACACGACAACCCACCGGCCTTGCGCTATAACGCTCAAGCAACATCTGCGCTTTACGCCGTACCACGGCATAGGTGCCCTGCCCCCCCACCGTAATGCGATTTTTATCATGCATGGCTTCAGGGCCATCCATGGAAACGGTCAAACCAAAACGATGGTCATTGAAGTACTCGATCAGCGCCTCATTCAGCAACGTGGCATTAGTGGTCAGGGTGAAATCAACCTGTGCTTCCAGACTGGCGAAGCGCTCCTCACAGTAAGTCACAACCTGTCGGATCACTGGCATATGGCTGAGCGGCTCACCACCGAAGAACACCACGTTATAGCGGGGCTGACCCGGTGATTCCTGCAACAGCATTTCGACCGACTTTACCGCCGTTTCGAAGCTCATCTTGTCACCCTGGGAGGGTGTGGTGAGGTCTTCTTTATAGCAGTAGGTGCAGCTGAGATTACAGCCGGTATTCACGTTCAGAACGATTGTCGTCAACGGGAAATTTTTGACCGGTTTAGGCCTGGGGTTATAGCTGGCAACGGCGCCACTGTCGTGGACAATTTCCAGCGATTTCAGCTCTTCCAGAGTTTCTTTGACAGCCTGTGGGGATGCTCGATCGGCAAAGTGGTCACGCAGCATCGGCGCACTTAGATCACCCTGAGCCTCAAACAGCTCGATCAATTCGCGGCCCAGTGGATCCAGCTCGAACAGACTGCTTGAAGGCACATGAAACAACATACGACGGCTATCCACATCCACCAGATGCAGATTGGGCTTAACCAGTGTTAAAGACCCCATGGGGCACCTCACCTTGTATTTATCATTACGCCTGAGCACAGTGCCCGGTACGTAGTTCGGAGGTTGCTATCACGCTCGGATTTACTGCAGCGGTGACTTGATATAATCCTGCACCGTCACCAGCAGGCGGGCCTGGCCCTGCTGTTCCGTGGCCACTGTCTTCACCGTAGCGACCACCGCCAGCTGACCCACGTTATTGGTGGACATCTTGCGTTCAGGATTCAGCCCGGCATCACCCGGCGTAAACACCCCACGGGCATCGATAGTCCCGGCATAGTCCAGATCTTTATCGTGTTCAGCCACCGCATCAAACGGCTTCAGACTCCAGCTGGCAGGCATATAACCCAGCGCCAGATCATCTTCGGTACCCGCTTTGCCATCTTTACCGGCGGCATAACCCACTGCCCGATACGTCGCGTTGACCTTGGCCTGCTTACCGCCATTACCGCCCACCCGAGCAATCGAGTCTGCAGGAACAACATCCACCCGTACCAGCTGGTCGTATAACGCTACCTGCATTGCAGAACTACCGACCTGGATGCGGCGCAGCCCTGGTTGCGCCCCCGACTGCGCACTGACTTTCAGTACCAGCTGGGTCGCACTGCGTGATATCACCTGATCCAGCTTCAGTCCGGACGCCAGGCGCACCTTGCCAGTCAGACCATTACCGGTCAGCGTCAGTGTGCGACTCTCACCCTGACGGATATACGCCGGGCTGATGGCCAGAATAGCGGAGTGTCCGGCCTTAATTGCACTCAGCTCGCCGCCCATCTCCGTAGCGCCGCGCGGGAACATTCGTCCCTGCATCCGGCTGCCATCGGCAGACAGTGCCAGCACCTGGCGCATTTTCACCCCAGCCACCGTCAGGCTCGCCCGTAGCTCATAGCCGGTGTACACCACCGCACTGCCCTGGCCCGTTAACGGCGAACCATCCGCGTACTGACCACTGAGCGTCAACCCATAGTGATCATCGCCTTTCGCATTCAGAGTCAGCGTGGCACTGAACTCACCTTTGCCTGGCAAGTAGCCAGCCACTGTCCAGCCACCCGCAGGTGCGGGCTTATCAGCCTGCTGCCACTGGTCCCAGGCGGTGCTCTTCAGCGGGAAGTCTGTTGCCAGTTGCGGCACCACATCACTGACCGCCAGCTCAAACCAGGCCCGATCACGGGACAGGGCATGGAATTCCAGGGTCGGGAACTGGCCCATATGGAAATGCACCAGCCGCTCCCACTCCCCCTCAGTGCGCCGCTGCAGAGCAAAGCGCGCGCCCGAGTGACAACGGGCGCACATCTCGGCGTACTCAGCAGGCGTGTCGTCCAGCACATTGGGGGTCTGTTCCAGCAGGTAGCGTTTGCCGGATGTTTCCGCCGGGGCCAGCCCCTGGGTGTCCGCCAGATACTTGATAATCGCCCGTCGTTCATCAGCAGAGATACGCAAACCGCGCTGGCTCTGCATCCGGTTCAGGGTGGTCATCCAGCCTTCGGGGGTTTTACGCTGCTCACTGATACGGCTCAGGCCACCGTCTGCGGTGGGGGTATGACAGGACGTACACCGTTCCTGTAGCAGTTGCGCCCCCGACTGCGAGGCCGCAGACAGCGGCGCAGCCATCAGGCTCGCCAGTGCCAGCACACCACCACCCGACAGGGCGCGTTTGAGTTTGTTGTTCAAGGCCATCACTCCATGGATTTATTTTTATGGGTATTCACCTCGGCTCGGCCGACCGGACAGATCCAGCACGCTGACCGACCACACTAACGCTACCGGCTGGCTGTAAATATAATTCTTCGCTTTTGTAGTAAGTTGTACACTGATGTAACCAGATGTAATACAAACTCGAAATTAAAACTCAATTCTTTGTTTTAGTTGAATAAATTCCATTTGACACTGACAAGGAAACAGACTTTATGCGATTCCGTGCTGTTGCTAGACTGCCGCTACGACCTTCCGCTAACTCAGCAAAGAGCGCGCCTATGCAGTATGAAAACGCCCATATTCTGATCGTTGAAGATGATTTCGCTTCCCGCTCCTTGCTGGCCAGCTATCTGGAACAGGCCGGTTATCAGGTCAGTGAAACCGCTCAGGCCAACGACCTGGCCCAGCAGGTCGTCAGTGAACAGATCGACCTGGTGCTGCTGGATATTAACCTGCCCGGCAAAGATGGCCTGACTCTGACCCGTGAGCTGCGGGCGGTCAGCAAGGTGGGAATTATTCTGGTTACCAGCAGCGGCGATGAGATCGATCGTATCGTCGGGCTGGAGCTGGGTGCCGATGACTACGTCACCAAACCCTTCAACCCACGTGAACTGCTGGTGCGGGCGAAAAATCTGCTCTGGCGAGTACAGGACGGTCGTAACAGCAACCAGGGGGCAGCGGCTTTATGGCATTTTGAGGGCTGGCAGCTGGACGGCAGCAAGCGCCTGCTCAGCAGCCCCGAACAACAACAGGAGCGGCTCCCTGAAGGCGAGTTCAAGCTGCTGCAGGCACTGGTTAACGCCGCCGGTACCGTGCTGTCCCGGGATCAGCTGATGGATGCGATCCATGATCGCGAATGGACCCCGAATGACCGCTCGGTGGATGTACTGATCGGCCGCTTGCGGCGCAAGTTACAGGACAACCCCGCCGACCCGCACTTTATTCTCACCGCCCATGGTGCGGGCTACATGTTCGCAGGCGAGCTGAACTAGATGCGTACTCTGGCGGGCTACCGCATCCTCCAGCGGCTGCAACAGACCCGCCACTACAGCCTTTATCAGGCTCAATCGCTTGAGCAACAACGCCCCATACTGCTGCGCCAGCTGCATGACGACAGCCAGCTGCAGCGCTACGGCCATGAGCTGAGCCTGCTGCGTGAATTATCACCGCTAGCGGTCCTGCAGCCCCTGCCCCGGCAGCCAGAGCAGAGCCCCCGCATCAGCCTGTTTGAGCCCGTCACCGGCCTGCCGTTGAGCACACTGTTAGCCAGCCCCGGCTTCAACTGGCAGCAGGGGCTGAGTATCGCCCTGCAGGTCAGCATACAGCTGGGGCGACTGCATGAAGCGGGCGTCACCCACAAACGGATCAGCCCGGACAACCTCTGGTTCGATGTGGCAACCCAGCAGGTCTGGTTGCTGGATCTGTCCCATGCTACCCGGCTCACCCGGGAGCAGGCGGGCTGGCACCATGTGCAGCTGGCCGCCGACAGTCTGCCCTGGCTGGCACCGGAACAAACCGGGCGAATCAACCGGGCAATCGACAGCCGCACCGACCTGTACAGCCTGGGGGCTACCCTCTACCAGCTGTTGACTCACCAGCCGCCGTTCATCAGCGATGATCCCGCCCAGCTGATCCACGATCATATTGCCCGTCAGCCGCTGTCACCCGACCAGCTCAACCCCGCGATACCGGCGCAGGTCGCACAGATCGTGCTGAAATTACTGGCCAAAGATGCCAGCCAGCGCTATCAATCCAGCACGGGGCTACAGCAAGATCTGCAGCGTTGTCAGCAGAGCTGGCAAGACAGCCGGTCAATCGACGCGTTTGCACTGGGCCAGCAGGACCCCTCCCGCCGCTTCACCTTGCCCCAGCAGCTCTATGGCCGAGACAGCACCCTGTCCGAGCTGCAGCAATACTGCCAGCAGGTGGCCAATGGCCAACAGCACAGCCTGCTGATCGAAGGTCGGCCAGGCATTGGTAAAAGTGCCCTGGCCCATGAAATTCGCCAGCAGGTACACGAGCTGAAAGGGCGTTTTTTCAGCGGGAAATTCGACCCTTTCCAGCGCAACCGCCCCTACTCGGCGATCGTCCAGGCCCTGCAGAGCCTGATCCGCCAGCTGCTCACCGAATCACCGCAGCAGCTGCAGCAGTGGCAGCAACAGCTGAACGCCGAGCTGGGCCAGCAAGGCCAGGTGCTGTTGCGACTGATCCCGGAACTGGCGCTGATCATCGGCCCTCAGCCCGCACTCCAGCCACTAAGCGCCAACGAGGAACAGCAACGGTTTTCCCGGCTGATCCTGCAACTGCTGCGTACATTTACCCGCCCGCTGCAACCGCTGGTGCTGTTTCTGGATGATCTGCACTGGGCAGACCCGGCCTCTCTGACTCTGCTTGACCGCCTGCTCAAACATCAACCGCTGCCCCAGCTACTGCTGATCGCCAGTTACCGGGCCGACCCGCTGAATGCCGAACATCCAGTGCAGCAGTGGATCAACCAGCACGCCCTGCCACAGCTACAACTGGCCCCCCTGAACAGCCAGGCCATCTGCCAGCTACTCTCTGCAACCCTGCACTGCCCACCCGCGCGGTGCCGGGCACTGGCGCTGATCTGCGAACAGAAAACCCGGGGCAACCCGTTTTTCCTCAATCAGTTTTTAAACACTCTGCATACACAGCAGCTGATCCACTTTGAACACCCACAGTGGCAGTGGGATGAGCAACAGATTCAGCAACAGGCGATGACCGACAATGTGGTCAGCCTGATGGTTGAGCAGATCCAGAAACTGCCCCAGCCCACCCGTGAACGGTTGCAGGACGCCGCCTGTCTGGGCAGCACATTCAGCCTGCAGCAACTGGCCAGCCTCGATCACGATACTGGCCCCGACACCGCGAACAGGCTGACAGCCCCTCTTGAACAGACCGCCACGGATCTGTGGCCCGCCCTGCAGGAAGGCCTGTTAATCCCGCTGGATGATCGCTACCAGCTGACTCAGCCCTGCACTACCCTGCAGGCCGACAGCGGAACGGTTCTTGAGTACCGATTTATCCATGAACGTATTCAGCAGGCCGCTTACTCACTGATTCCCGCCGCACAACGACCCAACCGCCACCAGGCCATCGGCCAGCTACTGCAACAACAGCGAGAGCCGGACGAAACCGACCAGCAGATATTCGACCTGAGCCATCACCTGAATCTGGCCCGCCCGCTGCTAAATAACGACCCTGAGCGCCACGCTCTGGCCGCACTCAATCTGCAAGCTGCCAGCCGGGCGCGGACAACGGCAGCGTTCACGGCCGCCGACAGCTACCTGCAAACCGGGCTGTCGCTACTGGCAACGAACAGCTGGCAAACCGATTACTCGCTGACCCTGAACCTGCATAACAACGCCGCCGAAATGGCCTGGTTACGCAACGACCTGAGTGCTATGCAACAGCTCAGCGAGCTGGTGTTAAAGCACGCACACCAGCTGCTGGACAAAGTCCGGGTGTATGAAATCCGTATTCAGGCAGAAGTCGCCCGTAATCGCTTCGATCAGGCACTGGAACTGGGACTGGCGGTGCTGGCCCTGCTGGGTATCCACCTGCCTCGCCAGCCCAATCGCTGGCAAAACCTGCGCAGCCAGCTGCGCTGTCGCTGGTTACTGCTCAAAACCCCGGCGGATAAACTTGCCTGCCTGCCACGCCTGACGGACCCCTATATCAAAGCCGCACTGCCAATCCTGGCGCGGATGTTCGGGGTGATTAAGTTTTCCAGCTCCAGCCTGCGCCCGCTGGTGATGGCCACCCAGCTGGAACTGACCCTGCGCTATGGCCTTAGCGACAGCGCGCCCCAGGCACTGGCCGGATTTGGTGGCATTCTGTGCAGCCGCTACAGCGCCCTGGAACAGGGCTACCAACTGGCTCGCCAGGCCTGCCTGCATATCAGCGACCCGCAACAACCCGGCCACCAGCAGACGCTCTACCTGTTCAGCACCTATGCCCAGCACTGGAAAGAGCCTCTTAGCCACTCGCAACAGACCCTGCTTGAGGGCTATCAGCTGGCCCAGTCCCGTGGCGACAGTGAGTGGGGTGCCTACTGCCTGGCCGCCTGGTTCCAGTACTCCCTGCCGCTGACCGATAACCTGACTCAGCTGCAGCAACAGCTTGAACGCTACTGCCAACAGCTGGAACATTCCGGCCAGCAGCAGTCGATCCAGTATTCCAACTTTGTCCTGCAGATGGTCGAGAACCTGCGCCAGCCCGGTGATCAGCCCTGGCAGCTGGACGGTCAGTTTTATCAGGAACAGGCAATGCTGGCCGAACACCAGCGCAGCAACCACCGCACCGCTATCTGCCTGCACCACTATTACAAAGCCCTGCTGTGCTACCTGTTTGGCCGCCACAGCGAAGCGCTGGAGCACTGCCAGACAGGCGAGCACTATCTGAGCTACATTGGCGGCACCTTTACCGACCCGCTGTTTCAGGTGATCCACGCCCTGGTACTGATCGCCCTGCTGCCTGAAACATCTATCCTGATGCAACAAAGTCGACTCAGCCGCATCCGCCAGATACGCCGCCAGTGCTGCCGCTGGAACCGCCACAACCCGGCTAACCATCAACATCACCTGGCCCTGATCGACGCCGAACTTTACCGGGTACAGCAGCGTCCTCAGCTGGCCATGGACGCCTATGAACAGGCCATCCAACTGGCCGCGGCTCAGGGCTTTCACCTCTGGCAGGCACTGTGCTGTGAACGGGCCGGTCAGTTTTATCTGGACTGGCATAAAACCAGCATCGGTCATACCTATCTGCGCGATGCCTGGCGCTACTACCAGCGGCTGGACGCACTGGCCAAACTGCAGCATCTGAGCCAGCGCTACCCACAAATCAGTGGCTTCACGCTGACCCTGACCGGTGAAACACAACATCCTGATCAGCCCGCACCGGCTCTGCTGGACAACCCCGGCTTCGAAACGGCTGCCGTGATCAAAGCCTCCCACGCCATCGCCGATGAGATTGTGCTGGAGCAGTTACTGGGACGACTGATGCAGCTGGCACTGGAAAACGCCGGCGCCGAACGGGTGCTGCTGGTGCTGAACCGCCAGCAAACACTCTGGATTGAAGCCGAGGCCGGGCTGGAGCAACCACCGCAGTTTTTCCAGCAACGCCCCCTCGCCGAAGGCGGGGATCAGCTGCCCGTCAGCCTGCTGCATTACAGTGCCCGCACCCGGGAAACCGTGGTGCTCAGTGACCCAGGCCAGCATGAAATGTTTATGCAGGACCCCTACGTCCGCAGCCACCAGCATGGCTCTCTGCTCTGTCTGCCGATCAGCTACCACGGCGAGCTCAGCGCCCTGCTGTATCTGGAAAACACCCAGAGTCGGTCCGTATTTACCCGTGAACGGCTGGCAACCCTGCAAATTCTTGCAGCTCAGGCGGCGATCTCCATCGAAAACGCCAAGCTCTATCAGAGCCTGGAGCAATCAGAACTGGCCTTCCGCTCACTGTTTGAAAACGCCGTGGAGGGTATTTTCCAGGCCAGCCCGGCAGGCCGTTTTACCTCGGCCAACCCCGCGCTGGCCCGACTGCTGGGCTATGACAGCCCGGCACAGTTTATCCACGCCATCGACGATATTGGCCAGCAGTGCTTCTGCGACCCGGCCGACCTGCGTCGCTTTCTCGGCCGGTTACTGCTCAATGATCAGCTGATCAGTTTTGAAACCCGCTGGTACCACCGCGATGGCCGTCAGCTTGATATTGCGATTTCCGCCCGTCGAGTACTGGATGAACAGCAACAGCTGCAGTGCTATGAGGGCTCGGTCACCGACATCAGTGAACGCCAGGCCCGCCAGCAGGCCGTGCTGGCGCAACAGAAAGCCGAGGCTGCCAATGAGGCCAAATCCCAGTTCCTGGCCACCATGAGCCACGAGATACGCACCCCGATGAACGGTATTCTGGGCATGGCCCAGCTACTGCTGAACGACTCACTCAGCCCGGCCCAGCGTCAGCAGATCAACACCCTCTACCAGTCGGGCGAGTCATTACTGGCCATCCTCAACGATGTCCTCGACTTCACCAAAGCCGAAACCGGCCACCAGCAGCTGGAGCAACACCCCTTCTGCCCGGCACAGTGCCTGCAGGAGATCAGCGCCCTGCTGCGCCCCCAGGCCCAACAGAAAGGACTGGTACTGATCGTCCGCAGCCCCGCCGATGCACCGCCACTGCTGGGTGACCGCCGGGCCCTGATGCAGGTTTTGCAAAATCTGGCCAGTAACGCCCTGAAATTTACCGCCCAGGGCCAGATCAGCCTTCGGCTTCAGCTGCGCAGCCAGGACCTGCACCGAACATTACGGATTGAAGTCACAGACACCGGTATTGGCATTCCAGCAGACGCCCAGCCCCGTATATTTCAACACTTCAGCCAGGCCGACAGCTCCATCACCCGCCGCTTTGGTGGCACCGGACTCGGGCTGGCAATCTGCAAACAGCTGGTCGAACTGCAACAGGGCCAGATCGGCTTTTCCAGCCAGCCCGACCACGGCAGCCAGTTCTGGTTTGAGATCAGTTATCCGCTGGCCCAGCAAGGCCTGACGAGTGCAAAGGGCAACACCGTGACTGGCATAAAAAGCAGCGAGCCGTTGCCACCTGCAGCGTTACCTAAAGAAATTTTGCTGGTCGAAGACAACCCGATCAATCAGCACGTCACCGAGGGTCTGCTCAGTCATGATGGCCACCGGGTCACTATTGCCGACGATGGTTACACCGCGCTATCGTTACATGCCGATCATCACTTTGATCTGGTACTGATGGATATTCATCTGCCCGATATGGATGGCGTGGAAACCTGCCGCCGGATGCGCAATCACCCTCAGCCCGACAAAGCCCGCGTGCCTGTTATTGCCCTCACCGCCTCGGTCACCCCGGCGGAGCGCGAACGCTGGCTGAGTGCGGGCATGGATGGCGTGCTGGCCAAGCCCCTGCAGTATGCACACTTGCAGCAACTGCTGAGCGACAAAGACGTTAACAGCCAGCCTGCAGCCCCCACCACCGATATGCTGCTGAACACCCAGCTGCTGAGCCAGCATCACCAGCTGCTGGGTTCGGAGCGCTTCCAGCGCCTGCTTGGCCAGTTTCAGCAACAGGCCGAACAGCAATTGCAGCAGCTGGAGCGAGCCTGTCAAACCCGCGACCTGGCAGCCCTGACAACCCATGCCCACACCCTGGCTGGCGCCAGCGCCAACTTCGGTTTGCAACAACTGAACCGGCTCTGCCAGCAACTGGAACACAGCGAGCATCATCACCAGGAACAGCTGCTCCAGTTACAGCATTGCTATGAGCAAAGCCAGCAAGCACTGGTTAACTTCACCCCGACAGCCAGTTAATCCCGCCTCGTTTACGCCCTGTTACATCTACTCACAACTCCCTACAAAGCCTGTAAACCCTGTTGGCAACGGCTGGGTAAGCTGATGGCTATGCCCTGGTAGCCGTCAACCACCCCTGCCGTACTGCCCAGCGCTGTCTCCAATAACAAGAATCCGCAGAGGAACACCACAATGACAACCCGATTAATGCGCAACGCATCTGCCCTGCTGCTCGGCGCAGCAATCAGCAGTGCCTCCGGCATGGCATCGGCCTATAGCCTGATCAACGAAGATGGCACCGAACTCAATGCTGACCTGGAGCTGATTATCGGTCAGTTCAGCAGTGAAGAACGCTACAGCCCGGCCGCACAAAAAAGCCCGAGCTGGACCGAAGCCTACGCCAAATATGGCCTGTCCGGCAGCTATGCACTCAATGACAGACTCAGCCTGTTTGGCGCTGCCAACCTGCTCAGCTCCGGTACCTGGGGTGATGGCGATGCGCTGGGCAGCACCACCGGCAACGAGCGCGAAACCGAGATCGAAGATCTTTACCTCGGCCTGCGCACTGAACTGTTCGAGTTCTCAGCAGGCAGCCAGAATCTGACCCTGGGCGACGGCTTCCTGATCAACGGCGACGCACTGAATATGGGTGACGGTTTCGGCGCAGAGCTGGACCGGGGCGGCGCATACTGGCTGGCAGCCCGCAAAGCCTTTAATAAAACCGCCGTGCTACGTGTCGGTGGCGAAAAAGGCGCACGAGCAGACATTTTCTGGCTGGACTCCGACAACGTTGCCCAGTCCGAGATGGAACTGGCCGGGATCAACGCTGAATACATTTATGACCAGGGCACCGTCGCCGCGCTGTATATGGAAGGACTGGATGTAGCAGCCGGGGGTGACCCGGCCCGTGATGGCCAGAAAACCTTCAGCCTGCGTTATCAGGGCAGTGCCGGTGTGGATAACCTGTTCCTTTCTGGCGAACACGTCTGGCAGGAAGCGGGCAACAGCAATGCTGACACCAACGCCTGGTACCTGGAAGCGGGCTGGACCTTTGCTGATATCAGCTGGTCACCGTCACTGAATTACCGCTTCACCCACTACGACACCGGCTACGACCCACTGTTCTTCGGTTTTAACCGTGGCTACGGCACCTGGTTCCAGGGCGAAGTCGCCGCTAACTATGCCGGCCCCTTCGGCACCGACTCTGACATTCATTATCTGGGCCTGAAAGCCCAGCCCACTGAGCTGTTAACCGTGGGTGCCAGCTGGTTTGATTTCAGCGACACCAACGGCGGCAGTGGCACCAACGATGCTCAGGAGATCAACCTATGGGCTGAATGGGTCGCCGATGATCACCTGATCATCAGCCCATTACTCGGCTTCTATACCCCCGATAGCGCCAGCAGCAACCAAGGCAATAGCGATACCAACACTTATGTCCAGGTGCTGGCGATCGTGCCGTTCTGAATACTGATAGCAAGACAGACAACGCCAGGGCTGATCCAGTCCCTGGCGTATTAACCACCAGACCCACCGGGCAAGCCGCAGCAACCAAGGAACAGCCACATGCAGACAGATCACAAACTTATTATTAATGGCGATAGCGTCACCGGCGACCAGGGCACCTTTGACGTTATCAACCCGGCAACACTGGACGTTGTCGCCGCCTGCCCTTACGCATCCATCGCCCAGCTCGACGTTGCCGTCGCCGCTGCTGAGCAGGCCTTTAAAAGCTGGCAGCACACCCCGGATGCCGAACTGAAGCAGGCCCTGCACCGGATCGCTGATCGCATCGAGGCCAATGCCGATGCCCTGGCCAGCATTATTGTGCAGGAACAGGGTAAGCCGATGTTTCTGGCCCAGATGGAAGTGGGCGGCGCCGTTGCCTGGACCCGCTACACCGCCGAACTGGACATTCCGGTTGAAGTACTGGAAGACAGCGAGCACAAGCGCATCGAGCTGCATCGCAAACCACTGGGCGTGGTCGGCTCAATTACACCCTGGAACTGGCCCCTGATGATTGCCGTCTGGCACATCATGCCTGCCCTGCGCACCGGCAATACCGTGGTGGCCAAGCCATCCGGGCTGACGCCACTCAATACGCTGATGCTGGCTGAAATTATCAACGCCGAGGTGCCAGCAGGCGTAATGAATGTGGTGACCGGCGAACAAGGCATCGGCAGCGCCATGACCGGCCATAATACAATCCGCAAAATTGTTTTCACCGGCTCTACGCCCACTGGCCAGACCATTATGCGCAGCGCTGCCAGCAACCTGAAACGACTGACCCTGGAGCTGGGCGGCAACGATGCTGGCATCATCCTGCCCGATGCTGATATCGACAATATCGCCGAAACCATTTTCCAGACGGCGTTTATCAATATGGGCCAGACCTGCGCCGCCCTGAAGCGACTCTATGTCCATGACAGTCAGTACGATGCCCTGTGTCAGAAGCTGGTTGCCATCGCTCAGGCCCAGACAGTTGGCAACGGTATGGACGAAGGCGTTACCTTCGGCCCGGTGCAGAACAAAGCTCAGTTTGATCTGGTTTGCGACCTGGTTGACGACGCCCGCGCCAATGGCGGCCGTATCCTTTGCGGTGGCGAGCCACTGAAAGGTAAAGGCTACTTCTACCCCCCCACCATCGTGGCCGATGTAACCGATGGCCAGCGCATTGTCGATGAAGAACAGTTCGGCCCGGTATTACCGGTGATTCGCTACCATGAGATCGACGACGCCATCGCCCGCGCCAATGCCTGCGACGTTGGCCTGGGTGGCTCAGTCTGGTCCGCCGATATTGAACAGGCGCAAAAAATCGCCCTGCAACTCGAATGCGGCACTGTCTGGATCAACGGCCACGCCGAAGTCCTGCCCCACGCCCCGTTTGGCGGCTGCAAAATGTCTGGTTTCGGGGTGGAGTTTGGCCAGGAAGGCCTGCTGGAATACACCGTGCCACAGACACTGAATATTAATCGTTAAGGCAACACCTTCATACTGGCTTATCTGGCCAATACCAGAACCGGGCTTCTTATGAAGCCCGTTTTTTTATCTGCCATTTAGCAACGGCGTAGCCGGGCCCCAGAGGCAGGACGTTCGCGGAGCGAACTGCTACACACATATTCAGCACACCTGTAGCAGCGCGCTCCGCGCGCGTCAGAGTAACGGCACAAAGTTCAGATCGACAACAGGTCAAAGCAAGGGCAGCAAAAATAAGTATGGAGGGGGCAAACAAGAAAGAGGAATAACAGAAAGGAAATTGGCAGACGCCAGAAACAACAAAGCCACTTCTCTTAGATAAGAAGTGGCGGAACGGACGAGACTCGAACTCGCGACCCCCTGCGTGACAGGCAGGTATTCTAACCAACTGAACTACCGCTCCGTATTGGTGGGTGTAGACAGGATCGAACTGCCGACATTCTGCTTGTAAGGCAGACGCTCTCCCAGCTGAGCTATACACCCAACACGTGGCTTGCTATTGCTAGCTACAAACTCTTCAGCACATTGAAGAGAAGGTTGGCGGAACGGACGAGACTCGAACTCGCGACCCCCTGCGTGACAGGCAGGTATTC
>CAJXNY010000026.1 GCA_913057435.1 uncultured Oceanospirillaceae bacterium | reverse complement strand
CACCGGGATCTCCACCGGGATCTCCACCGGGATCTCCACCGGGATCTCCACCGGGATCTCCACCGGGGTCTCCACCGGGATCTCCACCGGGGTCTCCACCGGGAGTAGATTCGGGGTAAGAATCACCAGCGTCATCAATGAGATATGCAATCTGCATATTTGTACAACCTTCGACCCAGCCTACACCCGCATCACAAAAAATACGCTTAGCAAGCTCAAAACCACCCTGATCAGGATGGATCGTCAAACCCCGGTTTTCAGCATCACCCTGAAGATAAGGAAGATCAGATTCTTTTGATTGTAATTGTTCACGCAAAGAAAGAAGGTCTGTCAGTTTTACATGCGGAGTCGAAGCCCCTTCATCTGCACAAATTTCACCAGTAGGCGCTAAACGTAGAGCTAAACCGGCTGAATACGTGAGAGTGTGATTGTTGTATTCAACAGAACAACCACGCAGACACATTTGCGCCGGAGGATCATTTAAAATACCGGGAAGCCAGCTAAAATACCAAGGCACTTGTTCCCAGACCGAATCATCGGAACAAACACAAACTTCATTTTCTTCTAAAAGCTTGTCTTTCTCAGGACACCAATTCGAACATTCTTCTATATTATCTACTACTTCGCCATTACCACAATAAACACCTCTAACAGGACGAACAAATAATTCAAAAGCACAGGCTTTTAAGTCATATTTCCTAACCGCCGCAATATCACATACAAGGTCACCCGAATCCTTAGAAAGGTAAAAATATTTAAAAAGAGTCGAATCATATGACGTAGGTATATGAGTAAAAGCATAACGGCAATCAGACTCTGAACAGCCCCAATCTGCATGTCTTGTTTGAAAACTGTCTTTATCGATGTATTGCCAGTACAAGGCTTTTGGATAAGCTTCAACTTGAGAAGAATATGCATTATAAAAATCTGATGTTGGATCAGATAATAAATCAACAATAATAGATGCCGATCTTTCAAAGTCAGATCGAGGTATAAAATAATCAGAATACGATATATCACCAGAAGAGACTAAATTATTTATATATGCCGAGCTTTTATAATCGAAGGAATAAGAAGCCCCTGTCGACTCCAATTCTAAAACAGTAGTCATATCAGACGGGGATATAAAACCCTGCAAACTAACTAAATCATCTGATTCAACACGCAAAGAAGATATAGATTTAGATATATCAAGTTCATAATGATCATCAACTTTAATCGATGTTCCTGAATATTCACAACCTGCGAAATTAAATTTGCTAAATGAATCGGGAAAGGAATGAGGATGAATATCAGCAACATTATAATCAAGCTGAGGACAAATAGGGAAGTCAGGCATCTTATACAAACAGCCGCTCATATAAACTTCACGAGACACGCCAACATCATAAAAAGGAACACTAAACTCAGAAATCGAACCCGGTGAACATTTACCACCCGTGAAAGGAATCCTAACATTAACACCAGCAATTTCAGGCGGCGGCAGCGTAACCGGACTTGAACTAGGCCACGTCCAAAAATTACCGCCAGCTGATTTATTCCAGCTGAAAGAATTTTGACTAAAAGACAGAATAAATATATTTAAAAGTATGATGATTATTTTCATAGAATAAGCCACAAAAAAGGGGGAGCAACGCCCCCCCTGATCAGTTAAACCACCCCAATCGCATACCCGCGATAAAGACAGAGGCAGCAACAACCCCCAAGAAGAGGGACGCCATTACATCTTCCGAACGAGGCCGATAATAATACCGACGACGACCAGACCAGCAACGATACCGATTACAACTGTCGCTACAGAATGCGCAGACGTTTCAGACGCTGCCAGCGCATCTGTAACCGCCGTAACGTCAATGGCAGCATTGGCAGTACCTGCAAAGACCACAGAAGCACCAGAAGCAGCTACAGCAGCAACTGTTGATTTTTTGAATCCTTTCAGTTTTTCGAACATACGAACCTCAGATTTTATTAATTAGTGAAACGACTATTTTAACGACGGCTAAAAGGGCCGGTATTGACAGCACTGTTATTGCTACAACATCAATAACATTTGTCTGGTAACCGATAATCTTAGACACAACGTCAGACGTTACAAATGAACCAACCGCTGAAGATTCAGCAGAGTAGAACAGGAAGAAAACTAAAATCAGTTTACGAAAACATAGAACCTCCTAACGCGCTTTTCTTAATTGCGATATCAGCAAGCCAGCAGCTAAACCGATACCCCAGAGCGAAATCAGACCGACAAAACCAATAGCAAACAATTGTTCATCGAAAACATCAAAAACTTCAGCTATCCGATTTATAGCGTTTGCTAATTCAAGCTCAGGCGATACAAACTTTAACGTCTGTGAGCATATTGCTCTGGTATCATCACGTCGTAACTGTAAATCGCCATCACAGACTAAAACAGCGCCATAAACCGGAGACGCAAACGCGGCCAGAATAATCAAACATCTAACCGCGAAAAACATTACTTAATAGCCTTTTGAACAGGCTTAGCAGACTTGACGCGCATTTCTGCTTTATCTTTCCCGCCTTGGCTAAGAAACATCGTCAATTCCAGAGTACCGGGAACCATACCACGCATGGTTTCGAAAAGTTCGTAATCACCGCGCATTTTAACAATCTCGATCCCCATCGAATTAGTGTTGGATTCTTCAGACTCATTGCCGACACAATACAACGTTGTTGCAGCAAAGCCGTTATCTTCCATCTTAAAACGCTTTACCTGCATCACTTCAACAACTGACTTCATTTCCATTTTAACCACCTCAAAATACCAGAGTTAATTAGAGTTACCCACGCCTCTGACTATCGCGGACTCTTTGAATTTTTAGACCAAATCTATTTGCTGATCAGGCCGATACTCAACACCGATAAAATCCAGTGCTTCACCCATGCCAAGATTATTCATGCAATACGACCACTGTTTCGGATGACTAACCGCCATACGCTGGAATCGGTTTGGTACTGATTCAAGATGAGCACCGAAGGCACAGAACATACAGCCTGTACGGGCTTCACCGGGCACAGCCTGGCCATTCACTACACGGTCATCATAAACAGAGGCGTAATCCAGCCCACGTTCTGTGATGTATTGCCAAACATCTGATTCAGTCCAGAACAGCATTGGCCGCGACTGAGGAGCCTTTGCAGTGAAAGCATTGCACTCAGTCAACGTCGAGCGGTTACCGCCTTCACCTGCCATCACACCAACGAACGGATAGCGTCCGGTATCACGCTGATAACGCCTGAACGGTTCCTTTTTCAGCACGTCACAACAGACCTCAGTTGTCTTGAAAGGCGCATCGATAAGCTTCATCCAACGCTCTGGAATTTTGCTACCCTGCTTATAAACACCATCCCGACGAAAACCAGTTAGATACAGATTACGCGTTGCCCCATTATTCGGCGTAGGGTTCTGTACACGCCTGATCATGTTTGCCGTTTTCTTACTGATCAGTGGGAAACCGTCATTAAGCACAACATCACGAAACGTACGTAATGGACGATAGATATCTACCGGATACCCCTGCTTTTTCTTAGCCATTACAAACTGGACTATTTCCGGGTACTCCAGCCCAGTATTAACAAACAATGCAGGAACATCTGGATAGATAGACCAGATCAAGTCCATCATTACCCTGGAGTCTTTACCGCCAGAAAATGACCCGTACACATCACCATCAAAATGTTCGTACCACTGCTTTATTCGCGAAATCGTCATTGCCACTTTCGCATCTAAAGGCAGGCTTTGCCTTTGTTTTAACCCGGAACTAACAATCAGAGAACCCATTTCGCCACCCGAAACACCAGAATCAATTAGAATTACCCACGCCTCTGACTATCGCGGACTCTTTGAGTTTTTTCTTTAATACGAAGATACTTTCTGCGAAACCGTTCTAAGGGCTTTTCTTCACACTCAACAAATCGATCTAATCTACTGAGAGAAAAAACAAAAAAAGCCACCAATCCAGAAAACAAAAACGAGAAGAAATAAACAATAAAATGAATTATTTCAGGAGTTAATTCCATTTCACCACCTATATTTAACTTCACGCCAACGATCAGACCTGTAAACCGGAACGCCTTTTGTTTCGCTCCACCTGATCAAGCTAACGTGTACGCATTCAATTGACCCGATCGTTACAGCGCTACCTAAATCCGGTCGCTTTAATAGCGGGGTAGCGGGTAACTCAGGCGGGTATCTACCTTGTTCCAGCGCAGCCGAAAGAACAGTAAAACCGTCAAATCTCCGACCTCTAAACGCACTACCACTAAACAAGAACTGAAACCGTTCTGACTGGTTCATATTAATCAGCGTCTTATAACAATGCTGGCAACAATCACAACCGTAAATTGTATTAGCACCTGACTGATAAATCGGGTCAACGAACGGGACAAAACCACCGTATTTACGATTGTCAGAATACGATAAACAGCAATAGCTACACGCGCCATTCTTACCGGGAACGCTTGTTAGTTCATACATAACAAACCCTCAGAATTTAACGGAGTGTAAAAGGGGTGGCATCCTTCCGTAATCACTCCGGGCAGTTAAGCCGCCAATCTTGAAACTACGCCACCAAGATAAAAACTAATTGAAGATAATCCAACGCAAGAAGAAAGCAGTTAAAAAACCTATGAACGAGTAGACAACCTTCAATTCAACTAAATCAGCATTAGCCAGACATTCCATAACACCACCCCAGAAATTCCCAGCGTTCAAAACTGTTGGTTAACCATTCGTAGTGGTAAACAGGCCGAATATCTCTGAACAACACCTTCCGACACGTTTTGTCACCGCACCAAGCACGGGCGCGCAGCCCTGAATAGAATTCCTTCCACTGCTGGCGAGTAACAGAGCGGTCAGGATTAATCACTCACTCGCCTTCTTTACCCATGCCGCAACGTCAACGAATCGTGTTGGCCTTTCGCCTTCTTTACCTGTCGCAAAGGGCACCACGTAAGGTACTGCGCCTGTATCAAAGCCGTCCCGTATCTGGCGGACTGTGCAGCCGATCAGCTCAGCGGCGCGCTCAGGATGGCAAAAGGCGAAGGTTTCAGCCTGTTTCAGGTTTACGGGGTTCAGTTGCTTAGTCATGAATAACCCCCTCTTCTACTTCCAGCGCTGCACGGAGTATCTGCGCAAGGTTGACCAGGCGACGAGAACGGCGTTTTTGACTGCGCTGAATGGTCGGCAGTTCGCCCCGGTCGATCTGTGAACGAATGGCCTGCACTGTTTGTCCAGTACGGCGGGCGAACTCTTCAGGGGTGCAGTAAGGCGTATCAACGAGGATGGCCCGTTCAACACCGAATATCTGCGCTGTGGATATTTCAGGCTGCATAGTTGCCTCCTTTTTCACCGAACAGGGAGATACGTTCTATCAGATCAACACAATCGCGGGCCGTGTTAACGATGAAATACCGCTGATTATCCGTCAGGTCTGGTAACTGGAGCTGATCAGACAGAAAGCTAAGGGCTGATGCAGGATTAGATTCTTTCGTCTCTAACACCGCAGCAACAGCGGAATCCGAAAACGTGAAGACTTGCACAGCATCAGCAACATCTTTCACATCACCTTTTAGTTCCAGCATATAGAGCGCACGACGCGCAGCAGATAGCAGTAGTAAAAGGTCTGACACGTTCAGGTTAAGCGTAACCAAATCGGCAAAGCTGCCATGCTGTGACGGTTCCAGCTGATCAGCAATGAATGTCAGAGCAGCCGCAGGGTTGTGCTTAACAAGCGCAACTAGATGATGATGAACAGCTGAATCACTCATGACTGAAGCCCTCCAATCAAAGCACCGTTCATCGAAATGCATTCAGAGTAGAAGCTATGTACAGCTTGAAAAGCCCCTTCAGACACTTCAGAACCCCCAGTAACACGAGAAAGCTCAAAGATACCTTCAGCAGCGCACATTGCAGATTCAAGACGTAGCGCCGGAGACTGCTGACTATATGTCAGTCGAGACGATAGAAATTTAGTACGCAGCGCCTCAACAACGCGAGCGCCGTTAGATGTAGAGTTAGTGTTAGAAAATTCCATGTGCCACCTCGGAATATTTCAGCACCCTAGAGTGCTATAGTTGATCTTGAGAGAGATAAACAACAACAGGTAAATATTACCCCGTAACTTTTACGCGAGCAATATTTACACGATGAATAATTACTATGAAACCAGAAAGGCTGATAGCCATAATCGATAGCAAGGGATTCACGGATCGCAAGAAATACGTAGAAATGGAGGTACTAACAGGAATAAAGAAAGAAACAATCAAGAATTTATGCAGAAACCAACAGAAGTTTAATAACGAACACCTAGAAGCAATAGCAGCAGCGTTTCCACAGTACAAAATGTGGTTTGCCTTCGGTGAGGTATACCCAGAAATAGGTCAGATATCGCCAGCTATTGAGCACGAGCAGGAGCGCGACGTAGGATAGACGCAGTAACGGATTACCGCAGACCCTCGCAGGGCACAAGCTGGCACAACAGATCAGAAACCGATGGTTCAAGGAGGAACCCAGATGATTGCGTTTGAACAATACGAACTCTACAGCTACGCCGCCGCTATTGGCTCAGGCGTGATCGTACTGGTTAGAGGTGGTTATCTTTACTTCAAAAGCCAAGACCAGAAACTTTTAAACAAGTACCGGATTCAGAGTGCGAACCTGACAAAGGCAGAGATCCAGCAGTACAACCAGCTGAAAGAACAGCTCACTCCCTCTGTAGAGGTGTTCTGCAAAGTACCTGTGAAAGATACTTTTCCGAAGAAACTGATAAGCCAGACCCAATGTACCGGTTATTTTCATTTCGTGATCTGCGACAAGAAAAGCCACCGAATAGAGCTTATCGCGGGTCAGAAAAGCGACGACAATACCAGCAAAAAATCACTCTGCAATCTTACTGGTATTACGTTTATTGAGGTTACCCAGCCAGTGGCAGAAGCCCCCGCCGCCTTTACTGACAAAGCGATAAACACCAAAGTAAAACGGAGCCGAAACACATCACCAGACCCATTTTCACGCCGTGCCAAACATAGAAAACATGGACCGATACTGAAGATATGACCATAAAAAGAACTGAAAAAGGCTGGCAAGTCGATATTCGTCCATTAGGCGTTCATGGTCCAAGAGTACGCAAGACGCTGCCTACAAAAGCCGAGGCAATGCGCTATGAAGCCCATGTAATCGGGGAAGCCTCAGCGGACAAAGGCTGGAATAACCGTGAAGATAATCGCCGCCTGGCTGATCTGATCAATGCTTGGTTTGAAAGCCATGGCCTTACTCTGAAAGACGGCGAACGACGCCTTAGACGACTTCACCAGACAGCAGCAGAACTTGGCAACCCGGTAGCCAGGCTACTGAAGCCCGAGCAGTACACCAAATACCGCACCAGCCGTTTAAAGAAAGGGCTAAGCCCCAAAACCCTGAATAATGAACTGACGTACGTAAACGCCGTATTCAACGAGCTGTACCGCACCGACATAGTGGAGTTTCCAAACCCACTGGGAAAACTTCGACCAATCAAGCTTGATCAGAAAGAACTGGCCTACCTTGACCACGAAGAAATTCAGGAGCTACTGAACACCATTGAGCATAAAGACGCCCTGCTTGTTACCAAAATATGCCTGGCAACCGGTGCGCGCTGGGGAGAAGCTCAGGGGCTGTATAGCCGACATGTACGGGACGGGAGGATAACGTTTACCGACACGAAATCCGGCCAGAACCGAAGCATACCGATCAGTAACGAACTGGAAGCAGAAATTAAAGCACATGGAAAAGGCGAGCTGTTCGGCTGGAGTTTATCAGCATTCAGACGAGCACTAGCAAAGACGACAATCCAGCTACCCAAAGGCCAGGCAGCCCACGTACTGCGCCACACATTTGCTAGTCACTTCATCATGAACGGCGGTAATATCCTGACCCTGCAACGCCTGCTAGGGCACAGCACCATCAATATGACGATGAGGTATGCCCACTTAGCGCCGGATCATTTGAATGATGCGGTGAGGCTTAATCCCCTCTTTCATAAAACAAAACATCCTGAATAGGATCATTAAAGCTTAGATGTACCTTCATTAATTTATTCAGTATATGGTCATCATCGGAACACTCATTATGTACACCCCATAGAAACAAACAACCATCATCGATCTTTAGATAAGAAGAAGCCATTAACTGAATAGTCATCAAAACTAATCTTGTAGACAATAAAATTACATTAGAATATTCATCCGCCTTTCTTCCATCATCACAATCAATGACTGTAGGGATACCAGAGCTACCATGAGCAAAGCTATTTCTTATTTCTTTAACATACCAAATCCCCATCGAGAAATGAGAAATATCACCTTTATACTCAGAATAATCATTAAGAAAATAACGACTCTTTTCTTTGAGCAAAAAAACAAGGTCATTCAAACATTCATTATAATATGGAATACCTTCAACCAACTCAGAATACTTATTTATAAACCCAATACCTTTCAAAGCATTACTCTGACACTTTCTAACTTTACTAGATGTATATTTAGACAAAGCTTTAGAAATATTTTCAAATGACGACCAAACAAAGTTGAATACAGACAAATCTTTTACAAAAGATGAATATGCCTTTGATTCCCTATTCATCAATTCCTGAACTGGTTCACAATAAAGATACCCATCGTGACGAGAAGGATCTGCATATACTACAGATACACTAGAAGCTAGATACAACCAGTCATATACCCTCCCCCACTCAGAGTCATGATACTCAGGTAACAATTCGCACCCTGATATGAGACTTTGAATGCAATAGCTTAATTCATAGCAATGTCTATCAATGGAAATCATCCTATCATCCTAAGAAAAGTCAATAATTAGAGAGAAAAATAAAAACAACTACAATTGAATTTTATACCCCCAACAAGAGAGTAAATTTAAACGCTAGTCTATCATATGAAAACATGTCCACTTCACGTCCACTTTCCTGCCGTTTCAGCCCACATTACAAGCCTCACAGCAGTGCTAACTATTTGTTTTTAAACTTTAAAGTGCAGTTAAAGCACCAAAAAAACGGGTTCGATCCCCGCCACCTCCACCAACTCTCTTCCTGAGTCACTGACTCGGTAAGTGAGAAAAGCAAAGTGAGACGGCCGTCGCACTTAGCACTGGAACCGACCTTGAGTCGGTTTTTGTGTATCTGGGGTTTAGAAAACTTCCAGCATCACCTTTTCCTGACAGCCCCCCCCCAACTGAACTTCTTTAATTCTCCGCAATCAATGACTACAACATGTTTGTGCGATTGAAGCCAAAAACGGCAGCACCTACCTCACTACCTGTAGCTCTGTACTTTTATGAAAACTGGTCTTAACTGAGCAGTATTATTGAAGTTTTATTTCATAAAAATGCAGGCCACACTGCAACGACGACACCGAATACAGCCTGTTATCGCCCGCAGCACCAAACGCCACCGCTGCCGTATCAACCACTGCAAGGGAACGCCGCTACTGTGATAAGCCTGCCCCACCTTGATCAATTAAGCGCTGTGACACTTCGCTCGCCAATCTGGGTGTATGACATCATTGGCCAGAAACTGACCTGGGCAAACCCGGCTGGGCTGGAACTCTGGGAAGCAACTGACCTTGAAGAGTTGTGTGCCAGGGATTTTGCCACAGGTCAGTCTCAGGCGGTGCAACAAACCCTGCTCAGTTATCTGGAACGGTTTCAGAACGGTGACTATTTTGATACTTGGTGGGAGATCTGCCCATATGGAATCAAGAAGCGGGTATTCTGTCGCTTATCCGGGGTCTACATCCCCTCCGAGTCAGGGCCACGCCCTGCCATGCTACTGGAAGGACAGTTTTCACCTGACTTGCTGAATCGCGGTGACATTCCAAGTGCAGCTATCGCGGTGTTATTCGATGAAGCGGGGGATATCGTCAGCTTCAACCCACCCTTTGCCGACCAGTTTGGTCAGCAAATATCCAATCTCAAGCAGATTCTGGCAGAAAATTCAGGGGTTTCTTTTGTTCAGGGGATGGGCTCACTGGGACGTGACCTCGAGCTGAAAACCTTAAAGGGCTTAAGGTGGCATCATGCCGAAGTCACCACTCAGCCAGAGTTCAGTGAACAGCCCTGCTATGTGCTAACCCTGGTAGACATTCAGGAGCGCAAACTCAGAGAGATAGAAACAGCTAACGAAGCGCGCTCTGATTTCCTCACCGGCCTGATGAACCGTCGTGGCCTGCTGCAATATATGAAGAACTACCGGGGTACAGAATACACTCTGTTCTATATCGACCTGGATGGCTTTAAACCGATAAACGACAGCTACGGCCACAACACCGGTGACGAACTGTTACGCCAGCTCGCCAATGTGCTGATGGCACAGAGAGGGCGTAAAATCTGCGCCCGGGTTGGTGGAGACGAGTTTATTATTATATTCCTTGATCGGCTGACCACACGGCAGATCAACGCCCAGGCCCAGACATTATTATCTGATATCGCCCGTCCCTATGAGGTCGCGCAGGACTGTGTCGTTCAGGTGTCCGGCAGCATCGGTATTGCGTCAGCACCCCATGATTCAGCGGACCTGAAAGACCTTCTGGTACAGGCTGATGCGGCCATGTACGAAGCAAAAAAGCAGGGTCGAAATCAGGCCGTGATCCATCGCCCCGGCATGGAGTCCTATCTGCACCGCAGGGCGCAGATTCTGCAGCATCTGGATATTGCCATCAGCGAAACTCAGCTTGCCGTACATTATCAACCGATCGTTAACGGCACCAATAAGGACGTTCTGCTAGTAGAAGCCCTGTTACGCTGGCACCACCCAACATTGGGCCCACTGTCGCCGCTGGAATTTATTTCTGCCGCTGAAGGCAGCGGCAAGATTGCGCGGCTGGAGTCCTGGGTCATCGAGCAGGTCTGTAAAGATCTGGCCGCTATTCGTCAGCTGTTCCCGACGTCCATTCGAGTGTCCATCAATATCTCCGGCGCACACATCGTACAACCCGGATTTATCGACAACCTGATGCAGCTGATATCCAGGCATCACTGCACCCCGCAAGATCTGTTGCTGGAGCTGACCGAAAGCGTACTGGTGCCGGTGATGGAAGAGAACAATCCCTGCCTTGATCAGCTGGTTGCGGCCGGTTTTCAATTAGCGATTGATGACTTTGGCACCGGTTATTCATCGCTGGCCTATATCAGCCAGCTTCCAGCAAGTTATGTAAAAATTGATAAAGCCTTTATCGACAGATTGCAGCAGGATCAGCACACCCTGCTGTTTATCCGCGACCTGTGTCAGAAATTTAATATGCAATGTATTGCCGAAGGCGTCGAGCTGGCGGAGCAAAGGGCGCTGCTCAACAATGCCGGTATCCAGTTGCAGCAGGGCTACTATTATTGCAGACCCCAGTCACTGGCTCAGCTGGCCAACAGACAGCGGGCTGCGTTATGCGTGCTCGCACCTTAAAGCGGGCCTGCTGTCTCCACAGCTGAGTCCGGCCACCACAGCCCCAGTGCGTCATTGGCACTTCATCAATCACCACATAACTGACCTCAGACAGCGTCCCCAGCACGCTATGTAGCAGCTGATAAAACGCTGTAATCGCCTGTTCAACCTGATCAGCAGTATTGCTGCCCACACTGATTTTAGCGCTCACAAACGCCGAACTCTGCCCTCGCTCAGCAACACTCTCTCCCGCGATAGACCACTGCGCTGGCGCCAGCCGCTCTACCGATACAGCCGTCAGCTCTGCCCGTTTGCCGAGCACCTCCGCCATTATCTGCGTGCTACCTTCGGCCAGTAACCGGTTCAGTTCATCTCGCTTATCATCGCAGGCTACCCGAATGGAAATATACGGCATTCTACAAAGCGCGGTGGCACAGCAGCTGAAAGAAAACGGTGAGGGGATGTTCTGAATCGACTGTTTCAAGCGAGATGAGCCGAATATGCCGGTTATTCGGCTCATAGACTGCGGGAAAAACTATCCACAGAGCTCTGGCCGCGAGTACGACCACCTTCCAGCAATAAGCATCAGGTATGTTTGCACGTCAGCCGGGTAAGCGCGCTACCGACACGACCTGTCACCAGCATCCTTCCTTTCTCAGCGGGCGCGGTCAACACATCCATCGTGAGCAAATGCTTCCCACTCTGCCAAAAACTGCAGCGTAACCGGTAACGTCGGCTCAAAGACGTTGTGACATAAACGTAATAGGAGCGCCCGCTTTGCTCCTTTGTCCACTGGAAAGAAAACCGGGGCTTAGCCGATACATCCAAAGACGCTGATAACAACAGCGCTATCAGTAAAAAACGAATTCCCATACGATTGATTCCCGTCATCCTTAACAAGAACCCTATTTTTTCACAGAAATGACACGACCGAAAATCCCAATAAGGCCAAGACCAGTCTGCCAGAAAAGCGCGCAGACTAGCCCTTTAATGCACCAGGTTCAGGGAAGGAACCGATGATCACCTTTGAGCTCTATCAGACCCTCAGTTATGCTGTAGCATTAACCGCCGCCGTCATCCTGACCCTTCGGCTGCTGTATGTGTATCTGATCAACAGCGATAATCGATTACTTGATTGCTATCGAATACAGCATGTCTCGCTCACCGAAACAGAGCTGGCGCTCTATAACCAGCTGAGCAAAGAGCTGAGCACAGACGTCGAGATACTCTGCAAAGTGAACATCAGCGATACCTTTCCGAAAGAAACCTGCCAACAGTTCAAGCTGCAAAACGGGCGGTTTGATTTTGTTGTTTGCCAACGTAAAACCAACAAGATCATGATGATCGTTCAGGTCGGCAACGCGGAGCAACAAACCACAGCCACGGCACCAGACAACATCACCTGGCTCTGTGCCGCGATGGGTGTGCCCCTGCACAGGCGGCTACCGGATGACAGACCAGCGATTCAGCAACCAGATAAGAACAGCGAAGAAAAGAAGAAAAAGTATAGACCAGCGGGCACCTTCAGCCGTCGCCGACCAGGCAAACGTCACCCTATTTTGAAGATATGACCGGTGTTATCGCTGACCATCGACGACCAGCCAACGCCATCAAATGGCGGGTACCGTTTCCGATCGATGTAGAGAAAACCACTCCGGCCTGAACGGGTCAGGTGCAGGCCGGGTGGTGGTGCAGGAGCTGTCTGTTATCGGGACAGGCTGTACACGTAGGCGGTAATCAGGTGGATTTTGGCTTCACTCAGCAACGCTTTGTGGGCGGGCATTATCCCGTTACGGCCCGTACGAATGGTATGGGCAACCTGCTCAAAAGCGCCGCCGTATAACCAGACATCATCGGTCAGGTTCGGAGCGCCCAATGCCTGCAGGCCGGTGCCATCCTGGCCATGGCACGCCGTACACAGAGCCTGAAATTGTGGCCGGGCACGGTTAACGGCGTCGATGTCGGCATCATTGCCACTGAGCGACAAGACATAGTGGGTCATATCACGTACGCCACTTTCACCCAGTACTGCGCCCCAGGGCGGCATACCACCGGTTCTGCCATCGGAAATGGTCTGTTTGATGGTGGCAACATTGCCACCGTACAGCCAGTCAGTATCAGTGAGGTCAGGGAAGCCGTGTGCTCCGCTGGCACTGCTGCCGTGACACAGTGCGCAGTTGCTGGCGAACATACGCTGCCCCATTTTCAGACCTGCCGCGTTTTCGGTCTGCTGCAGGTCACTAATACTCAGGGTCGCGTACTTTGCAAACACCGGGGCATAGTTTTCATCAGCATGTGCCATCTCAGTTTCCCACTGGCCGACCTGTGTCCAGCCCAGCAACCCGGGGAAAGTCCCCAGGCCGGGATACATCACCAGGTAAATCAGGCTGAAAATAACGGTTCCCAGAAACATCTGAAACCACCATTTTGGCAGCGGATTATCGTATTCCTCAATGCCATCGAACGCATGGCCGAGAGTTTCCTCTGTTGTTTCCTGATGTGGCTGACCGTTGCGGACGGCGAACAGCAACCAGGTACAGCCCACAATAACCCCCAGCGTAATGGCGGAAATCCACACACTCCAGAATACACTCATCTATCAGCCCTCCTGTTTTCTGGTCCTTGTATCTCAACGTGGTGGCTATTTTCGAATGGCAGATTGGCTGCCTCTTCAAAGCGTTTGCTGTTTTTTGGGTGCAATACCCATGTAAATAATGCCAGAAAGGTGATTAGCATTATCATCGGAATAAAGGGCCCATACATATCGTAATTCATAACCGGCTACCGCTTATTGCTGTAGTTATCATGCAGTTTCCCCAGTGATTGCAGGTAAGCAACCAGCGCCTCAATTTCATATTTCCCGACTACGGCATCCCTCGCCCCTGCAATCTGAGCATCGGAGAACGGTACTCCCATCGTACGCAGCACTTCCATTTTCCGGTCAGTATTCGGATCGGTAAACCTGTCGCTGAATAACCAGGGGTAGGACGGCATTTTTGACTCAGGCACAACATCACGCGGGTTATACAGATGAGCGCGGTGCCAGTCGTCGGAATAGCGCGCACCAACACGCGCCAGATCCGGCCCGGTACGTTTGGAACCCCATAAGAACGGGTGTTCCCAGACACCTTCATTAGCGGTGCTGTACTGGCCATAACGTTCAGTTTCTGCGCGGAACGGTCGAATCATCTGGGTATGACAAACATGACAGCCTTCACGGATGTAAATGTCTCGCCCTTCAAGCTCCATCGCGGTGTAGGTACGCAAGCCGTCAATTGGCTGCGTTGTGGAACTCTGAAACATCAATGGAACAATCTCTGCCAGGCCGCCACCGCTGATGACAATGATGATTAACAGAATCATCAGGCCAATGTTTTTTTCTATGGTTTCATGCTTGATCATTACTTTTCTCCTGACCCTTTCAGGTGGCCTGCGCGGCGGCATCTACAACGGAAACAGAACTGTTTCTGCGAACGGTTTGCCATACGTTGTAAGCCATCAACAGCATACCCGTTACCCAGAATACGCCACCCAGAGCACGCACGAAGTAACCCATGTGGGATGCTTCCAGTGCTTCTACGAAGCTGTAAGTCAGGGTGCCGTCTTCGTTTACTGCACGCCACATCAGCCCCTGCAGAATACCGTTCACCCACATTGCACAGATGTACAGTACGGTACCGATCGTCGCCAGCCAGAAGTGAGTGTTGATCAGCGCAACAGAGGCCATCGATGCCTTACCCCACAGTCGTGGAATCATGTGGTAAGTCGCACCGATGGAAATCATCGCTACCCAGCCCAGAGCCCCGGCGTGTACGTGGCCAATAGTCCAGTCAGTGTAATGAGACAGAGCATTGACGGTTTTAATTGCCATCATCGGGCCTTCGAAGGTAGACATACCGTAGAAAGACAGAGATACAACCAGGAAACGCAGGATAGGGTCAGTACGCAGTTTGTGCCAGGCACCAGACAGCGTCATCATGCCGTTGATCATACCGCCCCAGGATGGCGCCAGCAGGATCAGAGACATTACCATCGCAACAGACTGAGCCCAGTCTGGCAGCGCAGTGTAATGCAGGTGATGACCACCCGCCCACATGTAGGTAGCAATCAGCGCCCAGAAGTGGACGATTGATAAACGGTAGGAGTAGATCGGCCGCTGAGCCTGTTTGGGCACGAAGTAATACATCATGCCCAGAAAGCCCGCCGTCAGGAAGAAGCCAACAGCGTTATGGCCGTACCACCACTGCACCATCGCATCGACGGTACCTGCGTAGATCGAATAGGACTTGAAGGCCGATACTGGTAATGCTGCACTGTTTACAATATGCAACACGGCAATGGTAATAATGAACGCCATATAGAACCAGTTCCCCACGTAAATATGTGGGGTTTTACGGTGCTTGACGGTGCCCAGAAAGACGATAGCGTAACACACCCAGACAATGGTAATCATGATGTCGATTGGCCACTCAACCTCGGCGTACTCTTTCGTTGAGGTCAGGCCCAGCGGCAAGGTGATGACGGTGGCAACGATGACCGCCTGCCAGCCCCAGAAGGTAAAGGCGGCAAGGGCGTCAGAAACCAGTCGAACCTGACAGGTGCGCTGTACAACGTAGTAGGAAGTAGCGAACAAGGCGCAGCCACCAAAGGCAAAAATCACCGCGTTGGTATGTAACGGACGCAGGCGACCAAAGGTTAGCCAGGGTATATCAAAATTCAGCTGCGGCCAGACCAGCTGTGACGCAATAAAAACGCCTATGGTCATGCCGACAATACCCCAGATTACGGTCATGATGGCGAACTGGCGGACCACTTTATAGTTATAAGTGGAATGTTCAGTGACTGTGCTCATGTCAGGATCTCATCAATAAGCGGGTGAATAAGTTATTTGCTGCTGAGCAACATGGAGAAGTAACTTTTATTACCTGGATTTATTTCATTACAGTATCCGTAGGCATGCCTGAACAGGCTGATGATGGCGAGTGTCGATATGATGTATGACTATTAATGATGAATTAAGGCACAGCAGATTGAATATTACTGAGATCAGATTTATAAGTTATTTATATATAATTATCATCTGAACTTATACCTCACTTAATGTGAGGATATTAATTAAATTCAGGATGACTTATTCAGTGGCCACAGTCTGTTTTTTAGTAAAACTGGTACTGTTAAGTACCTTAGATTCAGCCTAAAGGGTATTAAGCCGAAATTAATTCAACGAATGAGAATTTGTTTTATTATTCTGTAAAAAACAGATAACTGGCTACTAAATGAAATAGCTTAATTCAACGCGACCAAAACCCATATCTGTAACACAAAAAAAGCCCCCGAAGGGGCACAAGTGACGGCTATACCCCTGCCAGATGACAGCAGTACGCGGTGGTGCAGCGGCCGCCATAGCCGCTACGGCCAGGGTGCAGCCAGAGGCTGCGGGCTCAGGAGATAACTGTTTCGATCATGTGGCCGTCGGCTGCTGCGCGCAGCCGAAAGCCGTGGCTCAACCGTGTATGGCCTTACCAAAAGTCGCCAAAGCCGCTTCCATGGTGGCTTCACTCAGGCTGGGGTGGACGTGGATGGTGGCGGCCAGATCTTCCACCAGTGCGCCCATTTCCAGCGCCAGAGCAAACTCGCCGCTGAGCTCTGCCACATGGGCACCGACGGCCTGGATGCCGACGATGACGTGGTCATCGGTGCGGGCGACAACGCGGACAAAGCCGCCGTCTTCACCGGCTTCCATGGTCAGCGCTTTACCGATGGCGGCGAAGGGGAATTTACCGACGCTGATATCCAGACCTTTGGCTTTGGCCTCGTCCGGGGTCAGGCCGACGCTGACGATTTCCGGTTCGGTGAAGCAGACTGCCGGGATGGCGACCGGGTCAAAGCTGCGTTTATGTCCGGCGATGATCTCAGCCACCATTTCGCCCTGGGCGGAGGCTTTGTGGGCCAGCATGGGTTCACCCACCAGATCACCAATGGCCCAGACGTTGCGGGTGCTGGTGCGGCACTGGTCGTTCACCTGAACAAACGCGCCCTGCTTATCAACCGGCATGTTTTCCAGCCCCCAGCCCTGAGTGTTAGGGCTGCGACCGACAGCGACCAGCACTTTGCTGGCAGCGATGCTTTGCAGCTCACCGGCTTTATCGCGGTAGTGCAGCACCGCACCCACATCATCCTGATCCACCGACTCAGCGCGGGCTGAGGTAATCACCTCAACATCATGTTTTTTCAGCCACTGCTGAATGGGCCGGGTCAGCTCTTTATCGTAGATTGGCAGGATGCGCTCACCCCCTTCGATAAAGGTCACTTTCGCCCCCAGCTTGCGCCAGGCGATGCCCAGTTCCAGGCCGATATAGCCCGCACCAATCACCACCAGCTGCTCCGGCACCTCGGTCAGCGTAAGCGCTTCGGTGGAGGAAATCACCGCACCGCCAAAGGGGATGCCTGGCAGTTCGGTCACCGAGGAACCGTTAGCCAGGATTACATGCTCGGCATGCAGAGTCTGGCCGCCGTCGGCGGTTTCAATTTCGCAGGTTTTGGCATCAGCAAACGTCGCCCAGCCGTGGATAACTTCCACCCCGGCTTTGGCCAGCAGGCCTTCAACACCGCCATTAAGCCGGTCAACCACGCTTTCTTTCCATTGCTGCGTAGCCACCAGGTTCAGCTCGGGGGCTGAGCTGAGTGAGATACCCAGTTTGCCACTGCCGACATGGGCCAGCAGTTCTTCATACCGGCTGGCGGCGTGGATCAGCGCCTTGGAGGGGATGCAGCCGCGAATCAGGCAGGTGCCGCCGGTACGGTCAGCTTCCACCAGCACGGTATCCAGCCCCAGCTGTCCGGCGCGGATTGCCGCCACATAGCCACCCGGACCACCGCCCACCACCAGTACTTTGCATTTACGATGTGTGTTCATATGCGTCTCCTCCAGCCCTTCAGACAAAGATCGAGGCTGGATTTTCCAGCAACCGTTTTAGCGCCTGCACCATCAGTGCAGCATCGTAGCCATCCACCACCCGGTGATCGAAGGATGACGACAGGTTCATCATTTTGCGCACCACAATTTCACCGTGATACACCACCGGTTTATCCTGCAATTTGTTGATGCCGACGATAGTGGTTTCCGGGGCGTTGATGACCGGCGTAGTGACGATGCCGCCAATAGCTCCCAGACTGGTGATGGTAATAGTGGAGCCACTGAGTTCATCAACACGGGCACTGCCCTCGCGCGCCGCAGCACTGAGCCGCGATAGCTCGCTGGCGCTCTGCCAGATATCCAGCGCTTCGCTGTGTTTAACCACCGGCACCATCAGGCCTTTTTCGGTCATGGTGGCGATGCCGATGTGGACGGCGTCGTACTGGGTCAGTACTTCGCGCTCATCATCGAAGCGGGCATTACAGAACGGAAATTCGGGCAGCGTTTTCGCCAGTGCCTGCATGATAAACGGCAGCAGGGTCAGCTTGGGCTGGCTCGGTTTACGGTTCTCATTAAGGTGCTGGCGCAGCTCTTCCAGTGCCGTAATATCGATCTCTTCGACATAGGAGTAGTGCGGAATATTGCGCTTGGCAGCGACCATTTTCTGGGCGATCACCCGGCGTAAGCCCCGCAGCGGAATCTCGGTGGTCGCGCTGCGCGCTGCGCTCTGGTTGCTGACCGGCAAGGCCGCCTGCATGCCACCGGCGGCGATAAAGTTTTCCAGATCGGTATTGCTGATCCGCCCCGCCGGACCGGTGCCAGGCACCACGGCCAGATCAATATCTTCTGCACGGGCACGACGGCGCACCGACGGCGCAGCCAGAATCTCATGGCGGCCTGGCACATGGCTGATAGTGGTTTTATGGCTGGCGGGCTCCGGCGCTTGTACGGGGGCCGCTTGCGGCACGCTCGGTGCTGGCTTGGGCGTTGCTGCCTCGGCGGCACTCGGGCTTGGGCTGATCACAGCCTCCCCCTCGCCTGCGGTTTCGATCAGTATCAGCTCGCTGCCAACGGCGAACATCTCACCAGCATCGCAGCCCAGCCGGACGATGGTGCCTGCCACCGGCGCGCTCAGCTCCACGGTGGCTTTGTCGGTCATCACATCGACCAGCAGATCATCTTCTTCTACCCGATCACCGACGCTGACATGCCAGTCGACGATTTCGGATTCCACAATCCCTTCGCCCAGGTCGGGCAATTTAAAGCTGTAATGGCCCATCAGTCGGTCTCCAGCGTGCGTTGAATGGCGTCGATAATCCGTTCCTGACTGGGGAAGTACTCCCACTCGAACGCATGGGGATACGGCGTATCCCAGCCGGTCACCCGTTCAATCGGCGCTTTAAGGTGCCAGAAGCAGCTTTCCTGCACTTCGGCCACCAGCTCGGCACCAAAACCACTGGTGCGGGTCGCTTCATGGATCACCACACAACGGCCGGTTTTCTGTACCGACTCAGCAATGGTCTCCGTATCCAGTGGCAGCAAGGTGCGCAGGTCGATCAGCTCAGCATCAATGCCCGCCGTTTCAATCGCGGCAGCGGCCACATGCACCATGGTGCCGTAGGCCAGGATGGTGACATCACTGCCAGGGCGGACCACCGCCGCCTTGCCCAGCGGCACTTTGTAATAGCCTTCCGGCACCTCACCCTGTGGATAATTCGCCCAGGGCTGACCGGCTTTATGATGGTCGCCGTCAAACGGGCCGTTGTAGATACGTTTGGGTTCAAAGAAGATCACTGGATCATCGTCTTCGATGGCGCTGATCAGCAGACCTTTGGCGTCGTAAGGGTTGGAGGGCATCACGGTTTTCAGGCCGCAGACATGGGTGAACACCCCTTCCGGGCTTTGCGAATGGGTCTGGCCGCCACGGATACCGCCACCACAGGGGGTACGGATGGTGACCGGCGCGCTGTATTCGCCGCCACTGCGATGACGCAGTCGGGCCAGCTCGCTGACAATCTGGTCAAACGCCGGGTAGATATAGTCAGCGAACTGGATCTCCACCACCGGCCGCAGGCCGTTTACGCCCATGCCAATGGCCGTGGCGACAATACCGCCTTCGGCGATCGGCATATCCAGCGCCCGATGGGCCCCGTACTTCTCATACAGCCCTTCGGTACAACGAAACACGCCACCGAAATAGCCGACATCTTCACCCATCACCAGCACAGCTGGATCACGTTCCATCAACACATCCATCGCCGAGTTGAGGGCCTGAATCATATTCATTGCTGGCATGGTTTATACCCCCAGATCCTGACGCTGTTTACGCAGATGCCCTGGCATCTCCTTGAATACATCTTCGAACATGGCGCTGACCGGCCAGTGCGGGCCTTCTTCCAGCGAGCCGTATTTGATCGCTTCTTTCCAGTTGGCGGTCATCTCGGCTTTAAGCTCGGCTTCCACCGCGGCATGCTGCGCATCATCCCATTCGCCGATGGCGATCAGGTGTGCTTTGAGCCGTTCCAGTGGGTCACCCAGCGGCCACTGTGCGGCCTCATCCTTGCCCCGATAGGCATCGGGATTGTCACTGGTGGAGTGGCTGGCCACACGGTAGGTGTACAGCTCGATCAGCGTTGGTCCATGGCCCTGGCGCGCCCGTTCAGCCGCCCACTGGGTCACGGCGTAAACAGCCAGAAAATCGTTACCGTCCACCCGGATACCCGGCATGCTGAAGCCCTGAGCGCGGGCGGCAAAGGTGGTGCCGGTACAGGCAAAGGACTGCGGGGTAGAGATCGCCCACTGGTTATTCACCACATTGAGCAGCGCCGGAGCGCGATAGGTGGAGGCAAAATGCAGCGCGTGATAAACATCCGCTGCCGCCATGGTGCCATCGCCAACCCAGGCGGCGGAAACGTGATCTTCACCTTTATAGGCCGAGGCCATCGCCCAGCCCACAGACTGGCTGATCTGGGTGCCCAGGTTGCCGGAGATGGTGAAAAAGTTACCTTCTTTCCAGCTGTACATGATCGGCAGCTGGCGGCCCTTGATGTTGTCGCGGGAGTTGGACAGACAGTGACACATCATGTCCAGCACCGGACGACCCCGAACAAACAGCAGCCCCTGCTGGCGGTAAGACGGAAACAGCATATCGCCTGATTCCAGCGCCATCGCCTGGGCCACGGCCACCGCTTCTTCACCGGTACATTTCATATAGAACGACAGATTGCCCTGGCGCTGCATGCGGAACATGCGCTCGTCATAGGCGCGCACCGCCAGCATATGTTTCAGCCCCTGACGCAGCTGGTCCGGGCTGAGCTGCGGGTTCCAGTCGCCACAGGCCTGGCCGTTATCGTCCAGTACGCGCACCAGGCCATAAGCCAGGTCACGGGTCTGTTCGGCGGCCGCATCCGTTGCCGGGCGCGCGCAGGCACCGGCAGCAGGAATATCCAGTTTAGAAAAATCAGCGGGCTGGTCGGGCCGGGATGAAGCCACCGGCACATACAGTTTGGACTGCCAGCCAGCGTGAGTGGGAGATGTCATAGGTGATCCTCCTTGTCGCATGTGCCGGATTTACAGGCGGCACAGACGAGAACGGACCGGGCGTAACCGGTCACAGCATTGATCAATCCCCGGTGCATCACACCGGGTGCGGGACGGTTACGCCGCTGGACTAAAGGTCTCTTCAGCCAGCTGGTCAGCAACAACATGAGGCGGTAAACCCTGGGCAGCGGCGCGCTCGAAGATCTGCTCCAGCCGCTGGCCGATAGAGTCCAGGTGCTGCTGCAACGCGGCCGCGCCTTCGCCACTACGCTGGTAAGCAATGTCGATAATGCCACCGGCATTGAGCACATAATCCGGGGTATAGAGAATCTCTTTGCGCATCAGCAACTCGCCAAATTCCGGGGTCGCCAGCTGGTTGTTCGCCGCTCCGGCAATCACCGTGCATTTGAGCTGTGGCAGGGTATGTTCGTTAATGACGCCACCCATGGCGCAGGGGGAAAACACATCGGCATCAACGCCAAAAATCAGATCAGGGGCTACCACGCGGGCACCAAACTCATCCACCGCCCGTTGCAGATTGGCTTGCACAATGTCGGTAACGATCAGTTCAGCACCGGCCTGGTGCAGGTGGCGCGCCAGGTAATAACCCACGTTGCCAACGCCCTGCAGCGCGACGGTCAGCCCGTTGAGATCATCACGCCCCAGTCGCTGCCGTACCGCTGTTTTCAGGCCAACAAAGGTGGTGTAAGCCGTGGACGGTGAAGGGTCGCCACCATGTTCAGCACCTTCAACCACGCCCGCCGCAAAGCGGGTACGCTGACCAATCACCGCCATATCCGCCACACTGGTGCCGGAGTCTTCTGCCGTTATGTAAGCCCCGGACAGGCCTTCAATGAAATCACCCAGGCGCTGTAGCAAGGCTGCGGATTTATCTTTGCGCGGGTCACCAATAATCACGCATTTACCGCCGCCCAGCGGCAGCCCGGCCAGTGCCGATTTGTAAGTCATCCCGCGCGACAGGCGCAGTACGTCGGTCAGCGCATCGGCGTCGCTGGCATAGGGCCACATGCGACAGCCGCCCAGCGACGGACCAAGATGGGTGTTGTGAATGGCCACGATGGCCTTAAGGCCGGTTTTTGCATCACGAAAAAACGCGACCTGCTCGTGGTTATCAAACTCCGGATGGGAGAACAGATTCATATCGGCGCACCTTGTTTATTTTTATCCTGCGTCTATATCCACCGCTGGGCTGCGCCTGATGATCAACCTGGCGGCCAGCAACTGACTAAAACTGTACCGGGTTTGTCGGGTAATATTTATCCAAAGATACGGGAAACCCCTGGACTCAACGCAGGATAAATACCAAAATCAGGCTGTTAAGGTATAAATATTACTGACCAGTACGAAAGACGGTATTGATTACGCAACTGCGGTATAACGATCTGATCCGCTTAACAACACTAAAAACACCGAACCGAGCCCATGGAACTAGATAAAACCGATCGTAAAATCCTCGCCCTGATCCAGCAGGACGCCAGCATGAGCGCCGCCGAGATCGCCGACCAGGTCAACCTGTCGCAGCCACCGTGCTGGCGACGGATCAAGCGGCTGGAGGAGCAAGGTTATATCCAGAAACGCACCGGCATCCTGGACAGGAACAAGCTGGGGCTGAATATGGTGATCTACACCGAGGTCAAACTCAGCGCCAATGGCCGCCAGGCAGTGAATGAGTTTCAGCAACACATTCAAGCGCTACCAGAAGTCACCGAGTGTTATCTGATGATGGGCCGGATTGATTTTCTATTGCGGATTGTGACCAAGGATGTAGCCAGCTATGAAACCTTCTACCGCGATCACCTGTCGCTGATCCCGGATATTCAGGAGCTCAACTCCACGGTGGCGATGAGCGAAGTGAAATACACCACCGAGCTGCCGCTGCATCTGGTGTAGCGGAGCCCGGCACTCGCCTGCCCTTGCCCCCTGCTGCTGACGCCACTAGAATTGGCGCCAAATAACCCGCCAGGATATCTCCCTGTTGAACAGTCCCAAACAGATCAGCCAGCAACGTATTCAGGCTCTCGCCGACCAGCTCGAATGCCGTATCCTCAATCGAGAGATCGACTGCAGCGGCTTCCTGCGCCAGAACGAGCTGGAAAAACTGCTTGATACCAACCGCTTTACCGTACGGCAGATCCTGACTGAACTGACCCAGCGCGGAGTACTGGTGCATGTGCCTTATCGTGGCCACCAGCTGCGCGCCCACACGGTGGAAGAGCGCCAGCAGATCACCGAAAGTCGTCTGCTACTGGAACAGGGTGCCTGCCAGCTGGTACTGCTGCATATCGACCCGGCCGGGATTGAGCAACTGCAACAACAGGCGCAACTGTTTGATAATGCAGTGCATAACGGTGATACCAGCCAGCTGATCAGCAGCAACTACGCCTTCCACAAGACTTTCTATCAGTATTGCCAGAACCCCTTTCTCAGCGACCTGATCAACAATCTGCGCGAACAGGCAGTGCGGGTCAGTCAGCCGGGCTGGTTTAATCAGCAGGCATCGCTGCAGGCCAGCGAAGAGCACTTCGCTATCGTCGAGGCGTTGCGCCAGAAGCAGCCCGAGCAACTGCGACTGCTTATTTTCCAGCACCTGACCGGCTGGCGGCGCTATATTGAGCCGGACAAAATAGACAACTAATAACAATAAGACACAGTATCAAATAAAAGTAATTATCATTACTTTACAAATTGGCGCCAATTAAATACTGTCTGCCCATCTAGCAGGGAGACTTATTGATGCGTTGTATTCAGAAATGCCCGTTGTCGCTGGCCATCACCCTGGCGCTGACTTCTCAGAGCCTGTCCGCTCAGCAACTGGACACCTTCACCGTGACCGGCTCCAACACCACGGCCCCTGGTACCAGCCAGAGTGGCTTGAAAATGGATGCCGACTGGCGTCAGGTGCCACAGAGCATCAGCCAGGTCGAGCGCGTTGCGTTCGAGCAGCGTGGTGCCGTAAAGCTCGACGATGCCCTGCGGGGAATCCCCGGCATCAACCGAGCGCTGGGCGAAGGTGCCCGTGATCATTTCAGCATTCGTGGCTACGACGCCCTGAATGATTTGTATCGCAATGGTCTGCGCGACGGGGGTAGTGCCCAGGCCTATCGCAGCCTGCAGAATATCGAGCGCATTGACGTGGTCAAAGGTGCCGCCGGTGCGCTCTATGGTCGCGGCTCGGCCGGTGGTCTGATCAACCTGGTGACCAAGAAAGCCGATGGCGAACGGATGCGTGAACTGGACCTCAGTACGGGCAGTTTTGATCAGCACCGGCTGGCGCTGGATATGGGCGACCAGCTGGGTAACGGCATCAATGGCCGGCTGAACATGGAATACCGTGACGGTGATTCCTATGTGGATAACGTTTCCGGTGACACGCTGTTTATCGCCCCCAGCCTGCGCTTTGAACTCAGCGAGCGCAGCCAGCTGGACCTCGATCTGGAATACCTCAACCAGTCCCAGACGCCCTATCGCGGCGTGCCGTCGGTTGATGGTAAACCGGTCAAAGTAGACAGCTCAACCTACTATGGTGGCCTGAGCGATTATCAGGATAACGAGTCGATCCGCGCCAGCCTGGCACTGACACAGCAACTTACCCCGGCCATGCAATGGCGTAACAGCGTCTATTACAGCCGGGTTGAGATGGAGCAGTCCGCCACACGGAATAAAAGCGTGGCCGATGGCCTGCTGAACCGCTCAGTGGTGGCCTTCGCATTTGATCCACAGGTTGATGCCGGGCTGCAGTCTGAGCTGAGCTGGCAGCTGAACAGCCGCCACCAGCTACTGTTCGGCGCCGAGCTGGCACATATGGAACGCACCAGCACCAGTACCGGTGCAAGCGCTCCGGCCACGGACCTGCTGAACCCGGTCAGCGTCAGTTACCCACAGCCTGCGCTGGCCGCTAACCGCAGTAACAGCATCAACAGTTATGCACTCTATGGCCAGGATCTGATCCAGCTAGCCTCCCAGCTGAGCCTGCTGGCGGGTGCCCGTTATGACCATATCAACACCCGCCAGAGTGCGGCCAGCGGTGCCAAACTGGCGACTTCTGAAGGCAAGTTCAGCCCCCGCCTGGGCCTGACCTATGCCATCAACCCACAAACCTCGCTGTACACCAGCTGGGGCCGCTCCTATCAGCTACCCTACGGCGGCATCTATTCCAGCGCCACCAAAGCGGCGATGCTGGAAACCAGCCTGAGTGAAATTGGTGTCAAATCAGAACTGCTGGATAATCGCCTGCAGCTGGGGGCCTCGCTGTTTCAGCTCGACCGGGAGTCGCCACAGACCGATGCCATGCAGCAGGTGGTTGATATCGCCCGTGATCGTCATGAGGGGATTGAACTGGAAGCCCATGCCCAGCTGACTCCACAGTGGCAGTTCAGCGCGGGTTACACCTGGCTGGATGCCCGTAACCGCGACAGCGGCATGCAACCCAACGATGTGCCAGAACACACCCTGTCACTGTGGAACAGCTATGAACCGGTCCGGGGCTGGACCCTGGCCGGCGGCCTGTATTACGTCAGTGAACGCTTTGCTGGCAACAACGAACAGGTGAAGCAGGACAGCTATCAACTGGTTGATCTGATGGCCAGCTATGAAACCGGCCCACACCGGATACAGCTGAACATTAATAATCTGCTGGATGAGGACTACACCCTGGGCGCGACCGGTAATGGCTCCGGCCTGCATCAGATCGGCTATGGCGCACCGCGCAGCGCCAATCTGAGCTATCGGTTATCGTTCTGAGCACAGCCAGCTGATACGGTAAATAACCCGTCACTGTCCCGGCCTCCCGCCGGGACGGTCTACCCAGTAAACCCCACCAGCACCAGCACCCCTACCACCGCCGTGGTCATCACCAGCGCATAGGGCAGATTCCAGCGCATCACCTGATAAATATCCGCCTGATAACGACCGTGCAGCGCCAGATTAATCCCCGACAGCGGCCCAACCGAAGTACCGACTGACCAGCAGGCCAGTAATACCAGTGCAAACAGCAACTGCTGCCCCTCTTGCGGCGTAACCAGACTGGCCAGCACCGAAATACCAATAATGGGATGCAGCCCGGCAATCGCTGCCGCCATAATCGCCAGCAGGCTGACGATGGCAGGCACCACACCAAAATCATCAAACAGCTGCCAGCCCGCCAGCGTACTGACCAGCACCGCCAGCCCCTGGGTCATTAATCCGGCTGACAGGAACAAAGTGATTTCATTACACATCTGTGGCAGACGCTGCTGAACGTGGTCACGGACTTTGCGCGCGCCTTTTTCGCTACGCCGCTGAAACCCCAGATAGATCGTCAGGCTGAGTATGGGTGCCAATACCGTAATCAGTACCAGCACCGGCACGTCCGGCTGCCGTTGATGCAGCACCAGTACCAGGCTGGCCATCAGCGCCGGAAACCAGAGACTGGCCAGCTGCAGCGGGTAACCCTGAAAGTGCTGGCAATCCGGATCACGGCCCAGCTCCCAGAGGGTAAACAGCAAGCCTGTCAGTGCCAGTGGCACGCCTACCATTAACAGCTGCAATAAAGGTGCATCCGGTACATAGGCCAGCGCGACCGCCATGGAGGCGTAAAACGGTGACCAGAATGCCCCCAGCGTCAGCGCCCGGTTAACGGTCAGCGTCTGTAACCGACTGAGCCGTCCATCTTTGCTGATGCGATCAGCAAAGATAAACATCGCCGACAGGTTAATCACCGAGGCAAACAGATGGATGCCCAGCAAGGTAGAGAGTAACCCTTTGCGCCCGGCCAGGAGTGAGGTCTGCTGGCCCGCTTTGCCCAGCCGTACCAGCGAGAGAAAGCTGACGGAAACCACCATGGAAATAATCGCGGTATTAGCACCCGCCAGATTAGCCCAGTCCACCTGGGCATCACGCAACAGCCCCCAGCCCAGGCTTGCCCCACCGGCCACCAGCATGATGGAGCTGAGCAAGCGGGTTTTCGCCGCCGTACGTTGCCAGAGCAGCACGATTGCCAGCCAGTAGCAGAGGCCGACCAGGCTACCCGCCAGCTCCACTCCCAACCCACGCAGAGCACTGGTTATAATGGCGATCAGAATCAGCCCCGCCGCCAGCCGCTGCATCAGCAGGCCTGAACGGGGAGGCGTCGAAATAGAAGAGGGTGTCTGCAAGCGAAGGTCCTTAATAGCGATAACGGCGGCGCATTGAAGACCAGAGCTTCAACGCGCCGATTATACGCCGCTACCACCGTCGATCGCAGTCGTCATTTCAGCTAAACAGACCGGTACAGCCCTCAGGCCGCCCCTGGCACAAACTCCAGAAATTCGGCATGGCCTGCCAGCTGCTCCATGGTTTGCGCCAGACTCTGGCCAGGGTTCAACTGGCAGTTCCAGGCCTCCATCACCAGCTGCTGGCGCAGCACCTTGTCGGTAACCCGTTTATCGTCCAGGTCCAGCGGCCAGGGGATGGGCTGATCCACCCCCACCATACCCCAGCGGTGCGCATGGGGTTGCTGGTACAGGCGCAGCAACGCATGAAAATCTTCCATCCCGGCGGTCAGGATGCCGTGCTTTTCGCCCGGCAGATGTAATAGCTCACCATCTTCACCATCACAGACCGGAGCAAACCCCGCCAGTGATTTCAGGGTTTCAGTACGCCAGATCGCTGCGGTGTTTTGCGGTATCCGCCAGGGCAATGAGGCCTGCCAGCCAGTGCGCAGAAAACCCAGCACCGCCAGCTCCGACTGATGCAGCAACTGCTGCGCCCGGTTGAGCTGTTCACCGGTAATGGCCATCTCCGGCGACCAGCACATCACATACTCGGTGTGCACCTGGGCCAGCCCCTGGTTCAGTGCCTGACCACTGCCGATATTTGGCCCCCAGCCGTCATGGACCAGCTGCACAGCGATGTCGGTACCGGCGTACTCATCGCCCAGCTGTTGCGCCACCATGGCACGGGTGGGGTAAACCCCTCGCTCATCATGCACCTCGGCACTGTCCTGAGACTGGTCGGCATGCACAATCACCCGCAGCTGCGAGACTGCTCGATTGTCCTGCAGAAACGCGCGCAACTGGCGGCCGCGCTGCTCGTTGTAAGCGGCGAGCAGCCCAGGTTTCTGGGCCCTTTCGGCGTTGATAAAGGAACGGACAAGTACGGTAATCTGGCGTTGCATAGATACCCCCCGGACACAGTGGTCCAGTCACTGATAGCGTATATAAGCAACATAGCAGTAACAGGCTCCGTCGGGACGAACCCGGGTCAGACAACACCGCCGTCAGGGCTGACAGCAACAACAATCCTGACTGTGGTCATTGACCACACCCGTGGCCTGCAGATAGGCATAGATAATGGTGGTGCCGACAAAAGTCATACCGCGCTTTTTCAGATCTTTGGCGATGCGATCACTCAGCTCGGTCGAGACCGGCACTTCAGCCATACTGGCAGGCCGATTAACGATGGGCTTGTTATCGACAAAGCCCCACAGATACGCATCAAAACTGCCAAACGCCTGCTGGATCGCCAGAAAAACAAGGGCGTTTTTGCGGGTAGAGAAGACTTTCAGCCGGTTGCGCACAATGCCACTGTTGAGCAACTGTGCTTCCAGTTCATCATCCGTCATCACCGCAACACTCTGCGGATCAAAGTTTTTAAAGGCAACGCGATAACCGTCCCGCTTGTTCAGGATGGTCTGCCAGCTCAGTCCGGCCTGGGCACCTTCCAGAATCAGCATCTCGAACAGACGCTGATCATCGTGTTCCGGCACGCCCCACTCCTCATCGTGATAACGGGTGTAGCGTTCATCTTTATCCGTGGCCCAGCCACAGCGAATCGAGTTGTTCTTCATGTTTTGCCCTGGTGAACTATGCTTATTGGCGCATGATGCCATAGGGAATTGACAATAACTGTCAGCAGCTTCATCTATCTGCAACATCTCTGGGTAAAAATGGACGCGAAACCAAAGAGGAAAAAATAATGGATAAACATCGAATCACCGGCCAGCTGAAACAGTTGCTGCGCAGCGGCTACTCTATCGACGACGTACGTAACATGGCACTCGGCCCCCGCGCTCTGGTCGAGCAGGCAATCCTGGACTACCAGGCACAGCGTGAAAAACAGGCCCAATCACAGCGCACCCTGAGCCATCAGGCGAGCTTCGCGATGTACCTGGGCACGCGCTAAGCTCGCCTACCTGCTTCTACTGCTTACAACGACTCTACGACTTTAGCCGCCAAAGCTTGATTCAAGGCAGTTTCAGTAACGGTTCATCATAGGTAGTGTATTTACATCATGATAACCTTATGCATAAATTGCGCGGCCCCACCTGGTGAGATGGGTGGGAAAGATAAAGGCTTCATTCCTTGTGAGCACTGAAGGACATAATTATGAAAAAAGTTTTGATCGCTACACTGGCTACGATTCTGCTGACACCTGCTGCAGCTATGGCAGAACGTTCCGGCGCTGATGTCTACAACACTAAATGTACTGTCTGCCACGCGACTGGCGCAGCGGGCGCACCAAAACTGGGTGACGCTGCAGCATGGGCACCACGCGCAGCGATCGGTGTGGACGCTCTGGTAGCGAGCGCAACCAAAGGTAAAGGCGCGATGCCACCTAAAGGCCTGTGCATGGATTGCTCCGCAGGCGAACTGAAAGCTGCTGTCCAGCACATGCTGGATAACTCCAAGTAAGTTTACTGCCACAAAAAAAGCCCTGACTTGATCAGGGCTTTTTTATGTCTGTTATTCAGCGCTGTAATTCAGCAACAGCCGACCCGGCCCGTCAGCTGGTAGGCCTCAGGCTTAATAACAGGCTCGCGATTCAAGACCAGATCCGCCAGTAAACGGGTCGAGGCCGGTGCCAGTACCAGGCCATTACGGAACTGACCCGCATTGACCCAGAGCCCATCATAGCCCGGCGCAGCACCGATATACGGCACCCCTTCCGGTGAGCCAGGCCGTAAGCCAGACCAGTGATGCTCCACCGGATAATCTTTAAGGGCAGGCATAATCAACAGCGCTGTCGCATGCAACGAGGCCCGTGCTTCTTCGGTGGTCTGTTTGGTAAAACCAACCCGCTCCAGCGTGCTGCCGACCAGAATACGACCATCACTGCGCGGGATCAGGTAACGGCCATTGGCCAGCACCACCCGATCAATCAGGCCCGGTTTTGCTTTGAACAGCATCATCTGGCCATGCACCGGTTCCACCGGCAATTCTATACCCAGTGGCGCTAACAGCTGCGCACTCCAGGCACCACCAGCAATCACCGTGGCATCTGCGCGATACTCAGCGCTGGCGGTTTTCACCCCTTCAATGCGCTCACCGTGGCAGATCAGCCCGGTAACATCAGCCTGTTCAACCAGAGTGATATTCGGATTCACCACCATCGATTCACGTAACGCCCGGCCCAGCCGCGGGTTACGGATACTGGCAACTTCCGGCATCCAGATCGCACTGCTGACGCCTTCGGCCAGGTTCGGCTCTTTACGGTAAACGAACTCACCATCCACTTTACGCAAAGGCCGGTGATGCTTCGCCGCCCAGGCCAGCGCGTCAGCTTCATCGTCCACCGACAGCATAAACATGCCTTTCTGACGCAGCTCCGGGTCGTAGCCAGTCTCGTCAATCAGCTCATCCGCCAGGTGGATATAACTGCTCTGTGACCAGGTCGCCAGCTGCGTCACCGGCGCTTTATAACGCCAGGGGTACAGCGGTGACACAATCCCGCCACCAGCCCAGCTTGATTCCTGAGCACACTGACGGCGCTCCACCAGCGTTACCCGGGCACCGGACTGCGCCAGTTCACGGGCGGTCATCATACCGATCACCCCACCGCCAATCACAATAAAGTCAGCCATTATTATTCAGTCCTCCGTTATCCGTGCGCTATTGTGCGATGCCCGCCGCGCACACACCAGCGCCAGACAGACAAAGCATGACGGTCCACAGGGTTTTGAATGGATAAAAAGAGAAGGAGGAGGACGCGACAGGATATCGCGTCCGGTATTAACTAAATAACAGCTCAGCTGTTGCTGACGCTGAGGATTTTGACATCAAACTGCAGCGATTTACCGGCCAGTGGATGGTTGAAATCCACCCGCACTTTATCGTTGTCAAAGCTGGCTATGACGCCGGGCAGCTCGCCGCCCTGGGCGTCGGCGAAGGAGATCATCAGGCCTTCTTCCAGCGCCATATCGTCAAACGACTTGCGTGGCACCACCTGAATGTTGCTCGGGTTGTGCTGGCCAAAGCCATGTTCCGGCAGGATACGCAGGCTCTGCTCGCTGCCTTCAAACAAACCAAACAGGGCTTTTTCAAAGCCTTCCAGCAAATTGCCATCACCGACGGTGAAGGTGGCAGGCTTGCCGTCGAAGTTGGAGTCCACCAGCTGGCCGTCTTCCAGTTTAATCGAAAAGTGCAGCGTCACAGTGCTGCCGGGGCCGATCATAGTCGTACTCATGGCGTATCCGAGTCCTTATCTGCAGTCTTGCTGCTTGTTTTGGACTCATCCTGAGCCAGAAACAGCATATCAATAATCAGCAACCCGGCACCGGCAGTAATCGCCGCATCCGCCAGGTTGAAGGCCGCAAAGTAATAGCCGCTGTAATGAAACGACAGGAAATCCACCACATAGCCGTGAACAACACGGTCGTAGAGATTACCCAGCGCCCCGCCCAGCACCAGTGCCAGGCCCATGCCCAGCCACCACTGCGTACGCGGGGTGCGCTTCAGCCAGACCACCAGCATAATGCTGACCGCTGTCGCAATCACAGCAAAGGCCCAGCGCTGCCAGCCACCGGCATCGGACAAAAAGCTGAACGCCGCACCCGTGTTATACAACAGAGTCAGATCAAAGATCGGCAGTACCGGCACCGGCACGCCATAGTCCAGCGCGTTATCGGCAACGTACTTGGCACCCAGGTCGATGATCACTACCAGCAGGCTGAGCCAGAGCCAGGGCAGGCTGTTCGCCTGCCCTGAGGTTGGAGTTAGCTTCGTCATCAGGCGAACTGACGCGTCTCGCCAGCACCGGTCACGTTGTCGACACAACGGCCACACAGTTCTTCGTGCTCGCTGTTGCTGCCTACGTCTTCACGGTGATGCCAGCAACGACCACACTTGGCTTTCTCTGTCGCTTTCACCAATACGGAGAATCCCGGCTCTTGGATGTCTTTCAATTCCCCTGTATCCGGGTCAACATCATCAGGACTCAGCTCCCATGCCATGACGGCACAATCAAGTCCTTTAGGTGCATTATCAATATGATCAACGTCAGCCATTGAAGTAAGAGTAATAAAGCGTAACTCATCTCCAAGGCTTCGCAGAGTGTCAATTTGCGCCTGTGTTTTGCAATAAATAGAAACCTCAGCTTCCAAGCTAGAGCCAATAATTCCGTCTTTACGCTTCAGTTCAAGTCCAACGTTAACAGCTTCTTTTGCTTTCTTAACTGTGTTCCAGAACTCACGCCCCATCGCTTCGCCTTCGCTCAGCTCGTTCAGGCCTTCATACCAGGTTTCCAGATGAACAGACTCGCTACGCTTGCCTGGCAGTACTGCCCAGATCTCATCAGCGGTGAAGCTGAGGATCGGTGCAACCCAGCGGGTCAGTGCTTCAATGATATGGTACAGCGCGCTCTGTACCGAACGACGAGCATGGCCTTCAGACGCAGCGGTGTACTGGCGATCCTTGATGATATCCAGGTAGAAACCGCCCAGGTCCTGCGAACAGAAGTGGGAGATTTTCTGGAAGATCTGCAGGAATTCATACTGTTCAAAGTGGCCAATCAGTTCCTGCTGCAACTGTGCAGCACGGTCAACAGCCCACTTATCCAGCGCCACCATCTCATCGAACGGCACCATATGTTCTGTCGGCTCAAACCCGTTCAGGTTGGCCAGCAGGAAACGGGCGGTGTTACGGATACGACGGTAGGCATCAGCAGCCCGATTGAGGATGTCATCGGAGCAGGTCATCTCGCTGCGGTAATCGGTAGACGCGACCCACAGACGCAGAATATCAGCGCCGTATTTGTTCATCACTTCCTGCGGCGATACCACGTTGCCAACAGATTTGGACATTTTGCGACCCTGACCATCGACGGTGAAACCGTGGGTCAGTACCTGTTTGTACGGCGCATGGCCTTTGATGGCGATACTGGTTTTCAGTGAAGACTGGAACCAGCCACGGTGCTGATCCGAGCCTTCCAGATACAGGTCAGCCGGAGAACGCAGACCTTCGCGCTGATCCAGTACCGAGGCGTGGGTCACACCGGAGTCAAACCACACATCCAGGGTATCAGTCACTTTGGAGTACTGCTCAGCTTCATCGCCCAGCAACTCGACGGCGTCCAGCTCGAACCAGGCCTCAATGCCTTCTTTCTCAACACGCAGGGCAACCTGCTCGATCAGCTCAGCTGTTTTCGGGTGCAGCTGCTGCGTTTCTTTGTTGATAAACAGGGTGATTGGCACACCCCAGGTACGCTGACGGGAAACACACCAGTCCGGGCTCTGCTCAACCATTGCTTCGATACGGTTCTGGCCCCAGGCCGGGAACCACTGCACATCATTTTTGATCGCAGTCAGCGCATCGCTACGCAGATTTTTCTCTTCCATACTGATAAACCACTGCGGCGTGGCACGGTAGATCAGCGGTGTTTTGGTACGCCAGCAATGCGGGTAGCTGTGCTGGAATTTATGCGCCAGTACCAGCGCGCCCTTCTCCTCCAGCAGCTCGACCACAGCGCCATCTACTTTGTAGACGTGCTGACCGGCAAAGACACCGGCCGCTTCAACGAAGACACCGTTGTCGCTGACCAGGTTCAGGGTACCGATACCGTAACGACGGCCGGCATCGAAATCTTCTACGCCGTGATCGGGTGCGGTGTGAACCTGACCGGTACCGGCATCCAGCGTAACGTGGTCACCGAGGATGATCGGGCACTGACGCGCGTCAATGAACGGATGCTGCAGCGCGCTGTTTTCCAGCGCCTGGCCTTGGGCACGACCCACGACGGTGTATTCTTCAATACCGTAGCGCTTGAGGGAGTCTTCGATCAGGCCTTCAGCCAGCACGATACGCTCAGCGCCTTTACCCAGATCCACCTGTACCAGCGCGTAGTCCAGCTCGGCATTCATGGACACTGCCTGGCTTGATGGCAGGGTCCATGGGGTAGTGGTCCAGATAACCACAGAAATATTGCCTTCACCGCCGCCGTTTTCCAGCGCAAAGCGGCCTAGGAAAGCGTCAGCATCAATCGGTGCGTAACGCACATCGATTGCCGTCGAGGTTTTGTCCTGGTATTCCACTTCGGCTTCGGCCAGCGCAGAACCACCGACCACACTCCAGTACACCGGCTTGTAACCTTTAACCAGGTGACCGTTTTCAACGATCTTGCCCAGCGCACGGATGATGTTGGCTTCAGTATCGAAGTCCATGGTCAGGTATGGATTTTCCCAGTCACCCTGCACGCCCAGGCGGATGAAGTCTTTCATCTGACCATCGACCTGCTTGCGCGCATAGGTGCGGCACTTCTGCCGGAAATCTTTGAATGTCAGCTTGGCACCGGCTTTACCAAATTTGGTTTCAACCTTGTGCTCAATCGGCAGACCATGACAGTCCCAGCCCGGCACGTAAGGTGCATCAAAGCCCGCCAGGGTACGGGACTTGATGATCATGTCTTTCAGAATCTTGTTAACGGAATGGCCGATATGAATATCGCCGTTCGCGTACGGAGGGCCGTCATGCAGAATGAACTGGTCCCGGCCTGCACTGATCTCACGAATTTTCTGATACAGGCCCATTTTCTGCCAACGTTTCAGCATTTCGGGCTCGCGCTGGGCCAGGTTGCCGCGCATCGGGAACGCCGTTTTCGGCAGATTCAGTGTCGCTTTATAATCAGTCATTATAAGTTCCGGGGTTCATTCTTCGGGGCGTGCTGCAAAATACGCCCGCGCCTCATCGATGTCAGTGAAGATCTGTTGTTTAAGCTGTTCCAGCCCGTCGAACTTGCGCTCCGCACGAATAAAGTGACGGAATTCAACGTTCAGCAGACTGCCATATAAATTTTCGTTCAGGTCGAACAGGTGTGCTTCCAGTACCGGATGGGTACCGTTCACCGTGGGCCGGTTGCCGATATTACAGATGCCATCCGCGATACGGCCATCAGCCAGCGTTGCCGTCACGGCGTACACGCCGGTCAACGGGCTGGGGTAACGGTGGGTGCGTACATTGGCCGTTGGCACGCCCAGTTGACGCCCCAGCTGCTGGCCCAGCACTACCCGGCCACTGATCGCATAGGGGCGGCCCAGCAAGCGCGCAGCCAGCGCCAGATCATTGCCATCCAGCACGTTACGAATACGGGTACTGCTAACCCGCTCAGCGTCTATTTCAAAGGTGTCAGTGTGAGCCACGGTGAAGCCGTGTTGCTGCCCGGCCCGCGCCAGCATGGCGTAATCGCCACTGCGGTCACAACCAAAGCGGAAATCGTCGCCAACCACAAAGTGCTTTACATCCAGCCCCTGCAGCAGCAGCTGCTCAACAAACTCGTCAGCAGACATCGCCCGCAAACGGCTGTTAAAGCTCAGGCACAGCACCCGGTCGATCCCTTCGGCGGCCAGCAGGCGGATTTTTTCGCTGAACCGGGTCAGCCTGCGCGGCGCATTCTCACCGGCAAAGAACTCCTGTGGCTGGGGTTCAAAGATGATCGCAATGGTCGGCAGACCCAGCTCGGCACCTTTGTGCTTGACCTGATCCAGCACGCAACGATGCCCAAGGTGGACGCCATCGAAGTTGCCGATAGTCGCCACACAACCTCGATGTTTATCGCGCAGATTGTGAAGTCCCCGGATCAGTTCCATCAGTTTTCCAATACCACAGAGTTTGAAAAGCGCGCCATTATACCCTGATTGTGCTGCGCACAACACCACCACAGGCCGCGCAACACAAGGCAGTGCTGCTGCCTGTCAGGCCCGTAAATGGCGCGGACGTAAGCCCATGATTACCAGTACCAGCAGATAGATACCCGCCCCCGCCGCCACCAGCAGCGCCATCTGCAGGCCACGATCAACCAGGCCCCATTGTAGCCACTGTTCAGTATCTGCCAGCAACCAGACTATCAGTCCTGCCATAGCGCCATTGGCCGCCAACATTCGCACCAGCATCATGCCCCAGCCCGCCTGCCAGCGAAACACGCCCAGTTTGATCAGACCATACAGCAGCATACCGGCATTCATAAAGGCTGAAGCCGAGGTTGCTGCCGCCAGCCCGACGTGGGCAAAGGGGCCGATCAGCAACAGGTTAAACACCATATTCGCCGCCGCCGCCTGGATACCAATTTTCACCGGGGTCTTTGTATCCTGGCGGGAGAAGTAGCCCGTTGCCAGTACCTTTATCAGCATAAAGGCCAACAGGCCACAGCTGTAGGCCCGCAGGCTCATCGACGCCATATAGACATCATTATCGGTCAGGGCACCGTAATGAAAGAGTGTGACCAGCAAGGGTTCAGCCAGCAGGAACAGCGCGACAGCTGCGGGCAGACCAATCAGCATCACCATCCGTACTGCCCAGTCCAGCGTATGGGCAAAGTGCTCGCTGGACTGATCCGCATGCTTGCGTGACAGGCTGGGCAGGATCACCGTCGCAATAGCGATACCGAACACCCCCAGCGGCAGCTCCGCCAGACGGTCAGAGAAGTACAGCCAGGAGACGCTGCCCGTTTGCAAAAACGACGCTAGCACCGTATCCAGCAACAGATTGATCTGCACCACAGACACCCCGAACAGGGCGGGCAACATCAGCGTCATAATCCGTTTAACACCCGGGTCTTTCCAGTCAACTACTGGTCTGGGCAGCAGCTTTAGCCGCAGTAAAAACGGCATCTGGAACAGCAACTGCACTCCGCCTGCGATCATCACCCCCCAGGCCAGCGCCATCACCGGTGGGTCGAATAGCGGGCTGAGGAAAACAGCCGAACCGACCAGACTGAGATTAAGCAATACCGGGGTAAACGCCGGCACAGCAAACTGCTCGTAACTGTTCAGGATCGCCCCGGCAAAGGCAGTCAGTGAAATCAGCAACAGATAAGGAAACGTGATGCGTAACATATCCGTGGCCAGGGCATACTTTTCACTGTCGGCCATGTAAAAGCCCGGCGCAAACAGTGCCGTCAGCACCGGCGCCGCCAGCACCGCCAGCGCGGTGATAAGAATCAGCGTGGTGCCCAGGGTGCCCGCCACTCGATTCACCAGCGCCTGCACATCAGCCAGCGAACGTTGCGTACGGTATTCCGACAACACCGGCACAAACGCCTGGGAGAATGCCCCTTCGGCAAACAGGCGGCGCAGAAAATTGGGGATTTTGAATGCAACAAAGAATGCATCGGCACTGCCGGATGCACCAAAATAACTGGCAAAGACTACATCGCGCAGCAACCCCAGCACGCGGGAAAACAGCGTCATAAGACCCACCAGCCCACTGGAACGAAGCAGACTGCGTTCTTTCTTTTCCTTGGCCGGGGAGTCACTCACCGCCTTTATCCTTTACAGTTCAACAGATGGGCCTCATCATACTCGCCCTGGCAGATTATCCGCTATGCTTTTGTTGACATCGAGAGCGTAAGCATGAATAATCTCGCCTCTTATTTTTCAGCGCGCGCGCTGAAAATACCAATCCCAAGTTTATAAGGAGTCGGACTGTGGCAAATTCCGCAGGATCTCGTAAACGCGCTCGTCAGGCCGAGAATCGCCGCCAGCACAACGCTAGCCTGCGTTCCATGGTGCGCACCTACATCAAGAAAATCGTTAAAGCGATTGACGCTGGCGACAAAGCTGCAGCACAGGCGGCATTCGTTGCTGCTCAGCCGCAGATGGATAGCTCTGTAAATAAAGGCATCTTCTCTAAGAACAAGATTGCCCGCACCAAGAGCCGCCTGAACACTAAAGTTAAGGCAATGGCGTAAGCTATTCTTAACTGAGTGTTAAAAAAACCAGCTTCGGCTGGTTTTTTTGTGCCTGTAACTCAAGCCGACCTTGCCAAAGCCAGACACCTCAGCCATACCTCCTGCTACAGCCTCTGTCAGCGCGTTCTCAAGCCAAACAGCACCCAACCCCGCCACCAGCCAGCACCTTAACAACGCCTCTTCAGCAGCCACTCCTGAGCCTTGCTGTCAATTAGCGCCAACGTCCAGACGATAAAAAACCCCACTATTGCCAGCAGGGTTTCGGTATCAGCAATCAGCCCGTCTGAGCGTTACAGCTTATGGTAGATCTCTGCACCGCTGTCTTTGAACTCAGCCGATTTTTCCGCCATGCCCTGCTCTGCCTGAGCATGAATAGCAGCCACCTGTGACTCATCCAGATTACGCACTTCCTGGGAGATTTTCATAGAGCAGAACTTTGGCCCGCACATGGAACAGAAGTGCGCGACTTTGGCAGACTCTTTCGGCAACGTCTCATCGTGGTAAGCACGGGCCGTGTCCGGGTCCAGACCAATATTGAACTGATCCTCCCAGCGGAATTCGAAGCGCGCTTTGGACATCGCATTATCACGGATCTGCGCACCCGGATGACCTTTGGCCAGATCAGCCGCATGGGCGGCGATCTTGTAAGTGATAATACCGGTTTTCACATCGTCCTTGTTTGGCAGACCCAGATGCTCTTTCGGTGTGACATAACAGAGCATGGCACAGCCGTACCAGCCAATCATTGCCGCACCGATACCGGAGGTAATGTGGTCATAGCCCGGGGCGATATCCGTCGTCAATGGACCCAGCGTGTAGAACGGCGCTTCGTGACACTCCTCCAGCTGCTTATCCATGTTCTCTTTGATCATATGCATCGGCACATGACCCGGACCTTCGATCATCACCTGTACATCGTATTCCCAGGCAATTTTGGTCAGCTCACCCAGGGTTTCCAGTTCGGCAAACTGCGCTTCGTCGTTGGCATCATAAACCGAACCCGGACGCAGACCGTCGCCCAGCGAGAAAGCAACGTCGTACGCAGCACAGATCTCACAGATATCGCGGAAGTGGGTATAGAGGAAGTTTTCTTCGTGATGCGCCAGACACCATTTGGCCATGATGGAGCCACCACGGGAGACGATACCGGTCATCCGTTTGGCTGTCATGGGTACATAGCGCAGCAATACACCGGCATGGATGGTGAAGTAATCCACGCCCTGCTCTGCCTGTTCAATCAGGGTATCGCGGAACACCGCCCAGTCCAGATCTTCAGCAACGCCTTTGACTTTTTCCAGCGCCTGGTAGATCGGTACCGTACCGATTGGCACCGGTGAGTTACGCAGAATCCATTCGCGCGTTTCATGGATATTCTTACCAGTGGACAGGTCCATAATGGTATCGGAACCCCAGCGCGTACCCCAGGTCATCTTCTCCACTTCTTCTTCAATCGATGAACTCAGTGCTGAGTTACCAATGTTGCCATTGATCTTCACCAGGAAGTTACGGCCGATAATCATCGGCTCCAGCTCAGGGTGGTTGATATTGGCCGGGATAATTGCCCGTCCTTCAGCCACTTCCTGACGAACAAACTCCGGGGTGATCTCATCCGGCAGTTTGGCACCAAAGCTATGACCCGGATGTTGCTGCGCAACAACATCGCCCTCAGCTTTGGATTTAGCCAGCTTCATATTTTCACGGATGGCGATGTATTCCATCTCCGGGGTGATAATCCCCTTACGCGCATAGTGCAGCTGCGAGACGTTTTTACCCGCCTGGGCCCGACGCGGTTTGCGCTGTAAATCGAAGCGCAGGTGATCCAGTCGCAGATCAGCTTCGCGCACCCGACCATACTCAGAGGTCATGCCGTCCAGCTGTTCAGTATCGTCACGTTCCAGAATCCAGTTCTGACGCAGTGCTGGCAGGCCGGTACGCACATCAATATTAGCAGCCGGGTCGGTATACAGGCCCGAGGTGTCATATACGTACAGCGGCTCGTTCACTTCACCGCCCATATCGGTCGGTGTTGCGTCCAGGCTGATCTCACGCATCGGCACCTGGATATCCGGGCGGCTCCCCTGGATATACACTTTACGGGATTTAGGAAATGGCTGGACGGAGGCTTTATCAACTTCGGCCGTCTGGCTGAGCATAGAATTGTCTGTCATCACGCGAACCTTATTATCTGTATCGCTGTGCACACGGAGGCCACAGTACGGTTATCGTTTGGGTCAGACGGGGATCAGTAAAACACTCAGGAGAGGTGGACTGCTGCCTGCGCAGCAACGGTTAAGAGACTCAACCAGGGCGACCCGATTCGATAAAAAATCTGGTCACCGCAAATAATCCACTTATGGACAAGCCGCAGGGTATAGATGTGACAGCTGCGGTTTATCTCGCTTCCTACGCCGGCATTAACCGGATCAGGTTCTACGGGTTTAATCTCAGCTTCATTTCTGAAGCACCCCGACAAGACATCAGCAATTAGTGTGGCCTGGCTGGCTAATATTGTCTATGAGCCAGACTGGATTAATCTCTGGCACCAGGCTAACAGTGCATCCAGATCGATTCTGTTCCTATGAAAACAGTACTAACTGTGTAGGTAAAATAGGAACTTTTCTTATACCAAACCTGGCCCCAGCCACCATAATAAAGACCGTGGATCTCCTGTTCATGGAATGAATGAAAAGGACGGCTCGCAACGTGGTGAATGGACCGAAAGGATGCCCGCAGGACGCGGATTAGACACCACAGGGTAACGGATACCAGACGGGGGGATCGCTTCAGGGAATGAAGCATCCCCCTTTTTATGCTGCACGCCCCGCTGTACGGCTATTCAGTCGGTGCGCACTCACAGCACGCTATGAGGCTCTGAACCTGACGGTTCAGAGCCTTTCTTTTATCTTCTTTAGCCGCCTCGATTACTGTGCCGTCCAGCCACCATCCAGAGTAATGGTCTCACCGGTAATATTGCGGGCGTGATCAGATGCCAGGAAGCTGACCGTACCCGCCAGCTCTTCCACCGTGATAAACGCTTTCTTCGGCATCGGCTTGAGCATGATTTCGTTAATGACCTGCTCTTCAGTAATACCATGATTTTTTGCCTGGTCAGCAATTTGCTTCTCAACCAGCGGTGTCTTCACATACGCCGGACACAGCGTATTAATGGTGATATCCGTATCCGCTGTTTCCAGCGCAACCACTTTAGAGAACCCCACCAGGCCATGCTTGGCCGCTACGTAGGCGCTTTTAAACGGCGAAGCGACCAGTGAATGCAACGAACCAATATTCACCACCCGACCAAACGCCTGCTCACGCATTTTCGGCAAACAGGCCCGCGTCATCATCGCCGTGCCGGTCAGCATGACCTGGATTAACAGACTAAATTTTTCCGGTGGAAAGTCCTCCAGTGGCGACACATGTTGCAGCCCGGCATTGTTTATCAGCAGATCAACCCGCTGGTCTGCCAGTTTGTCAAAGGCAGCATCAATGGATGCCTGGTTCGAGACATCAATCGCCAGCGCCTGCGCACTGCCACCCGGTGTAACGATCATCGCTACGGTACGCTGTGCTGCGTCCAGCGACAGATCGGTCGCAATAATATGATAGCCCTGCTCTGCTAACGCGCAGGCAACGCCCTGTCCAATGCCACTACCGGCCCCGGTAATCAGTGCTGTTTTATTCATAAAACCTCCATGAAGACCAGAATCCACATCAACACCCTACCCACAATAGTAAGGCGACAGCGCCTGGTCAGAAAAATAGAATTAAAGCTGTGCCCGCACCCAGAGTCCCAGCTGTGTGCTGTATCCCATACTACGCGCGGTTATCTGCCCCTGCTTATTCACCAGGTAATAGGTGGGGTAAGCTGATACCTGCCAATCAACAGCGGTCTGGCGGTTGCCCAGTAATACCGCAAAGGGCAACTGCTGGTCGGCAATAAACCGCTGAACTTCTTCAACACTCGCGTAATCCAGCGCCACCAGCTGGATGGTCAGCTCAGGCTGCTGGCGGGACAACGCAACCAGGTTACCAATACTCAGATGACAGACCGTACACCAGGGGGCAAAGAAATAGACCAGCGTCGGACCACTGGCAGGCAGGGTTGCAGTGTGGCCCGCCAGCGCTGGCAAGACACTAGCGGGGGCAGGCACCGTCGACGCCAGCAACGCGCGACTGCGCCATTGATCAACCACCAGAAAAATCAGCACCACCGCACCCAGCTCAAACAGCCAGCGTCGCCAGGGCCGGGCAGATTTCCCCGCCACTAGGTCGCGCCCAGCGTAAACATGGTAATCGCCACCAGCATCAGGCTGGCGGCAGAGAAACGCTGCACAAACACCCGCCGCATCGGCATTGGCTCGGCAAAACGAAAGCCCCACCAGGCCAGAGCCAGGCCAAGAATAATAGAAATAACACCACGTGATGATTGCACAATGCCACCAAACACCACGCCAATAAAAGCAAAACAGCCAAACAGGCAGGCCACCGCCAAAAACCAGCTCAGGGCGCCGGGGAAACAGGCCAGTAATAGCTCCCGATTACGGATTCGGGGCCACCAGACAAGGCATATCAGGCCCACCATCAGATAACAGAGCGACACACTGACACCGGCAGCATGCAACGGCGACACCGTATCGAAACGCTGAATCAGCTCAAGAATAAACAGATCAGACAGGCCGTAGCCGACACAGGTAATGACCACCCAGAGCAGCGCTGAGCGATCGACGGTTCCACCACTGAGGCTTAGCCAGATAGCCCCGGCCACACAGAGCAGCACCCCCAGCCATTGCTCCACCTGATATTGCTCGTGCAGCCACAGTACGCCAACCAGCGCCAGCACCAGTACCTTAATTCCCAGTAAAGGGGATACCCGGGAAGCCACAGACAACTGAATGGCCCGGTACAAAGCGATCTGTCCGGCCAGAAAAGTCAGCATGGCGGCCAATAACGGCAGGATGTACAGCTGTGGTTGAAGAATCTGGGGCACCCACACCCATGGCAACACCAGTAACGACAAGCCCCCCACGATCAGGTGGGTCAGCACAAACTGCGTCACGGCACTGACCGGGTAGCGGGCACTGAAGGTTGCATTAAATACATACGTGATCGACTGCAGCAGAGCTGCCATCAATCCCAGAATAATGCCCGTGGTCATGTGCGGCTCCATGCTGACAAAAAGAGCAGTGATTGTGCCAGCAGGTCAATTCTATAACCAGCCTTCAGGCTGGCTGAGCCTGATTCACGACAGGTTCCACCGTCCATAACTGTTCAACCAGTGCCTGCACCGGTGTCTGAGCGCCGTCCGCCAGCCAGCGGCTGAGCACCGGGGCGACATCCGGCCACGGCTGAGCAATCGGCGCATGCCGATCCAGCCAGGCTTCCAGCAGGTATTCATCTCCCTCGGCCATCACCACCGCCAGCCCCAGTTGCTCAAGCACCCGGGCATTGCTCATCTGCTCCAGCTGACCTTTTAACGGCCGGGTCAGAATTTTTTTACCGTACTGAACTGCCTCGCTAATCAGACCAAATCCCGCGTTACAGATCACCCCCGCGCAGGATGCCAGATCCTGCTGAAAGCCATCTCGACTGAAAGGCCTAAAATGCAGATGCCCCTGATCGACCGGCTCGGCAATGTCGGTGTAGATATAAAACTGAGACTCCGGGAATGGCCGCAGCATGTTGACCAGCGCCTCACGCTGATCAAATGCCAGATACACCAGAATTTTGTCTGGCACATGGCTGACAGGCAGGGAGGGCGGCTGAATCAATGGGGGCAGCATGGGCTGACCAAAGTGGTGCCAGTGCAAACCAATGGCCTGATCAACCGGGGCGAACCAGCGCACCATTTTCGCCATGGTTTGCGGATTGATATGGCCGGGCACCGGGTACATAAACGCATACTGGTGAGCCAGGCCGATACTGGGCACCTTCTGCTTACGTGCGGCCCAGGCCGTGATCGGCTCAAAATCGGTCAGCACCAGGTCATAGCCGGACAGGTCGAGCGCGTTTACATCCTGCCAGTAACGGCGCAGGTGCAAGTTGCGCAAAGTATTAAACCAGTCAACCCGCCCCTGATTCAGCGCAAAGGTCAGGCCCCGACGGGGCTGATAATCTCCGAAGGGCTCCATGCTGAAGTAGCGGTCCGGGTCACGCCCACTGAACAGGAAGTCCACCTCAACACCGGCCGCGGCCAACGCCGGGGCCATCACCCGGGCTCGAGTAATATGACCGTTACCCGTCGCCTGTACACCGTAAAGAATTCGCATATCAGAGTAATCCATACAGGTTCAGCGCCAGGGTAGCACTGCTGATTCCCAGCAAAGCACCAGCCGCAATATCACAGGGGTAATGCACCCCCAGCATAACGCGCGACAGACCAATCAGCCCGGCCACGCTATAACTCAGGGCAGCAAAGTCAGGGTAGTGATGACTGATCAGAGTGGCGAACACGAATGCCGCCGCGGCATGCCCGGAGGGGAAGCTGAATTTATCGGAGGGCTCGATCGCTGCCGTACAACTGGCATGGCGATGACAGGGACGGTCACGGCGAAAGGTATTTTTCAGTAGCAGATACAGGGGTAATTCCAGCATAAATGCCAGCACGCCACTGTACAGAAACGCCTCACCCGCATAGGGCTCCAGCAGTGCCAGGCTGATGCCCAGCAGGGCATACAGGGGGCCATCCCCACAGCGTGAAACCTGGCGGCTGAGTAACCTCACCCCACTCAGGCGGTTGTACCCCAGACACCATTGAAAGGCGATCAGATCGAAACTGGCCAGCTTATCCCGCAGCACATTCATAACGGCAGACCTTCGGTTAGTCCTGTCTGCCGCTAATAGTGCGCCTCAGCCGGTGAATCTTTTATGACAACCGATTGATGCTTTGGTGAAAGGCCATTCATTGCTGTGGCAGCAACTACCCCAGCGAGCGGTGGAACCAGTCACTGGCGACGTCAAGCATCACCGGCGTCTGCAACCAGGGCATCATATGACTGGCGCGGGGCACCGGAAACAGCTCCAGCGGATGGCGACAATGGTTCACCACCCGTTCCGAATAACTTAACGGCAATACTTCATCACGGTCACCGTGAATGATCGCCGCTTTAAAGCCATATTCTTTACTCACAATACCGCAGCAGTGATTAAACAGGCTGGAGAGCGTCGAGAGTGGATAGTTCGTCACAATCAGCGGGTCGTCATTGATGGCCGCAGCTGCCGGGTGCCCGGCAATCAGCTGACGGAAGTCCATCATATGGCCCAGCGGAACTTCCAGCTGCGGGAAGAAAAATGCGCTACTCCAGGTCCATTGCCAGCCAGCCCAGTGCAGCATATCCGGCGGCAGATCAGGCAGTAACAGCGTGCTACAGAGAATGGACTCGACCCGGCTGTCCTGCTCAGCCGCACTGACGGCCAGCAACGAGCCAATCGAGAAACCAAAAACTCCGAATGCACCTTTATAACGTGGGCTGAGCGTATCAATGGCCAGGCTCACCGCCTGATCAATCTGCTCCACAGTGTAAGCACCACGACTGCCTTCAGAGTAACCATGACCGGGTGGGTCGATTGCCAGTATATTAAAACCTTTGTCGCTCAAACGGCCCAGCAGTTCTGCATACAGCTCGACATAGGTGCCGATGCCGGGCAGAAAAATCAGCGTGGGTGAGTCCTCATGGTGATGATAGAGTTCGGCATGAATGCCCAATTCGGTCAGCGGAAAGATCTCCCGCCGGGCAAGCCAGAGCTCAATCCCCAGCTGCTGCCGATACCAGCGTCGATGTTGCTCAAACGCCATGTCCTTCTGTTCCGCCTGACCCATTCCCTATCCTTTATCAGCGCTGACAGTGACTGCAAAAGACCGTGGCACGCTGACCTAACCGGACTTCACTTAGCGCGCGGCCACAACCCGGACAGGGCTCCCCTGCTCGACCATAGACATTTAGCTGCTGGGCAAAATAGCCCGGCTTGCCGTCACCACCAACAAAATCTTTCAATGTAGTGCCACCCTGGTTTATCGCCCGAGCCAGCACCGTTTTTATCTCATCCACCAGCCGTGCCAGCCGTGCCGCTGAAATACGGCCCGCCTGACGCCGGGGATCAATGCCTGCAGCATACAGCGCTTCGTTGGCATAGATATTACCAACGCCCACAACAACATGATTATCCATGATAAAGGTTTTAATCGCCGAGCGGCGACCTTTCGCACAGACGGCCATATACTCAGCGGTAAAGGCATCGGTCAGCGGCTCCGGGCCGAGAGAGGCCAGCAGGCTGTGCGTCTCGCCCTGCGGCTGCCAGAGTACTGCGCCAAACCGACGTGGGTCATGCAGGCGCAGCGCCATATCATTATCGAAGCAGATATCCACATGATCATGTTTATTGGCCTCCTGCTCAACGGACACCAGCCGCAAACTGCCCGACATACCCAGGTGCACCAGTAAGGTACCGGAAGCAAACTCGATCAGCAGGTATTTGGCCCGCCGTTCAACAGACAGCACCGGCTGGCCGGGCAGAATCTCATGCAGTTCAGCAGGCACCGGCCAGCGTAGCCTGGGCTGGCGTACCACCAGCTCGGTCACGGTGCGGTGTTTGATATGGGGCGCAATGCCCCGGCGGGTTGTTTCAACTTCAGGTAATTCAGGCATCGACCAGGCTCTACATCATATCCATGTTCTGCATCATACCCGATGCAGAACATGGACCGACAGCCGATTCAGGCCCGCCGGCGCACCGTCAGATAGACACCACTGATGGCAACAACAATGCCCACCAGCGCGATGCTGTTAAGGGTTTCATCAAACAGCAGCCAGGCTTCCAGTGCAGTCAAAGCAGGCACCAGGTAGAAATAACTGGCGACTTTACTGGCTTCCCCTTCACGGATCATCACCAGCAGTAACAGAATCGCAGCCACCGATAACACCAGTACCAGCCAGGCCAGTGCGCCGATCAATTGCCAGTTCCACACCACCACCCCACTATCAAACTGCCAGGCCAGCAAACCCAGCACCAGCGCCGTGGCAACGTATTGATAGAAGGCTCCGACCATCAAATCCACCCCGCCACCGAAGCGCTTCTGGTACAGGGTGCCCACCGAGATCGCTATCAGTGAAATACCACTGGCCAGCCAGGCATTCCAGCCCACACTAGCGGTGTCCCCCTGAAATGTCTGGCTGATTACCAGCAGCACACCCACCAGCCCCAGCACCAGCCCCAGCCACTGCGAGCCTTTCAGTCGCTCACTGAGCCACAACCAGCCAATCAATGCCGTCAGTAATGGCTGCAGGCCCATAATCACTGAGGCGACCCCGGCGGGCATCGACCAGTCAATGGCCGCAAATACCCCACCCAGGTAACAGGCATGTACCAGAAATCCCACCACCAGCTGATGCCCGGCCTGGGTCGGCGTACACCACTGCGGCTTTCGCCACCACAGCAACCCGGCAAAAATCATCAGCGTCAGCAGCATGCGGACAAACAGCACACTGAAGGGCTCCATGTAGGGCACCGCATATTTGGCCCCAATGAAGCCGGTACTCCAGAGCCCGACAAACGCCCAGGGCACCAGCGCCAGTCGTTGTTCCCTGTTCAGCATTGTTCTCTCCTTCTGATTGAACAACGACTGTAACCAGAGAGCGACAACAGAAAAAGAGACACGTGATGCACCCTTAATTGGGTACAGAGATATAAATACTGCCCTGTTTGTTAATTTTTATTAAGCTGTGCCCATGAAACGCTATCAGCAACTGGCAGCCACGCTGCAACAACGCATCAAGCAATCTGAATTTCAGCCGGGCTGTCGACTGCCGTCGATTCGCTCCCTCAGTCAGCAATATCAGCTGAGCAAGAACACTGTCATTCATGCCCTGAGCGAACTGGAACAGGCTGGCCTTATCCAGGCTCAGCCACGACAGGGTTTCCGGGTCGTTGTACCCTGCCAGCCCCTGCCGCCGGTGCAACCGCGCCAGGTTACTCTGGGCGCGATAGCCTTCAGTGTGCTGAGTGCAGCCAGTCGGCCTGGTATTCTGGCACTGGGCACGGCCGACCCCGATTCGCGCTGGCCTGCGGTACATAATTTCTATCGTGAGCTGGCACGCTCTGCCCGCCGACGTAGCGACGACCCTCACCGTAACAGCCACTACAGTGCGCCACCCGGTGATCCCTCCCTGCGCAATGCACTGGCCGACCACCTGAACGCCACTGCATTTGCCTGCAACAGTGAAGAGATCATCATCACCCAGGGTGCCCAGGAAGCACTGGCATTAACCCTGAGAACGGTAGCCAGACCCGGCGATATTATCGCCGTGGAATCACCCTGCTATTACGGTACGTTGCAGTGCGTTGAGGCGCTGGGGCTGAAAGTACTGGAGATTCCGGGCGACCCGGTCAGTGGCACGAATCTGGTAGCGCTGGAACAGGCCCTGGCACAGTGGCCCGTCAAAGCACTGTTAACCAATCCGACCTTTAATAACCCGCTGGGGTTCACCCTGGATCTTCACAGCCGCCAGCAACTGATCGCGCTGGCAAATCAGTGGGACATTGCCATTATCGAAGACGATGTATTCGCCGAACTGGGCTTCCAGAACCAGCGCGCAACTGCACTAAAAGCACTGGACACGGAACAGCGCGTGCTCCATTGCGGCTCATTTTCCAAGAGCCTGGATGCCGACATTCGGCTGGGCTGGGTATTACCAGGACGCTATTTCGAACAACTGAACTATCTAAAGTATGTTACCAGCATCGCCTGCTCCGGCCTGTTACAACAGTGCGCCGCCGAATTACTGCGAGGCCGCCGTTACCGCCGCCACCTCAGCCAGGTTTCACGTGCTTATGGTGAACGCGCCCAGATGCTGGCAGAGGATGTCCGTCAGTACTGGCCTGATGACGTCAACTTCATCCTTCCCGAGGGCGGTATGCTGCAATGGTTTGAGCTGCCAACTACCGTCGACAGTGACCAGCTGTTCAACCAGGCACTGGCTGAAGGTATTGGCCTGTCGCCGGGGAATCTGTTCTGTACCGACCAGCGTTTTGGCCATCACCTGCGGCTTTGTTTTGCCAATTACCGCCGGGAAGAGAAACAGCTCAAGGCAATTATTCGACTGGGTGAGATGATCACCCGCTCTGACTGATCACCAGACACAAAAAAACCGCCCGAAGGCGGTTTTTTTCAGATCAGCCAGCAGCCAGAACTCAGCTTACCGCGTCGTCTGCTTCCATATCTTTCATGGACAGTTTGATACGGCCGCGCATGTCGACGTCCAGTACCTTCACTTTAACCATCTGATCCATCTGGATGTAGTCGGTCACTTTCTCAACACGCTTGTTGTCGATCTGAGAAATGTGAACCAGGCCATCTTTACCCGGCAGGATGTTAACGAAGGCACCGAAGTCTTCGATACGAACAACCTTACCTTCGTAGATTTTGCCTACTTCAGCTTCAGCAGTGATCGCCAGTACACGGTCGATTGCCGCTTTAGCCGCTGCTTTATCTGCCGCGTAAATACGCACGTTACCATCATCTTCAATATCGATAGTGGCACCGGTTTCTTCAGTCAGCGCACGGATAGTCGCGCCGCCTTTACCGATTACGTCACGGATTTTCTCAGGGTTGATCTTCAGCTGAGTCATCGCTGGCGCGTTGTCTGGCAGTTCCGGACGTGCGTAGCCGATGGTTTTCGCCATCTCTGTCAGGATGTGCTTACGGGCGTGGAACGCCTGTTCCAGCGCGATTTCCATGATCTCTTCAGTAATACCGGTGATCTTGATATCCATCTGCAGTGCGGTTACGCCTGCATCAGTACCGGCTACTTTAAAGTCCATGTCGCCCAGGTGATCTTCATCACCCAGGATGTCGGTCAGTACAGCGAAACGCTCGCCTTCTTTAACCAGACCCATGGCGATACCGGCAACCGGGGCTTTCAGTGGTACACCCGCGTCCATCATGGACATGGATGCGCCACACACGGAAGCCATGGAGCTGGAACCGTTGGACTCAGTGATATCAGATACGATACGGATGGTGTACGGGAACTCTTCCTGGCTAGGCAGGACAGCCGCAACACCACGACGTGCCAGACGACCGTGACCGATCTCACGACGGCCCGCACCCATCATACGACCACATTCACCTACAGAGTATGGAGGGAAGTTGTAGTGCAGCATGAACGGGTCTTTACGTTCGCCTTCGATCGCATCAATGATCTGTGCATCACGGGCTGTACCCAGAGTACAGGTCACGATGGACTGCGTTTCACCACGGGTGAACAAAGAAGAACCGTGGGTGCCCGCCAGGATATCGATCTGTGTTTCGATTGCGCGGACAGTTTTACCGTCACGGCCATCGATACGCGGCTCGCCATCCAGGATGCGGCTACGTACGGTGTCTTTTTCCAGGGATGCAAAGATACCGGACACTTCACCTGCAGAAGGCTGACCTTCTTCACCGGTCAGCGCGTCAATCGCCTGAGTGCGCAGTGCGCCCAGCGTGTTCTGACGCTCCAGCTTGTTAGCAACCTGGTATGCCGCAGCAATACCCGCGCCTACTTCAGCTTTCACCAGAGCAATCAGCGCTTCGTTTTTCTCTGCTGGTGTCCACACCCATGCTTCTTTACCGGCTTCAGCAGCCAGCTCGTTCACGGCGTTAACAACAACCTGCATTTCCTGGTGGGCAAACAGCACCGCACCCAGCATTTCGTCTTCAGTCAGTTCCTGAGCCTGAGACTCAACCATCAGAACCGCGTCAGAGGTACCCGCAACAACCATGTCCAGTTCAGACGTGGCCAGCTGTTCGTAAGTCGGGTTCAGGATGTAACCGGCATCTTCAGTAAAGCCAACACGCGCGGCACCGATAGGGCCCTGGAATGGGATACCGGAGATCGCCAGCGCTGCAGACGTACCAATCATCGCTGCGATGTCTGGATCGTTTACTTTGTCAGCAGACATTACCGTACAAACCACCTGTACTTCGTTCATGTAACCTTTCGGGAACAGTGGACGAATTGGACGGTCGATCAGGCGTGATGTCAGTGTTTCTTTTTCAGTTGGACGCGCTTCACGCTTGAAGAAACCACCTGGAATACGGCCTACAGAGTAGTACTTTTCCTGGTAGTGTACGGACAGCGGGAAGAAGCCCTGACCTTCTTTGGCAACTTTAGCGCCAACAACGGTACACAGAACCTGTACGCCACCCATGGTAACCATAACGGCACCGGTAGCCTGACGAGCAACACGGCCCGTTTCGATGGTAACTTCGTGGTCACCAAACTGGAATGTCTTAGTAGATACCTGGAACACAGTGATTTTCCTGTTCAGATAAATCGTGACGCCGGAGTTTTAGGGTGCTGTTTCGCCTTTCAGCCAGTACTCAATTGGGTTCTAGCCAGAAGCCAAGTGAGTACAGGCTACAATAAGTGGTGAAACAGTTGACCGTTCCGGCACATGTAAAAAGGGCCATACAATGTATGGCCCCTGTGAATCACGTCTTAACGACGCAGACCCAGTTCACCGATCAGCACCAGGTAACGGCTGGCGTCTTTCTTCTTCAGGTAATCCAGCAGCTTACGACGCTGGTTTACCATGCGAATCAGACCACGGCGAGAATGATGGTCATGCTTGTTTGTTTTGAAGTGACCCTGCAGAGCTTCGATGTTAGATGTCAGCAGCGCAACCTGAACTTCCGGGGAACCCGTGTCGTTTTCGCCCTGAGCAAACTTAGCTACGATTTCTGCTTTCTTTTCTACGGATAACGCCATGAGACTATCTCCAAAATATGCTGACGATCTTTGATCGCCATTAAAAGAAACGATGCACCGAGCATATTTCCAGTACAACGCCACGAAACCAATGAGATATTCTCATCAGAAATCAATTCATGTCCGACGAATCAGGCGGGCTGATCACCGGTTTTACACAACCGCTGAGCACGCAATTTATCGCCCTCAGAGATCCGGCCTACGCCGAGAAAACGACTGTCTGGCGTACCAAACAGTTGAATACAGTCAGTGTCACCTGAGTCACACTGGTCGGCGGTCAATACAACGGTCTGACCATTGCAGATTTTCGCCGTCTGCTTCTCGTCCAGCTCCAGTGAAGGTACACCCTCACCCAGTGCTGTCCAGATCGGCAATAGTAACTGATCCAGCCGGGCTTGTGCGCATTTTATATCGCCCTGATCGGCCTCTGTCAGCGCCGCCAGTTGCTCTATATCAGTCACCGGCATCATCTGGGCGGCCTTGAACGGGCCTGCGTCCAGTCGATGCAGTTTTGCCACATGGGCACCACAGCCCAGCAACAAACCAAGATCTTCGACGATAGAACGAATATAGGTGCCTTTGGAGCAACGAATATCCAGATCCACCTCGTCACCACGAAAATCGAGTAATTCGATCTCGTAGATCATCACCTGACGTGACTTGACCTCAACCTGTATTCCCTGACGCGCCAGCTTGTACAACGGCTGGCCATTAAACTTGAGCGCCGAAAACATCGACGGCACCTGAGTAATTTCGCCGGAGAAGTGCTTAATTAGCAGTTCGCGAATCAGTGCTTCAGTGACATGTTCGCCAACCTCAGCTTCAGCCACAACCTTGCCATCAGCATCAGAGCTGTCGGTACGAATACCCAGCTTGGCCGTGGTCTGGTAGCGCTTATCAGATTCGAGCAGATATTGGGAAAATTTAGTGCCTTCGCCAAAGCAGATAGGCAGCATACCGGTTGCCAGAGGATCCAGCGCGCCGGTATGGCCTGCTTTAGCAGCACCGAAGAGCCGCTTGACCTGCTGCAGCACACCGTTTGAGGTTACCCCCTGCGGTTTGTGCAACAGCAGAATACCGTCAACATCGCGGCCACGATTACGTCGCGCCACGGATTATTCCTCGTTGTCGGTTTTGTCTGTTGTGTCTGGCTCGCCTTCCATCCGGTAGGCCTTTTCAATCAGGCCATGCAGATGACGTCCACGCGCGATTGTAGAATCGAAGTGGAAGCGAAGCTCAGGCATGATGCGCAGTTTGATACCACGTGCCAGTTCGTGACGCAGATGGCCCGCAGCATTGTTCAGCACTTTGAGGCTATCTTTGATCGCCTCGGCTTCTTCCTGCTCGCCAAATGGCATCACGGTAACGTAGATATCAGCGTAGCCAAGATCTTTGCTGATCTTGACGTAGCTGACTGTGATCATGCCCAGACGGGGATCTTTAAGATCCCGCTGGATGAGGCGGGCCAGGTCCTTCTGGACCTGATCCGCTACTCGCTGTGTACGGCTAAACTCTTTTGCCATTACAGGGTACGCTGCACTTCAATTGTGTCAAAGACTTCGATCTGATCGCCGACTTTAACATCATTGTAGTTTTTCACACCGATACCACATTCCATGCCCTGGCGAACGTCACTGACGTTATCTTTGAAGCGACGCAGGGATTCCAGCTCACCTTCATAGATAACAACGTTTTCACGCAGTACACGGATACGTTTGCTGCGGTATACGGTACCTTCGGTAACCATACAGCCAGCAACCGCGCCGATCTTCGGTGCACGGAATACGTCACGTACTTCAGCAATACCGACGATATCTTCGCGGTATTCTGGAGACAGCAGACCGGTCATCGCCAGTTTCACGTCATCAATGATGTCGTAAATAACGCTGTAGTAACGCAATTCCAGCTCTTCACGCTCAACCACGGCACGTGCCTGGATATCCGCACGAACGTTGAAACCAATCATGATTGCAGAAGACGCAACCGCCAGATTGGCATCAGTCTCAGCAATACCACCGACACCAGAAGAGACGATGTTAACCTTCACTTCTTCGGTAGACAGGTCTTCCAGTGCATTGGTCAGTGCTTCCAGGGAACCACGAACGTCTGCTTTCAGGACGATGTTCAGAGACTTGACATCACCAGCCTGCATGTTGGAGAACAGGTTCTCCAGCTTGGCTTTCTGCTGACGCGCCAGTTTGACTTCGCGGTATTTGCCCTGACGGAACAGTGCAACTTCGCGGGCCTTCTTCTCGCTGGATACCATGGTGAACTCTTCACCTGCACCCGGGGTGCCATCCAGACCGAGAATCTCGACTGGAATCGCAGGACCTGCCGATTCAATCAGCTTGCCGTTTTCGTCCATCATGGCGCGAATACGACCGTAGTGCTGACCCGCCAGTACGATGTCGCCCTTACGCAGCGTACCGTTCTGTACCAGCAAGGTTGCAACCGGGCCACGACCTTTATCCAGACGGGATTCAACCACAACACCCTGACCAGGACCATCCGGCGCAGCCGTCAGTTCCAGCAATTCAGCCTGCAGCAGAACAGCGTTCAGCAGCTCGTCGATACCCTGGCCTGATTTGGCGGATACATGAACAAACTGCGTATCACCGCCCCAGTCTTCAGGGATAACGTCACGCTGAGCCAGTTCGTTTTTAACACGATCTGGATCGGCTTCTTCTTTATCCATTTTGTTGACAGCGATAACCAGAGGTACGCCAGCCGCTTTCGCATGCTGAACCGCTTCTTCGGTCTGTGGCATTACGCCATCGTCTGCAGCAACAACCAGGATAACGATGTCTGTCAGCTGGGCACCACGAGCACGCATGGCGGTAAACGCCGCATGTCCCGGTGTATCCAGGAAGGTCACCATACCGTTGTCAGTTTCAACGTGGTAAGCACCAATGTGCTGGGTAATACCACCGGACTCACCTGCAGCAACGCGGGTGGTACGGATGTAATCCAGCAACGATGTTTTACCATGGTCAACATGACCCATCACGGTAACAACCGGTGCACGGCCACGCTGTTCACCAGCGGCCTGTGCAACGCTCTCCATCAGCGCCTCTTCCACCGCATTTTCCTGCAATGGCTTAGGCGTATGGCCCATCTCTTCAACAACCAGTACGGCCGTTTCCTGATCAATCACCTGGTTGATGGTCGCCATAGCGCCCATATTGAACATCACCTTGATGACTTCCGCAGCTTTCACGGACATCTTCTTGGCCAGCTCGGCAACTGTCAGGCTTTCTGGAATCGTAACTTCATGCACCTGACGAACAGTTGGCTCTTTAAAGCCATGTTCATTCGGGCGATTAGACTGATTGCGGCTAGGTTTACGGCTCATTTTTCCGCCACGGCGATTACCACCGTCACGACCACCTGGTTTGCCACCACGTGGGTTATGCGCGTTACCTTTCTTCGGATCGCGGCGACCAGGACCTGCATCGTTACGACCGCCACGGTTATCGCCAGCTCCGGCAGCATTTGCTGTACGGGCGGCGGCTTTAGCGGCCAGTTCGTCAGCCTGACGACGTGCGTCATCCTGAGCCTGGCGGCGAGCGTTATCTTCAGTTTGGCGTTTGGCAGTGGCTTCTTGCTCCGCCTTACGCTTAGCTTCGTCTTCCGCTGTACGTTTGGCGTCTTGTTCTGCCACTCGCTTAACTTCCTCTTCTGCTTTGCGCTGAGTGTCTTCTTCCACTTTCAGACGATCAGCTTCCAGTCGTGCCGCTTGTTCTGCTTCCAGCGCGCGACCCGCGTCTTCTTCACTTGGCGCACTGTCTTCCAGCTCATCACGTTTCACGTAGGTGCGTTTTTTACGCACTTCCACGCTCACTGTTTTTTTCTTGCCCGAGGCGCCGGAGGCTACCTTCAGCTGACTGGTCGTTTTGCGCTTCAAAGTTATCTTGGTTGGCTCACTGCCTTCGGCATCCTCGCCATGACTACGTTTGAGGTGCACCAGCAGCGATTGACGCTCACTTTCCGATACAGACGCACCTTCATTCTTACCACTGATGCCGGCTTCCTGCATCTGCGTCATCAGACGCTCAACGGAAACACCAACCATTTCGGCAAGCTGTTTAACTGTGACTTCTGCCATTCAGGTTCTCCTCTTCCGTTACCGGATTACGCCTCGTCGGCAAACCACGGGGCTCGGGCAGTCATGATCAGCGATGCTGAACGCTCTTCATCCAACCCTTCGATATCCAGCAGATCTTCAACTGCCTGCTCTGCCAGATCTTCCATGGTAACGACACCTTGGGCAGCCAGCTGATAGGCCAGTGCTTTATCCATGCCATCCATTTCAAGCAGATCTTGCGCAGGTTCCGTACCATCCAGCTTTTCTTCACTGGCTAACGCCAGGTTGAGCAGCGCATCTTTCGCACGGGCACGCAGTTCAGTGACGATGTCTTCATCGAAACCATCAATTTTCAGCATCTCGTCTTCTGGGACGTAAGCGATCTCTTCAAGCTGGCTGAATCCTTCCTCAACCAGTACCTGAGCGATATCTTCATCCACATCCAGATGCTGCGTAAATGTTTCCAGAACCGAACCCATTTCAGACTTCTGCTTGGCAGCAGCATCTTCTACGGTCATTACGTTCAGTTCCCAGCCCGTCAGTTCGGACGCCAGGCGTACGTTCTGACCACCACGGCCAATAGCCATCGCCAGGGCTTCCTGCGCCACAGCAACGTCCATAGAGTGCGTTTCTTCATCGATGACGATGGAAGCAACATCGGCAGGCGACATGGCATTGATCACCAGCTGAGCTGGGTTGTCATCCCACAGGACAATATCAACACGCTCATTACCCAGCTCGTTCGATACCGCCTGAACACGTGCACCACGCATACCGACACAGGCACCAACAGGGTCAATACGACCGTCGTTAGTTTTCACTGCAAGTTTAGCGCGTGAGCCCGGATCACGGGAGGCAGCACGGATTTCAATCACTTCTTCAGCGATTTCCGGCACTTCAATGCGGAACAGCTCGATCAGCATGGCAGGGCAGGAGCGACTAAGGATCAGCTGCGGACCACGGCCTTCACTGCGCACATCCAGCAGGATCGCACGAACACGGTCACCCATCCGGAACGGCTCGCGCGCAATCGTCTGATCACGTGGCAACAGTGCTTCAGCGTTATTACCCAGATCAACAATGACATTGTCACGGGTAACTTTCTTAACTGTGCCAGAAATCAGCTGACCCTGACGGCCACGGTACTGCTCCACCACTTTGGCGCGCTCGGCTTCACGTACTTTCTGTACGATAACCTGCTTCGCCGTCTGAGCAGCAATGCGACCAAACTTAACGGATTCAACCTGTTCTTCCCAGGTATCACCCGGCTTGAGGTTAACATCAATTTCTTCCGCTTCCTGCAGTGTCAACTCTGTGCCCAGTGCAGGCACAACCTCATTGGACACCACAAGATAACTGCGGAAAGAATCATAGTCGCCGGTTGTGCGGTCAATCTGAACGCGGATATCGGCTTCTTCTTCATAACGCTTTTTGGTAGCAGTCGCCAGTGCCAGTTCAATCGCTTCAAAGATGACTTCTTTAGGGACATCTTTCTCGTTGGACACCGCTTCTGCAACTAACAGAATCTCTTTATTCATGCCTCGTCCTAATTCCTCAAACCCGCATTCAGAACTGTGGAACGATTAGCGCCTTATCGATGCTATCGATCGGCAGCAGATACTCTTCTTCATCCACGACAAGCAGAACATCATCGCCATCAACGCCGTTCAGTCGTCCTTTAAAGCGACGACGGCCATCGAAGGCAATGCGCAGCTTAATGTCGGCCTTTTGACCGGCATAGGCTGCGAACTGTTCCAGTGTAAATAGAGGACGGTCCATACCAGGTGAGGAAACTTCCAGATTAAACTGACCGCTGACAGGATCTTCCACATCCAGCACGCCGCTAACCTGATGACTCACTTTGGCACAGTCATCCACGGTAATGCCCTGTTCGGCATCAATATAGACTCGCAGAATGCTATGTTTACCCTGCGAAAGATATTCGATTCCCCAGAGCTGGTAGCCCAGCGCCGTAACGGCAGGCTCAATCAACTCGTGCAACAGCTTCATCTTGGCTGACACAGATACCTCACCAGATGTGGGTTTAGAAACAAAAAATGGGTCCCGAAGACCCATTTCTGACAGCTGACATTCGACGAATGCCAGCTACGAAAAAGCCCCTGACAAGGGGCTTTTCCTGACCAATAAAGGTTGGTAGCGGGGGCCGGATTTGAACCAACGACCTTCGGGTTATGAGCCCGACGAGCTACCAGACTGCTCCACCCCGCATCAGAACAGGTGCATATTATAAAGCCCACCTGACGGCTTTTCAAGAAATGGTGCCCAAGGCCGGACTCGAACCGGCACGACCATACGGTCACTACCCCCTCAAGGTAGCGCGTCTACCAATTTCACCACTTGGGCAAATCTTTTATCAGTCCGCTTGTGGAACGTCTGCATCTGCAGGCGCTACACTTTTGGACTCTTCCAGCACAGGCAACTGAGCATTGCTCGAATCAGCCTGCGCTTCAATAACTTCTGTAGCTGGCACACCCGCATCTGCAACAGTACCGGCCTTGTCTTTAGCGTAAACCGCCAGAACAAAACTGGTCACAAACAGACCCGCAGCCAGAACTGCAGTAACACGCGCCAGAAAAGAGGTGTTACCACTGGAACCAAATACTGTTTGAGAAGCACCGCCACCAAACGAAGCACCCGCTTCCGCGCCCTTGCCCTGCTGAAGCAATACGAAGGCAATAATGCCCGCTGCCAGCAGTACATGTGCGATGAGAACAATCGTTTCCATCTGTTAACCGTCAGTTATGCAGCCGCTGCCGCGCTGCAGATTGCAAGGAAATCATCTACTTTCAATGACGCACCGCCCACCAGACCGCCGTCAATATCGCGCTGCGCAAACAATTCAGCTGCGTTGGCTGCACCAACACTGCCTCCGTACAGAATACGGGTTGCTGCAGCGACTTCGGCATCCGCATCATGCAATACTGCACGAATTGCGGCATGCACTTCCTGCGCCTGCTCAGGTGAAGCCGTACGCCCGGTACCAATAGCCCAGACTGGCTCATAGGCAATCACTGCTGTATTAAAAGCAGCGATACCACAGCGCTCTATAACAGTCAGTACCTGCTCGGTAACAACCGCCAGCGCTTCGCCTGCATCACGCTGTTCCAGACTTTCACCTACACACAGAATCGGCGTAACACCTGCATTCAGTGCGGCTTCGCATTTATCAGCAACCTGAGCATCCGTTTCACCAAACAGTGAACGTCGTTCAGAATGCCCTACAATTGCGTAACAACAGCCAAAATCGACCAGCATGGCTAGCGACAGCTCGCCAGTGTATGCACCGGATTCAAACTGACTGATATTCTGCACACCGGTATTAATAACCGACTGCGCTGCTTTATCAGCCACCTGAGACAGATAAACTGTCGACGGGCACACCAGGATATCAATGGATTCACTCGCTGGAACCGCACCGGAATTCAAACCGCTCATCAAACCATCCATCAGTGCATCGACAGATACTTTGTTGCCATTCATTTTCCAGTTACCAGCCACTAGTGACTTACGCATTGACACCCCCTTACAAAGAGGCCGGAATATTAACCGGCTTATCATTACTTTTCAAGCGCTTGAATCTCATTTTCTACCTGTTTCGCTAATTCTTCGCATAACTGACTAACCTGAGACGCATCTTCGCCTTCAATCATAACCCGAATAACCGGTTCGGTGCCGGATGGACGCAACAGAACCCGGCCTCGATCAGCCAGTTTCGCTTCTGTAACCGCAACTGCTTCGGCAATTGCAGGTACCTCAGCCATGTTTACTTTCTCCGCCAGGCGGACGTTAATCATGGTTTGTGGCATTTTTACCATTTCCTGACGCAACTGCACCAGTGACTGCCCTGTTTCAACCATAGCCTTGAGCACCTGCAGCGCCGCCACAGTTCCATCCCCGGTCGAGGTCAGGTGGCGACATACGATATGCCCCGATGACTCACCACCGAGCAACCAGCCCCGTTCAGCCAGCTCAGCCATCACATAGCGATCGCCTACATTGGCTCGCACAAAAGGAATACCTTCACGGACACAGGCCTGCTCGAGGCCAAAGTTAGACATCAGCGTACCGACAATACCGCCAATAAAGACTCCTTCTCGCTGCATCTGGCGGGCGATAACAAACAGCAGTTCATCACCATCCATCTCAATGCCAGCGTGATCAACCATCATCAGGCGATCACCATCACCGTCCAGCGCGACCCCAAGGTCCGCTTTATGCTCCAGCACGGCCTGCTGCAGTTTCAGGGTATCGGTGGCACCACAACCCGCATTAATATTCAGCCCATCCGGTGACGAAGCAATTTCAATCACCTCAGCCCCAAGCTCAGACAGCACCTGCGGACTAACGTGGTAGGTTGCACCATTCGCGCAATCGAGCACAATTTTGAGCCCGGCCAGAGAGTGCCCGCCAAAAGTTGCCTTACAAAACTCAATGTATCGACCCGGCGCATCGGCAATACGCCGCGCCTTACCCAGCTCGTCCGACTCAACAGTCGTCATTGCCAGGTCCATCTGAGCCTCAATCGCCTGCTCAATTTCGTCCGGCAGCTTGGTGCCTTCAGCTGAGAAGAACTTGATACCATTATCGTAATAGGCATTGTGCGAGGCACTGATCACAATCCCCGCATCGGCACGAAAAGTACGCGTCAGGTAGGCGATCGCAGGCGTTGGCATTGGCCCCAGCAACAGAACATCAACACCGGCAGCTGACAGGCCCGCCTCCAGCGCCGCTTCAAACATATAGCCAGAAATACGCGTATCTTTACCGATCAGGATCTTGCGGCGTCCGTCCCGAGCAAACACCTTACCGGCAGCCCAGCCCAGCTTCAGAACGAAGTCAGGGGTAATCGGAAAATGTCCAACTCGGCCACGGATACCATCAGTGCCAAAATAACGACGTGTCATTAATATTCTCCTTTTCGCTCACAGGCAATGGCGTAACACATACGCACTACATCCACCGTTGCAGCTACATCGTGTACACGAATAATTTGCGTACCTTTGGATACCGCCACAGCGGCCGTTGCCAATGAACCATAGAGGCGCTGATCAACATCCCGGTCCAGCGTCTGTCCAATCATGCTCTTACGCGAGGTACCCACAAGAAGCGGCACCCCGTGCGCATGAAGTTGTTCGAGGTTGTTCATCAGGCGCAGATTATGCGCCAGCGTCTTGCCAAACCCGAAACCCGGGTCCAGCATCAATTGCGTTCGATCAAAACCTGCATCCAGGCATACCTGTAACCGCTGAGCAAGGAAAGCACTGACCTCATCCAGCACGTCATCATACACCGGCGCCTGCTGCATCGTGGCAGGCGAGCCCTGCATATGCATCAGACAGGCAGGCAATCCCGTTGCAGCCGCTGCGGCAAGCGCGCCAGGGCGGCCTAACGCTCTTACATCATTAATCAGCCCGGCACCGCAGGCCGCTGCTTCCGTCATCACTGCGGCGGTACTGGTATCCACCGAGATCACTACATCCAGCTCCGCCGCTATGCGCTCAATAACAGGCAACACGCGATCCAGTTCTTCCTGCTCGCCAACAACGGCTGCACCAGGGCGGGTTGACTCCCCCCCTATATCAATAAAATCGGCACCATCCGATACCATCTGCGCAGCAGCATACAGCGCCTTATCCAGACAGCCGTACAGCTGACCACCATCAGAAAATGAGTCCGGGGTTACATTCAGAATGCCCATTACACGAGGACGATCCAGATCAAGCAGGCGTGCACCAAATAGCATGCGGCAAAAATCTCCAGCCTGTCACCAGGCAAAAACAGAAATGTCCCAGGCGAAGCATTACTTCGCTGGCGTTCTATAAAAAAGGCTAACCTTTCGGTTAGCCTTTTTACAGTTCAATTCAAAGCAAAGTGATCAGTGCAGATTAGAGTCCGGTGCAGGCCCATTGGCACCGGGCTTGTCATGGGACTCATCATCCAGGCCGTCAGTATCAGGCACATCACCGTCTTTGCCCGTTTCAGGCTCAGACGCTGCCTGAGCACCATTACCAGCATCACCGTCTTTGTCACTGTCTTCCCAGCCATCCGGGTCAGACACTGGCTCACGCGCCATCAGCTGATCAATCTGGCTGACATCAATGGTTTCGTACTTCATCAACGCCTGACACATCGCTTCCAGGATATCGCGATTGTCTTCCAGCAACCGAGTTGAATCCTGATAGCAACCATTAATTGTCTGACGAACGACATCATCAATCTGACGCTGAGTCTGCTCAGAAATCGGCTTAGCCTGAGCACCGTAACCACGGGAGAACGGATCGCCGTCTTCATCGTCATACAACAATGGACCAAGCTCTTCAGACAGACCCCACTTGGTTACCAGATTACGCGCCAGCATAGTGGCTCGCTGAATATCGTTGGAAGCACCCGTCGTCACCCCTTCTTTACCCAGGGTCAACTCTTCAGCAATACGGCCGCCATACAGGGAACATATATTAGAAATAATCGACTGACGGCTATGGCTGTAACGGTCTTCTTCCGGCAGGAACATGGTTACACCCAGGGCACGACCACGGGGGATAATCGATACTTTATAGACCGGGTCATGCTTGGGCATCAGGCGACCAACAATCGCGTGACCGGCTTCATGGTAAGCAGTGTTCAGCCGCTCATCATAAGACATCACCATAGATTTACGCTCAGCGCCCATCATGATTTTGTCTTTCGCCTTCTCGAACTGCTCCATGCCTACAGTGCGTTTGCTGCCACGGGCCGCAAACAATGCAGCCTCGTTCACCAGGTTGGCCAGATCAGCACCGGAGAAGCCCGGCGTACCACGTGCAATCAGGTCCGGTTTGACATCATCACCCACCGGCACTTTGCGCATATGCACTTTCAGAATCTGTTCACGGCCACGAATATCCGGCAGACCCACGTTGACCTGGCGGTCGAAGCGACCCGGACGCAACAATGCAGGGTCCAGTACATCCGGACGGTTGGTGGCAGCAATGACGATAACGCCCTCGGTACCCTCGAAACCATCCATTTCAACCAGCAGCTGGTTCAATGTCTGTTCACGTTCATCGTTACCACCGCCCATGCCCACACCACGGTGGCGACCCACCGCATCGATCTCATCGATAAAGATGATACAGGGCGAGTTTTTCTTGGCCTGGTCAAACATGTCACGGACACGGGACGCGCCGACACCGACAAACATCTCAACGAAGTCAGACCCGGAAATACTGAAAAACGGTACTTTGGCCTCACCTGCGATGGCTTTAGCCAGTAGCGTTTTACCTGTACCAGGGTTACCAGATAGCAAAATGCCACGGGGGATATGCCCGCCCAGCTTCTGAAATTTGCCGGGATCACGCAGATAATCGACCAGCTCTTTGACTTCTTCCTTGGCTTCTTCACAGCCAGCGACATCATCAAAGCGAGTTTTAATCTGGTCTTCACCCATCATCCGGGCTTTGGATTTACCAAAGGCCATTGGGCCTTTGCCACCACCACCGCCCTGCATCTGGCGCATGAAGAACATGAAAATGGCGATAATTACCAGAATTGGGAATGAAGCCACCAGCAACTGAGACCAGATACTCTGTTGTTCCGGCTGCTTGCCTTCAATTGTTACATTATTCTGCAGTAGATCATCTACCAGCTTCGGGTCCTGCAGGGCTGGGCGTACCGTTTCAAAGGTCTCGCCATTACTACGCTGACCAACAATGGTGTAACCATCTATCACCACCTTGCTCACACGTTGCGCCTGCACTTCCGTTACGAAGTCCGAATAGTTTAATCGACTGGATTCGGTTTCTGCGCTGAAGTTATTAAATACCGTCAACAGCACGGCAGCAATAACCAGCCACAGCACCAGATTCTTAGCCATATCGTTCAAATCATTACCCTCGGCTCAGCACTATTTTGCTGCAACTCTCAATCGTTCTCAGTTCCGCCCACTATAGCAGGTCAGACGCCTGATACCACTTAGAAGACCCCGAACCTGCCACAGCTGCGTGGCTGAACAGGTCATTCGAAGCGTGTTTTATTCCCCTTTAAAGCCCTTTCCCAGCAGATAAACTTCGCGGGAGCGGGCGCGTGAGGCATCAGGCTTACGCGTTACCACGGTTTTAAAGCTCTGGCGCATCTCTTTGAGGTATTCATCGAACCCTTCACCCTGGAAAACCTTGGCAATAAAATTACCACCGGGCTTCAGTACCTGACGCGCCATATCCAGCGCCAATTCTACCAGATACATAGCCGCGGGCTGGTCCACTGCCGCCATACCACTCATATTGGGGGCCATATCGGAAATTACAAGATCTGCCGGGGCATCACCCAGCGCCCGCATCACTTCAGCAAGAACCGCTTCCTCGGTAAAGTCACCTTGCACAAATTCAACCCCGGCCATCGAATCCATCGGCAGAATGTCCGACGCGACCACCCGGCCTTTGTCGCCCACCCGCTCAGCAGCCACCTGAGACCAGCCACCGGGGGCAGCCCCCAGATCAACCACCGTCATACCGGATTTGAACAACTTATCTTTGTTGTCCAGCTCGATCAGTTTATAGCTGGCGCGAGAACGATAGCCGTCACCCTTTGATTGTTTGACGTACTTATCGCCATGATGTTCCTGCAGCCACTGGCTACTACTTTTAGATCGAGACACGCGCAAAAGACTCCGGTTCGTGAGCAACGCTACTCAGCGTAGAGCAACTCAGGTAAAATTGGCTATTATTTGTCAACGGTGGTGAAACCACCCTGAACTTTGAGGCACCATATTTTAGTATGAGCTTATCCCCTGAGCAAAAGAAGAAGTTTCGCACCATCGGTCACGGCCTGAGCCCGATCGTAACCATTGCTGGTAAAGGGATGACCGAAAACATCCAGCTCGAGGTGGACCGCGCTCTGGGCGACCACGAACTGATCAAAGTCAAGTTTGCCGTCGGCGACCGTGAGGTCAAGCACCAGCTGATCCAGGAACTGTGCACCATTGTGGAAGCAACCCTGGTCCAGGAAATCGGCCACGTTGCCTTGCTGTACCGTAAAGCCCTGGTGTCCAACCCAAAACTGTCTAACCTGACTCGTTAATACAGTTACGGCCCTGCCTTCAGGCAGGGTCTCGCTCCACTTTCCCCAGAATATTCCCCTAAACTGGCACGGTGATTAAGCAGCCGTTCGTCAGTGTCCTATTGTAATAGGTAGTCACAATTGCTGGCGCACCTGTTCCAGGGACCATCCCTCTGCCTTCAGGTACAGCCACGCAATCAGAATGGTTGTATCAGAGGATTCAGAGATGTTTCACCGCACTGCCCGCTACCTGGGCCAAGGTCTGCTGTCCGTGTTAATGCTGTCGTTTCTGGCCGGCTGTCAGACCCTGAGCGAAGCACGACCCGCGCCTCAGACAACGCCTCCTGCAACTGCCGTTCCGGCAGAACCTACTAAAGCTGCGCCAGTTAAAGCCCCCCCGGCCAAACCGGTTTCTTGCCCAAAACCGCGTACGATCACCCGCAAAGTCACAGTTTACACACCGGTTAAGGTAGGTAATAAGCAGCTGTTTGGCGAAGCCGAAATCAGCCGGATACCGGCACTGGAACTGCAGTTACCGGCACGTATCGATACCGGCGCCCGCACAAGCTCATTGCACGCGACTCAAATTGAACTGTTCGAACGCGATGGCAAAAACTGGGTCCGCTTCCAGAGCAGCAATAACAACACCAAGCCAATGGTTCAGGAGCTGCCGCTCAAGCGTACAGTCAAAATCAAGCGCAAAGACAAAGGCGTGGTCGAACGCCCAGTCATTGAGCTTAAAATCCAGATCGGCGGCGTCGTCCAGCGCCTGGATGTCAACCTGACCGACCGCAGTCACTTCGAGTACCCGGTCCTGATTGGCCGGGATTTCCTGCAGGACCTTGTCATTGTCGATGTCAGCAAAAGCTATATCGCCGACCAGCCTGAAGATCGACCAAAAGCCGAGGCTACCCGCTGATGCATAGAGAGAAGCTGCAACTTTATCTGATCGCGCTGTTGCTGATCGCCCTGGGTACAGGCCTGACGCTGTACAAACACTTCACACTGGATTTCCCGCTGCTGCCAGGCGAGCGCCAGCAACTATGGACCATCGAGGCTCAGATCAGCTTTCAGGCCCAAAACAAACCGGTGATGGTATCACTGGCCCGGCCCAGCGGTGGTAACGGCTACCAGACCGTTCAGGAAGATTTCGCCTCCTCTGGCTATGGCTTCGCGCTGAAAGAGAACGAAACCCAGAACCGGGCCCAATGGACCAAACGCCTCGCTGACGGCAAGCAGATCATCTATTACCGCCTGCAGGCCAGCCGCCTTGATCACCAGCCTCCCGCCACCCCATTGACCACGGCACCCGAACTGGCCGCCGTTGATCTGGATGGGCCTGTTATGACGGCAGCGCGGGCCATCGTGGATGAAGCACAACAGCAGTCTGCTGACAACCAGAGCCTGACAGTGCAACTACTACAACTGCTTAATAACCCAGCCCCTTCCCAGGATGTTCAGGTATTACAAAATCTGTCCTCTGGCACCGGAGTGGATGCAGAAACGATCGTCCAGCTATTGGCACTGGCAGAGATACCCGCCCGGGTGATCAAAGGTATTGAACTTGAAGACCGCCGCCGCAATCAGGCCCTTGTCAGCCGGATCGAAGTCTTCAGCGAGAACAAGCAGCTCTACTTTGACCCTGCACACAGCGTCGAAGGTCTATCTGAAAATTTCCTGATCTGGCAGCAAGGTGGCACCTCGTTACTGGATGTCAGCGGTGGTCAGGACTCACAGGTGCGTTTCTCAACCCTGGTCAATGACACCAGTGCCCGCACCCTGGCGTTACGCAGTGCCAAAGCCGAACAGGCCACCCTGATCGACTTCTCAATCTACAGCTTACCTGTAGCCGATCAGAACGCTTTCAAAACCATCCTGCTGGTGCCAATAGGCACGCTGATCGTGGTATTTCTGCGAGTTATCGTCGGCATCCGTACCTCAGGCACATTTATGCCGATTCTGATGGCTCTCGCCTTCATCCAGACCACTTTGCTGACCGGACTGGCAATCTTTATCGTCGTCGTATCGATTGGCCTGTGGATACGCTCAGCACTGAGCAACCTTAACCTCCTGCTTGTCGCCCGAATATCCTCGGTGGTCATCGTTGTTATCGGCATCATGGCCACCCTGAGTATTATCAGCTTCAAGCTGGGGCTAGAGCAGGTACTGACCGTCACCTTCTTCCCGATGATCATCCTGGCATGGACCATCGAGCGCATGTCGATCCTGTGGGAAGAAGAAGGCGCTCGCGAAGTACTGACCCAGGGCTCCGGCAGCCTGCTGGTTGCCTCATTGGCCTACCTGCTGATGACCAACCCCCTGGTTGAACACCTGACCTTCAACTTCCCGGAGCTGTTACTGGTAATGCTGGCCATCAACCTGCTGCTGGGCCAGTACACCGGCTATCGACTGACTGAACTGGTGCGTTTCGAACCACTGGTGCGCCACAAGGGCCAGAGCCATGATTAACTGGTGCTGGCCCAGCCAGCTGCGTGAGCAAGGCATCATGGGAATGAACGAGCGTAACAGCTGGTTCATCGGCCGCTACAATGACCGGCGCAATTATCCACTGGTTGATAACAAGCTGAAAACAAAACGACTGGCTGAAGATGCACACATTGCCGTACCAGAACTGATCGGCGTGATTCGCACCCAGCACGAAGCCAGCAAAGCCGGCAGCCTGCTCAACAGCCTGAATGACTTCGTCATCAAGCCCGCCCAGGGCAGTGGCGGCAAAGGTATTCTGGTGATTGTCGAGCGTGATGGTGAATATTTTCTTAAACCCAGTGGTGAGCGCCTGACCCTGCTGGATATTCAACGCGATGTCTCCAACATCCTTGGCGGGCTCTATTCTCTGGGCGGCAAGCCTGACGTCGCAATGATTGAAGCCCGGGTTGAATTTGATCCGGTATTTGCCGACTACAGCTATGAAGGAGTGCCCGATGTCCGGGTTATCACCTTCCTTGGCTACCCGGTAATGGCCATGTTACGGCTGGCGACCCACACCTCAGATGGCAAAGCCAACCTGCATCAGGGCGCTGTCGGCGTTGGACTGGACCTGGCCACCGGCCGTGGCCTTAATGCGGTGCAGTTTGACCGCCCCATCCGCCACCATCCCGACACCGACATCACATTTGATCAGCTGACGGTACCCCACTGGGAGGAAATCCTGCACCTGGCCGCCGCCTGTTATGAAGTCACCGAGCTGGGCTATATGGGCTGCGATATCGTGCTGGACAAAAACAAGGGCCCACTGATTCTGGAAATGAATGCTCGGCCCGGACTGGCCATTCAAATCGCCAATGACTGCGGCCTCAATCCGCGCCTGAAGCAGCTGGAAAAAGAAGGCCGCCGCCGCGCCAGTGTTAAAGAACGGGTGGCCTATGCCGTGCGCGAGTTCAGCACACCAGCGAGCTGAATTATTCGCCTCCACAAACTGCAGACCAAAAAAAACCGCGCCAGGCGCGGTTTTTTTAATTGAGCATCAAAACTGATCAGATATGTTGCACCTGGTCAATTTCAAACTCAGCCATACCACCTGGCGTGGTAATAGCAACAATGTCGCCTTCCTCTTTACCAATCAGGCCACGGGCAATAGGTGAGTTGATAGAGATCTTTTTCTCCTTAAGATCAGCCTCATCATCACCCACGATCTGGTAAGTCATCTCTTCCTCTGTTTCCACATTCAAAATGGTCACAGTGGTACCGAAGATAACCTTGCCAGAGTGCGGGATCGAGAGAATATCTATCACCTGGCAGTTACCCAGCTTCCCCTCCAGTTCCTGAATACGGCCTTCAATGAAGCCCTGCTGCTCACGCGCAGCGTGATATTCAGCATTTTCTTTCAGGTCACCGTGTTCACGTGCCGTCGCGATATCAGCGATGACTCGTGGACGATCAACTGACTTCAACTGATCAAGCTCCGTGCGCAAGGCCTGCTCACCCGGCACTGTCATGGGTACGCGACTCATGCATTATTCCCTGTGTGCATATCCTGCAGGCAACGTACTTCACGCTCTTCGCCATACTGCAGCGCCATGGTGATCGCTTCGGCACCGGCCAGCGTCGTGGTGTACGGTACTTTATGCTGTAGCGCGCTACGACGAATCTCGGAAGAATCAGCAATCGCACGACGGCCTTCCGTGGTATTGATCACATAGGCGATCTCATCGTTTTTCAGCATATCAACAATGTTTGGACGACCTTCGGTCACCTTGTTAACAAGCTCAACAGCCAGACCATTGTCAGACAGCAACTGCGCTGTACCACTGGTTGCCACCAGGCTAAAGCCCAGTTCAACCAGGTCCTGCGCAACTTTCACGACACCGGATTTATCAACGTTACGTACTGAGATAAACGCCTTGCCCGGCTCAGGCATTTTCTCGCCTGCACCGATCTGCGCTTTCATGAACGCTTCACCGAAAGTCACACCCGTACCCATTACCTCACCGGTAGACTTCATTTCTGGTGACAGAATAGGGTCGACAGATGGGAATTTGTTGAACGGGAATACCGCTTCTTTCACATTGAACAGTGTCGGTACGATCTCTTCGGTAAAGCCCAGCTCAGCCAGTGTTTTACCGGTCATCACCTGAGCACCAATTTTGGCCAGGGATACACCGATACACTTGGACACGAACGGCACCGTACGAGACGCACGCGGGTTCACTTCGATCACATAGATCTCACCGTCCTGGTACGCCAGCTGGGTGTTCATCAGACCGATAACACCCAGTTCCAGCGCCATCTTCTTCACCTGCTCGCGCATCAGATCCTGCACATCAGCAGGCAGATTGTACGGTGGGAAGGAACATGCGGAGTCACCTGAGTGAACACCCGCCTGCTCGATGTGCTGCATGATCGCACCGATCACCACAGTTTCACCATCGGATACCGCATCGATATCGATCTCGACAGCCGCATTCAGGAAGTGATCCAGCAAGACTGGCGCTTCGTTGGAAACCTGCACGGCTTCCTTCATGTAACGACGCAGTTCGTCTTCTTTATAAACGATCTCCATCGCCCGGCCACCCAGTACATAGGATGGACGAACCACTAACGGATAACCGATTTTCTCAGCCGCAATGATCGCTTCTTCCAGTGAACGCACGGTAGCGTTTTCTGGCTGCTTCAGGCCCAGACGTTTCAGCATCTGCTGGAACTGCTCACGGTCTTCTGCGCGGTCAATGGCTTCCGGCGGGGTACCGATGATCGGTACGCCTGCCGCTTCCAGCTCAGCCGCCAGTTTCAGTGGCGTCTGGCCACCGTACTGTACGATCACGCCTTTAGGCTGCTCGACATGAACGATTTCCAGCACGTCTTCCAGGGTGATTGGCTCGAAGTACAGGCGGTCAGACGTATCGTAGTCGGTCGAAACTGTTTCCGGGTTACAGTTAACCATGATGGTTTCGTAACCATCTTCACGTGCCGCCAGTGCTGCGTGTACACAGCAGTAATCAAACTCGATGCCCTGACCAATACGGTTTGGGCCACCGCCAATTACCATGATTTTGTCACGGCTGGACGGCTTCGCTTCACATTCTTCCTCGTAGGTGGAATACATGTAAGCAGTATCAGTTGAAAACTCAGCAGCACAGGTGTCAACGCGTTTGAATACCGGACGGATATTCAGGCTCTGACGCTGCTTGCGGAATTTCTTCTCGCTCACACCCAGCAGCTTGGCCAGCCGTGCATCGGAGAAGCCTTTACGCTTAAGGCGATAGATCGCATCAGCATCCAGATCAGACAGCGCCATCTCGGAAACGCGCAGCTCATCCTTGATGATGTCTTCAATCTGGACCAGGAACCAGTGATCAATGCCAGAGAGCCCGTACAGCTCGTCAACACTCATACCCATACGGAAGGCATCACCCAGATACCAGATACGGTCGGCACCCGGCTGTTTCATCTCAGCAATAATGGTAGAACGGGCATCTTCGGAATTGATATCGATGATCGGATCAAAACCCGTTGCACCAACTTCCAGACCGCGCAGCGCTTTGTGCAGGGATTCCTGCTGCGTACGGCCAATCGCCATCACTTCACCCACAGATTTCATCTGCGTGGTCAGGCGATCGTTAGCCTGCGGAAATTTCTCGAAGGTGAAACGTGGGATTTTAGTGACCACGTAATCGATCGCAGGCTCGAAAGAGGCCGGGGTTGCACCACCGGTGATCTCGTTCTGCAGCTCATCCAGGGTATAACCCACTGCCAGCTTGGCCGCAACCTTGGCGATCGGGAAACCGGTCGCTTTGGATGCCAGTGCGGAAGAGCGAGAGACACGCGGGTTCATCTCGATCACAACCATGCGGCCCGTTTCAGGGCACTGGCCGAACTGTACGTTGGAACCACCGGTCTCAACACCGATCTCGCGCAGTACGGCCAGAGAGGCGTCACGCATGATCTGGTATTCTTTATCGGTCAGCGTCTGAGCTGGCGCAACAGTGATGGAGTCACCGGTATGAACACCCATGGCATCGAAGTTTTCAATGGCACAGATGATGATGCAGTTGTCGTTTTTGTCACGAACAACTTCCATCTCATACTCTTTCCAGCCAATCAGAGACTCATCAATCAGCAGTTCGCTGGTCGGAGACAGGTCCAGACCTCGCTCACAGATCTCCATGAACTCGTCTTTGTTGTAGGCAATACCACCACCAGAGCCACCCATCGTGAAAGATGGACGAATGATGCATGGGAAGCCCAGCTGAGACTGAACCTGCAGCGCTTCTTCCATGCTGTGGGCAATGGCTGCGCGCGGACATTCCAGACCGATGGCTTTCATCGCCTTATCAAAGCGACTGCGATCTTCAGCTTTATCGATGGTGTCAGCATTGGCACCGATCATCTCTACACCGAAGTTCTCCAGTACGCCTTCGCGCTCCAGATCCAGCGCACAGTTCAGTGCAGTCTGGCCACCCATGGTCGGCAGCAGTGCATCTGGACGCTCTTTTTCGATGATTTTAGCAACTGTTTTCCAGTTGATCGGTTCAATATAGGTTGCATCTGCCATGGCCGGATCGGTCATGATAGTTGCCGGGTTAGAGTTTACCAGGATTACACGGTAACCCTCTTCACGCAGCGCTTTACACGCCTGCGCACCCGAGTAGTCAAATTCACACGCCTGGCCGATGATAATCGGGCCAGCACCCAGAATCAGAATGCTTTTCAAGTCTGAACGTTTTGGCATCAGTGTCTACCGGTCGTATCAGTTAACAGTATCGTTTCGTCTTATGGTGCCGAGGCACAACTTACGCGTTTTTATGGCCTTTCATCTGTTCGATAAATTTATCAAACAGTGGCGCTACATCACGTGGGCCCGGGCTTGCTTCCGGGTGTCCCTGGAAACTGAATGCCGGGCGGTCTGTGCGCTCGATGCCCTGCAGGGAATCGTCAAACAGAGACTTGTGCGTCGCGCGAATGTTGTCCGGCAGGCTGTCTTCATCCACAGCAAAACCGTGGTTCTGACTGGTGATCATCACCTGTTTGCCATCCAGATCCTGTACCGGGTGGTTAGCACCGTGGTGGCCGAACTTCATTTTCAGCGTTTTAGCACCGCAGGCCAGGGCCAGCAGCTGGTGACCCAGACAGATGCCAAATACCGGAATATCCGTTTTCAGGATTTCCTTGATCGCCGTAATCGCGTAATCACAAGGCTCCGGATCGCCCGGTCCATTGGACAGGAAAACACCATCTGGATTCAGCGCCAGCACATCCGCTGCCGGCGTCTGCGCAGGCACAACCGTCAGCCGACAGCCACGCTCAACCAGCATCCGCAGAATGTTGCGCTTCACACCGTAGTCATAGGCAACGACGTGGTAAGGCTGATCGGCAGAATCTTTCTCTTCATGACCGATGCCCCGCTGCCAGGTGGATGAATTCCACAGGTAGCTTTCAGTCACGGTCACTTCTTTGGCCAGATCCATACCTTTCAGGCCTGGAAACGCATCTGCCGCTTGCAGTGCCTGAGTTTCATCGACATCGCCTGCCATAATGCAGCCGCTCAATGAACCCTTTTCACGCAGGATACGCGTCAGACGACGGGTGTCGATATCAGCGATACCAACGATGTTATTCGCCTTGAGATAGCTGTCCAGTGACTGCTCAGAACGGAAGTTGCTGGCCAGAAGTGGAAGATCACGGATCACAAGACCGGCTACCCAGGTCCGGGAAGATTCCTCATCCTCGGCGTTAGTACCTACGTTGCCGATATGTGGATAAGTCAGTGTAACGATCTGACGGCAGTATGATGGGTCTGTCAGGATTTCCTGATAACCGGTCATTGAGGTGTTAAAAACAACCTCACCGCTGGACAGACCGTCAGCGCCAATGGCTATGCCCTTGAAAATGCTACCATCTTCAAGTGCCAGAATGGCTGGTCTTGTCAATTGAACCTCCCCCGCGTTGCGCGAAACTTAAGCAGATAGAAACGATACGTGTAAAAAAGCGAGGCTGATCCGAAGAATAGCCTCGCTTTAAAAATTCACTACTTTTGTGCTGTTGTTTGCTTCAGGCAAACCGGCGACATTGTAATGACTCCCTGCTTATTTGTCTATGAAATCTGACCCCGGTCATCCCTGTTTCGGCTGTAACGCTAATGTCATCAACAGGACATTAGATAGACACGTTTTTCACAATAATCGTCCGTATAGAGACGAACATTTTAAATCTCCGGGGAAATTATGAGTATCTCTCAACTACTGCGCCTGGCGCTGACAGCACTGTTCGTGGTGACGGCAGTGCTGGTCGGCTCTATTGGCTGGTCAATCTCCAGCCTGGATAAGGCTTTCAGCCAGAATGACGCCTACCACAAATACACTCAACAGATCGGCCAGAAGATCCAGACACCGATTAACAATTACCTTCTGTCAGGCAATGCCAGCCTGTTGACAGAAATCGAGCACAATATTGTGCAATTGGGTTCTGACGAAAAAACCGCCGGGCTGCCTGAAAACATCCAGAAAACACTCAGCCTGCATCTCAGCACACTGAACGAATCACTGGGCAGCACTTTGCGCGAAGCAGGCAAGCTGGCCAACCCACAGGCTTTGCTGATTCAGAATGAACGCGAAAGCACTCAGACCATCGCCACTGTCCTTGACTACGTCAATGAAGCAGCCGACTCAGCAGCAGGACTCAGGCTTCAATACCTCTCGGCACTGATTGAGCTGCAGGGCCTTACCAGTCAACGCACATTGCTGCGTGAACGTTATTTCGCCAGACCTAGGCCAGAAATACGCCACAGTCTGAATCGACTGATTGATCGGGTCAGCAACAAAACCACAGCCATTGACCAACTCCCTCGCCTTGGCGTTCTGCAAGCAGCAGAGGTTGATGACCTGGCCAGGATGCTAGGGCTGGAGGTAAATAACAGTGAACAGCCCAGCGCTGAAGATAAAGGGGATGAGCTGATCTCCCAGCTGCGCAGCCTGGCCAGTCGGTACAGCAAAGAGCTGGATAATGCACAACGCTATGCCTCCCTGAAGCAGCACAGTAACGACACCGCAATGGGCCAATTGAACAAACTAACCAGCAGCTTTGCTGAACTTGAACACACCATTGCCGCTTACCAGGACGAGATCAAACTTTCTGTCTATATAACATTGGGTATCAGTATTGCCCTGATTGTGATGATCTGCATCTACATTGGCATGGTGATGTACAAGCTATCCCGTGTGATCATCCGCACCGTGCGCAACCTGGACAGACTGGCCCAGGGCGACCTTAATCATCAGGAACCCTTAAAAAACCGGATGAAAGAAGTCCTCTCTTTAGAAAGCAGCATCGCTAGTCTGCGCGGCTTCTTATCCATGTTACTGGATGAAATAAAGAACGAAGTAAAACAGTTACACACCTTACAAAATGAAGCACAAAGTAGCGCCGAAAAACTGACAGGCATTGTCGCTACCCAACGTGATAGCTCCAGCAATGCTGCCGCCCAGATGAGCCAGCTGAAGATATCATTTGAAGAGGTCGCCGAAAATGCAGCCAAAACCAATGAAGCGACCCGTAGCGCCCACGCCTTGATAGAGTCAGGTTTCACTCAGGTCAACACCACCGGCCGTAATATCCAGCAACTGGCCAGCGAAGTAGAAATGACCTCCAGCGCCCTGTCTGACCTGGAGCGTGACACCAAGGCCATTAATGATGTACTGGAAGTAATCCGAGGCTTTGCCGAACAGACCAACCTGCTGGCACTGAATGCAGCCATCGAGGCCGCCCGCGCTGGTGAGTCTGGTAGAGGCTTTGCAGTAGTCGCCGATGAAGTCCGTAATCTGGCAACCAATACCGCCAAATCTGCTGACGATATTCAGACCATTATCGAGCGCCTGTCACACACAACGTCTACCGCCGTAAGCCGAATGAGCAAACAGGAAAAACAGGCTTCCTCCGTCGTCGGACTGGCCAACGAAGCCGAACAGGCTATTGATCAGATTCGTCAGGCTATTTATCAGATCAACGATATGAATTCGCTGATTGCGGCTGCTACGAAACAGCAGTCATCCGCAACACTGGAGATCACCAGCGCGATGGAGCATAGCAGCCATACGGCAAACCATGCTATTGACGCAGCAGAGCACAGCAAGCACCACGCATCTCAACTGGCACAGGTCAGCACCCAGCTCACAGCACTGGTAAGCCAGCTCCACTGAACAATCAGCCAGGGATGGCTGATTCCAGCTATAGAAACACGACATCCATCAGATAGTTGATCAGGTATCAGAAGATAAGAGGAATTTATGAAAGCAGAGAAGGGAGATAACGCTGATCGTTAGCAGGCTGGCTGTCACGCAGACTGGCTTTATTGTTATTGTTCCTGCCGGATGACCAACAGTCTGTTAACGATCAGCGTCCAAACCTCGTTATTGTTATTGTTCGAGGCACTTCGTCGATCCCCCGTTACCTGTTGTTATTTTTATTAATGGTGTCAGGGGTGACGTATTCTTCATTGTTGTGCTTTATATACAGCACAGGCTATGCCAAAACTCATAACCAATTGTTTTAGAAGACAATAAACACAAACAAGCTCGATTAACACCCTGTCTGTTACCAGCCCTCGGGAAGAATTCTGCCCGAGTGGGGTAAAGGGTAACACTCAGGTAACACCGGATAGATGGCCGGTGTTACCTCCCGCTCATCACCCTGCCTAATCACCAGTATCTACACCGTGAGGCATAGACCACTACATATTGAGATACCCACACGACAGACCAGACGCGCGCGGAGCGCGCTGCTACATGGTGATAACCCCCTGTGTCAGCATAGTTGTCGCCTCTCCTGATTTATCAAGGAGAGTGAAACATGGCGAAATACCCAGCCGAACTGAAAGCCTCGGTCATCCAGAAAATGATGCCACCACACAACATACCGGTGGCGCAGCTTGAACGCGAAACAGGTATCAGCAACGTAACACTGTACACTTGGCGAACAAAAGCCAGAGAACAGGGGGCCCCCGTGCCAGGCGATGGAAAAGATCCGGAACAGTGGTCCGCAGAAAACCGCTTTGCCGTGCTGATGGAAACGGCAGCACTCAACAGTGCTGAACTGTCTGAATACTGCCGCAGTAAAGGCCTCTATCCTGAGCAGGTCACCCGCTGGAAGGCTGACTTTATTGCTGGTAGCGAACAGCCTGCCGCACAGCGTCAGCAGCAGCGCGCCACACAGCGCCAGGAGCGCAAACGCATCCAGCAACTGGAAAAGGAGTTGATGCGCAAAGATCGAGCACTGGCTGAAACGGCTGCTTTGCTGGTGTTATCAAAAAAAGTCGAGACGCTCTGGGACAAACTCGAGGACGAGTAATACCCACCCCTGAGCGTCGTAGACTCATGGAATGAGTTGAAATCGCCTGTAATGACGGCGCATCACAACATAAGGCTTGTAAGCTTGCAGATATCTCCGAGCGCTCCTTGCAGCGCTGGAGCTTGCAGGGAAAAGACGGTGAAGACAGGCGTGCCATGGCACACAGGCCTGCGCCCGAAAACCGGCTGAGCAGTGCAGAACGCGCGCGTATTCTGGAGGTCTGCAACAGCGAGCGTTTCCAGAGTCTGCCACCCAGCCAGATTGTTCCGATCCTGTTGGACGAAGGTATCTATATCGGATCGGTCTCCAGTTTTTACCGTGTGTTGAAAATAGCCGGACAGCAACACTCGCGTGGTCGGCAGAAGAAGCCCGTAAAGCGCAAGCCAGCGACACATAAAGCAACGGCCCCCAATCAGCTCTGGAGCTGGGATATCAGCTGGTTGAACAGTCCAATACGCGGCCATTACTACTATCTGTACATGATCGTAGACATTTACAGCCGGCTGATCGTTGGCTGGGAAGTGCATGAAGCGGAATCAGCTGAACAAGCCGCGGAGCTGATCCGGAAGGCCTGCCTGAAGCACGGTATAAGCCTGAATCAGAGTGAGCTGGTGCTGCACTCGGACAATGGCAGCCCGATGAAAGGCAGTACCATGCTCAGTACACTGCATCAGCTGGGGGTCGTGCCATCGTTCAGTCGGCCCAGAGTCAGTAACGATAATGCTTACTCGGAGTCGCTGTTCAGAACATTGAAGTACCGGCCAGCCTATCCACCGCAGGCGTTTGAGAGTCTGGAGGCAGCACGAATGTGGGTACAAGCGTTCGTCACCTGGTACAACGAGGAGCACAGGCATAGCGGCCTGAAGTTCCAGACCCCGATGGACCGACATACAGGCAAATGTAGAGAGAAGGTCCAGCAACGTATTAAGGCGCTGTCAGCCGCCAAAGAACGCCATCCAGAACGCTGGGGTAACCGTTCTATACGTGACTGGCATTTACCGGATGAGGTTGTTCTGAATCCGGTAAAAGAAGTAAGTAACGGGCTGCTGTTTAAGCAGGCCGCTTGAGTCTGAGGCGACAACTATGTTGAAAAACATCGATAAGGCCACCTCGCAGGATCCAGCCTGCTGACGGTCCGCTGTACTGCTTTTTCGCACAACGAAAAAACCCCAAGCACAGTGTGCTCGGGGTTTTCTCTTAATTAGAT
>CAJXNY010000025.1 GCA_913057435.1 uncultured Oceanospirillaceae bacterium | reverse complement strand
GATCTACACTATCCTCTTCGTCGGCAGCGTCAGATGTGTATAAGAGACAGAAATAGCTCTCCCTGAATTGCTACCTAAGCAGAAAGAAAGGCAGAAAGGAAATAAGGAAATAAAGAAATAAAGAAATAAAGAAATAAAGAAATAAAGAAAATAGAAATAAAGAAAAGGACATCCACACAATTGGCATCTTCCTGAACTGACTTCTACACTGCTTGCACCCCGCCAGCCGTATCGGCGTCACGTTTCAGGAGAGTGTGATGACCCGCGCCCGTCGAGAGCAGGTGAGCCTGCTGGATACCCCGTATTACCACTGTATTTCCCGTTGTGTTCGCCGTGCTTTTCTATGCGGTCAGGATGCCCAGAGCGGGCATTGCTTTGAGCATCGTCGCCAGTGGATTGTCGAGCGGCTGGCGCTGTTGGCGGATGTGTTCGCCATTGATATTGCGGCCTACGCGATTATGTCGAACCATTACCATCTGGTGCTGCATGTGCATGAAACTCGGGCGGATGGCTGGACGGATGATGAAGTGATCAAGCGCTGGTTAACCCTGTTCAGTGGCCCGCCGCTGATTCGTCGTCACCAGCTCGAAGAGGAACTAACTGAATCCGAACGGGCGAAGATGGTTGAGATTGTTGCTGACTGGCGCGAGCGGTTGAGTGATCTGAGCTGGTTTATGCGTTGCCTGAATGAGCACATTGCTCGTCAGGCCAATCAGGAGGATGGCTGTACAGGGCGGTTCTGGGAAGGGCGGTTTAAGTGCCAGGCCCTGCTGGATGAGCAGGCTTTGCTGACCTGTATGGCCTATGTGGATCTGAACCCGTTACGGGCAGGGCTGGCGGCAACGCCTGAAGCGTCGGATTACACCTCGGTTCAGCAGCGGGTGGAGGAGACGGCAGCGTCAGTTGAGTCTGATGCTGTTAAACCGGTACTGCAATCACTCTCGGCGGCACAGCAGGATATTGATAATCATGCTGTGCCGTTTGCACTGGCCGATTATCTGGAGCTGGTGGACTGGACCGGGCGCTGCCAGCGTGAGGATAAACGGGGTTATATCTCTGAACGTACGCCGCCGATTTTACAGCGTCTGTTTATTGACCCGCAGCAGTGGCAGCGAACGATGTTACCGGCAGGGCTGCGGTTTCAGCAGGCGGTGGGCTCTGTAGCCCGGTTAAAGCAGTATGCGCTGAATCAGGGGCGGCGCTGGGTGCAGGGCATGGGCCAGGCGCAGCGGTTGTATTGCAGCTGATATAGGCGAGGTGTCTATATCTGTCCTGTAAAGCGTATCCCGAACGATCATGAACTGATGCCAGCGTCAATCGACGGTCCTCTGAACGTGCCCGTGGGCCGTCTGCGTAAGGTGAACCTGGGCAACGTTTTCCTCAATACTTTCAGCGTGGATGACCTGTGCTGTGGGAGAGTGGAGCTGCAGCCTAGTTAGCTGAAAACTTTAAGTACATTTAAGTGTACGTATAAAAAGTTTTTAACTATGCATTTGTGCCATGCTACACCGTGTTCATTGCTTCCATTTCAGAGGTTTCAATCATGGCGATACAGGCAATTCTGGCTGAACAGGCCGTCAGCATTACTGAGCTGCGCAAGAACCCGGCGAAGTACATCCTGGACGAGCCGGTGGCTATTCTGTCGAAAAATAAACCCGCAGGCTATTTGCTGAATGCGGAACTTTTTAAACGCTTACTTGATGCCTATGAGCAGCAGAGCGGGGCAAGCTTCAACGCTGAATTTCGTCCATCGGCGGCGCGACTTCAGGCGGTTACACGCATGGGTGCTGATGTCATTCTTAGTACGTCAGAGCACGACCTTGGGGACTTCACTGAATAATGAGAGTGTTCAAAAGCCCTGTTATTCGTGAGCAACTGAGCCAGACAGAGCTAGCGGCGCTGGAAAATGATTTCAGGCAGTACAAATCAACAGGCGTACTGCCAGACACCTTTGGCAGGGATGTGCTTTACGATCACCCGCACACGTTACCCATTGTCAGGACCGAAGCGATAAAGCACATACATCTGGCCTCTGCGGATAAGCTTTGGGAGCAGCGGGACTGCTCAGTACCGCAGAACCAGCGATGTACACCTCGTTTACTGTGAAGGCGCTCTGATTGAGGGGGGTCTATTTGTTGATTGCGATCTTATCGCCAGACGCTCACGAGCAGGCAAGGCGCAACGATATTATGTATAAGCTTGGGGTGACGGCGGAGAAGTTTCGCGGCCAGTTTTGAGCACCCCGCCAGCCGTATCGGCGTCACATTTCAGCCCCCGCACTGATTCCCTCGGCTCGTAAGGCACTACAGCTGAAGCTGACGCGACAGGCTGCGGGCTTCCCGACGTTCCATGTACACAATCGCCAGCCCCGAGCCCAGGATAATCGCCATCCCCAGCCAGGTGAGGGCATCGGGCAGTTCATGGAACACCAGATACCCCAGTGCCGCCGCCCCCAGAATTTCAAGATAACGAAACGGCGCCAGCAGACTGGCCGGGCTCAGGGTATAGGCGGTGCTGATCAGTCCGTGGGTCAGGGCAGAGACAAATCCCAGCAGCACAATCAGACCGTAGTGATGGGGCTCAATGGTGCCCCAGTTTAGCAGCGGCAGCGACCAACCCCGATCCGTCAGCACCGTGCCGACCAGCAACACCGCCGTCAGCAGCAGTGTCCCGGCCAGGCTGATCCAGGCCTGAGCCTCCGCGCTGGGCAGGCGGCTGCGGGTGGTGCGGATACTGATCAGATAAAGGGCATAGAACAGCGCCGACGCCATCGGCAGCAGCGACGGCCAGCCATAGAGCTGCCAGTTGGGCCGAATCACCACCAGCGCGCCACCGAGCCCAACCACCGCCAGCAGGTACCGGATCGGCGAGGCCCGCTCATTCAATAGCAACGCTGACAGCATCATCACCAGCAGCGGCTCGATAAAAAACAGCGCGAGGGCATTGGCCACCGGCAGATAGGCCAGCCCCCACACCATCAGAATCACCGCCAGATTGACGAACAGACAGCAGAGCCACAGCTTGCCGGTAAGCGCCCGGTCATGCCGCAGCCGGGGTAGCCCGCGAATGGCGATTAGCATAAACAGCGCCTGAAACACCACCCGCAGAAAGGTGATTTGCACTGGTGACAGCGCGTCGGACAGCAGCTTGGCCAGCACATCCACCCCCGGTATTAACAACATACCCAGCATCATAAGCCCGATACCGCGCTGGACATCCTCAGTCGCGCTCGCACCGGTACGACCCGGATGACCGCTTGAGCGCATTAACCGCATAACCCGCATAAACCAATCCTTACTGACAGAGACACACGCCCGCGCACCGCAGGCGTTTCAGAGACGGGAGGATGCTATCAAGTAGTTTTACTAAGGAAAAGTTATTAATATTGCGCGAGTTGTATAGAAAAACTAAACGAAGGCCCAGCCATGAAACCACTGCACCGACGCCAACTGCCACTGAACGCCCTGCGCGCTTTTGAAGCCGCAGCCCGACACTGCCACCTGGGCAAAGCCGCCGAACAGCTGGGCGTCACCCAGGGGGCGGTGAGCCAGCAGGTACGGGCGCTGGAAAACCAGCTGGGCCAGCCTCTGTTTCTCCGCAAACACAAACGGCTCTACCTGAGTGCTGCCGGGCAGCAACTGCTGGTGGCGGTGGGGGAGGGGCTAGACACTCTCACCCGGGGTATCAGCCAGCTGGGCAGCGACTGCCAGCGCATGGCCGGTGAACTGGTGCTCTGTTCGACCCCCTCAATCACCAACAATATGCTGATGTCAGTGATCGGCCGGTACAGCCGGGTATACCCCGAAGTCACGCTGAAAATGATCCAGATCGCACCGAACGCCGCCAAACTGCCGGATAACTACGATATCTGCGTCTGCTTCGGCCTGCCCGACGACACCACCCATATGGAAACCCGTAAACTGATCACCAGCCGCTTCTATCCGGTGGCCTCACCCGCCTTTATGATCAACCGCCCCATAGTCGAGCGCGGCGATCAACTGCTGGACTTCCCCCTGCTGCACGACCGCTCCCGTGGCTGGACCAGCTGGTTCAACCGCTTCGCCAGCGGCCAGGACCGAGGCCACGCCGCCAATATCCACTACACCGACAACTACCAGGCGCTGATGGCCGCCCGGCTGGGCCAGGGCGTGGCACTGGCGGAATACTACGAAATCGCCGCCGATATCGCCGCCGGAAAACTGGTGCTGCTGTACGGCCAGGACATCTCCATGGGCGTCGACAGCTACCTGGTACTGCCGAAAAAAGAACGCCAGACCCGGCGCAGCCTGGTCTTTGCCGACTTTATCGAACAGTACCTGGCAGGGGTAAATGAACGCCCCTGAACGCAGAGCGGTGATGGCGTCACGTTTCAGGAGAGTGTGATGACCCGCGCCCGTCGAGAGCAGGTAAGCCTGCTTGATGATGAAGTGATTGAGTGCTGGTTAAAGCAGTATGCGTTGAGCCGGGGACGGTGCTGGGTACAGGGGTATGGCGCAGCGGTTGTATTGCATGTGAACATGCTGGATGAGAATACCGCGAAGTGGTGTGCCCATCACCTGATCTGGAAGCATGGCTTCAGTGATGGGCGCGCTGTCTGCAGGGTTGTTGCCGTTCAAAGCATTGCCAGTAATAACTGAAGAATTAAACAGTTAAGGTGATTTTGCCTACCGCTTTGCCCGATGCCAGTAAATCATGTGCTTTAGCAACGTCCCATATTGAGAAATCACTTTCGTCGATAATAGGTGTGATTTTACCAGCATCAACAAGCTCTGCGATCTCAGTAAGAATGCGGCCATGTGAAGCATGATTAATGCCGTGATATAACGGAATCAGCATTAGAACGCTATGGAACGACAAGCTCTTAAGTGCTACCTGTAGTGGGTCTGCAATGGGTAGTGTTGTTGTTACATGGCCATTGAACCTGGCTGCTTCAAATGACTTTTCTATGTTATCACCTGCAACTGGATCAAAAACTTTGTCGAAGCCAGCACCGTTGGTATATTTCTGTACGTAGTCTGAAACAGATTCTGTGGTGTAATCAACTAAATTATCTGCACCGACTGTTTTAGCTAATGCTTCATGCGCTGGAGAGTAAGTTGAGGTTACGTTTGCACCCAGCACCTTGGCTAACTGAACGGCGATGTGACCAACGCCGCCTGTCGTGCCATGGATCAGAACATTATCACCGGGTTTAACATTCATTTTATCAACAAGCGCTTCATATGAGGTGATTGCAACTAACGGCAGAGCTGCAGCCTGTTTCATCGTGAGGGTTTTTGGCTTTTGAGCCATTAATCGTGCGTCAACCAGCATGAATTCAGCCAAAGCACCATCAACACCATTAATACCACCTGCCATGCCGTACACTTCATCGCCAACGTTAAAGTTGGTAACGCCTGCACCGACTTCAGTAATAATGCCTGCAACATCACCATGCAGTACTTCGGGTAGATTCTTTGACCAGGGTAGTTCAATTGAACGAAGCATCATATCAATCGGGTTTACACTGGTTGCTTTAACTTCGACAACCATGTGGCCTGGCCTGGCGACAGGTTTTGGTTTTTCTGATAACTGGAAAACGTCAGTGCTGCCAATTTCTTTAATGATCATTGCTTTCATGGTGTTTACTCTTTATCTGTCTGTTGATTTGATCGTTCGTTTAAGTGTGGCTATTCTATTTTATGCCAATAGAGCAACCAACTACCCAGCCAGCAAATTACTTTTGTCTTTTTGGCAACGCCAGGTTAGAGTCATGAAAGTATAGGTGCAGATAATAACAAGGCTATATAGGAGAAATCATGAGCTCACTGAATCGGTTACTGTATTTTAACTGCGTGGTAGAGACAGGTAGCATCTCTGAAGCCAGTAGAATATTTGATGTGCAGCCCTCTTCTATTTCCAGGCAGTTAGCTGTTCTTGAACAAGAACTCGGCGTTCGTCTTCTAAATAAAACCACCAGAAGTACAGGGCTAACGGAAGCTGGGCACAAGTACTATGAGTTTTCTCAGCGTATAGTGTCTGAATTTGATGAAGCCAAAAGAGCCGTTAATGACTTACAAGAGAAACCAAGGGGTAAGCTTAAAGTAAGTATGACAGTAGGGTTTGGCGAAAGTGTTGTGCTGCCACTTGTTTCAAAGTTTATGTCGTTGTATCCCGATATTGATGTAGAACTCGAGTTAACCGAGCGTGTTGTTGATCTTGTCGAAGAAAATATTGATGTGGCTATTCGCAGTGGCCGATTACCTGATTCAACAATGATTGCAAAACGATTAGCGTTTAATAATTTTTTATTGTGTGCTAGTTCACAATATTTAGCTAGCAAAGGCACACCTCATAGCCCAGAAGAGTTAATAGACCATCAATGTATTCGGTATGGTTATTCCCGTTGGAAAGATTGGTTTTTAATGGGTGAAGAAAGAGTAAAGCTGATTATTAAAAAATCTATTTCAGTTAACTCGGTAAATGGTCAAAAGCAACTGGTAATAAATGACACCGGTCTGGCATTGATGCCTTTTTGGGCGATTAAGAACGAACTGGAAAATGGCTCGATAATCCAGGTCATGCCTGAGCATATTTTTAGCCCTTACGAAGAACTTAGTGCCACCTACGCCATTTATTTAAAACGGGATCTAATTTCACCAAAGACTCGCGTTTTCCTGGATTTTTTAGCTGAGAATGTGATTGGTTTTGACGTTTAGAGGACATTAGTAACCTGAAGAGTTGCTGGCTGCACGGTATACCATCCCGCCAGCTGTGTCAGCGGCAACTATCCTGAACAGGGGAAATCAGGCGCTTTTTTGACAATACATTTACTCAGACCAATACCAGCTGGTCACATTATATCGATATAAACCTGCATGTTCAGCGTTCAGCCTCTCTACCCAGTGTTCAGAGCCCTCTGATGAAGGGTCAAATAAAACACAACGGTTGTATAAAGGCGAAATACTAACAGGCCCGTCATCGGCTCCTATAAAAACCAGTTCACCACCTGCGTTATTGCTCCATTCTTTGTTTAAATACACCAGCATACATAGCTCTCTTCCAGGTGAGTCATCCGCATGTTGTTCAACAAAGTCAGCAGGGCCTAAGCGAAAGTAGTTCGTATTGATGCCGGGATCAGTCACATTAATATCAGTGAGTCGCACATTAAATATACGTGACAGCACAGACATGAATGCATCCCCGCGTAGAAAGGATAAAAACTCCTGGGCTAAATCGGGATTAGCGGTATTGGAACTAACGGTTTCAGGTTGCCAGGCATCGCGCTGTACAAAGCGTTCATCGTGGCTGGCTTGTTGCCACTGGTTGTTATCGACATATAAAGCAGAGTAGGTGTGCTGTTGAGTCTTCCAGTCATGCTGTTGCTGCAACACGTTTATTACGTTATCGAGTTTGGCGTCATCGAATAAGTCATCAATCACGATGTGATTGGGACAAGAACTTAATAAAGACTTTCGATAGGCGCGTATCGCAGAATCGCTTATTTTCTCATCATTCAGCCACATTGAAACGACTCGCTTATGTTTTTAGATAACAATCAGGGAATTGATAATACAGGGTGGAACAAAAAACAGAAAAGAAAATAAGTCCCTATCTGAATCACGCCCTGTACGGCCCTTGCCAGCCGTATTGGCGTCATTTTGCAGGAGACGATGATGGCCCGTGCCCATCGGGATCAGGTAAGCCCGCTGCAGAACTGAGTGAGTTGAAAGGGCCACAGTGCGAGAGGTCGTTACTTATCCTGAAAAGTGGCTCAGATATCGAAACGCCCACCTGGGCTCAGGTGAGCGCTGCCGTACCCGCTTAAGCTCTCTTAACGAAGGCTGCGGTGATCATCATTTCACCGGCGCCATCCACTTTGCAGTCAAGCTGATGATCCTTTCCTTCAACGATGCGGCGGATCACGGCTTTTGTGCCGATCTTAAGGACCAGGGAGCTGCCTTTTACCTTGAGGTCTTTAATGAATGTGATCTTGTCGCCGTCTTGCAGCTGGGTGCCGTTGGCATCTTTAGCCGTCGGGGTGTCTTCGTCGGCAGGTGCTTCCGACGGGTTCCATTCATGTGTGCATTCTGGGCAGATCAGCAGTTCCTGATCCTGGTAAACAAATTCAGACGTGCATTTAGGGCAAGGAGGAAGGGACATAGTGTATGACTTCTTTAAATGAATTTGGTGTGCATGGTAATGGGGCGGTTCTGTCTTGGCGAGTGCTTTTAACGGAAACTGAAAATTTTTGGCGCTGAGTGGGGGAGGCCGTGTTGCTTCTTTTACTGGATGTCCTCTACTCACATTCATTAGCCTTGCTCGTCGTTCTGCACGAGTGCTGAATCGAGTGCTCTACTAGAATGTCGCTATTTCTCAGCCAGGGGAATTTCCATGTCAGTACGCCGTAGAAAAGTAGCCCGTCGACGCCTTCATAAACGCAGTAAAAACCCGGTAGAGGTTATTCGCAAATTACATGCAAGCGATACAGCCGGGCAATTATTGGCCGAACAGCTAATTCTACGCTATGCCGAAGCCTACGATCTGGACGACCCAACTCATATTACTCCGTTGCAGCTGTTTGATACATTTGCTGTGTCTGGCTTTGATTTTGTTGGGCAGGGCTCTCATGGTTACGGTGCTATCGGCGTGGGTGCGGGGGTGAAAATTGGTGTGGATATCGGAACCGCGATATTACCTGGTTTTGTTAAAGCGGATGTTAGTGGTGGGCTGGTGGCTAGCGGTGCCAGCGAAACATTGCTGCTGCTGTTACGCCAGCCTTGTGAATGTATACAACAGCCTCTGATGTTTATGACTGGTCGAGGTCAGTTATGGCAGGGGGAATGTCAGTTCTCTGCGGGTATAAGTCTGGGGCACAAGTTTCAGGTCAACGCCGCTGCTCTGCTGGACAAGCCAGGTGAGCCTGAGTCTGAATCTGACGTCGCCAGTAAGGCCCGTTTTCGTGAGTATGGTACCCTGGCGCTGGAAAAAGTTGGTGCAGATGCAGCGGCGCAGCTCAGTGCGTCCGTTGATGCTAGCTATGGTGGCGAGTATATGATGTTACGTGACCCCGACCCTCTCTGGTTTGGTCGCCCTCGAGACCCGGCACTGCAGGCGCTGTTTGCCGAGTTTATTGGTTATGGCACTAAAGCGGGGGTAAAAGAGCGGGTTGGGGTCTTTTTTGGCAAAGAAAAAGCACTATTGCAGCCGCTTTTTCATGGTCTGAGTTTTTGGCAGACTCTGCAGAAAGCGATTACCAAAGGCGGTATACCGACTGCCCAGTTGCAGCAAAGCCTGGTGGATGCTCAGCACTGGCTGGAAGTCGTGGATACTCTGGCCAGTCGGGAAGGCCCGGAAGAGGTGCTGGCGGAGCTGGAGCAGCTGAACAAGTCGCTGGATGAAGAAAAACGCCGCAACTGGCTGGAGCGGCGGTTTAATAAAAATGAAAAACGTCAGCTTAAGCGTCGTGCCAGTGACCTGTTTGATCAGCTTGGTCTGGAGCTGTTGCTGCCTGAGCAGGGTCGCAGTGGCTATGCCAGTCTGTCGGGTTGGCATGATGCGCTGGGCTGGCTCCGTGAAGCGTTGAAGATGGAACCGCGTAAGCGTCGCCAGTTGCTGAATGAAATTTCATATCACCAGAAAGTGGTGGCCTGGCTGGGGAGTAGCCCGGAACAACCATTGGAGCCGGGCAATCCAGACAGCCTGACCAGTCGTCTGTGTTTCCTGAATATGTGGGGGCACGGAGTGAAGGCTGGTGCAGGTGCCAAAGCTGAACTGAGCGCAGATGTGAAAACCCCGGTACTGGGTCTTGGGCTGGCTTTAAAGGCTGGGGCCAGTATCAGCGCTGAACAGAAATGGACGCTCTACCGGCTACAGCATTTCAACCGGGCCGCTGAGTGTATTGATAATCAGATCAGTCAATGTATCTACACCCAGGATACGGCGGTCAGTTATACCCAGACTGTGGTTAAGGGTGCGATTGCCGGGCAGATTCTCAAGGATGATGAGGATCTGATTGAACAGAAAACGGGTACAAAAGCGCAAATCAGTACTGATAAAGCTCTGGTGAATACGCTTAGTTATGAGTCGTCTCAGCTGACGTGGCAACCAGTTATCGGCCATAACAAAGTGACTTTGAAGCCCGGCACCGGGCTCAGTTTTGGCCATTCCATCACGCTGGATGCATTCGCGGCTATTCTTGAGAAAGACCCTGGCCATGAAGGTGTATTGGCCTCTCTGGCGGACAATCTGCGGGTTTCCAGCCCGGATTTACTGGCAGCCGTTGAGGCCAGTGCGTATTTGCTGGACTCAGATCTACCCGTAGAGGTACTACTGGTGGAGAGTATCTTCGCAGTAGGGGTTGGAAGAAATATTCCGCTTACGTGGTGTGCTGATGGCTCACCCGAGCTGGGTGCGGATATACGCAGCGGCCTGCAGGTGGTGGGGCAGAAGGATATGGAGGCTGATCTGCAACGCGAAGCAACGGAAAAAACTTGCCTGCAGTCAATTCGTCTGCGTTACCGTATCGCTGACAGTATGGATAATGGCACCACCTTTACGCTGGGGATTCCGCTACCCCCGTTCACGCTGGGAGTCGAGCTGACTGCTGTGTCCCGTGCTGGAGCCAGCGGGCTTGTAGATTTAGGTGCCTTCTGGTTTGGCCCTGGCAGCGTGGATAGTCATGGTCGTCAGATTGTGCCCTATCCTGAAGACAGTGTGCCAGCGGTGGTGTTATTGCATCAGTAGTGGTGTATCAACAACAGTATCAGTTGCTGTACAGGAGTGGGCCTGAACGTAGCTGTGATCTATCCTGCGAATACTGGGCCCCTCGGGGCAGTGACTATCCTGTATGTTCACCTGCGCTGCCTGGTAGCTGGCCCGCTACAGCCACCGGGCCAGCTTGAGCCACAGCTTATGTGGCTTGCATTGAATTTAATCAGTTTGCCCATTGCTACTCTTTAATAGGGAAGTGAGCAGATGCATAGCCTGGCGCGGGCTTAAATGTGCTGTGAGGTGGTTTGGTTACCCCGGAAACGGGTTGGGCATTTCTTTGATCAAAATAGCGCTAAGGTAATCACGTTGGATAGATATAAAAATGGCCCATTAGATGGGCCATTTTTAGTTAACAGTCACACTGGCTGGCTTAGCCTTCCAGGCCCTGTTTCTTCAGGTATTCGTCGTAGTTGCCGTGGAAATCGACGATGCCGTCCGGGGTAACTTCCAGGATACGGGTGGCCAGTGACGATACAAACTCACGGTCATGGCTGACGAAGACCAGGGTGCCTTCGTAGTCTTCCAGCGCCTGGTTCAGGGATTCGATTGATTCCATGTCCAGGTGGTTGGTTGGCTCATCCATCAGCATGATGTTGGGCTTGGTCAGCATCAGTTTGCCGAACAGCATCCGGCCCTGTTCACCACCGGAGATCACTTTTACCGACTTGGTGATCTCTTTCTGGGAGAACAGCATCCGGCCCAGGGTGCCACGAATCACCTGCTCGTCGTCGCCTTCCTGCATCCAGTTGCTCATCCAGTCGATGAGGTTTTTGTCCTCTTCGAAATCAGAGGCGTGGTCCTGGGCGTAGTAGCCCAGAGTGGCGTTTTCAGACCACTTCACTTCACCGCTCAGTGATGGCTTGTCGCCCACCAGGGTTTTCAGCAGGGTGGATTTACCGATACCGTTAGGGCCGATGATGGCAATTTTCTCGCCCACGTTGACCATCATGTTCAGGTTTTTGAACAGGGTGTCGCCGTCGTAGCCGTTGCTGGCGTTTTCAACTTCCAGTGCCTGGCGGTGCAGTTTTTTCGCCTGCTCAAAACGGATGAACGGGTTCACCCGGCTGGATGGCTTTACTTCAACCAGTTCGATTTTCTCGATCCGGCGGGCACGGGAGGTGGCCTGACGGGCTTTGGAGGCGTTGGCAGAGAAGCGGCTGACGAAGGATTTCAGCTCAGCTACCTGGGCTTTCTTCTTGGCGTTTTCAGATACCACGCGATCACGCGCCTGGGTAGAGGCGATCATGTATTCGTCGTAGTTACCCGGATACACACGCAGCTCACCGTAGTCCAGGTCGGCCATGTGGGTGCAGACGGCGTTCAGGAAGTGACGGTCATGGGAGATGATGATCATGGTGCTGTTACGTTCGTTCAGCACGCCTTCCAGCCAGCGGATGGTGTTGATATCCAGGTTGTTGGTAGGCTCATCGAGCAACAGGATATCGGGATCAGAGAACAATGCCTGGGCCAGCAATACACGCAGTTTCCAGCCGGGTGCAACTTCGCTCATCGGGCCGAAGTGCTGGTCTTCTGGAATATCCAGACCCATCAGCAGTTCACCGGCGCGGGACTCGGCGGAGTAGCCGTCCATCTCGGCAAAAGTGACTTCCAGTTCGGCGACTTGCATGCCGTCTTCTTCGGTCATCTCTGGCAGGCTGTAGATGCGGTCACGCTCGGCTTTGATATCCCACAGCTCGGCGTGGCCCATGATCACGGTGTCGATCACGGAGAATTCTTCAAAGGCGAACTGATCCTGGCGCAGCTTACCGATACGCTCATTCGGGCCGATGGAGATGTTACCCGCAGAGGCCTCCAGATCGCTGCCCAGAATTTTCATCAGGGTGGATTTACCGCAGCCATTCGCGCCGATCAGGCCGTAGCGATTCCCATCGCCAAACTTGACTGAGATATTTTCAAACAGGGGCTTGGCCCCGAACTGCATGGTGATATTGGCGGTAGTGAGCAAGGCTGTGGTCCGAGATTGTATTAATGTGAAAAAAGGCCGACTCGGTCGGCCCTTTTGCGATGCGGCATTGTATCAGTTCAGTGCTCGGGCGTCTGTGGTTTATAGGTCGGCGCACCGTACATGACATCGTCACCGGTATTGGTCGGCGGCAGGATCTGGGTTGAGCGGGTTTCAGTTAAATACATTGAGGGTGCGAATAAAAACAATTAGCATTGGCGTTCTTTTGTGCGAGCCGGAGCGTTGTACAGTGCAGGGTGGTTTAAAACAGGGGCTGCAGGTTAGCAGGGTAGTGGCTGGTTTGTTACTGCTGTGGGTGGTCGGGGCCAACATAGGGGTTGCCGGGCCAGTGACGCCCCCGCAGCGGGTGGTGGTACTGGAATACTCGTTTCTGGATGCGGTGGTTGCGGCGGGTGTGAGTCCGGTAGGGATTGCTGATGATAAAAAGCCCGGCCGGATTCTGCCTGCCATTCGCCGCCAGCTGGGTGACTACCAGTCGGTGGGGTTACGCGGCCAGCCGGATCTTGAAACCATAGCCAGCCTGAAGCCAGACCTGATTATTGCTGATACCCGTCGACATCAGGGTATTTACACTGCGCTGCAGGATATCGCCCCCACACTGTTACTGCTCAGCTACGGTGCCGAGTATCAGGCGCTGCTGGATGATGCGCGGGTGATTGGCAAGGCGCTGGGCCGCGCGGCGCAGATGGACGCACAGCTGGTGGCGCATCAGCAACGTATGTCGCAGTTTGCGACCCGGTTGCGCAGTGATGAGCAGTTGCTGTTTGCGGTGGTCAGCGCACGGGGAATGGCGGTGCATGGGCGTCCCGCGTTTGCCAGTGGGGTGCTGCACCGGCTGGGATTGAACATTGCACTGCCCGCCGGGAGCCAGCAGCCTTATGTTCGGGTGAGCCTTGAACAGCTGGCGGCGATGAACCCTGACTGGCTGTTTGTTGGTGATTACAATGCCGCGCAAGGCGGAGCCGATATTCTGCGCCGCTGGCAGCAGCATCCGCTCTGGCCATTCTTGAAGCTGTCCCGTAAGCAGCAACTGCTTAATGTTGACCCTAACAGCTGGTCGCTGGCGCGCGGTATCTATGGTGCAGAACAGATTGCCCAGGATCTGCTGGCCACCTCGCTGGCGAGGTCGAACTAGTGCGCTTATCTCAGCCTTTATCTCCGTTGATTGTGACCCCCTGTTTGTTACTTGTGTTGCTGGCGGGCATTGCCAGTGCGGCCATCGGTGGCTCGACGTTTGCCCTCACGCTGACTGATCTGTTCAACGCTGTGCTGGGTGATGCCCAGAACCTGGCGGCACAGCTGGTGCTGGGTGATGCCCAGAACCTGGCGGCACAGCTGGTGCTGACCATTCGCTTACCCCGTGTGTTAATTGCGGCGACCGTCGGCGCGGCGCTGGCGCTGGCGGGCACGCTGATGCAGGGCATTACCCGTAATCCTCTGGCCTCGCCCGCGCTGTTTGGTTTGAACGCCGGGGCCGGTTGCCTGCTGGTGCTGGTGCAAACCGGGCTGTTGCCGGTTCCGTTGCCATTGATGCTGGCGACAGCGCTGGGAGCGGCCCTGGCGGGTGGGCTGGTCTTGATGCTTGGTGGCGGTTTGCAGGGCCGTATTCATCCGGTGCGGGTGGTGCTGGCCGGGGTTGCGGTTACCGCATTGCTGACTGCCATGACCCGCAGTCTGCTGATTCTGGATGAACAGGCCCAGGCGGTGGTGGACTGGCTGAGTGGCTCGCTGGTGGATGCCGACTGGCATCACTGGCAGCAATTGTGGCCCTGGGTGCTGCCCGCGGGCCTGGCGACGCTGTGGCTGGCACAACCGTTAAACCTGCTGGCGCTGGGTGAGGAGATGGCTGCGGGCCTGGGTGTATCCCCCCGTCGGCTCCGGTTGCAGGCGTCCCTGCTGGTGGTGATCCTGGCGGCGACCTCGGTGGCGGTAACCGGGCCGATTGCGTTTGTCGGTTTACTGGTACCCCATCTGGGACGGGCGCTGGTGGGATCGGATCATCGGGTGTTATTGCCGCTGGTGGCGGTGCTGGGCGCAGCGCTGATGGTCTGGGCTGATCTGCTGTCCCGATTACTGGTATTTCCGGCAGAAACGCCGGTTGGGCTGGTAACGGCACTGATCGGTGCGCCCTGTTTTCTGTGGCTGGCAGCACGCCAGCGGGGAGCGAGCTGATGTACCCACGTTTGACTTTCTGGCTACTGCCCGCGCTATTACTGGTGGCGGCGCTTAGCGGGCTGTTGCTTGGCTCGCTGGACTGGCGCACGGTACAGGCCAGTAGCGCGGATATTGTTACTGATTTACGGCTGTCACGGGTGCTGTTGGCAATTCTGGCCGGGGCCGGGCTGGGCCTGTCCGGTGCACTCACCCAGGCGGTGGTGCGTAATCCACTGGCTTCACCGGATCTGATCGGGGTGACGGCCGGTGCCGGGCTGGCCGCCACGACCCTGATGTTGCTATGGCCGGATCTGGCGTTTGGCTGGCTGATCCCGGCGGCGATTATTGGAGCCTTGCTGGCGGTACTGGTGATGCTGGCACTGGTGGGGCGGGGCACATTGAACCCCTCCCGGCTGGTGCTGGTGGGAATCGCGTTGAGCAGCTGGCTGGCAGCGTTGACCGACTGGCTGCTGGTCAGTCATCCGCAGAAGGTGAATATGGCGCTGGTCTGGTTGACGGGTAGCTTGTGGGGGCGGGGCTGGGATCATGTCTGGATTTTGTTGCCCTGGCTGCTGGTGTTGGTGCCACTGGCGCTGATGCTGTCGCTACGGCTTGATCTGCTGGCGCTGGGCGATGAAGCCGCCGAAGGGCTGGGGGCAAATGTGCGTCGCAGCCGCTTGTTGGCTTTGCTGTTGGCGGTAGCGATGGCGGCGGTCAGTGTGGCGGTGTGCGGGGCGATCAGTTTCGTTGGCCTGGTGGCACCGCACCTGGCGCGTTTGCTGGTGGGGGGCGCTCATCACCGTTTGCTGCCTGTCACGGCGATGGTCGGCGCGTTACTGGTGCTGGTGTCGGATATCGCGGCCCGCACATTGCTGGCGCCGATTGAACTGCCCGCTGGCGTGCTCACCGCGCTGATCGGTGCGCCTTACTTTCTGTTTCTGTTAACCCGCTACCGAGGCTGGTGATGTCGTATCTATCTATTGAAGGGCTCCAGGTGGGCTATGGCGAAAAGGTAATCGTACCGGACCTGACGCTGGGCATTCCACAGGGAAAAATCACCGCGCTGATTGGCCCTAATGGTTGTGGTAAATCGACTCTGCTTAAAGCCATGGCCCGGATTCTGACGCCACAGCGAGGCAAGGTGCGGTTGCAGGGCGAAGATGTGCACCGCATGGACAGCCGCCAGCTAGCCCGACAGCTGGCGCTGTTGCCCCAGGCATCCATTACGCCCGATGGGGTCAGTGTTGCCGAACTGGTGGGCTATGGCCGTGCGCCCTGGCGTTCCCGCTGGGGGCGATTGAGTCGCGAAGACAGCACCATTGTGCAGCAATCACTGGCCCAGGTCGGGCTGACGGAATTTGCTGATCAGCCGGCGGCGGCGCTGTCGGGCGGACAGCGCCAGCGCGCCTGGATCGCCATGATTCTGGCTCAGCAGACTGATCTGGTGTTGCTGGATGAGCCCACCACCTGGCTGGATATCGCTCACCAGATTGAGCTGCTTAAACTGATGCGCTCGCTGAATCTGGCCGGTAAAACCATTGTGGTGGTGTTGCATGACCTGAACCAGGCCTGCCGTTATTGCGATGAGCTGGTGGTGCTTAAACAGGGCCAGCTGCAGCAGCAAGGCAGCCCGGCCGAGGTGTTTACCGCCGAGCTGGTGCGGCAGGTGTTCGATCTGGATGCGAAGATCTATCCTGACCCGGTATCGGATACGCCGACACTGGTGCCGATGTAAACGGGTTACAGTGCGTTGGCTTTGCGATAGCGGCCCTGGTAATCAAATATCCGTGCAGACACCCGCCAGTAGTGGCCTTTTTTACGCGCTACGACAAAATCCGGTGGGCTAAAGCGTTCGGCCAGTGGCAGTACTTCATCCAGCGTTTTGAACTCGCGGGGCTGGCTGCCGCCATCAAAGCGACGGCCAAATTCGCGGTTGAATATTTTGCGCTGGCCGCTGTGGCTCAGGTTGAAGCTCTCGTGTAGCTCTTCCCCTTCTTCGTCGTGGTAGGTGATGCGCAGTTTGTCCTGCTTGCGGCTGAAGCTGAGTCCGGCGCAGCGGATCACCAGCGCGTCTTTAAGCTGCAAGGCGGCTTTGAGCTGATCATCCGGGTCGACCAGTGCCTGTTCACACTGGCCACAACGGCGGGCGGCGATGTCGTTTTCTGCGCCGCAGTGGGGGCATTCTTTAAAACGGAAACGAAACTCACAGCGCTGGCGACGGCCTGCCGCATCTTCTTCAAAGCCCTGACAGCGACGGCCGAAGTGTTCAAGAATATTGCCCTGGCCGTCGGTCTTGCCCCAGAAAATATTGGGAAATTCACACTGGGGGCAGAATACCTGGACCGGGTCGGAGTCGGCGTCGGGTTTAGGTGCGCCGACTTCGGGCTGGAACAGATCGAAGCCGTTGCCGGTGTAGTCGATCACCAGGCAGTTTTCTTTCCCTTCAAACAGTCGCAGGCCTCGGCCCACTATCTGCTGATAAAGGCTGACGGACTGAGTGGGCCGTAAAATGGCGATCAGATCCACATGGGGGGCGTCGAAGCCGGTGGTGAGTACCGATACGTTGACCAGATATTTCAGCTGGCGGGCCTTGAAGGCTTCGATCAGCGCATCGCGCTGTGGGCCAGCGGTATCGCCAGTGATCAGGGCCGTCTGCTCGGCGGGCAGGTAGCCGCTGATCTCCTGTGCATGGTCGACCGTGGCGGCGAAGATCATCACCCCCAGTCGGTCGGCTGCCAGTTGTTCTATCTGCTCACAGATCGCGCGGGTGACACGCTTGTGTTTAATCAGCAGCTGGTTGACGGCAGGCTCCGGGTAATTGCCGTTGCTGTTGGGCGTCAGGCTGGAGAAGTCGTACTGGGCAACCGTGGCATCGACCATCTCAGGTGGCGTCAGAAACTGGCGGCTGATCATATAGCGCAGTGGCAGCTCGTAGATGCAGTGCTCAAACGGTTGGGGCTCATCGCTGCGAGTATAGCCGCGATAGTGGTAACGGTAGATCCAGCCGCTGCCGAGCCGATAGGGGGTCGCGGTCAGCCCCAGTACTTTTAGGCCGGGATTCTGTTGTTTCAGGCGGCTGATGATCTGCTGATACTGGCTGTCTTCACTCTCGCTGACCCGGTGGCACTCGTCGATAATCAGCAACGAGTACTCGCCCTGAAACTGATCCAGATTGGGACGCACCGACTGTACGCTGGCAAAGGTGACCTGATGCTGATTGTTTTTCTGCTTCAGGCCGGCGGCAAAAATCCCGGCGGTCAGGTCGTAACTCTGGTATTTGCTATGGTTCTGTTCAACCAGTTCCTTGACGTGGGCCAGCACCAGAATCCGCCGCCGGGCGAGCCGTGCCAGCTCGGCGATCACCAGGCTTTTACCCGCCCCGGTGGGCAGCACAATGACCGCAGAATCGTCTGTTTTACGAAAGTGGACCAGGGTGGCGTCGACAGCCTCCTGTTGGTAATCACGTAACTTGAACGCCATCAGGAGGCCTGTGTTTCTTGTTGCAGTCGTTTTAGACGCTTCTGTTCACTCCACAGGTTCAGGTAGTTGCCGCTCAGCATTACACCAGCACCCACCAGCACCCAGAAATCCAGACTTTCGTCATACACCAGGTAACCCAGCAGGGCGATCAGGGGCAGGCGCAGGAAGTCGATTGGTACTACCACGGCAGCGTCAGCCAGTTTCAGGGCGCGGGTGATGCAGTAATGGGCGCTCAGGGCGGTCAGGCTGACCAGTAATAGCCAAGGCAGGTGCTGTGGTTCTACGGGGGTCCAGTCCAGCAGGGCGGGTACGCTGCTGAGCAGCATTTGCACCAGGCACATATAGAACAACAGGGTCAGCGGTGACTGGCTACCATGGGCTGTTTTTTGGCCGGTTATTTTCTTGGTCATCAAATAGGCGATGGCAAAGCAGACCGCAGCGCCGAGTACGCCCAGTGCAGCGGGGTGAATAATGGCGATACCGGGACGCAGAATAATCAGGATACCGATGAAGCCCAGCAACACGGCAACGGCACGCACTCGGGTGATCTTTTCGCCGACCAGCAATGGGGCCAGTAACAGGCACCAGATCGGGGTGGTGAATTCCAGTGCGAACACCTCGGCCAGTGGAATACTAGCGATGGCGACAAACCAGCCGTACTGGCCGATAAAGTGGGCTGTATTACGGATCAGGTGCAGGCCTGGTGTGGGAGTTTTTAACAGCTGCCAGCGTAGTGGCTGACGCCGGATCAGGCTGGCGATCACCAGTACGCCGATCGCGCTGCGGATTACCAGTAACTGGGTGACGCTCAGTTCGCCTGCCAGCTCGCGCCCGGCGATGGCCATACTGATGAAGGAGAACAGGGCACCGACCATCCACAGGATGGCGCGGCTCAGGGCTGCAGATTGAGGCATGTGAGCGTCCGTTCAATGTAAACGGAGCAGTCTAACGGCTTTGGTCGGGTGGGGAAACAAAACAGGCCTGCATAAGCAGGCCTGTGAGGTAGCGTGGGTGATGTCAGATCAGATAGCAGCGGAAACCGGTGCTTCAATAGCAGCGGGCTCAGCGTTGGCATTACCACGATCGAACAGCGCACTCATCATGCTGTTCATTTGCTGCAGGTTGTTGTCCAGTCGCTCGCGGTCTTTTTCATTGGCATCTTTGTAGCGGCTGTCTTGCGGTACCAGGCTATCAATAATGCTGGCGATCAGCTTGTCGGCTTCTTCCATAAAGGCATTACGAGGGTCTTCAGACAGTGCATTGAGCTTACTGCTCATATCGTTCAATGGTGCCAGTTCATCCATCCCCGGCATCATATTGCCAACAGAGCTATAGGCCGATGTGGCAGAATGGCTTTCGCTCCGTGTCAGGCGCAGGTTCATGGAGGCCAGCTGGCTACCGTCCATTTCAAACTCGCTAGCTTTGTCGAAAGCGGCCTGAATGTCGCCACCGAAAAACTCATCGGCGATGTCGTTCACGTCGCGAAGCAGATCGTTGATGGCAGACAGCTCTTCATCATTGAGGTCGCCCTGAACGCTGAAGTACATACTGCTGGCGCTACTACGCTCCAGGCTGGCGACGGCTGCAGAATTACCACCCGAACGTGCGGCGGCAACTGAGGCACTCTGTTGCTGGGCGCGGCCAAACTCAATGACAACGTCATCGCCTTCCTGAGTCTTAAGGCTCAGGGAAAACGTTTCTGATTTAGCGTAGCGCTCGTTGGCATAAAAGGCTTCGGAGGCACGCTGCGGGCCGCTGGGCAGGTCGCTCTGTTGTGTTGGCAACAGTGCTTTAACCGCGCTCATGGTTTTGTCGAAGGTGTCATCGATATTTTTCTCGATGTTGCCCTGGCCAAGAATGCTCAGTCCATCGAGAATCTCTTTTGCTTCGTTAAAGCCTTTTTCAATCCCGCGCATGGCTGCAGCATGCATCTTTTCAATATCAGCTTCGGAGCGACCTTCAGAGCGGGCGCGGTCAAGGCCCATACCGACAAAGCCGGAGATGCGACTGGCTACTTTCTCCGGAGTAAAGTCTTCGGCTTTCTGTTTACGCATATCTTCAGCGGAGACGCCGGGGACATGTTCAGCCAGGCGGTTCAGCAGGGTGTCCTGGGATTTGGCGACATTGCGATCTTCCTGGGCTTTTTGCCCTTCTTCGGAAGTAGGGGCTGTCGACAAACGCTGCGTGTCTGAACGCATCTGACTGCTCTGATTAGGTTGAGAGTATGACGAAATAACGTTCATAGGAGCACCGTTGGTTAAAATTGAATCACCTGCGTTGTAGCGGCAGTAAATGTGCAAACTTTAATCTTTTTTTGCAATATCCAGTGCCTGTTCAATTCTGGCCAGCTGTGTCTCGATCCAGCTCCAATGAATAGGGCCCCAGTCGCTTATATGGTAGTGGCCATCGTTATGCCTGCCGCCTTCATGCTGACTGAATATGCAATCGATTCCGATATCTGAAAGGTCTTTGATGCTGTCCTGAATGGTACGCCGTGGCATGCCGGTGAGTTTCTGCAGGCTGGTAAGGTTGTGTTGTTCCTGGCTGATCAGATAACTCAGGTAGAGCTTACGAAAGAAGGCCCGTTGCTGCTTGGATACTACGTCTGTACTCATCCCTGGACTCCTGGTAGGTGGGAGGGTGGTTTACGTTGTGCGATGCGGTCGCAAAAGGATGTTCGCTCGATGTCATTGTGGTTATCGCATAGTTATCACAGATAGTCGAGGTGCTGACACAATCGCCTGGCAGGCTGCTAGTACTGGCCGATATAGGCAATAACCGGTTAAATGAACGTGACAGCTCCGTGTGGCTCGTTACTATAGCGGGCTACATTGCTAAATCGGGAATTTGACGCTGATGTTTGATCCACAGATGCTGGTGCAACTGGCCACTATGAAAATGCCATTCGGGAAATATCAGGGTCGAGTATTGATGGATTTACCGGAAGACTATTTGCTCTGGTTTCAGAATAAGGGGTTCCCAGAGGGAGCGCTGGGGCAGTTGCTGGCATTGATGCTTGAGATTCAGATTAATGGACTTGAAGAACTATTGGTTCCGTTGCGCCAGTCGCAACGCTAACAACGGGCAAAACTTGGTTATTATGCAAGCCAGCGGCCTTTGAGTGAAAAGGAAAACGATCGATGACCCCTGCAATTAATGCGGTGAAAAAAGCCCGCGTCCCATATCAGGTGCATGAATATAGGCATGATCCAGCAGCAGAGTCCTATGGTGAGGAAGCCGCCGAAGCGCTGGGCCAGCCTTTAGCGCAGGTGTTTAAGACTCTGCTAGTTGAAATCAATGGCGATAACCGCAAACTGGCGGTTGCCGTCGTGCCAGTGGCGGGTCAGCTCGACCTCAAAGCGATGGCGGCAGCGCTGAAGGCTAAAAAGGTTGTTATGGCAAATCCGGTAGATGCTGAGCGTGCGACAGGCTATGTCGTCGGTGGGATCAGTCCGCTGGGGCAGAAAAAGCGGCTGCCAACGGTGCTGGATGCCAGTGCGGCACAGTTTGCGTCAATCTTTATGAGTGCCGGTAAGCGTGGTCTGGAGATCGAGCTGGCGGCGGCTGACCTGTGCCAGGTTACTGGTGCGGTGGTGGCGTCGATTGGTCGGGCATAAAAGCAGGTTTTTCCGTCTGGCCAAAAACGAAAAAGCCCCGCACATGGCGGGGCTCTGAAGCTGTGGTAATCAGAGTCTGATTACAGGCTGTCAGCTTCTTCAGTCAGGTATGCAGCAACGCCTTTTGGCGATGCGTCCATACCTTTGTCGCCTTTGTTCCAGCCAGCAGGGCAAACTTCACCGTGCTCTTCGTGGAACTGCAGAGCGTCAACCAGACGGATCAGTTCGTCCATGTTACGGCCCAGTGGCAGGTCGTTAACAATCTGAGAGCGAACGTTACCGTTCTTGTCGATCAGGAATGCGCCACGGAAAGCAACGCCGCCTTCAGACTCAACGTCGTAGGCTTTGCAGATTTCGTGCGTCATGTCAGCTGCCAGGGTGTATTTAACCTGGCCAATGCCGCCCTGCTCAACTGGCGTGTTGCGCCATGCGTTATGGGTGAAGTGAGAATCGATGGAAACACCGATTACTTCAACGCCACGTTCGTTGAATGCGTCCATACGGTGATCCAGAGCGATCAGCTCAGACGGGCAAACGAAAGTGAAGTCCAGCGGGTAGAAGAATACCAGACCGTATTTACCATTGATGGCTTCTTTCAGGTTGAAGTTATCAACGATAGAACCGTCACCTTTAACAGCAGGAACGGTGAAGTCAGGAGCTTGCTTACCTACGAGTACGCCCATGATTATGAAATCTCCATGTTTGGTGTGAGTCGCTTGTTGGATACAACGCAGGAAGGTGGCACCTTCCTGCTAGAAATCGGTATGAATTACGCGGACGCTTCGTCGTCCGGGTTGATAGCGTGCTGCTTAACCAGTTCTGCCAGCTCACCGGTGGTGGCCATTTCGCAGACGATGTCGCAACCACCTACCAGCTCGCCATTCACCCACAGCTGTGGGAATGTTGGCCAGTCAGCGTATTTAGGCAGTTCAGCACGAATCTCTGGGTTTTCCAGAATGTTAACAAAGGCGAAACGCTCGCCGCAGTTCATCAGTGCTTCAACGGTGCGGGAGGAAAAACCACACTGTGGGAAGCGAGGCGTGCCTTTCATGTAGAGCAGTACCGGGTTTTTCTCAATCTGCTCTTTAATCGTTTCGATTACGCTCATTACCGTACCTTAGCTTTCTGTATTAGCCTGTCTGGTGCCTGTGTACTACCAGTGTAGTCCGGCACCCGCTGCGGCGTGAAACATACCACATATCCGAACATTTTACTGGGGTAATGTATAGTAGGATTTCTTAATCGTTGTTATAGGCGCAGGCTATCGTGTTGATTCGGTTAGATAATCTCTGTTGCTGCAGTAGATTGGCTATCTGTCTGGTGGATTTTTGACCGCTTGAATGTTTTTGTTTTTACAAATGGTAAAAAATTTAAAATTCGCGACTAAAGTTTTAGCTAATGCGTCTTTGCGGAGTTGCCAAAGTCCAGTCAACTCCATAGACTCGATTGTTTTTTCCAGCAGCGATCTCGCTGCTTTTTGCGTTATGGGGATATGGACATGGCCGTAGAGCCGATCATGAATACCTATAACCGTCTGTCAGTCGCATTCGATCATGGCGAAGGTGCCTGGTTATATGACACAGACGGCAATCGTTACCTGGATGCGCTGACAGGCATTGCTGTCTGCGGCCTCGGCCATGCGCACCCGGCGGTTACCCACGCAATTCAGCAGCAGGCGGCGCGCCTGACGCACACTTCCAATCTGTACACCATCCCGCTGCAGCAGCAACTGGCTGAACGGCTGACGGCAGTGTCCGGTATGGAGTCTGTGTTTTTTGCCAACTCCGGTGCGGAGTCGAATGAGGCCGCTATTAAGCTGGCCCGTCGTTATGGCCACACCCGTGGTATTGATAGCCCTGCCATTGTCGTGATGGATAACTCATTCCATGGCCGTACCATGGCAACCTTGAGTGCCACCGGGAACCGAGCGGTGCAGGCTGGCTTTGAGCCGCTGGTCAGTGGCTTTGTGCGCGCGCCGTTTGATGATATTGAATCGGTACGCCAGATTGCCGCCAATAACAGCAATGTCGTGGCGATACTGGTTGAGCCGATTCAGGGTGAGGGCGGTGTGCATATTCCTGCCCCGGATTACCTGAATCAGTTGCGTGAGATCTGCGATGCTAATGAATGGCTGCTGATGCTGGATGAAGTGCAAACCGGCAATGGGCGCACAGGTGAGTATTTCTGTTATCAGCACAACAAGATTCTGCCCGACGTTGTCACTACGGCGAAAGGGCTGGGGAATGGGATGCCGATCGGTGCCTGTCTGGCCCGCGGTGTCGCTGCTGAAGTCCTGATTCCGGGCGCTCACGGTTCAACCTACGGTGGTAACCCGATCTGCTGTGCAGCAGCACTGGCGGTAGTCGATACCATTGAAAAAGAAGGTTTGTGCCAGCGGGCCGCTGAGCTGGGAGACCGCATCGCTGATGGCTTCCGTCAGCAGCTGGCTGATGCGCCCTATATTAAGGATGTACGAAACAAAGGTCTGATGATCGCCATCGAGCTGGCGGAGGCCGGTGCTGAGCTGGCGGTGCTGGCCAAGGTGAAGGGCGTTCTGTTGAATGTGACGGGTGGCGGAAAAGTGATTCGTCTGTTGCCACCACTAATTCTGACCGATGCTGACGCTGATCTGCTGGTAAATACTGTTGCCAGCCTAATTAAAATCTACGCCGCGGACGAAGGCGTTGATAACACCTGAGTACGCTGGATTCTGGTTATGACTACAAGACACTTTTTGACACTGCTTGACCTGTCGCCACAAGAACTCAAAACACTGGTACAACGGGCGATTGAACTGAAACGAATGCAACGGGCGGGTGAGATTTACGAGCCGTTCAAAAATCGCGTGATGTCGATGATTTTTGAAAAATCGTCCACCCGTACCCGGGTATCATTTGAAGCGGGTATGGCGCAGTTTGGTGGCCATGCGATGTTTCTGTCGCCGCGTGACACCCAGCTGGGGCGTGGTGAGCCGGTTGCTGACTCTGCTCGTGTGATCTCCAGTATGGTTGATATTGTGATGATCCGTACGTTTAGCCATGAACTGGTGCAAGAGTTTGCGGCAAACTCCTCGGTGCCGGTGATCAATGCACTGACCGACGATTACCATCCCTGTCAGTTGCTGGCTGATATGCAGGCCTTTGCTGAGCATCGTGGTGATATCACCGGTTGTACGGTTACCTGGATAGGTGACGGTAACAATATGTGCAACTCCTACATCAATGCTGCCCGTCAGTTTGGCTTTAAACTGAATATTGCCTGTCCGGAGGGTTTTGAACCCGATGCCGCGCTGGTGGAAGCCAATGCTGATCGGGTAACGGTGATGCGTGATCCTGTTGCCGCAGTGAAAAACTCATCGCTGGTGGTCACCGATGTCTGGGCCTCTATGGGCCAGGAAGAGGAGCAAAAACAGCGCGAGGCAGCCTTTGCCAGTTACCAGGTGAATGAAACCTTGCTGGACAAGGCGGCTGAAGATGTCATCTTTATGCACTGCCTGCCTGCGCACCGTGGTGAAGAAATTAGCGAAACCTTGCTGGATGATCCACGCAGCGTTGCCTTTGATGAAGCTGAAAATCGCCTGCACGCCCAGAAAGCGCTGGTCGAATTCCTGCTGACGCAATAAATCAGCAAATCCCTGTTACCAGGTTGTGACATAAAACAGTGTCGCAGCCTGGTCCCTTGTGTCTATACTCTTCCCATATGTCTGTAACTTTTGTCTGACACATCGGGGATATCTTAATGGTCGAGCTGCGTCACCTCAAAACGCTCTCTGCACTGCGTGATGCAGGCAGTCTGGTTGAGGCCGCCGAGCGGGTTCATCTGACTCAATCTGCATTGTCCCACCAGATCAAAGATCTGGAAGACCGACTTAACTGCTCGCTTTTTATCCGTAAAACCAAACCAATCACGTTTACCAGTGCCGGACAACGGCTATTAGCACTGGCGGATGATGTGCTGCCAATGATCCGCAATGCTGAGCGCGATATTGCCAGGCTGGCCGGGGGGGAAGCCGGGCGGTTAAATATCTGTATTGAATGTCACAGCTGTTTTGACTGGCTGATGCCCACCATTGATCATTTTCGCCAGAACTGGCCGGAGATCGAAATGGACCTGTCGACCGGTTTCAGTTTCTTGCCGTTGCCTGCACTGGCCCGTGGCGATCTGGATCTGGTGATCACTTCCGATCCCGAACCGCGTAATGGCATTACCTATATTCCGCTGTTCAGCTATGAGTCCATGCTGGCGCTGAGCAAGCAGCATCGACTGGTGGCGCGCAAATTTATCCAGCCTGAAGACCTCGCCACTGAGACGCTGATCACCTATCCGATTGATCACAGTCGACTGGATGTCTTTACCCGTTTCCTTGATCCGGCCGATGTGGCGCCCGATACTCGCACCGCAGAGCTGACGGTGATGATGATACAGCTGATTGCCAGCGGACGTGGTGTATCGGCGCTGCCGAACTGGGCGATGCACGAGTATGTAGAGCGAGACTACATCACGGCGCGCTCAATGGGTGAGAAGGGGCTCTGGTGCACCCTCTATGCAGCCATCCGTGAAGATCAGAAAAACTCGGAGTTTATGGTCGATTTTCTGAGCACGGCGAAAGATATTACTGCCTCCAGGCTGATGGGCATCCGCCCGGCCTGACTTGTTTGATAATGACGGTAGAACAGCGAGGTCGGGTAAGGCTGACCTCGCTGTTGTGTCGGTCCAGCAGGATGCTTTAGGTGTTTTGCTGATCTGCCTGCCACAGTTCAATTGCTTCCTGTGCCGCCCGGAACGCCTCCTGAGCTGCAGGGGCGCCGCAATAAACCACCGAGTGCAGCAGCACTTCCTGAATCTCCTCGACCGAACAGCCATTGTTCAGTGCGCCACGGACATGCCCCTTTATTTCATTGGGCGCTTTGAGTGCGGCCAGCATACCCAGGGTTACCAGGCTGCGGGTGCTGCGTGGCAGAACGCCTTCTCGCTGCCATGTAGACCCCCAGGCATGTTCGTTGATCCATTCCTGCAGCGGTGCCGTCAGTTCAGTTGTGTTATCAATGGCGCGCTGCACAAAAGCGTCGCCCATCACTTCGGTGCGAACCCTGAGGCCGTTTTCTTTATCCTGTTGTGACATGCTGTGTTCCCTGGCTGGTGAAGAACGAACAACTTACCGCGAACTCCCTGATATGGCGAGGATTTCCACCGGTGCGGGGTTGTCTCTAGCGCTGTATGCCGTACACTTTCGGCTATGCAACCCAGGTGGTGAAGACCACTTAACGGAATGATCATCTGTGTTGTGGCAGATGACATAACAGCCGTCCAAACGGCATCCAAAGACAATGACCGCACCGATAAGCGCGGCACGAACTCGCAGGAAATCCCATGCAAATCTGGACACCTGATAGCTGGAGAAGCAAACCTATCGTACAGCAACCTGATTACCAGGATGCTGCCGCGTTAACCCGTGTAGAACAGCAACTGAGCGCACAGCCACCATTGGTTTTTGCTGGCGAAATTCGCTCACTGCAGCAGCAGCTGGCGGACGTAGCAGAAGGCCGTGCATTTTTGTTACAGGGGGGCGATTGCGCCGAAAGCTTTAGCGAGTTCAGTGCTGATAAGATCCGCGACACCTTTAAAGTGATGTTGCAGATGGCCGTGGTGATGACCTTCGCCGGTTCCAGCCCGGTGGTGAAAGTGGGCCGTATGGCGGGCCAGTTTGCCAAGCCGCGTTCTACCGATATGGAAACCATTGGTGGTGTTGAGCTGCCAAGCTACCGTGGTGATATCGTTAACGATATCGAGTTCACTGGCGAATCCCGCGCTGCAGACCCTGAGCGTCTGTTGCGTGCCTACCACCAGGCGTCTTCTACGCTGAACCTGATGCGGGCGTTTGCCCAGGGCGGTATGGCTGACCTGAATCAGGTACACAAGTGGAACCTGGGCTTTGTTGAGCAGAGCCCGTTGGGCGAAAAGTATCAGCATCTGGCAGGTCAGATTGACCAGACGCTGGCCTTTATGGCGGCCTGTGGTATTGATGCCAGCACCACGCCTCAGCTGCACCAGACCTCGGTTTACACTTCCCATGAAGCGTTGTTGCTGGGTTACGAGCAGGCCCTGACGCGTCAGGATAGCCTGACCGGTGACTGGTACGACTGTTCTGCGCACATGCTGTGGATTGGCGACCGTACCCGTCAGCCGGATCATGCCCATGTTGAATTCCTGCGCGGGGTGAAAAACCCGATCGGTTGTAAGGTGGGTCCGACTACTAAAGTGGAAGATCTGATCCGTCTGCTGGATACGCTGAACCCGGACAACATCCCTGGCCGGATGACGCTGATCGCCCGTATGGGGGCCGATGGCATCACTGAGCACCTGCCAAAACTGGTACAGGCAGTGAAAGCGGAAGGTCGCAGTGTGGTCTGGAGTTCTGACCCGATGCACGGCAACACTATTAAAGCCTCCAGTGGTTATAAAACCCGTAGCGTTGATTCTATCCTGCGTGAAGTCCGTGGCTTCTTCGATGTGCACCGTGCTGAAGGTACTCATGCGGGTGGTGTGCATTTCGAGATGACTGGTCAGAATGTGACCGAGTGTATCGGCGGTGCGTTCCAGATCACCGAAGAAGGTCTGGCGGATCGTTACCATACTCATTGTGATCCACGCCTCAATGGCGAGCAGGCGCTGGAGTTGGCGTTCATGATCGCTGATACCCTGAAAGGCGCGCGGGGCTAAGCGTGGTTAGCAGTGATACTCATCAGCAGTTGAGTCAGTTACTGGCTCAACTGACTGCTGAGCTGCAGCGCCAGCAGCTCTGGCAGGGGCAATCGCCCTCTGCCCGGGCGCTGGCCAGTACAGAGCCGTTCTGTGTCGATACTCTGAGCTTTAGCCAGTGGCTGCAGTGGATTATGATCCCGCGTTTTGAGCAGGTGATTGCTGCGGGGGCGGCGTTGCCGCAGCGTTGCGAGATTCAGCCGATGGCTGAGGAGGGGCTGAAAGGCCTGGCCACGGATGTCGGTGAGCTGGTCGCGCTGATGGGTGAGATTGATCGAACATTAACGGTTTCGCACCACTGAGTGCTCGACCTTTTTTTGCCTTGAAAACCCGGCCTTCTGCCAGAAGGCCGGGTTTTTGCTATCTGGGCCAGGTGCCTGGTTGGGAGCCCTGTGTTGAAGCCACGTATACCATCACTGAAAAACCTGCAGACCTTTGCCGTAGTGGCGAATGAAGGTGGCTTTAAAAAAGCGGCCGAGCGGCTGCATCTGACACCCCAGGCGGTCAGTCTGCAGATCAAGAACCTTGAGCAGCAGCTGGGCTTTGATCTGTTCGAACGGTTGCCTGCAGGCATTGTGCTTAGTTCCGCGGGTGAGCAGTTGCTGGCCTGGGTTGAGCGGGGTATTGGCCTGATCGAGCGGGGGGTGCATGAGGTCGCTCAGCGTCATCGGCGCCCACAGCTACGCCTCAGTGCTTCACCCTGGTTTGCGGTGCACTGTCTGCTGCCTCGGCTGCCTGAGTTTGAAACCATGCACCCCGAACTGGATGTGGTGGTCAGTACCTCGGTACGATTTCCCGACTTTCGCCAGCAGCGGCTGGATGTAGCTGTGCAATGGGGCTTTGGCCAGTGGCTGTTTGGTGACAAGCAGCTGCTGCTGACCGATGACAAATTGCTGGTATGTGCGCCTGGGTTGATCAGTGCACAACGGCCGCTGGGGCAGCCGGAGGATCTGATTCGGCACCGGCTGCTCTGTACCGAGTTATCGGTTGAGTTGTGGCGTCAGTTGCTCAATACCCTGGGAGTGGATGTGCTGGTGGAGCGTCAGGTGCTGCCTCTGGACAGTCATGCGGGCCTGGTGGAAGCTGCATTGAAAGGGTTGGGGGTGGCATTGATTTCAGTTGATGAGGCACGCCAGCTCTGTGCGCAAGGGCAGTTAGTGGCCCCGCTAGGAGATCAGCCGATCAGCCGTCTGAACCCGGCATTGATGCCGGGTTACTGGCGGGTATTGCGAGACGGAGCGGAGGCTGATGCAACGGTTCAGCAGTTTTGTGACTGGATGGATAGCTGGTTGCGGTCACACCCGCGTGCGTCGAGGGCCTGATCTGATGCTTTGATGTAAATCTTTCGGCGAGTGTCGATCAGGGCAAGTCTGACTTGTGCTCGACGGTAAGTTAACTTGTTTGTGGTTGGGGTGTCGGCAGGCCAGACTTGAGAGATAACAAGACATACAACACCCGCTTTGTACTGGAGTCATATATGAACGCCGAACACTTTTTCGATCAGCTGTGGCAGGACTACATTCAGATCACCCCTCAGGCTGAGCAGATCAAGCAGCTGTTTGCTGCGACCGATGGCCAGGTGATTAATGATCATGTGGCATTTCGGACCTTTGCCAATACGCCGTTACAGCTGGACAATTTGGAGCCGCTGATTTTGGCGATGGGTTACGAACGCCAGGGAAGCTATGATTTCAAGGCGAAAAAACTGCGTGCGCACAGCTTCATTCACCCCAATCCGAATGTGCCGAAGGTGTTCATTTCTGAATTGCTGACCGATCAGCTGAGCACGGCCACTCAGAGTATTATTGCCAAATACACCGCGCAGATTACCCCCCAGGCGCTGGACCAGGCTGTGTTCTGGTCTGCCCGTCATTGGGATATGCCGTCATTTACCGAGTATCAGGCGGTGATGGCAGAGAGTGAATACGGCGCCTGGCTGTTGGCGATTGGGGTGCGGGTGAATCACTTCACCGTCAGCATTAATCACTTGAAAACCACAAACTGCATTCGAGAAACGCTGCAGCGCGTTAAGGATGCCGGTTTTGCAGTGAATACCGTGGGTGGTGAAGTAAAAGGCACGCCAGCATCATTGCTGGAGCAGGGTTCTACCCTGGCTGACCGTCAGGCTTACACGTTTGCCGGGGATGACGTGCAGGAAATTCCGACCTGTTTCTATGAGTTTGCCCTGCGCCACCCGGATGCTGAAGGGGTGGTCTATCAGGGCTTTATTGAAGCCAATGCCGATAAGATTTTCGAATCGACAAACGCTAGCTGATCGCCTGTTTTGCAGGCTTCAGTAACGGACATACGGAAGGCAGCCATTGGCTGCCTTTTTTATCTCTGACGTACGTCTACTCATGTGAGTGGCGCCTGTGGCGAATCGGTTCCAGTTCGCAATGTAGCTGGCCGTGTAGCTTCTCGCCCATATGGACAGGCGTCTGGATACCATGTGCCAGCTGATGTCGGCTGTAGGTAAAGTTGGCACAATGTCGAGTGCCTGGCTGGATGCAAAGCTCCAGTCTTCCGCGATTGCTGAGTGCGGCATTAAGGGTTTTGCGAGTGCGGCCTTTATTGTCGCGTAAATGGAAGGTACTGATTTCTCCGCGAAATATTTCAAACTCCTTGGTCTGCACATTACGCCACTTCTTGCTGTTCCGCACCCGGGTTGAGTCCAGTACGCACTGCACGATATCACCATAGCGCGCTTGCTGATAACGCTGCTCTATTGCTTGCTGCTTCAGTGCGGCTTGCTGAGCGGCCCGCTGCGCCTGAATGAGGCGTTGCTGGCGGTTGCTTTCTAGCCAGGCTTCGGTCAGCGCTGCTTGAGATTGTCGAGCGCTGAGGCGCTGCTCGGATGACATCTGGGCCCATTCTTCATCAGGGATGCTCAGGGGGTTGATTGTGGCGCAGCCTGTTAATAGCAGCGGGCTGAGCAGCAGTAACAGCAGGTATTTGTAGTCCATGAAAGTTCCGAATTCAGTCCTGATATATCTGTCTTTCAGGCAGTGTGAGCGATGATAGCTGAATCAGCGCTGACGACTGGCTTGAATCAGTCAGGAACGGGAAGGGCGTCGGGATCATTTTCAGGTTTGATTGCCGTAAGATAATACTGGCGCAGTGTATTGTAGCGTTTACGGTTCAGGCCGCCATCTGAATAGCCTGCGCGGCTGGCTGATCTGAAATGCACTTGCTGTTGGCTGGCGTCGAGGTAGAACTCTGCATCATCGTGAAAGCCCAGCACCGCCGTGGTGAATACTACATACAGATAATCAGCCTGTTGTAGTTCTACCGTTGCGTTGCCATAGCGCTGCACCGCGTGTAGCAGTGCCGTCATGGTTTGCTCCGGGCTCTGATGAAAAGGTAAAGGACTTACCTGGTAGCGAGGGTCTTGGCTCTGGCTGGAAACAGCATTGGGTGTGCTGGGAACAGGTGGCAGCTGGCCGTTGGTATGGCCCAGTGGTGGGGGCGTGCTGTTCTGGTAACCGATAACGGCATACGCCACGATCAGAAACAGCACAAGGACAATGGCTATCCGGCGAATAAACGTGCGGTACATGGCATAGCCCTCTGATCGCTGAGGCCCTGTGACGTGGGCCTGATACAAAAAACCGCAGCTCAGGCTGCGGTTCAGGTATCAACAGGATAGCTGATCAGTCGATCAGACCATATTGATCACGCAGAATATCAATGATCTCTGCTTTCGGGTTGTCTGACAGTGTCAGCGTCTGGCCGGTGATTTTCTCGGCAATGCCAACATAGGTTGCAGACACTTTCATCAGTACTTCTTCTGGCAGTGCGTTGTCGCGGGCCAGAGCCTGACGTTCATCCATACGGTCTTTATTGAGCAGGATATCTGGATCAGGGAAGTGGTTGAGCAGCAGCTGGCGGAAATCTTCTTTCGAATTCTCTACAACCTTACCTTCACGGTACGCTGGGCCGTCCCAGATACGGGAGCTGTCCGGGGTGCCGACTTCATCCATGTAGATCAGCTTCTCGTTACCCGCAGCATCATTGACATAGCCGAACTCGAATTTGGTATCAACAAACACCTGGTCCAGTTTGGCCAGCTCGTTGCTGATTACGTCGAAGCCTTCTTTGAGCAGCGTCTCGTAGCGGTTGATATCGTCTTTGCGGGTAAAGTTGAAAGCGGCAAAGTTATTCTCGATATCGCTACGGGTGATGTTCACATCATCGACGGCGGGCACGCCTGGGATGCCTTCCAGAATGCCTTTGGTTGAGGGGGTGATCAGCAATTCTGGCAGTTTCTGATCTTTGTTCAGATCGTCAGCAATCTGAATGCCACAAAATTCACGTTCGCCTTTGGCGTATGAGCGCCACATTGAGCCGGTAATATACTGGCGGCAGATCGCTTCGATCATCACTGGACGGGCTTTCTGTACGATCCATACAAACGGGTGCGGGATGTCCAGGATGTGGCTGTCGGCCAGGCCCTGCTCGCGGAACAGTTTGAACCAGTGATTGGAGATGGCGTTCAGTGCGGCACCTTTACCTGGTACGCCGTTCATGTCGCCTTCGCCGTGCCAGATGCAGTCGAATGCAGAGATGCGATCACTGATCACCATGATAGCCAGTGGTGCATCGGCAGCGACGTCGTAGCCTTTCTCTTCGATCAGACGGCGACTGTCAGCGTCGGTCAGCCAGTAAACGGAGCGTACTTTGCCGCTGTGAACCGGGGCATCGGTACGGATCGGCAGGTCGTTGTTTACTGCCAGTACTTTATCAGCAAGACTCATTGCGAAACTGTCCTGTATCTAGGGAAATAGTAGGGGCTGAGAAGCTGCGCGGGGCAGTTTTCAGGAGCGGCATTTTAGCAGATCTGCCAGCGGGGGCCAGCAATGTCCGGCACTGGCTGGTTTGAGAGCGGGGGTCACAGGCATTTATTACTAAAACCTACTGAGCGGTCGGTCGTGGAAGTTCTTTAACTTCAATACTTTAATCGTATTTTTAATAAAAAATGTTCCCTCCTGCGAAGTCAGCACTTAGTATTCAGTATTAGCCCCTGAGGTGGGCAATATTCGGTGTTTTTGTGAATATTGGCAGGTATTGTACTGGCTGGTAGTCACCTAAAAAGGAAGGTTGATAATGAACGAAACAGCTCAGATCCCTGCAAATATGCGGCTCAGCGTGATTGCACGTATTGAAGCGGGTTGTCTTGGCCCTGAAGGTGACACTCACGTAGAACCATTTTGCCGGTTTGCTAATAAGTCATTTTCAGCTTTTGATCAGCATTTTGTCGACTGGTTTATTATTCCACGTAAAGACAGCGCTGAGCCGGAATTTGAGTATCAGATCCAGAAAAAACGCCTCAGCGATGACAAAACGGATATGTATCTGGAAATGCTGGGCAGCTCACTGGCGGACTTTGAGCAGAGCCTGAATGACCGGGTGTGTGATGTGATCGAACAGTATATGTCGCGTTATAGCTGAACAGGACGGCTCAGTCCTGCCTGAATGGCAGCCAGCCGGTCAGCTCTTTGATTTGCGCCCGCATTGCCTGCTCCTCTTCGTTAAGAAAGCGGGCGACAGCCGGGCGAAATCCAGCATCTTTAATCCAGTGGCAGGACCAGGTTTCCACCGGCTGGAAGCCGCGCTGGATTTTATGCTCTCCCTGAGCGCCAGGGTCAAACCGTGTTAAACCTTCTCTGATGCAGTATTCGATCCCCTGGTAATAACAGGTTTCGAAATGCAGACTATCGTATTCTTCCAGGCATCCCCAGTAGCGGCCATATAACGTATCGCTGGAGCGTAATGACAGGGCAGCAGCCACGGGGCGCTGATCAACACTGGCCATGACCATAACCAGTTGTTCCGGCATTTGATCTCTTAGCTGCTGGAAAAATTCCGGTGTCAGATAGCCCTGGCGGCCTCGCTTCAGGTAGGTAAGCTGATAAAAACGGTAGAAGTGCTGTAGCTCGCAATCAGTAATCTCATGGCCGCTGAGAGTCGTCAGCTGCACGCCCTGTTGCTGTACTTTGGTACGCTCTTTGCGCAGGTTTTTACGTTTGCGTGAGTTAAAGGTTGCGAGAAAATCATCAAAGCTGCTGAAATTGTGGTTAAACCAGTGATACTGACTTCCCAGCCGGGATAGTAGCTGTTGATCTGTGAAGGCGTCTTTAAGTTCATGACCTGGGAACAGGGTATGCCAGCCGGAGGCACCCGTGGTTTCGCAGAGCTCTTTTATACCCTGGGTTATCACCGGGATTAGTATACTCAGATCTATGCTATGGCCTAACCGAGGGCCTTGTGCGGGTGTAAACGGGATGGAGGTGACCAGTTTTGGGTAGTAGTCTATTCCATGCTGCTGATAAGCATCCGCCCAGGCCCAGTCGAAGACATATTCGCCCCAGGAGTGGCGTTTCATGTACAGCGGCATGACAGCAACAATCTCTCCGGCCTGTTCGACGGTCAGGTGCAGTGGTTGCCAGCCCTGCTCGGGCCCGACACAGCCGGTGGTTTCCAATGCCTGCAAAAACTCGTAACGCAGAAAGGGATAGTCTGTGCCGCACAGTCGATTCCAGTCGGCCTGATTTATTTCGTTTATCTGGTGGTGAATCTTTAGCGACAGCATAGTCTTATATAAATAGTGTCATGAAATAGAAAGATCGATGGTAACCTGATCTGTATTGATTACCCAGTATCCGTGTCAGGTATTTTTGATCACCGATTGCTGAGGGTTAACCTGCCAGGAGTGCATACCTATGGATGAGTTAGAACTGGAATATGAGCTGCATCCTCAATTAGCAGCCGACTGTGTTGTATTGGGGAACTTTCCACTGTGTAGCCTGTTATTGGCCAATGACAGTAACTATCCGTGGTTTATTCTGGTACCGCGGCGGGCTGAGGTTAGCGAGCTTTATCACCTGTCGGAAAGCGATCAGCGTCAGCTGATGCATGAGTCAGTATTTCTGGCTGAAAATCTGGCCGATATCTTTGCTGCGCGCAAGATGAATGTAGCAACGCTGGGCAATATGGTGCCGCAGCTGCATTTGCATCATGTGGTGCGCTTTGAGTCTGACCCGGCCTGGCCTGGGCCTGTCTGGGGGGTGCTGCCTGCGCTGCCGTATAGTGATAGTGCGATTCATGATCTGCGCCATAAGCTGGCGTTTCTGATGGATGCTGAAATCGAATTTGTTCCAGAATAAGCCGGTAACCCCTTTCTTCTGCCCATCACAGGGCGTAGCCCCGTGTCCTGTGATGGCTGACACCTGTCAGTTGGTGTGAAATCAGTTATAATTCGCCGCTTTCTGTCTGTGACAGCGTGTATCGTAGTATTCAGGAACCGGTAGTCCATGCCTATTTTTGATTTTCAGTGCAACAGCTGCGGCCATACGTTTGAAAAGCTGGTGATGCGCAGTGATGCGCCTGCACCTGCCTGTAAGGCCTGCAATGCAGAAGATGTGACCAAACAGGTCTCTGCCCCGGGGTTTCGACTGTCGGGTGGTGGCTGGTATGAAACAGACTTTAAAACCGGTCAGAAGAAAAATCTGGCTGGTGAATCGGGTGGCTCCAGTACTGGCGGATAACAGGCCAGGCTACATAGCAGCAACACCCATGGCGTAAGCCCAACGACTTTTTGAATATTGATTAGCGACCCGTTGATCGGCGGGTCCTGTGAGCAACGGGAATTTAGAACTATGCGCAGCCATTATTGCGGCGACCTGAGAAAAGAACATATCGGTGAAGAGATTGTCCTGAACGGTTGGGTACACCGTCGCCGTGACCACGGTGGTGTTATCTTCCTGGACGTACGTGACCGTGAAGGTATCACTCAGGTGGTATTTGATCCTGATCGTGAAGAAAGTTTCGCGCTGGCTGATAGCGTACGTAATGAGTACGTAATCGAGATCAAAGGCCTGGTGCGTGACCGTCCTGAAGGGACGATCAACGCTGAGATGCCAACAGGTGAGATCGAAGTGCTGGGCAAAGAGCTGGTGATTCTGAATAAATCAGAAACCCCTCCATTCCAGCTGGATGAACATCAGCAGGTGGGCGAAGACGTACGTCTGCGTCACCGCTACATTGATCTGCGTCGCCCTGAAATGCAGGAAAAACTGCGTTTCCGCTCCAAGGTGACCAATGAAATCCGTAGCTACCTGGATGACCACGGCTTCCTGGATATCGAAACACCAATCCTGAACCGTGCGACGCCTGAAGGTGCCCGTGATTACCTGGTACCAAGCCGCGTTCACGAAGGTCAGTTCTTCGCGCTGCCACAGTCACCACAGCTGTTCAAACAGCTGTTGATGGTGTCCGGCTTCGACCGCTACTACCAGATCGCCCGTTGTTTCCGCGATGAAGATCTGCGTGCTGATCGTCAGCCAGAATTTACTCAGATTGATATCGAGACATCCTTCATGGATGAGGAAGGTATCATGGGTATGACTGAAACCATGATACGCAAGCTGTTCCTGGAATTAAAAGGCGTTGATCTGGGTGATTTCCCACGCATGCCATTCTCCGAAGCGATGCAGAAATACGGCTCTGATAAACCGGACCTGCGCTTTCCGATGGAACTGGTTGACGTTGCTGATCTGATGGCTGAGATCGAGTTCAAGGTGTTTGCTGGTCCTGCCAAAGACCCTAAAGGTCGTGTGGCAGCACTGAAAGTACCGGGCGGCGCTAAGCTGACCCGTAAGAACATCGACGAATACACCAAGTTTGTTAGCATCTACGGTGCTAAAGGCCTGGCGTGGATCAAGGTCAACGAGATTGAGAAAGGCGTTGAAGGCCTGCAGTCGCCAATCATCAAGTTCCTGGGCGAAGATGTCACCATGGCTATCATGGAGCGTCTGGGTGCACAGAGCGGCGATATCGTATTCTTCGGCGCTGATAAAGAGAAAGTCGTTTCTGAAGCACTGGGCGCACTGCGTATCAAAGTGGGTGAAGATCTGGACATGGCGCAGTGTGAATGGGCACCGCTGTGGGTGGTTGACTTCCCAATGTTCGAAGAAACATCTGATGGTGGCCTGACTGCGCTGCATCACCCGTTCACTGCGCCAAGCTGCTCGCCTGAAGAGCTGAAAGCGAGCCCGCTGACTGCGCTGTCCCGTGCCTACGATATGGTACTGAACGGTTGTGAGCTGGGGGGTGGTTCTATCCGTATCCATGACCAGCAGATGCAGGCAACCGTACTGGAAACGCTGGGTATCTCCGACGAAGAAGCTGAAGATAAATTTGGCTTCCTGCTGCAGGCCCTGAAATACGGTGCGCCTCCACACGGTGGCCTGGCGTTTGGTCTGGATCGTCTGATCATGCTGATGACCGGTACTGACTCTATCCGTGAAGTTATTGCTTTCCCGAAAACGCAGAGTGCATCCTGTCCGTTGACAGAAGCGCCGGGGCAGGTGAGTGCAGCACAGCTGCGTGAACTGAACATCCGTTTGCGTAAGAAAGAAACAGCTGAAACAGCAAGCTAAGAATGCAACCGGACGGTGGCCTTTTCGGCTGCCGTCACTGGAATTGAGGTGATATAGATGGCAGGTCATTCCAAGTGGGCCAACATTAAACACCGCAAGGCGGCACAGGATGCCAAACGCGGAAAAATCTTTACCAAGGTAATCCGCGAGCTGGTGGTTGCAGCAAAAGAAGGTGGTGGTAACCCGGACGACAACCCGCGCCTGCGCGCAGCGGTTGATAAGGCGCTGGGTGCCAACATGAAAAGAGACACCATCGACAAAGCGATTGCGCGCGGTGCCGGGGGTGGCGAAGGTGATAATTACGATGAGCTGACCTACGAAGGGTATGGCTCGAATGGCGTTGCGGTTTTGGTAGAAACTATGACCGATAACGTCAATCGTACTGTCGCTGCGGTGCGCTCAGGTTTTAACAAGTTTGGTGGTAACCTGGGAACCAGCGGTTCTGTGGCGTATCTTTTCGATAAAAAAGGCCAGATCTCTTACGAAGAAGGCGTCGATGAAGATGCGTTGATGGAGGCTGCCCTGGAAGCTGGGGCGGAGGATATCGTCACCAATGATGATGGCTCGGTGGATGTGTTTACCACTCAGCAGGAATTCATGGATGTAAAGCAGGGGTTACTGGATGCGGGTTTTGAGCCCGTCCATGCCGAAGTGTCGATGATCCCTTCTACCACGGTTGAACTTGATGTTGAAACCGGCCGTAAGGTGATGAAGCTGATTGATGCGCTGGAAGACCTGGATGACGTCCAGGAGGTGTATCACAACGCAGACATCCCGGCAGAATCGATGGAAGACTAAGCTTTCCCTGTCGTTTAAAAAGCCGAGGCCTGTCCTCGGCTTTTTTGTTTTTGCAGCGTGGGCCTCAAGGCTGCTAGAATCGCGCATAAATACTGTTTATATATACAGGAAGTTGATCAGGCCAATGCTGATTTTAGGAATAGACCCAGGTTCACGCATTACCGGGTTCGGGATTATCAACAGTGTGGGTGGGCGCAATGAGTATGTGACCAGTGGTTGTATACGCATTAAAGGCGACGCACTGCCTGAGCGGCTGAAGCAGGTCTATGCCGGAGTTGATGAGATTATCGAACGTTACTGTCCGCAGGAAATGGCGATTGAGCAGGTTTTTATGGCCAAGAATGCTGATTCGGCGCTCAAGCTTGGTCAGGCCCGTGGGGTGGCTGTTGTTGTTGGCGCGAACCATGATCTGCCGGTACATGAGTATGCTGCCCGTAAAGTGAAGCAGGCGGTAGTGGGTAATGGCGGTGCAGATAAAAGTCAGGTGCAGCATATGGTGATGACCATCCTCAAGCTGCCAGGTTTGCCTCAGGCCGATGCGGCCGATGCGCTGGCGATTGCACTTTGTCATGCTCACACCCGCGGAGGGCTAATAAAGGTGGCGGGTGCGCGTAAAGCTCGTACCAGTAGCGGGCGTTGGCGACTGTAACGGAGAGATGTATGGTTTACAGCGAGTTTATTTATATCGCCGAACTGGTGGGTACGGCGGTGTTTTCCATTACGGGGGCGCTGGCCGCCCAGGGTAAGCGGCTGGATATTCTGGGGGTGGTTGTCGTTGGGATCGTGACAGCGCTCGGCGGCGGTACGCTGCGTGATATTGTGATGGATGCCCATCCCATCGGCTGGGTGCGCGATACAAGTTATCTGTGGACGGCGATTTTGTCGGCCATTACCGCATTTATTCTGTGCCGTTACTGGCGCTATCCGCGACGGATTTTACTGGTGCTGGATGGCATGGGGCTGGCGTTGTTTGCCATTATGGGCGCACAGAAAGCAATGTTTTATAACATGCCGCCCGTCATCGTGGTGATGATGGGGGTAATGACGGGTTGTGCCGGCGGCATGATCCGCGACATTATCACCCGCCAGGTGCCGCTGATGCTGCAACGTGATGGCGAATTGTATGTGACTTGTGCGTTGCTGGGCTCGCTGCTCTATGTCAGCTTGCATGGCTATGTTGACCCGCGCAATCTGGCGCTGGGAACCATGCTGTTTATTTTTATTCTGCGTATGGCGGCTATTTTTGGCAACCTGCGCCTGCCCGAATTTGTGGTGGCGGGCCATCGCCTGGAGCCGCACCCGAAAAAAGATCAGGAGAACGACCCCTCGTGATAGGACGTTTAACCGGTGAGTTGCTGGAAAAGCAGCCCCCCCAGTTACTGCTGGATGTGAACGGCGTTGGCTATGAAGTCGAAGCCTCAATGAATACCTTCTATAAGCTGCCTCAGGCCGGTACCCGGCTGTCACTGCATATTCACTTTGTGGTACGGGAGGATGCTCAGCTGCTGTATGGCTTCATCGATCGGGAAGAGCGCACGCTATTCCGTGCTTTGATCAAGGTGAATGGGGTAGGGCCGAAAATGGCGCTGTCGATTCTGTCGGGCATTAACCCTGAAGCTTTTGTCCGCTCGGTGCATGAGGGTGATGCCACGGCGCTGGTTAAAGTGCCTGGCGTGGGTAAGAAAACCGCTGAACGGCTGATTGTCGAGATGAAAGATAAAGTCAAAGACATCATGCTGGCCGACCCGGCTGAATTTGTACTGGACGGTGGCATGCCGCTGGAAATGGAACAGGCAGTCAATGAGCAGGCGGTAGCTGAGGCTGAAAGTGCATTGCTGGCATTGGGTTACAAGCCGGTTCAGGCAACGAAGGCGGTTGCAGCGGCAGAAAAATCGCTGGCTACCGGCGCGCCAAGTGAGGAGTTAATCCGCCATGCGCTTAAGTCGATGGTCGGGTAAGCTGCTTTCTTTTTACGCTCAGGGTTCAGGTAACGTTATCAAATGATCGAAACAGATCGCTTTATCGCGCCGGTGCGCTCGCCGGTGGAAGAGGTGCAGGATCGAGCAATCCGCCCTAAAACACTGGTGGATTATGTGGGCCAGCCAACCGTGCGCGAGCAAATGGAAATTTTTATCCATGCTGCCCGAGCGCGTAGTGAGGCGCTGGATCACACCCTGATTTTTGGCCCGCCAGGGCTGGGTAAAACCACGCTGGCAAATATCATCGCCAATGAGATGGGCTCCGAAATAAAGACCACCTCCGGGCCGGTGCTAGAGAAGGCAGGTGATCTGGCAGCACTGCTGACTAACCTCGAAGAGGGGGATGTGCTGTTTATCGATGAAATCCATCGTCTGAGCCCTAATGTTGAAGAGGTACTCTATCCGGCGATGGAGGATTATCAGCTGGATATTATGATTGGCGAGGGGCCTGCGGCTCGGTCGATTAAAATTGACCTGCCGCCGTTTACCCTGGTGGGCGCAACAACGCGAGCCGGCCTGCTGACCTCGCCACTGCGTGACCGCTTCGGTATTGTGCAACGGCTTGAATTTTATAATGTGACGGACCTGGCCAGTATTGTGGCCCGCTCTGCGCAATTGTCAGGTACGCGTATCGTTGAGGAGGGGGCGGTTGAGGTGGCTAAGCGCTCTCGCGGCACTCCGCGTATTGCCAACCGCCTGTTGCGCCGGGCACGGGATTACGCTGAAGTTAAAGGTGATGGCGAAATCACCCTCGAAATTGCGGATCTGGCGTTAAATATGCTCAATGTTGATGAGCGTGGCTTCGATCATATGGATCGCCGGATGTTACTGGCGATGATTGAAAAATTTGGCGGTGGTCCGGTCGGTGTTGATAGCCTGGCGGCGGCGATCAGTGAAGAGCGTGATACCATTGAAGATGTGCTGGAGCCCTACCTGATTCAGCAGGGTTACCTGATGCGCACACCTCGCGGTCGTGTAGTAACCGATCACGCCTACCTGCACTTTGGAATAGAGGTGCCTGATAAGATATAACCCTGGTATATTTGGGGTGAATCAGAACATCCTGACCGAGGTCAAGACCTACTTTGGGTGGTTGTCATAAGATCCCCTCTGAAAACATGATTCAGAGGATGTATGCCATGTCGGAAGCGCTTACTCATACGCAACTGCTGGCATTTGAGCGGCAGATTACTGAGCTGTTGGTACAGCTGCAGCAGGAAGAGCGGGAGCTGCTGGCCGGTGTGATACAGATGCAACCGGTGTTCTGTGAAGTAGGAGAGGTCAAGGACGGACTGGCAGGTAATCTGGCGATGCAGATGTCAGCGTGCCGTGCAGCATTAGCACGAATTACATCAGGGGAATATGGCTACTGTGATACCTGTGGAGAGGTGATCGAATTGAATCACCTGATGGCGGATCCGGCAATCTGTAGCTGTGTTCGTTGTCGAAGAGCAGATAGTCGAGTGCTGGCCGCGGTGATGTAAGCGGCGTTCAATATTCCCTTTAAGACCGGCCAAGTGCCGGTTTTTTCTTGTATAAATCAGGATGACTGTTATTGTGAAGCTCGTCGCAAAGTGCCGGAGCACGGGCTGTATGGGTTTTACACACAGGGTCAGATGCTATATCGAAGACACTGATATAGGGGGTATTGTCTATTACGTCAATTACCTCAAGTTTTTCGAACGTGGCCGAACCGAATTACTTCGCTCACTTGGCTTTGAACAGCGTCATTTGCAAGCCTCCGGTTTTCTGTTTGTGGTGCACAGCCTTGAATGCCAGTACGCGAAACCAGCACAGCTGGATGACGAACTTGATATTCAGGTAACAATCACCGCGTTGTCGAGAACCAGTCTTACCTTTGAACAGCGGGCTATTCGCTGCACTGATGGCGTACTGTTATGTTCAGCTAAGGTGCGGGTCGCTTGTGTAGATTATGGCCATAAACGCCCCTGTCGGATTCCATCCGATATTCATACCGCATTTAATAATTTCATCAATAATCCGGTCGGTATCGCTGATGCCGAGTGTGTATAGGAGACTGTTGTGGTCGAAAAAATGTCGATCTGGAGTCTGGTAGTCAATGCCAGTGTTGTGGTGCAGATTGTGATGCTGATTCTGTTAGCTGCATCCGTCACTTCGTGGGTGATGATTTTTCAACGCCAGGCAGTTTTGCGCAAAGCACGTCGTGCCCTTACTGACTTCGAAGAACTGTTCTGGTCAGGGGTTGATCTGGGGCAGCTGTTCCGTGATATCAGTCAGTCACCCAATTCCGAATCAGGTGCAGAGAATATTTTTCGCGCCGGTATTAAAGAATTTACCCGACTTAATCAGCAGCCAGGTGTTGATCCGGATGCGGTCATGGATGGGGTGCAGCGCAGTATGCGCGTTGCACTGGCCCGTGAAGAGGAAAAGCTTGAGCAGCATCTGCCATTTCTGGCGACTGTTGGTTCTACCAGTCCTTATATCGGCCTGTTCGGTACGGTTTGGGGGATTATGAACTCATTCCGTGGCTTGGCAAATGTCCACCAGGCAACGCTTGCTTCTGTTGCACCAGGGATATCTGAAGCGCTGGTAGCAACGGCCATCGGCCTGTTCGCCGCCATTCCAGCGGTGATTGCCTACAACCGATACTCTGCCCGGACCGAATGGATGATGTCGAACTATGAAACATTCGCCGATGAATTTTCCTCTATCCTGCACCGTCGTGTGCATGCGGCGGGCTGAGTAGTGGCACAAATGATCAGACGCAAGCGTAAAGAGCGTAAGCTCAACGCAGAGATCAACGTGGTGCCGTATATTGATGTGATGATGGTGCTGCTGGTTATTTTCATGGTAACCGCGCCCATGCTTACTCAGGGCGTCAATGTGGATCTGCCACAAGCGGCAGCCGAGCCCGTTGATAGTAAAGATGAAGAGCCGGTGATCATCACTGTCGATAAAGAGGGTCAGTACTATATCGATATTGGTGGTGACGCTCGCACAGCAATTGCGGGTGTCGAGGTGGCTGAGCGTGTCCGTAAAGTACTCGCCAGTAACCCACGTAAGATGTTGTTGGTGCGGGGTGATAAGGGCGTTGACTATAACAGTGTGGTGCAGCTGATGGTTGTGCTGCAGGGGGCCGGCGCACCGAGCGTTGGTCTGGTAACGGAATAGGGCGATTATGCAGTGGCGCAGTTATATCGTCCCCGCTTTACTGGCTCTGGTGCTCCATGGCGGTGTGCTCTTTTTGATGTCTCATACCTGGTTCGAACAGGAAAAAGAGCATAAGAGTGTGCCGCGCCATGTACAGGCGCAAATGGTTGACCTTAAAGCGTATAACGCTAAAAAAGACAACGTGCGTAAAGCCGATGAAGCGCGTAAGAAAAATGATGCCCAGCGCAAAGCTGAGAAAAAGCGTCAGGATGCGCTGGCAAAACAGAAAAAATCGGATGCGTACAAACGCAAACAGGCTGAGAAAAAGGCGCTGGCGGCAAAGAAAAAATCGGCCGACGAGGCTAGGCGTAAGCAGGCGATAGCGAAGAAGAAAGCGGTCGCCGAGAAAAAGCGTAAGCAGGAAGTAGCGAAGAAAAAGGCAGCGGAGAAAAAGCGGCAGCAGGCTATTGTTGCGAAGAAAAAAGCCGAGGCTGACAAACAGCGTAAAGTAGCTGATGAGCGTAAACGCAAGCAGGATGCAGAGCTGGCGAAGAAGCGTAAGGCTGAAACGGATAAAAAGCAGCAGCAGGCGCTGGCCAGAAAGGAAGCGGAACGGAAAAAATCTGAGGCTGAGCGTAAGCGTCAGGCAGAGCTTGCTCGTCAGAAAGCAGAGAAGGCCCGGCAAGCGCGTGAAAGCGCACTGGTTGCTGCTGCAGAGGCTGCCGCTGCTGAAGAAGCCGCTGCTCGTGATGCTGATCGTGAGCAGGCCGCTGCCAGCTTTGAAGGTTACATACGTGATCTGATTACCCGTAACTGGCGTCGCTCTGCGACAGCGCGCAATGGGATGCAGGTAACAATTACCGTGCAACTGTTATCGACCGGTGAGGTCGATAATGTGTATGTTGCCCGCTCCAGTGGAGATAGTCGTTTTGATGCCGATGCTGAGAATGCGGTGCGTCGGGCTGAGCGTTTCTCTGAGCTTCAGCAACTTGACCCGATCGCATTTGAGCGATTTTATCGTACGTTCAATATTACTTTCCGACCGGAGGATTTGAGGTGGTAAGGATATTCAAGCTCTGGCTGGCTGTAATGGCGGCCTGTCTGATAACAACGCTGTCTGCTCATGCTGAGCTGACAATTGAGATAACTCAGGGTGTCGACCAGCCAACCCCGGTGGCCATCGTGCCGTTCAAGTGGGAGGGAGGTTATGCTTTATCGGAAGATGTCGCCAAGGTTGTTAATGACGACCTTTCCCGCACTGGCCTGTTTAAAATGGTCAAGCGTGAGAACATGCTCAGCTTCCCTTCCAGTCAGGCGCAGATGTACTTCCGTGACTGGCGGGTGTCTGCCACAGACTATGTGCTGATTGGTCGTATCAAACCAGGTAAGGGCGACCAGGTGGTCGTTGAATTCGAACTGTACGATATTCTGAAAGAGCAGCGTTTACTGGCAGAGCAGGTCAGCGCAGGTTCAGCCAACTTGCGCGATATTAGCCATTACATTGCTGACATGGTGTATGAAAAACTCACCGGTTTGCGTGGTGCGTTCTCCACCCGAATTGTTTATGTTACGGCAAAACAGTTAGGGAACAAACGCTACCGGTATAAACTGCAGCTGGCTGACTCCGATGGCGCGCGTCCGCGTACTATTCTGGAATCACGTGAACCGATCATGTCACCGGCCTGGTCAAAGGATGGTAAGAAGCTGGCGTATGTTTCGTTTGAAACCAGCCGTCCTTCTATCTATGTCCAGGATCTGGCCACTGGTCAGCGGCAGCGTGTGCAATCGTTCAAGGGTCTTAATGGAGCGCCGTCCTGGTCTCCGGATGGACAAAAACTTGCGATTGTTCTCTCCAAGGACGGTAACCCGGAAGTGTATGTGCTGGATCTGCAGCGCCGTCAGTTAACACGCGTAACACACCACTATGGTATCGATACCGAACCTTCCTGGTCACCGGATGGTCAGTCTCTAATCTTTACCTCAGATCGTGGTGGGCAACCGCAGATTTACCGTGTGCACCTGGCCAGCCGAGAGATAACCCGACTGACATTTGAAGGGCGCTATAATGCCCGTGGCAGATTGACGCAGGATGGCCGTTTTCTGGCGATGGTGCATCAGTCTGGTGGAACCTTCCACATTGCGGTGCAGGACTTGCGTAAAGACCGGGTAGAAATTTTGACAGAAACCAGCCTGGATGAATCACCAACCATTGCACCTAATGGCAGTATTATCCTGTATGCAACACAGGAAGGTACCCGCGGGGTGCTCGGCGGTGTCAGTCTGGATGGGCGGGTGAAATTCCGTCTGCCAGCATCTGAAGGTGATGTACGTGAGCCAGCCTGGTCGCCTTATCTGCAATAACTTGCAATATAGGGCAGCAGCCTATAATTTATGACGAAAATTCACTGAACGTGCATATTTAGCTGCATTCAGCGGCTAAGATGTAATTGAAAATATTGACAGGAGTGATCAATGCGAGCTTTTAACGTGGCAAAAGCCGCAGCGCTGGCGCTGAGTGTTGCATTTGCAGCAGGTTGTAGTACGACTGGCACAACAACAGACACTGGCAGTGCGGCAACAGATGGCGCGACTGACAATGCTGCTACGCAGAGTGTTGGTGTGGATAGCGGTGTGAGCGGTAAATCTCTGGAACAGCAGCAGCTGGAAGCCCTGGCTAACCTGCGTACTGTGTTCTACTTTGATTTTGATAAATCCACTGTACAGGCTGATGGTATGGCTGACCTGGAAGGTCATGCACGTTACCTGTCATCCAATCCGAACGTAAATGTTCGTCTGGATGGTCATACAGATGAGCGTGGTACACGTGAATACAACATGGCACTGGGCGAACGTCGTGCCCAGGCAGTTGCGCGTTTCCTGCAGGTGAACGGTGTTGCTCCAGCGCAGATCGAAGCCGTAAGCTACGGTGAAGAGAAACCAGCTGTTATGGGTCATAACGCTGAGTCCCAGGCGGAGAATCGTCGTGTGGAGCTGAGCTACGTACGCTAATTTTATGGCCTACTTCTCGCGCACACTGCTGACAACACTGGTGCTTCTTGCAAGCACTGGTGTTGTTGCACAGGATGTTCCTGTGATTGAGCTGGGAGAAGCGCCAGCTCGTAATACGGTCCGTGCCTTACCGTCGCAACCTGTGGTGGATGGGGTTTCGGAACTCACTATTCAGGCGACCGATTCAGGTACGCAGTCTAGTTATGGTCGTAACAGTAACTCCGATATGATCGTGTTGCTGCAGCAGTTGCAGGATGAAGTCCGCAATTTGCGAGGCCAGCTCGAATCCCAGACGCGTAAAATACAGCGGATGGAGGAGCAGCAGCGAGACCGCTACCGAGATCTTGATCGCCGTATCAGTTATTTGATGAGTGACTCGGCAGGTAAGAGTACTGCCCGGCCAATCAGTCGCCGTCCTGCAGCCGATGCAGGTGCGTCTTCTGCATCGGTACCCGCAACGGCAACTTCCCCAGCGTCGACGATACCACCAGCACCGGCCTCAACGGCTTCTAAGCCATCTGTGGCTAAGCCTGCGTCTGCCAGCGGAGGTGATCTGAAAGCCTATCAGGCGGCGTTTTCTCTGGTCCGTAAGCGGGCCTATGATGAAGCGGTCGTGGCATTTACAGCATTTACTACAGACTTCCCCGACAGTGAGCGGGTCGCGAATGCGCATTACTGGCTGGGTGAGATCTATCTTGCGCAACAGCAGCTGGAAAAGTCTCGTGATGCCTTCAGTCAGGTGGTTGCGTTATTTGCTGGTCACCGCAAAGCGGCTGATGCTGCCTACAAACTGGGCAAGGTTTATTATGAACTGGGCGACAAAGCAAAGTCGGCCGAATATATGGATCTTGTGCTGAAGAATTATCCGAAGTCATCTGCTGCCCGTCTGGCGCGAGACTTCAAACCTCAGTAATACTCAACTGGAGCTAACAATGAGTGAAACAGCACCTAAAGCTGTGGTGTTGCTTTCCGGTGGGCTCGATTCTGCTACCGCGCTGGCTGATGCAGCTGCGCGTGGTTACCAATGCTATGTGCTCAGCTTTGATTATGGCCAGCGCTCAGTCACTGAACTGAATGCTGCGCGCGCGATTGCACATCAACAGGGTGTGGCAGAACACCGGATTATCCGCCTCAATCATCTGGAAGATATTGGTGGCTCCGCGCTGACGGACCATAGTATGGCAATGCCGGAAGAAGATAGTAGCGATGGTGCTATTCCGGTGACCTATGTGCCTGCGCGTAATACCGTCTTTTTATCGTTGGCGCTGGGCTGGGCCGAAGTGTTGGAGGCCAGTGCGATCTTTATTGGCGTCAATGCGGTTGATTATTCCGGTTACCCGGACTGCCGGCCTGAGTTTATTGCAGCCTTTGAAACAATGGCGAACCTGGCAACCAAGGCGGGTGTCACGGGTCGGCCGATTACCATTGAAACGCCGTTGATCGATCTGACCAAGGCACAGATTATCCAGCGGGGTACTGAGCTGGGGGTCGATTACTCGATGACCGTCTCCTGTTACCAGGCGGATGACCAGGGTCGTGCTTGCGCGGTGTGTGACAGTTGTCGTCTGCGAAAACAGGGCTTTGATGACGCTGTTATGACTGATCCAACCCGTTACATATAATTATTCAATAATACTGTTGCATTACAGTAAATAATCCGTAATATACGCACTCCTCGCCGGGGCGGGTCGTTAGCTCAGTTGGTAGAGCAGTTGGCTTTTAACCAATTGGTCATAGGTTCGAATCCTATACGACCCACCAGATTTTAGGAAAAGGCGCATCTTTGATGCGCCTTTTCTGTTTCTGCTTTGTCGGTTATCCATTCACCTGGTTATCAGCGCAGCTCACAAGCCATCGTGGCATAGCTGAAGTATGGTACAATTTTGCCCTCAGTTTTTTCGCTGCCCTTGCGTGCCTCTATTGAGTTGTGCGTTTATGTGCAGCGTTAAGTGCTTGTAATTTTGGAATCCTGACTCCTTTTCACGGTGGCCTCTACAGCGAGCTTACGGGCTCTCTCACCGGATGGGATAAGGTGTTCCCTCGATAGATCGTGCAGGTCCATGCTCAATAAAAAAGAAATCTCGGATCGCGTCCTGATACAGGAGCATTTTGCTAACGAGCATCTGCCGTCGCAGATGAGTGCAGAGGTCATTGCTGACTATAAAGCGCGCATCAAGCAGCTGCTTAAAGAGAAAGATGCCTGTCTGGTTGCGCACTACTACACCGACGACGTGATGCAGGAGCTGGCGGATGAAACCGGCGGTTGTGTGTCTGATTCGCTGGAGATGGCACGTTTTGGTGCTAACCACCCGGCATCCACACTGATTGTGGCTGGCGTCCGCTTTATGGGCGAAACCGCGAAAATTCTCAGTCCTGAAAAACGTATTCTGATGCCGACTCTGGAGGCGACCTGTTCACTGGATATTGGTTGTCCGGTGGAGGAATTCAGCGCCTTTTGTGACGCCCATCCAGACCACGAGGTGGTGGTTTATGCCAATACATCTGCTGCTGTTAAGGCGCGTGCTGACTGGGTCGTAACGTCCAGCATCGCCCTGAAGGTTGCTGAGCATCTGGCTGATGAGGGCAAGAAGATCATCTGGGCGCCGGATAAGCACCTGGGCTCTTATGTACAGCGTGAAAGCGGTGTCGAGATGCTGATGTGGGACGGTATGTGTATCGTCCATGACGAGTTCCGGGCCAAAGGCGTGCACGACATGCGTAAGGTCTACCCGGATGCAGCGTTGCTGGTTCACCCGGAATCACCTGCCTCTATGGTGGAGCTGGCGGACGCGGTGGGCTCGACCAGCCAGCTGATTAAGGCGGCGCAGGAGCTGCCGAATAAGCAATTTATCGTAGCGACTGATCGTGGAATTTTCTACAAGATGCGCCAGGCGGCACCGGGCAAAGAGTTTATTGCAGCGCCAACCGGTGGTAGTGGTGCCACGTGCCGGAGTTGTGCGCACTGCCCATGGATGGCGATGAATGGACTGGAAAACCTGTTACACGTGCTGGAAACTGGCGACCAGGAAGTGCATGTTGATGCCGCGTTGATCGAAGATGCGCGTAAGCCACTACAGCGGATGCTGGATTTTAATGCTCAGCAGTAAACACTGCAGGTAGCGGATACAAAAATGGGGCCCGCAGGCCCCATTTTTATTATCTCAGGTACGGTATTGCTCAGCCGTTCAGTGCCTGCACTGCAGCGAGTACTTCATCGACATGGCCTTTCACTTTCACGGTACGCCATTCCTGGCGCAGCACACCCTGGCGATCAATCAGGAAGGTTGAGCGATCGATGCCCATGTACTCACGGCCATAGTTTTTCTTCAGCTTGATCACATCAAACTGCTTGCATAGCTCTTCTTCTTTGTCGCTGATCAGTTCGAACGGAAAGCTCTGCTTGGCTTTAAAGTTTTCATGGGCGCGCAGGCCATCGCGGGATACACCAAAAATCACCGTGTCAGCCGCTTCAAACTGATCGATAAGGTCACGGAAGTTCTGCCCTTCGGTCGTACAACCTGGAGTGCTGTCTTTGGGGTAAAAGTAGATCACCACATTTTTGCCTTTGAGTTCAGACAGGGTGATGGTTTGGTCGCTGGTGGCAGCGGCGGAAAAGTCGGCAACGGCTTCATTCAACGCAACAGTGGTCATGCAATAATCCTGATCAGTATCGGGTGGCAGTCAGTCTGCGGTTAATGCAGTACATATTTCATCTGATTTGCTTCACCCGGTTGTGTGGCTACTCATCGCAAGGCGATTTCGTTTAGAATATCAGCCCTTTAGTACGATGACAGTACGATAACAGATTTCTGGAATGGAAGACGCGACTGCCACTGCAACAGCTGGTTGTCCTTGCGGCGTGATCTTCACCATACCCTCGACGGAGAAAACGATGATTACTGGCAGCATAGTTGCGCTTGTCACCCCAATGAACGCTGGTGGTGAGATCGACTGGGTCGCGCTGGATCGACTGACCGAGATGCATGTGGCTAAAGGCACAGATGCGATTGTGGCGGTTGGCACCACAGGCGAGTCCGCGACACTGGATTGCAAAGAGCACTGCGCTGTAATCAAGCGGGTGGTTGATGTTGTTAATGGGCGTGTGAAGGTGATTGCCGGTACGGGCGCCAATAGTACTGCTGAAGCGATCGAGCTGACCGGTGAGGCAAAAGCGGCGGGAGCTGACGCCTGCCTGCTGGTGACGCCGTATTATAACAAGCCGACTCAGGAAGGGCTGTTTCTGCATCATAAGGCAATCGCCGAAGCCGTTGATATTGATCAGATTCTTTACAATGTGCCAGGCCGGACTGCCTGTGACATGCTGCCAGATACCGTTGTTCGTCTGGCCGAAATTTCAAATATCGTGGCGATTAAAGAAGCGACCGGTGATCTGGAACGCGCCCGTGAACTGATCCAGCGGCTACCTGCGGATTTTGCAGTCTACTCCGGTGATGATGCGACGGCCACAGAGCTTATGCTGCTGGGTGGTAAGGGCAACGTTTCGGTAACGGCAAATGTAGCGCCAGCTGAAATGGCACAGTTGTGCCAGCTGGCGATGGCAGGAAAGGTGGATGAGGCGCGAGCACTGAATCAAAAGCTGTTGCCGGTGCATGAAAAGCTGTTTGTTGAAGCCAACCCGATTCCGGTGAAGTGGGCGTTGAGCGAGATGAATCTGATGGATACCGGTATCCGCTTGCCGCTGACACCATTGTCAGCACCGTTTCACCAGGTGGTCCGCGACGCACTGCGTGCGGCCGACGTAATCTGAAGGGCCACAGACTGATATGACTAAACGAATTTATGGTACCGCGCTGGCTGCGCTTTCCCTGACCGGTTGTGGCGTGTTGACCGATAACCCGGTGTACGGACCGGATGGTCTGATTTATGACCGCTCTCTGGATTATCAGGCTGCCCAGCAGCACGAATCGCTGGTGATACCGCCGCATTTACGCGCTAAAAATGTGCCGAATCAGCTGGAAATTCCGGCTATTGGCGAAACTGCGAGTGAGCAGCGTACCGGTGGTTTCGTGGTGCCGCGGCCTGAGTTCTTCTATGCCGATAGTGGTAATGAGAAAGTGAACCTTGCACGTGATACGACTGATAGTCATGACAAAGTGATTGTCGTGGATGAGTCCATTGGCGATGTCTGGGTCAAACTACAGGAATTCTGGGCGTTTAATGGCATCGAAGTTGCCAAGTCTGACCCGCAGTCCGGGGTGATGGAAACCCAGTGGATGGAGCGCTCCGGGGCTGAGCTGAGCATGATTGATAGCTGGATCAAACGTTTGACCTTCAGCGATGATAAGGGACCAAGCCGGGATAAATTGCGCGTTGATCTGCGTCCTGACCCGAACGATACTGCGCGTACTTCAATCAAAATGCGCCACGTGAAATTCCCGGCGGATCAGCAGGTCAGTGCGGTGAACTGGGATGAGCAGTCCCAGGATGTCAGCTATAAAACGGACATGATGTTCGAGATGCTGCGTTACCTGAGCAAGGCCAGTGGTGATCGCGATGCTACCAGTCTGGTGGCTCTGCGCGACAAAGTGAATGTCTCCAGTCAGCTCGGTCGTGACTCGCGCGGTAACCCGGTATTACGACTGGACGGCTCTATCGATACCGTATGGCAGCAGCTGTCTGTCGCGCTGGATAAAGCCGCAATGGATGTGGGTACCCGTGATCAGAAGATGGGCATCTTCTACATGACTTACACCACCTCAACGCCGTTTGAAGAGACCCAGGAGCAGGGCTTCTTTGACTGGCTTCACTCCGATCGTGGTGAGATCACGCTGAGCACCAGCTTTCTGGACCGCGCAATGGGAGCTGAAACCTCTGCCAATGATGACCCGAATGCCATCCGCTACAGCTCGAAGACAGTTGAGCAGAAACTGGCGGCTCTGAAGGCTGCACCGGGTTCTACCGATACTGACTTGCTGCCACCTGAGGACGGTGGTCTGGCGGAGCGTAAGGGCTTTAAAATCTGGTTTGGTGGTGAAGTTGTTTATGTCTTCGGTGACAACAAGGACGATGGCGTATATAACGAGAATACTGGCAAGTTCGAACATGTGGGTCAGTATCAGTTGAAACTGAACCGGACCCGTAGCGGCGTATACCTGATTGTACTGACGCATCAGGGGCTGATTGCACCGGCCATTGTCGCTGAAGAACTGTTGTGGGAGGTCAAGGAGCAGCTGCCGAAAAAAGGCTGAGCTGTAACAGCGTCAAGCTGACCTCCTGATCACAAACGCCGGGCTTGCCCGGCGTTGCTGTTTCTTGCTCATGGGGGAAAGCAGATGTTGAAAACGGATGTGTTTTATCAGGGTAAAGAGAAAACGCTTTATCGTACGGATAACCCGGATCGACTAATCCTTGAATTTCGGGACGAAGCAACCGCGTTTGAGGGACGGCGTACCGCTCAACTCAGTGGTAAGGGGGCGGTAAATAACCAGATTAACGCACTGATTATGGAGCAGCTGCAACGTTATGGATTGCCAACACACTTCCAGCAGCACCAGAGTGAGCAGGCATCGGTGGTAAAGGCGCTGACGATGTTGCCTATCGAATGTGTGATCCGTAACCGAGCCACCGGCTCGATTTGTCGACGGCTGGGGGTGCCCAGTGATCAGCTGTTACAACCGGCCACGTTTGAGATGTTTCTGAAAAATGATGAGCTGGGCGATCCGTTGATCAATCGGCACCATATCGCCACTTTTGGCTGGGCCAGCCAGGAGCAGGTCGACGCGATGATCGAATACTGCCATCTGGCGAACCGGACCCTGACGGCGCTGTTTGATCGGGCGGGGATCGAGCTGGTGGACTTCAAGCTTGAATTTGGTGTGTATCAGGGCGCTTTGCTACTGGGGGACGAGTTTACCCCGGACAGCTGCCGGTTACGTGACAAAGCAAGCGGGGCCAAACTGGACAAAGATCTGTTTCGCCAGGGTGACAGTGGTGTCGTCGTCGCTTATAGGCAGGTGGCTGAACGGTTACGGCAGCTGTTAGGCCCGGAAAATTCGGAGCCGGCAGACACGGCTGACTGAGCCCTTTTCGCGTGCCAGACAGGCCGTTACACTGGCGGCTGAAAACATGACAATAAAAACTGAGCGGGCTCTGTGGTTTGCATTGCAGGCCAGGGCTGGCAGTCTGAGGTAGTAATGAAAGCAGTTATTCTTGATCTGGAAAGCCTGGATGATCTGGATCTTAGCGTACTGAAAAATGAGTTCAGTGCCGTCGATGTGTATATGGCGACAACCGCTGTACAGGTTGAACAGCGTATTACCGGGGCTGAGGTGGTGATCACCAATAAAGTGCCGGTTAATGCCGCTGTTATGGCTGTATCGCCTGCCTTGAAGCTGATCTGTGTGGTGGCCACCGGTACCAATAATATCGATCTGGATGCGGCCCGCATACGGGGTATCGCGGTGTCGAACTGTGTCGCTTATGGGGTGGACTCGGTGGTGCAGCATGTCTGGTCGATGATTCTGGCACTGCATACCAATGTGCTCAACTATGACCGTGCGGTCAAGAATGGTGACTGGGGCGAGGCGACTCAGTTCTGTATGTTACCGTTCCCGATTCGAGAGCTGTCTGGCCGTACGCTGGGTATTCTGGGGTATGGCAATCTGGGCCAGGGAGTGGCCAGTGTGGCGGCAGCCTTTGGCATGACGGTTATTCTGGGTGAGCAGCCAGGTGCGGTGGTGCGGGAAGGCCGGGTAAGCTTTGCTGATCTGCTGGCGCAGTCTGATGTGCTGAGCCTGCATTGTCCGTTAACCGAGGCGACGGCGGACCTGCTTAACCGAGACAGTCTGGCCCAGATGAAGCCCGGCAGTATGCTGATTAACTGTGCCCGTGGCGGCATCGTTAATGAACCCGCATTGCTGGCAGCGTTAGCGTCGGGCCAGCTGGCGGGTGCCGCGACCGATGTACTGACTCAGGAGCCACCCCGTGATGGCAACCCGCTGATCAGTGCCCGGCCAGATAATCTGATTATTACTCCGCACAGCGCCTGGGCGACCCGTGAGGCCCGTGAGCGCATCATCGCGCAGACGGTGGAAACTGTGCAGGGCTTTAAACGCGGTGAAGCCATACGGTCCGTTCTCTGAGGCACGCAGCCTCAGAACGGGCAGGGCGACTCGAAGCTGAGGGTTATTCCGGTATTAGGGTGCTTGAAGCTGAGGCGTTGGGCATGTAATTGCAGCCGTTCGACCGGTGTGTTGATGTGCGGGTCGGCGGCGGTTTCTTCACCCAGAATCGGGTGCCCCAGGGTGCGAAGACCCTCCCGTAGCGAGTAGTGCTGGCACAGAGGTGTCAGCGCCAGTCGGGAGCTGCTTTCGTCGCGTTCAAGCACCTGCCAGCGAGTCTGTGGCGGCTGGCCGATTACTCCGCTGTCCTGTTCAACGATGCCACTAACCCACGCCTGATAGCGATGCTCGATCTGCTGTTGCGCAAACTGTGCTGCCAGCGCCTGCTGACCGGTATTTGTCAGTGCCAGTACCATGACCCCGGAACAGGCAAAGTCCATTGCCTGTACCAGCTGAACGGTTGGGAAGTCATCCTGCAGTCGGCTGATCAGGCAGTCCTGCTCATCCTCCGTTAGCCCGGCAGCGGAACTCAGATTATACGGTTTACTGACAACGATCAGGCTGTTGTCCATATACAGTAACTGGGGCAGTGCCGGGTTGATATCCATGCTGAGCTCCTGTGCTGATCCTTCAGCTTAATGTTTGACGAACAGCGCCAGTGATTCCACATGAGTAGTATGCGGGAACATATCCATCACACAGAACCGCTGCAGCTTGAAACCAGCCTCTTTCAGCGTGATGGCATCACGTGCCAGCGCTGAGGGGTTGCAGGAAACATACAGCAATTGAGTGACCGGTGTCTTGATCAGTTGCTCGATAATCTCCAGTGCACCGGTGCGGGGTGGGTCGATCAGAACCTTGTCAAAGCCCTGCTTGAACCAGCGGCGGGCGCTGATCGGATATGTCAGGTCAGCCGCCTCAAACTGGCAGTTGGTCAGGCCGTTCAGGCTGGCATTGTGCTCGCCACGGGCGACCATCTCTTTACTGGCCTCAATGCCAACGACTTCAGCGGCTTTGCTGGCCAGTGGCAGGGTGAAGTTACCCAGACCACAGAACAGATCCAGAATACGTTCATCGGCCTGTGGATCCAGCCATTCAATGGCACGGTCGATCATCGCCTGGTTCATTGCCGCGTTGACCTGGACAAAGTCCCCGGGTGCAAAATTGAGCTGCTGAGCAAAGGCGGGCAGGTTGAAAGCCGGGGCACTGTCTTCATGCACGGTTTCGATATGATCGCCGTGGTTAAGATAGAGGCCGCAACCCAGGGATGTCGCCAGCGCCACCAGCTGCTGTTGCAGGCTGCCGTCGAGATTTTTCATTACCCGTAGAGTCAGCGTGCCGTTGGTGTCGCCAAAGGTCAGCTCGGCGTGGGTAATGCGCTTGATCTGGCCCGGGTGCGCGTTGAGCAGGGCGGCAAGATCCCGAAACAGATTGTCACCGCGCGGGTCAAGCACCAGGCACTGGTCGATATCTATCAGGTATTTGCTGCCTTCCTGGCGGAAGCCAACAATGGCGCTGCCGTCTTTACGCTGGTTAATGCCGATGCGGGCGGCACGGCGGTAGTGCTGCGGTACCGAGCGTAAAGGTGCATCCAGCTGTTCAGGCACCAGTTGCGCCTGGCGCGCCAGCTGGTCCAGCACCCACTGCTGTTTGTAGTCGATCTGGGTGTCGTGATTCAGGTGCTGTAGCTGGCAGCCGCCACACTGGGCAAAGTGCGGGCACTGGGGCTCTACGCGTTCGGCGGCAGCTTTAGTCAGTTCCAGCATATGGCCTTCGTCGTACCGGCGGTGATTACGGTCGATCCGTGCCAGCACGGTTTCGCCCGGTAGCGCACCTTTGACGAACAGCGTTTTGCCGTTCAGGCGGGCAACACCCTGGCCTTCGTTGCTGAGGTTTTCAATCACCACACTGTGCTGCTCACCGGCGGTTTTTTTTGCCTGGGCACGGGCTTGGGCGCTGGCGACCTGTTTGCGTGCAGGGCTGGAAGGTGAAAGTCGTCCGCGATGACGCATGCTGGTTTATCCTGAGGAAAAATGGAGCGCGCATTCTACCAGTGCCGCCCGGGCTTGGTAAGCTCAACCGGTGTCAGGCTGTCCTCGAATAGCGAACTGGCGGTATAGTGTGGCCCTGCATTGAAGTCTGGGAGCAGCATATGACACAGGAACACCCGTTCGCCGGTTTTATCCGGATTCTTGGTAAAGGTAAAAAAGGCACTCGTGATCTCACTCGTGAGGAAGCTGCAGACGCTATGCAGATGATCCTGCAGGGTAAGGTTGAGCCGGAGCAGCTGGGCGCATTTCTGATGCTGATGCGCGTGAAAGAAGAGTCTGCCGGGGAACTGACCGGTTTCGCTGATGCTGTGCGTGAGACGATTCAGGCACCGCCCTTGGCGGTTGATCTGGACTGGGCTACGTATGCGGGCAAGCGACGTCGTCACCCCTGGTATGTGTTGTCAGCGCTGGCGCTGGCCAGTAGCGGCGAGCGAGTGTTTATGCATGGCAGTCAGGGCCATACCGCCGAGCGTCTTTATGCTCAGCAGGTCGTTGAAGCGTTGGGTTTGCCTGTTGCTGAAAGCTGGGATGATGTCAGTGATCAGCTGGATCAGCACTCGTTTGCTTACATGCCACTGGAGGCGATGTCGCCGGTGCTGGGGCGTCTGATGACCCTCAAGCCGATTCTGGGGTTGCGCTCCCCCGTGCATACCCTGAGCCGGATGTTGAATCCACTCCATGCCCGCTGCGCCATTGATGGGGTGTTTCATCCACCCTATGGCCCAAAGCATCAGCAGACGGCGATGTTGCTGGGCACGCCACGTAATCTGACCCTCAAAGGCGATGGCGGTGAAGCTGAAGCACGTCCGGACAGTGAGAGCCATGCGCTGTGGATGCTTGAAGGTGAGCTGTCAGAACAACAGTGGCCACGGCTGGTGCCACGGCGGCTGGTTCGTGATGAAGAGATGACGCTGGAGGCGGTTGTGCAGCTCTGGCGGGGAGAAATTGAGCACGAATATGGCACCGCAGCGGTTATTTCAACAATTGCTATTAGCCTGAAATTGCTGGGCCGTGGCGATGACCCGGCGCTATTGTTTATAGAAGCAGAGAAAATCTGGCAGGCCCGGAACCATTCTCTGAGCAGTTGATCAATATACAAACAACAGTAAGACCGGCAAACTAGTCGGCTTTGTTGTCTGTTATTTGTGCAATTGTAGAGTGTAGGTCCGTTATGTCGAATACGCCACTTAGACGTCGTTGTTTTTTGAAAGCCCTTGGTGGCACTGTACTGGGGTCTGCGGTTGCGTTACCGCAGCTCGCCCAGGCCGCTACTGTTCGTAGTGCCAGCTTACTGCCCATGGACCGGGGCCTTAAACTGGAAAATCTGCATACTGGCGACCGCATTAATGCGGCGTTCTGGACCCCTGATGGTTATCAGCCGGATGTGTTGCAGTTGATCAATCAGGCGCTGCGTGATCACCGCGCCGATGCGGCTATTGATATGGATGTGCGGTTACTGGAGACCCTGGCGGAGCTAAGCCATCGGCTCGATACCCGTGAAACCATTCAGGTGCTGTCAGCATACCGTTCGCCGCAAACGAATGAGATGCTGCGCCGGGCAGGCCATCAGGTGGCTAAACGCAGTTACCATATGAAAGGCCAGGCGATCGATATCCGGATACCGGGTGTGTCTCTCAAAGATCTGCACCGGGCCGCTCTGTCCCTGAAAGGGGGCGGCGTCGGTTATTATGGTCGTTCCAACTTTATCCATCTTGATGTGGGCCCGGTTCGGCGCTGGGGCTAGCTGATTCCTTTTAATCCTTACGCAGGTGATCGGATACCGCGATGGGTGAAGGGTAGTTAAAGATCACCACATAGGTAGACAGCAGGAACGTCAGAATGGCGGTGGCCTGAATCACATGGGATGCCTCCTGGCCGATCAGTGCGCCGCTGGCTGCCATATAGGCGATCAGCAGGGAAAATTCGCTGGTCTGGCCAAGGCGGAAACCAACTTCCCATCCCATCTGTGGTGTTTCGCTGATCCGGCTAAGCAGAAAGCGAAACACTGTCGGTTTCAGTACCATGACCAGTGCTGCCAGTACCAGCGATGGCAGTATAATCGCGTTGATCAGCCCGAGGTTAAAGCTGGCACCGATGGAGAAGAAAAACAGGATCAGGAAAAAGTCACGTAAGGGCTTCAGGCTGGTGGCAATGTATTGTGAGATCGGGCTGGTGGCGATGGCAATACCCGCAATAAACGCACCGATCTCGGCAGACAGTCCACAGCGTTGAGCTACTTCTGCCAGTCCCAGACACCAGCCAATGGCCAGCAAAAAGATATACTCGTGAAAGCGGTCAAAGCGTGCGATCAGCTTGAGCAGTACATATTTCACAAAGCCGAAAGCGACCACCACCAGCACGGGAAGCGCTGCCAGTGTCATCAGAAAGCTGCCGATACCGTTGCTCTCCTCGCCACTATATAGAAACAGCAACACCAGAATCGCAATCACATCCTGTAACAGCAACAGCCCCACCACCAGCTCGCCAATGTGTTTATGGTGCAGCACGGTTGTGGGTAGTAGTTTGATACCGATAATGGTGCTGGAGAACATCATGGCGACACCGATAATCAGCGCTTCAGTCTGGGTGAAACCGAAGGCCAGACTGACCAGGTATCCGGCACTGAGAAAGATAACCGAACTGCCCAGCGCAACCAGGGTGGCTTTTTTAAGCATGTGTAGCAGGTGGCTGGGTTGCATGTCCAGGCCGAGCAAAAACAGCAGAAAGATGATGCCGATATGGGAAATTTCTGACAGCAGCTTTGTATCTGAAACATACTGCAGGCCAAACGGGCCGAGAATAGCCCCCAGCACGATGTAGGCAACCAGGAGTGGCTGACGGGTATACAGGGCGATAGAGGCCAGTACAGCAGCCCCGGTGAAAATCATAAAAAAAGAAAAAACCAGATTATGCGCGTCCATCTACAACACCCCGGTACTCGTGAGCGCACAGTTTACCAGACTGAGATCAGAGTACGCAGGTCTGCCATTGCTGGCGTTGCCAGATGCGGATGTAGATCAACGATGACAGCCCCCGGTAGAGCACCTGACAGAGCCAGATCCCCAGCAGCCCATAGCCCAGCACTGGCCCAACCAGCCAGGCTAGTGGCAGGAACAGGCCCCATTGCATCAGTGTTGAAATTGTCAGCACCAGTCGGCTTGCTCCGGCCCCCAGCAGCGCCTGGCCCAGTACGATCGCTATCGCATCGACACAGATCGCCAGTGCGGCCAGCTGCAGTGGTGCATGGGCCTGGTCAATCAACGCTGCTTCACTGAGAAATAACCCAAGCACCTGATCGGTCAGCAACCACATCGGCAGGCTGATCAGACATAGCGTCCCCAGGGCTGTTTTGGCAACCGCCCAGCCCCAGCTGTGGGCCAGCTCAACGTTATGTTCGCCCAGCGCTCGACTGACCAGCGACATGGCAGCAACCCCAAAACCCACCGCGGGCAGAATCAGAAACAGCGTCAGGTTGATCAGCACATGGGCGATCGCCTGTTGTTCCATCCCCAGCATACCAACAATATAAAACAGGCTGATCACCGCCAGCGCTATCAGCAGCTGCTGTAATGACGGGGGAATTGAAAGGGAAATAAGTCGGCGTAGCAGTGCCGGTTTCAGGCTGAACAGAGCGATCTGTTGACGTCGGCTGTCCTGCCACAACATCAGGCCATTAATACCTGCGCCTGCGAACAGGGCGATCGCTGTGCCCAGCCCGGCGCCGGGCGCACCCATGGTGGGAAGGCCGAAGGCACCAAAGATAAGGCCATAACTAACGGCGATATTGAGCAGGTGGGTGGCGATCAGGCTAATCAGATAGTAGCCAGGGCGCTCCGTACCGTTCCACCAGCCGCGAAAGGCCAGGTTCATGGCCACGGCAACCATAGCCGTGGTGCGATAATCGAAATATTGCCGGGCCAGGCCTGCGGAGTCTGGCTGGGTCAGAGGTGCTAGCAGTGGCTGTGAAAAGTGAATAAATAACAGGCTCAGGGGCAGGGCAATAAGCACCGACAGCAGTAATCCACCGACAACCGGTTGCAACATTTCATCGTAGCGGCGCTGGCCTCGGCGACGGGCAACCATGCTCTGCACCGCTGATGATAGCCCCAGAATCAGGCTGATAGCGACAAAGCTGCCATAACTTCCTGCTCCGGTGGCTGCCAGTGCCTGTGGCCCCAGCTGGCCGACCAATGCTGCATCCACCAGATTGAGCAGGCTCTGCGACAGCATACCGCCAATGATCGGCAGGCCGAGCATAGCAATCGTGCGGTAACGCACGGCGGCATTGGACATGATGGGAACCTTGAAGACTGCAAAAAAGGCCGCATATCTTAGCAAAGATCGCTGCACTACCCTACGTTGATTAATAGCTGATCAATTTACTCGGGTTTAGAATCGTTGTATCCTCAGCGACATATAGAAGTTACCTCAAGCAGGTGGGAGAGACGCAATCCATGAACATTACGGTTACCGAAGCGGGCGAAAATTATCTGGCAGAGTTGCTGGAAAAACAGGATGTTGAAGGCATTGCTGTGCGCATCTTTATCACTCAGCCGGGCACGCCCTACGCGGAAACCTGCCTGGCATACTGTCGGCCGGAAGAGGTGATTGAAGACGACGAGGTGATGCAGCTGGAAAAGGTTTGCTTCTACCTGGAGCGCAACAGCCTGCCGTTTCTGGAAGAAGCACTGATCGATTTCTCGACGGATCGTATGGGTGGCCAGCTGACCATCAAAGCCCCTAATTCCAAGGTGCCCAAGGTATCTGACGACAGCCCGCTGGCAGACCAGATCAACTACATTCTGTATTCCGATGTGAACCCGGGGCTGGCGTCACACGGTGGTGAAGTCAAGCTGATTGAGCTGGTGGAAGAGGATGAAGGCTACATTGCGATCCTGCAGTTTGGTGGCGGCTGTCAGGGCTGTAGCGCCGTAGATATGACCCTCAAAGACGGTGTTGAACGTACTCTGGTTGAGCGTTTGCCTGCATTGGCGGGTGTGCGTGATGTTACCGACCACAGTGTCCGCGAGAACGCTTACTACAAGTAATTCACACTCTGAACGGCAGTCTCTGTACTGCCGTTTTGTCACCTCCAGATAAAATCTTGCATTGTCGGCCCGTGATGATGCTGCTATACAGAAAGGGAACCGGTTTGTTGCACGTCAGTAAACGCTTATTCTGAGCAGTGCAGCCGATACAGGCAGTTGAACGAAGATGTCAAAACCATTCCTGCCGTAAAAAGTTTTATCCCCAGCCCTTGTATAACGCAGACCAGGGCCCCATGTACGCTGTTAGCGCGTTAAAAACAGATAGTCGGCCACTGCCCACAAGAGCACTGGTCTGATCGAAGAGGGTACTCATGGCGCATATTGAAGATCAGGAAGAAAACATGACCGTGACATTGCCGGTACTGCCGTTACGTGATGTGGTTGTTTATCCACACATGGTAATACCGCTGTTTGTGGGTCGGGAAAAATCCATTCAGGCGCTGGAAGCGGCAATGGAGCAGGATAAAGAAATCCTGCTGGTCGCACAGAAAAATGCTTCTGATGATGAACCGGTCGCTGCGGATCTGTTTGAAATTGGTACCGTCGCCAGTGTGTTACAGTTGCTGAAACTGCCAGATGGCACGGTTAAAGTGCTGGTCGAAGGTGATTACCGCGCCTGCACTCGCGCGATGCATGAGGATGGTGAATTTTTTACCGCTGAAATTGAAACTCTGGCGGTTGCTGAACTGGATGATTCCGAGGCCGAGCTATATAAACGCACGGTACTGGAACAGTTTGAGCGTTTTGTACAGGTCAACAAGAAAATCCCGTCTGAGGTGCTTACCTCATTGCAGAACATCGAAGATGTGGGGCGTCTGGCAGATACTATCGCCGCCCACATGTCGTTGAAGCTGGACGAAAAACAGAAAATTCTGGAAATCCTCGGCAGTCAGGCCCGTCTGGAACATCTGATGGCGTTGATGGAAGGCGAAATCGACCTGGTTGAGGTTGAGAAGCGCATCCGTGGCCGCGTTAAAAAGCAGATGGAAAAGAGCCAGCGTGAGTACTATCTCAACGAGCAGATGAAGGCGATCCAGAAAGAACTGGGTGATCTTGATGATGCCGGTGTCAACGATATGGACGAGCTTAAGCGCCGTATCGATGATGCGAAGATGCCGAAAGAAGCGCTCGATAAAACCATGGCCGAATACAACAAGCTGAAGATGATGTCGCCGATGTCAGCGGAAGCCTCTGTGGTGCGTGGCTACATCGACTGGATGCTGCAGATTCCATGGTCTAAACGTTCTAAAACTCGCCACGATATGAAGCGTGCGGAAGAGGTGCTGAACGAAGATCATTACGGCCTGGAAGAAGTTAAAGACCGTATTATTGAATACCTGGCCGTACAGAAACGGGTTAAAAAGAGTAAAGGCCCAATCCTCTGTCTGGTTGGCCCTCCAGGGGTTGGTAAGACTTCTCTGGGGCGCTCTATCGCCCGTGCCACCAATCGTCAGTACGTTCGTATGGCGCTGGGTGGGGTGCGTGATGAGGCCGAAATCCGTGGTCACCGTCGTACCTATATTGGTTCCATGCCTGGCAAACTGATCCAGAAAATGGCCAAGGTGGGGGTTAAAAACCCACTGTTCCTGCTCGATGAAATTGACAAAATGGGCATGGACAACCGTGGCGATCCAGCTTCCGCATTGCTGGAAGTGCTGGACCCGGAGCAGAACAGTACGTTCAACGACCATTACCTGGAAGTCGATTACGATCTGTCCGATGTTATGTTTGTCTGCACGTCTAACTCGATGAATATCCCAGGTCCATTATTGGACCGGATGGAGATTATTCGTATTCCGGGTTACACCGAAGATGAAAAACTGAATATCTCTCGCAAATACCTGACGCCTAAACAGCTCAAACATAATGGACTGCGTGAGAAAGAAGTTAATATCACAGATGAAGCAATTCTTGATCTGATCCGTTACTATACCCGCGAAGCAGGGGTGCGCGGTCTGGAACGAGAGATTGCAAAGATCTGTCGGAAAGTGGTAAAAGATCTCGCGCTAACAAGCGACAAGTCGCTTCGTGAAGTAAACAGCGAAACGCTTGAGCATTATTCAGGTGTTCGCAAATGTAACTTCGGCCTTGCTGAAGAGCAGGATCAGATTGGTCATGTGACGGGTCTGGCCTGGACGCAGGTCGGTGGCGATATTCTCAGTATTGAGAGCGCCATTGTTCCAGGTAAGGGGCGGCAGATTCATACCGGCTCCCTGGGCGATGTTATGAAGGAATCTATCCAGGCTGCGCTGACTGTTGTACGTAGTCGCTCTGAAAGCCTTGGCATTAAGCCAGATTTTCATGAGTCCAGTGATATCCATATCCATGTACCGGAAGGTGCGACACCGAAGGATGGACCGAGTGCCGGTATCGGCATGTGTACAGCACTGGTATCAGCGCTGACATCTATCCCGGTGTGTGCTGACGTAGCCATGACAGGGGAAATTACCCTGCGTGGTCAGGTATTGCCGATTGGTGGTTTGAAAGAAAAACTGCTGGCGGCACACCGTGGTGGCATTAAAACGGTTATCATCCCGCACGAGAACGAGCGGGACCTTAAGGAAATACCGGACAATATCAAGGCTGACCTTGCTATACATCCGGTCAAATGGATTGATGAAGTGCTGGATATAGCCTTAAGGTACCAGCCTAAGCCGCTTGAAAAAGAGGTAAAGGCTGAAGTTACTGAAAAGGATAAACAGGCTAAAAATGAGCGGGAACAGATCCAGCCGCATTAAATAGGTAAAATGGGCTAAACGCCCGTGATACCTGCTTGACAGTCATTTCAGCCTGTTGGTATAAAGTGCCTGACAAAAAAAATGTTGGCATAGGCTTACAGAACATAAAGAATAATGATTCTACAAAGGGGAACAACGTGAATAAGTCTGAACTGATCGACGCTATTGCCGCTTCAGCTGACATTCCTAAAGCAGCTGCGGGCCGTGCCCTGGATGCAACTCTGGATGCTGTTACCGAAGCGCTGCAGAAAAGCGAGTCTGTAGCTCTTGTTGGGTTTGGTACGTTTGCTGTTAAAGAACGTGCTGCTCGTACTGGTCGTAACCCACAGACTGGTCAGCCGATCGAAATCGCGGCGGCAACCCTGCCAACTTTCAAGCCAGGTAAGGCCCTGAAAGAAGCGGTAAACAAGTAAGTCACTCAGGTATCAGAGGACTTATTTAAGCCGGAACGGTAGTTCAGCTGGTTAGAATTCCTGCCTGTCGTGCAGGGGGTCGCGGGGTTGAATACTGTCCGTTCCGCCAGATATAAAAAAGGCGTATTCCTGGTGAATACGCTTTTTTTTTAGTTGCAAGTATTCTGAGGATAAGATGCTTCAATCAATCCGAGATAACTCACAAAGTATTGTCGCCAAAGTTATTGTTGGCCTGATCGTGGTCACTTTTGCGCTGTTTGGTGTTGAGTCACTGGTCAGCCTGACGGCGGGCTCCAATGCGCCGGCAACCGTAAACGGTGAAGAGGTCAGCGAGCGCGACCTGGCACAGGGCGTTGAACTACAACGTCGCCAGTTATTGGCGCAGATGGGCGAAAATGCAGACCCTGCCTTGCTGCAGGATGACCTGATTCGTGCATCCGTACTGGAAGGTCTGGTTGAGCAGTCTGTGCTGGTGCAGTCCGCACAGAGCCAGAATATGACAATTTCTGACCAGCTGATCGATCAGCTGATTGTTACCACTCGTGAATTCCATCTGGACGGTAAATTTGACCGTGGCCAGTTTGAAGCCACGCTGCGTAATGCTGGCCTGTCGCCACTTATGTATCGCGATATCCTGCGTAAAGAAAAATTGATGGAGCAGGAGCGCTTTGGCTACCTGTTGTCATCGTTCACCCTGCCGGGTGAAGTTACCCAGATTGTTGCACTGGACCGTCAGAAGCGTGACCTGAGCTACTTCGTGCTGCCCATTACACCGCACCTTGCGGCGGCTACAGTGACCGATGCGCAGGTGGAAGCGGCGTATGAAGCGAAGAAATCCGAGCTGATGACCGATGAACAGGTCGTCGTTGATTACCTGTTACTGGAACGTAGTGCACTGGCAGGTGATGTGGTTGTTAACGATGATGACCTGCAGGCCCAGTACCAGGCAATGCTGGCAAGCTTTCAGGCAAAGGAAGAGCGCGGTGTGTCACACATCCTGGTTGAGGTAACACCGGATCTCGATGATGCTGCGGCTAAAGCTAACATCGAGGCGCTGGCTAAACGTATACAGGCCGGTGAAGACTTTGCTGCGGTTGCCAAAGACGGCTCCGATGATATCGGCTCTGCTGAAGCTGGTGGTGATCTGGGGATCAACACCAAAGGCGTATTTGATGCAGCCTTTGAAGAAGCGCTGTATGCGCTGGCTGAGGTGGGTGATGTCAGCGAACCGGTACGCAGTGAATTTGGTTACCACCTGATCAAGCTGACCGCTAAACAGCAGCAGAAAGTACCTTCTTTTGCTGAGGTTGAGCGCCAGCTGCGTAAAGAGCTGGTGGAAGCTAAAACCGATGAGCTGTACGTGGCACGTCTCAAAGAGCTGGAAGATATTACTTTCTCTGCCGGTGATCTGGCGGAACCGGCTGACGTACTGGAACTGAAAATTCACACCAGTGCACCGTTCTCCCGTGCCGGTGTTGAAGGTGATGACATCGTTTCCAATGGCCGTGTCCTTCAGGCTGCGTTTGGTGATGAAGTCCTCAAAGAGCAGCTCAACAGCAGCCTGATCGAGCTTGACTCCGGTCGTGCCATTGTTGTGCATCTTAATGAGCACCAGCCACCGCGCAGTAAATCTCTGGCTGAAGTTAAGGAGAGCTTAAAAGCAGAATTGACCGGTGCGGCGGCAGCGACAGCACTGCAGCAGGATGTCGATGCCGTGATGGCCTCTCTGGCCCAGGGCAAAGACATGGTGAGCGTTAGCGGTACCGAGCCGCTGATTCAGCGCGCTGGTGTACAGCGTAGTGATGCCAAACTGCCGATGGAAGTGGCCCAGGCTGCCTTTGCCATGCCGCACCCAGATGCAGCGAAACCGGCCTATCAGGCGGTCGAGCTGTTCGATGGCAGCTTTGCCATTATTGCGCTGGATAAGGTCACTGCTGGTGAAACAGCAGAGCTGGAAGAGACAGAGCAGGCTGCTATGCAGCGTATTTTGTCTGCCCGTACCGGTCAGGCTGACTGGGGCGCAGTTGTTGAAAGCAAGAAAGCTGCGGCTGAGATCGAACGTCTCTGATCATCACCCCCGGCACGCTAAAAAGGCCGCTCCCCGGGGAGCGGCCTTTTTGTTTGTGCGTGCTCAGATGTGCCTGTACATGCGCAGCAGCTCTGGCTACACCGGCCACAGGCTCAGTACCAGCCCGATCAATAAAAAACGCAGGCAGTGAAAACCACCATCAATCAGCCACAGGCATAAGCTGTGCTGACTAAACTGATAATTGATGCCCTGTGAGGCGGCAACCATCCCGCCCCCGATTGCGCCCCCTAGCAGCAGAGCATCTGGCAGGGCGGGATGTGGCCCCAGCAGCCAGTGCATAATCAGCGCACTGATCAGGGTAGACAAAAATGTCAGTCCATAAACACGAATCGGGCTTACCAGCTCCGCTTGCGGCGAGGTGTCCGTTTCCTCACACCAGCGGTTAAAAAACAGTAATGGTGAATACCAGACTGCTCCGGCCAGGTACGCCACAATGGTTGCACTCAGTACGGCCCAGATATTGATCATCATCACCCATTACCCCCGTTATACCCAGCAGGTTTGAGTACCTGTTTTCGATGGGGTTCGATTCCAGACCGAAAATATCCGTGGTTCTTTCGTACTAACGGCTCGGCAGACTATGATGCGCACTGTTTTTGATGATATGTTCATTCATAACTCTTATTTCGGACCTGTGGCGCTTATGTCAGCAACTCTTTACTACTTTTATGACCCGATGTGCAGCTGGTGCTGGGGTTTTAAACCCACCTGGACGCAGCTGTGTGAACAGTTACCGGAACATGTAGCGATTGAATATGTGGCCGGTGGCCTGGCGCCGGATTCAGACCAGCCGATGTCTGAAGACATGCAGCTCAAGCTACCGATGACCTGGCAGCAGATACAGCGCCAGCTGGGGGCTGAATTCAACTTTGATTTCTGGCGTGACTGCCAGCCGCGTCGCTCGACTTACCCCGCCTGCCGAGCAGTCATTGCAGCGGGATTACAGGGGCAGCTGGAAGTAATGATCAATGCGGTTCAGCGGGGTTATTACCTGCGCGCACTCAACCCCTCCAATCTGGATATGCTGGAGCAGATGGCGCAGGAAATCGGCCTGGATGTGGCGCAGTTTAAAACAGATATGGCTGGGGAACGGGTTGAACAGCTGTTTCAGGCACAGTTGCAACTGACTTCACGGATGCCGGTGCAGGGCTTTCCATCGCTGGTGCTGCGAGTGGGTAACCAGGTGCGGCCCATTGCACTGAACTACACCGATGCCACGGCTATGCAGCAGCAAATTCTGGCGTTTTGCGCCGATTAACGGCGTATCGTCTGCTGGCATTGCGGTCCGCGATAGGGGCCGCTGACAAGTTGCCATGCTTTGCCGGGGTCAGCTTGCAGGCAGATACGGTGGCCGGTGCTTTTACTCTGGTACACAAACCAGGGGGCGGGTTTTGCCCAGGCAGACTGCACCGCCAGTGGTCCGGTCAGCAGAGCAATAACAGGCAGGCAAAGCAACATGCGGGTAATACGTCTCATCGGTCTATCCCTGATAGCAGATCTGTTCGTACTATATAGCCGCTCCTGGCTGAATAACAGGTGACTGGCCATCCGTGTGTCCGTGCAGGCACAATAGCCACCCTCTGTTTTCGATGCCGTGAGAACCTGCTGCTGCCATGTTACCCACCCCTGCTACCACCCACTCTGAGCCTGGCCCCGGCCATGCGTTATCCATGACGGCGCGGCGGATGGCAGCCTGGGCTGTGCTCTGGTGTCTGTTGATGCTGATTGGTGCATCGCTGGCTGGCCATCAATCCCGGCTCTGGTCGCTTAATGCGCTGCACAGCCAGGGCACTGATCGTCTGCTGCACTCGATTAACCGGGTGCGTAATGCTCTCAAAGAATATCGATACCTGCCGTTTTTACTCACCCAGAATGCTGACGTCAAACGCCTGCTGCAAAGCGACCGGCCCCAGCAGTGGAGCGGCGTATCCCGTTATCTGGAACAAATGAACCTGGTTGCCGGGTCTGGCGGACTATTTATCCTTAACGCGCAGGGCAGGGTGCTTGCTTATAGTCACTGGCGTGATAGCGAGGCACTGTTTGCCGGGTCCCATGCGAATGCGCCGTACTTTACCCAGGCAAAGGCTGGTGAACAGGGGCGTTACTCCAGTTTGCAGGTGGGTCAGGCTCCGGCTTACTTTCTGTCTGCGCCGATATATGAACAACAGCAGTTTGCGGGGGCAGCGGTGGTGCGTATTAATCTGCTAAAGCTTGTGCCTGAGTTGCCGGAACGTGGTGAATTTATGGTCTCCGATGATCAGGGGCTGGTCTTTCTTGCATCCTGGCCTGGCTGGCAGATGCAATCGCTCACCGAGCTGTCAGCACAGCAGCGCCAGGTCGTGCTGGAGGCTGAGTTAAAGGTCAGCCTCTGGCGACAGCCCGATGGTAAGGAGATGCTGGCGCAGCAAGTCCGGCTGGATGATCTGGGCTGGACCTTCACCATTCTGAGTTCTACCCAGGCCCTGCAGGCACGCAGTCGGGTAGTCGTTCTGATGACACTGGGTGGTGGTTTTGCGCTGGGCCTGTTGTTGCTTTACCTGCGTGAGCGACACCTGAAAAAACGCTCGCAGCAGGAAACCCGATCAGCCCTGGCCCGCAACGAAGCGCAGCAACGCACCATTATCAGCCGTTCTGAAGTAGGCCTGATCACTCTGGGCAACGGCGGTGAAATTCTGTTTATCAACCCCATGGCGTTACGTCAGTTTGGCGTTTCTCAGCCGCAGGTCGCTGGGCTCAAACTGAGCGAGCTGCTTGCCGGGCTAGAGGGTTTTTTACCCGTGCAACGGGCGCTGTCACGGCTCAATGAGCGAAATTTCTCTCCGGTGACCGGCTATGAAGTAGTCGGGAGGCGGGGCGATGGCACCGAATTTCCATTGCTGTTTTCTATCCGTCGGATGCGCCGTGAACCCAGTAGTCAGTTTTTGGTAACCATCATTGATATCTCCCGACGCAAAAAGCTGGAACGGGCGCTGCGCCAGGCCAATGAATCACTGGAACAAAAAGTGGCCCTGCGCACCCAGGCGCTGGCCGACGCTCAGCAAGCGCTGGTACAGGCGGAAAAACTGGCAGCCTTGGGGCGAATGTCCAGCGCGGTGGTGCATGAGCTGAACCAGCCGCTGACCGCCATGCGAACCTATATCTCCATTTGCCGCCAGCTGACAACGCAGCCAGCGATGCTGCAGGAATACCTGCCGGACAATTTACACCGGCTGGATGAGCTGGCGCAGCGGATGACGCAACTGACCCGTCAGCTCAAAGTATTTGCCTATAAAAAACCCCCTGTACTGGGGCCCGTGTCGCTGGCCGTCGTAATCGACCAGACCCGGTTGCTATTTCGCGAGCGGCTGGCCAGTGGTGATATCCGTTTCGAGTGCAGCGCGCTGGACCCGACGTTGATGGTACTGGGGGACAGTGCCCGGCTGGAGCAGATCTTCAGCAACCTGATCAGCAACGGCTGTGACGCTATCGACAGTGCTGGTGGGGCGGGTCAGTTACAGTTAACCGTGCAGGCCCTGCCTGAACGGGTGCAGATACAACTGACCGATACGGGATCGGGGATCGAGCTGGCGATGATGGACCAGCTGTTCGAGCCCTTTATTACCAGCAAACCGATGGGGAGCGGGCTGGGCCTGGGGCTGGCCATTGTTGCCTCAATCGTCGCCGACCTGGGTGGTGAGATCAGCGCCCATAACGGTGACCAGAGTGGCGCCTGTTTTGAACTCTGGTTGCCGCGGGCTTAACCTCTGACGCAGGTTCGCTTTATACTGCGCGGCCGTTTATCCGATAACACAACAGTGAGCAGAAACAACGTGCAGACTGAATCAGGCCAGGTATTGCTGGTCGATGATGAGCCAATGGTTCGTCAGGCAACAGAGCAATGGCTGCGCATGTCTGGTTTTACCGTCACCAGCTGTGACGATGCCAGCAGTGCGCTGAGCCACCTGACGGCGGATTTTGCCGGGATTTTACTCAGTGATGTACGGATGCCCGGCATGGATGGGCTCGCGCTGATGGCCGAGGCACGGCGACGGGTACCCGACTTGCCGGTGATTTTGCTGACCGGCCACGGTGATGTGGACATGGCGATCAGTGCGATGCGGCTGGGAGCCTACGACTTTATCGAAAAGCCGTTTGTCCCCGAACGGCTGGTGGAAACGATTCACCGGGCCTGTGAAAAGCGCCAGCTGCAAATCGAAAACCTGCGGCTGCAGCAGAACCTGGCGACTCGCTCCGGCATTGATGCCCGGCTGATTGGTATCTCCCCAGCCATTGCCCAGTTACGCCAGGATATCAGCACCCTGGCCGGGCTGAATACCAATATTATTATTTACGGCGAAACCGGCACCGGCAAAGAGCTGGTGGCCCAGTGCCTGCACGATCTCAGTGAGCGTCATCAGCAGAACTTTGTACCGATCAACTGCGGTGCGGTGCCGGAGGCACTGATTGAGAGCGAACTGTTTGGCCATGAGGCTGGGGCCTTTACCAGCGCGGCCAAACGGCGCATCGGCAAGTTTGAGCATGCCGACGGCGGTACCCTGTTTCTGGATGAGATCGAAAGCATGCCAGCGCCGCTGCAGATCCGTATGTTGCGCTCACTGCAGGAGGGCACCATCGAACGGCTGGGTTCCAACAGTCAGCTGCCGGTGGATTTACGTGTGGTGGCGGCCTCCAAAGTTGACCTTAAAACCGACCCCGGCTTTCGTGATGACCTGTTTTACCGTCTCAATGTTGCTCAGCTGCACATTCCACCGTTGCGTGAACGGCAGGAAGATGTCCCTCTGCTGTTCACCCACTATATGAACCGTGCCGCCGCAGCTTATGGCCGCGATAGCCGGGTGCTCAGTGAACAGGACCACCGCACCCTGGTCGGCTGGAACTGGCCGGGCAATGTGCGAGAACTGAAAAATACTGCTGTGCGTTTCGCGCTGGACGGCCAGGCCAGGCTGGTGGATCTGCTGGGCAGTCAGTCACCCCGGATCAGCAGTGCCCCGGTGGCTGATAAAGCCCTGCCACTGGCATTACAGGTCGCGGCTTTTGAAGCGGATGTGATCAGCGCTGCACTCAAGTCCCATCAGGGAAATATTAAAGCGGTCATGGACGAGCTGGAGCTGCCCCGGCGTACCCTCAATCAGAAAATGGTCAAATACGGTATTAACCGGCAGGATTACCTGGCAGAGGGTGAAAGCTAACGCTGGAAGCCAATAAGCAAAAAATTGCCGATGGTGGTTTTTTGTACGGTTTAGCAGCATTTCAGCGCTTAATCTGCGGTTTTTATTGCTGGTCTGCTCTGCTCCGAGTAGCTGAGGTGATGGATAATTGACCGGTGCTGTGCCAATAAGCAAAAACTGGCCGACGTAATACCGGCGCAATAAGCAAGATATTGCTTATCCATAGTATGAACTCCGTTATGTGTTTATAAAAACCATTAACTATCAATAGGTTATAAGTATTTGTTAGTTCTGGCCCGTTCCTTGCTCTATGCTGTGCAGTTTATCCGTCTGCATAACAACAAGCATAAGGAAACCAAGATGAACATCACTAAACGCCGTTTGATCAAAGGCCTGGGCGCAGCGCTGGTACTGAGCACTGCGGTTGGCGCAGCGACTCAGGCGATGGCCGCTGAAAAGCGTTCTTACGTACTGGCCACCGCATCCACTGGCGGAACCTATTACCCAGTGGGCGTAGCACTGGCGACCCTGACTAAAATTAAACTGGAACCGAGTCATAAAATCTCCATGTCTGCGATTAACTCTGCCGGTTCAGGTGAGAATGTTAAATTGCTGCGTGAAAATGAAGCACAGTTTGCCATCCTGATGGGGCTGTACGGCGGCTGGGCATGGAACGGTGAAGGACGGATTGCTAACTCCGGTCCACAGAAACACCTGCGTTCTGTCACTATGTTGTGGCAGAACGTAGAACAGTTTGTGGTAAAAAGTGAATATGCCCAGACGGGTACGATCACTGATATGGCTGCCCTCAATGGTAAAAAGTTCTCCATTGGTAAGAAGAATTCTGGCACAGAAGGTTCGGGCCGTACCATTCTTAACAACCTGTCGATCAATCCGGAAGGCTTCAATCTGGCATATATGGGTTACGGTGCCTCTGCTGATGCATTACAGAACGGCACTATTGAAGGCATGAACATCCCATCAGGTGTCCCAACCAGTGCCATTACCCGTGCGTATGCGGCACTAGGGAATGATATCCAGGTGCTGGATGTCACTGATGAACAGATCAAACAGGCCAATGGCCCTTACAAGCTGTGGACCCGATTTGTGATCCCGGCTAACACCTACCCGGGCCAGAGCAAAGAGATCCGCACCATGGCACAGCCGAACTTCCTCGCCGTGCGTGATGATGTGTCTGAGCAGGATGTTTACCTGCTGACCAAAACATTCTACGAAAACCTGCCGTTCCTCAATGGCATCCATAAAGCGACCAAAGCGATGTCGCTGCAGAAAGCGATTGCTGGCCTGCCCGCACCCCTGCATCCAGGTGCCGCGCGTTACTACAAAGAACAGGGCATCGAAATCCCTGCTCACCTGATCGCGGCGAAATAACAGGCCCGATCAAGACGCACCCCTGGCAATCGTGCAGGGGGCGTCACCCTGGATATTCCTGCACCCTCTGATCATAAGAAGAATCCTATGTCTGACTCAACCACCGCCAGCCTGAGCGATCAGGATACGGCTGCCAAACTGCAAAGTATGGAGCTGGCCAAGCGCGATGAAAAATCTGCAACTGGCCGCTTTATCTACTGGGCCGGGGCGCTGTTTTCCGTGCTGCATATCTACTTCAACACCCTGGGCACCCTGTCGGAACTCTGGGTATCCGCCATCCATTTCGGTGGCTTTGCCCTGCTGTGTGCGCTGATGGTGCCTGCCTTTCGCAGCAGTAACCAGGCGATGGAAAAGCTGGCACTGGTGCTGGATATTTTGCTGGGGGGCGCGGCGATTATCTGTACGCTGTACCTGATCGGTTTTGAAGACGCCCTCTATGATCGGGGTGTGACGTTTATCAGTACTGACTGGCTGGCCTCACTGTGTGCGATCTTTATCGCGCTGGAGATGGCACGGCGTACCACCGGCTGGTTTATTCCCAGCATGATCGTGGTCGCACTCACCTACGTATTCTGGTGGGGGCCTTATATCGACGGTATCTTCGGTTTTGCCGGGCTGAGCCTGGAAACCCTGCTGTACCGCTCTTATTTCTCGTCTGAGGGGATGTTCGGCCAGATTGCCCGTATCTCCTGGACGTATGTATTCATGTTTATCCTGTTCGGTGCCTTTCTGGTTAAATCCGGGGCAGGGGATTTCATCATCGAGCTGTCGCGCTGCGCCGCCGGTCGCTTTGTTGGTGGGCCAGGTTTTGTGGCTGTACTGGGCTCCGGTCTGATGGGTTCGGTATCGGGCTCATCGGTTGCGAACACCGTGTCTACCGGCGTTATTACCATCCCGCTGATGCGCAAAGCAGGCTTCCCGGCTAAATTCGCCGCCGGTGTTGAAGCCGCCGCCTCCACGGGTGGTCAGCTGATGCCACCGGTGATGGGAGCAGGGGCCTTCATCATGGCGTCTTATACCCAGATCCCTTACATCGACATCATCGCCATCGCAGCACTGCCTGCACTGCTGTACTTCCTGTCGGTCGGTTTCTATGTGCGGGTAGAAGCGATGCGCAGCCACGCCCATGCGGTCGAACTGGATACCCGTCCTATTGGCGAAGTGTTCAAAGATGGCTGGCATTACCTGCTGCCGCTCGTCGTACTGGTGTCTTTGCTGATCTATGGCTTTACCCCGACCTACGCCGCCGGTATCTCGATTCTGTCGGTGATTGCCAGCTCCTGGCTGTCGAAAAATCCGATGGGTATTACCGATGTAGTGGATGCGCTGTCTCAGGGAGCTAAAAATATGGCCACCACTGCCATGCTGCTGATCGCTGTCGGGCTGGTGGTGAACGTGGTTGCCATGACCGGCATCGGCAACACCTTCTCACTGATGGTGGCGCAATGGGCGGATGGCAGCTTGCTGATCATGCTGACCCTGGTGGCACTGGCGTCACTGATTCTGGGCATGGGCCTGCCGGTAACGGCGTCCTACATCGTACTGGCAACCCTGTCGGCACCGGCACTGTATAACCTGATCGCCGAGTCCCAACTGGTGGACCTGATCGCCGCCGGTAACCTGCCGGAACAGGCAAAAATGATCTTTATGCTGATCGGTGGTGAGCAGTTCGCATTGCTGGCCGCACCCATGAGCGAAGCTGACGCCATTGCGCTACTGGCCCAGGTACCGGCTGATTTCAAAGGCCAGTTGCTGGAACAGGCACTGGACCCAAGCATCCTGGCAGCCACCCTGGTGTCCGCCCACATGATCATCTTCTGGCTGTCGCAGGACTCCAACGTGACCCCGCCAGTCTGCCTGACCGCCTTTGCGGCTGCGGCAATCGCCAAAACCCCGCCAATGGCCACCGGCTTCACCGCCTGGAAAATCGCCAAAGGTCTGTACATCGTGCCGTTGCTGTTCGCTTACACCAACTTCATCGGTGGCAGTACTCAGGAAGTTATGACTATCTTCGTATTCGCTATGTTTGGCCTCTACGCGTTTGTTGGTCTGATGGAAGGCTACCTGGAAGGCCCGCTGAACATCGCGCTGCGCGCATTGAGCGGTGTCTGTGCTGTGGCCATGCTCTGGCCACACAATGAAATGCTGATCAGCCTTACCGGTCTGGCGGTGTTCATCGGCCTGTTCATCTACAGCCGCCGGGGCATTGCTCAGCCTGCTACTGTGAACTCTGCAAGTTAAGCACTGATCGCCAGCAAGCTGGCTCCTACGCGCATTAAAACACCTGTGTTGTAGGAGCCAGCTTGCTGGCGATATCTGTTAGTTAACGAACGGTGTTTTCAACAAACAGCAGCTCCATCAGCTCAAACGGATGGCGCTGGTTTGACTGCGCCAGCCCCTCCAGCGAACTCTCCGCACCCGCCTCAATCCCCGCCGTCGCCAGCACCTGCTCAATCTCAGCCAGGCTTCGATCCTGCATCAGCGCCAATCGACTCAACGGCAGCTCCAGTACCTGATCTACAACCAGCCGTACCGGGTGTTTATCCTCATTCATCGCGCTGGCACCAATAAACCCAGCTCCCGCCACCATCACCACCGACATAATCACCACCGCCATCCGCTGGGAAAAATAGCGCTTGAAAGTGGGCCAGTGGTTCAGAATGTGCAGCAACATCCCGCCAGCAAATAACAGCCCCAGCCATTCATGGGCACCCTTTACCAGCGCATCACCCAGATGGAAAAACATCATCACCCCACTGACGGTGACAATAATAGAGCTGGCAATCACCAGCGGAGTGGACCATGGGCGGGTAGTCAATTTCATCGAGCGACTCCTGTTCGATACCTGAAAAAAGTGCCCGCATTCTAAAGCGCCACTGTTCTGAGATACGTAAAGAGGGTGTAAAGAAAGGTAAAGGTTGGAGTGGGCTGCAGTACTTTTGCCGAGTTGGATTCAGCTATATCCAGTCAGTATCCAGATGGTTCTTGATAAAAGCCCGCATCAAGGATGCGGGCTTTTAAGTGCGGCAATGTAATTAGCCAGCTTCTTGCTCATCAATAACAGGGTTAACCGCCCAGTTTTCAAGACCCATGCTGATACACAGCTGATAAAGTGCACCCTGGCCGCTGCTCTGATCCCGGAAATAGTGATCAGTCACAACGATTCTTGAACCGGTATCCTTATACTTGTTGTAATAGCTTTCATCAAAAGTATAAGAACCGATGCAGGCATCATGGGTGTAAGGGTCACGTTCACGAAGCTGCAGCGTTACTGGGCCACGGTCCATCGGTACACGGATATACTCGACACCACTTTCCCCGAAAGTGAACTGCTGATCGTTGTTCATTTTCTGAGTGCCACCAGCCTGTGGCCAGCCGCCACCCTGGATATTATGGTTATCTCTATCAACATGCTGGATATAAACTTCGTCGTCCCCTTCCAAGGCATCAGCCAGCCAAACGACCAGATCAGTGATATTACCAAGTACCTCGGATGCAATATCAAAGCCTTTGGAAATAGCTTTAGCACGTGGGCGTGGGCTTTTATCCATAGCATCACTAGCTTTAGATGAAGCCTCCTCTGCCAATGCAAATACCGCCTCAACAGCATCTACATTACATCCACGTGAGGACTCATCACACTTGATGCCGAATACACGCAGGGTCTGGATTGGTTTATCAATAATTCGATAGTAAACGTGATAACGACCGTCTCCTTTCCCATAACCCTGGTCACCCTGGTCGATTACCTTATAAGAGTCATATTCAGTTTCATCACGGTAGATGTAAGCATGACCAATTGTGTCGCGGTCATCTTCTTTTCCGTTCCAGCCATTGCTGGCATCGTTGTCATACAGGCTGATTTTCAAAGCATCGATATAACCCAGGCCGGAAATATCATCCTCATTTATTGTAATGTCAACATAGGCATCATCTTTATCCCCTGAGCCTTTCATTTTCAGAGGGTTCTGGTCAAAGTAGCGACCAACAAATATTTCGGATCCATTCTGCACTGCATGTACTTCAATGAAGATATCATCAGAACCACTTTCAGCGGTACTGGTCACACAATGTAGCTTGGTAATAAGAAGGGTGTATTGTTTTTTTCCACGGTATCGCTTCCTTTCGTGTTTAAGGGACAGATTTAAAAGATCTTCTCCTGAAAAATCTACGGGTATATTAAAGTGGTTGATTTAAAAGTAAATACAAATATTTAATTAAACTCATTTTTTAAGTCCGCAAGTGTTTCATGATTATAAATAAATAACATTAAAGTTTGCTTTATTAAGCTTGCGTTAATTTCCAGTCATTTTAAATAATGAAACCCTTCCTTAATTCTATATCGCAATAGAGTCAGGCTTTATCTGCTAATAATTCGTAACTGTTTGGCTCGTTTTTTAGGAAATATCTAATACAAGGGCTAATAATGAAAAAGTGAATGCAGAATACAAGGCACCCATGAAAATCCCACCTGCGCAGGTTTCACCTGCCGCCGTCTCGGCGTCGTTTTCAGGAGATTGTGATGGTCCGTGCCTGTCGAGAGCAGACAGGCCTTCAGTGGCAGCATGCAGGATATGCTGTGCCAACAGTTGGCCCCCGATATCGTAGACACTCAACTCACCTATCAGACTGATGCGGATGGTCACCGGCTGGCCACAGTACTCGGATGGCACGCTGTAGCGATTACTCCGCACTTCAATGTAGCTGTCCCAGCTGACCTGACGGATGTCGTAATAACGGGTATCGAAGTCCTGACTGGGCAACAGCCTTTTATGGGATAGCTTGAATCCGAGCGCCTAACTCTTTATATTTCGCCCATGCCTGTTGGCATCCATGTTCGCGGAAAGGGCTGCGCCCGTCTTCACCTTGAGTACGAAAAACCGAAATGATTGCCATAAATTCGGCAATCGATGCCTGTTATGCGGACGCGGGCTTAATGATGTTTCGGAGTTCGTATGTCTATTCAAAAATTATCCTCACCTGCAAAACCCCGTGATTATTTCCATGGCAAGCTGAACCTTGAACAGCAGAAAAAGCGGGCCAAAGAGTTGTTCAAACAGCTTCAGACCTCCCACCCCGACGCTGTGCAGCGGATAGAGCGCTCCCATCCACGCGGATTAACGTTACAGCCCAGCGAAATCAAATTGACCCATTGTCAGCTGGTGATCGCCCGGGAAAACAGCTTTGATAGCTGGCCTGCAATGAAAGCACATATTGATAGCCTTGCGCTGGCGGGGCCGGTAACCGACGACGCTGAAACCCTGCATATCCGCTGCGGCACCGACATTAAACACGCACTGGAACTGATCGGTTTCTCCGGTGAGTTTCTTGAATTCTCCGATCCGTTTTGCCAGGGGCCGGTACATGATCTGCCGATAGAGCCGTTCATCAAAATGCGTTATGAGTTTGCCGCCCAGGCCTATGATATGACGTTGAACGATGTACGAGCACGGGCGCTGCCAAGCTACGAAGGCCTGTTCAAGATGGAACAGTGGCGGCGGGTGGTGTTCTGGTTTGAACATGACAGCTTCGACCAGCTGATCCTGGCCTTCCTGCTATCTTACGTTTACCGCAACCGGCCCGATGTGGTGCTGGAGATGATCTGTGTTGACCAGATCCCCGGCGTTGAAGATTTTATTGGCATTGGTCAGCTCTCCCCTGAGTTAATTCGCTACCTGTGGCTAAATGAGCGCAAACCGATAACCGAGGCGCAGCTTGCGCTGGGTGAACAGGTGTGGGTAGCGCTTTGTGCTGACTCCCCAAACGCACTCAGACAGATAACAGAGCAGGGCACCCTTGCGATACCGATGATGGCCAATGCACTACGACGCCACCTTGAAGAACTGCCGGACCCGGTGACCGGCCTGAGCCTGACTGAAACCCTGGCGTTACAACTGCTGGCCAGTGAACAGAGCATCCCGGCAGGCCGCCTGTTTAGCCGTTACATGCGAGAACTGGAACCACTGCCCTGGCTGGGCGACCTGATGTTCTGGTCGATCGTACGGCAGCTAGGCGAAGCGTCGCAGCCGCTGGTTAGCATTGAAACAACCGCTGAACGCTGGCCAACTTACCTTGTCAGCATTACCGAAACTGGCCGCGCGGTGCTGGCGGGCCAGCGCGATTACCGACAGCTAATGGCACGGGACCGCTGGGTCGGCGGCGTATGCATCAAGGCTGATGGCTGAAAGCCGATTTGAATTAGATGTGGGAGCGGAGTTTCATTGAGAAAGCCTCGATCTGCTCCTGACTTTCTCTGGTGACAACGCCCCCACATGGCAGAACTCCGACAAAACGCTGACAGCATGGCGTTTTTCTGTGGGACAGCTGCACCCTCCGGGCATAAATCCTCAGTTGGAAGCTATTGAGCTGTTCTTGATCTTTTCTGGACATAGCCAATACAAGTTGCTGCTACGGAAAGTTTACTCGCTGTCGCTCCTGAGTTTCCGCAGAGCAGGACGTTATAGGGCAGAAACAGCCCGACTTAGGTCATAGCTTTTGATTTTTCGGCTAAAAAATCCAAAAAATCCTTCTCCAGGCCGCTTTTGGAAAGATAGCTAGTACCTTGATTATGGATGACTATAAAACCCTTCTCGGTGCTCTTGATTTCAGCAATATCGCTCCAGAGGATGCTTTTCTGGTGAGAAGTATTGTCGGTAAAGATACCTTGATCATTAATCCGAATACTAACCTTGCTGCCCGCAGCGCGGCTGATCATTTGGCGCGCAACCCACCAGCTTCGTCTATATCGAACGGATAGCAGTTCGACGCTGCCGAGGGCGAGTAGAAACCATGCGACATAGACATCGAAATCCATGACAAAAAAAATGCTGGCCCCAATGATCAAGAGTATGGCCTTTCGGTATGCTTTGAGGCCGGTAGCGGTGCTGGCAGATTCGTCGAAACATTCGGTGAAGTACTCACGATTAAGAATGTAGTGGCTGCTGTGATCAGTGCTGGTGTCTGTGTCTGTCATGCTGAGGCCTACTGATGATGGAGAGGCACTAGTTTAGCAAACCTGGCTAACAAAAATTAAATATAGGGGGAGCAGGCTGTAGAGCGGAGGTTAGCGAATCCAGGAATGAAGCGGGTCTCTGAAAAGATAAAAAAGCACTGGCGACCGAGCCTGAACGGCTGGGACAGAGCGGTCGCCCGATCCATGCACAAGGCCTACGGCTCGGGGCAGGAACAGCACACCTTCACGCGCGTGCTGCTTAAAATCCATGACAAGATGCGTAAAGTAGCAGGTGATAAACGGATACTGCAAAGCGTCGCCATCACTGCGGATAGTGGCTTCCACAGCGAAGC